>NZ_JBNFVY010000010.1:0-99203 GCF_049943335.1 Aliiroseovarius sp. PTFE2010
GGGCGCGGGCACCCCCTGGGGAAGATCATGACCGACACGACGATGAATCGCCACGACGCCCGCAACGCTGCAAAGGAATTGCGCCGGCGCAAGCTGACCGCTTTTTTGTTCGTCGTGCCGCTGTTGGCTTTCATCATCTTTGCCTTCGTAGCGCCGATTGCGACGATGCTGTTTCGTAGTGTCCATAATCCGACCGTTGCTGCTCTGGTCCCCGATACGCTCGCCGCGATGAAAACCTGGGACGGTGATGGGCTGCCGCCCGAAGCGGCCATGACCCAGTTCGCAATCGACATGAAACGGTTGGCAAATGACCGCACTAGCGGCCAGCTGGCCGAAGAGGTGAACCGCGTGCTTCCCGGCACATCATCGGTCGTCAAGTCCACCGCCCGCAAATTGCGGCGCGTCGATGACGCCGAACTTGCTGCATCCGGGCCCACTCTTTTGACCGAAGCCAATGACAAGTGGGGCGAGCCACCGATCTGGCGCGCCCTGCAAAAATCGGGTCAGGTCTATACCCCCAGCTACTATCTGACCGCGCTGGACCTGGAACTGAGCCGCGACGGCAAGATTGAGCGACGCGACACGCAGATTTACATCAAACTCTATGGCAAGACGCTGAAAATGGCGCTGATCATCACGTTGCTGACGATCGTTCTGGGGTACCCGCTGGCCTATTACATGGCCAACACCACGACAAAGCGATCCAATGCGCTCATGGTGTTTGTGCTGCTGCCGTTCTGGACGTCGCTTCTGGTGCGCACCACCGCCTGGATCGCGCTTTTGCAGACCAACGGCGTCGTGAATTCCACGCTGATGGCACTGGGCATCACGGGCGAGCCGCTGGAACTGCTGTACACCCAGTTTTCGACCATCATTGCCATGACGCACATCCTGCTGCCGTTCATGGTCCTGCCGCTCTTTTCGGTGATGAAGGGGATCGACCCCAGCTTCATGCGCGCGGCCATGTCGATGGGGTCGCGCCCGATCCCCGCCTTCCTGCGGATCTATCTTCCGATGTCCCTGCCGGGGCTGAGCGCCGGTGCGCTTTTGGTTTTCATCATCTCGGTCGGCTATTACATCACGCCTGCGCTGGTGGGCGGCACCGACGGGCAGATGATTTCGAACATCATCGCCTTCCACATGCAGCAGTCGAACAACTGGGAACTGGCCGCCGCGCTCGGCTCGCTGCTGCTGGCGTTGATTTTGATCCTTTATTGGCTCTACGACCGGTTCGTCGGCGCCGGCAACATCAAGCTGGGATAGGGCAATGCGGCTTCCTGAATATTACACGTTCTGGCACATTCTGGGGCACTACGCCTTGCGCGTCACCGCAGCCCTGGTGCTGGTTTTCCTGATGCTGCCGATCCTTGTCATTGTGCCGCTATCATTCAACGCTCAGCCTTTCTTTACCTTTACCGAAGGGATGCTGGCGCTTGACCCGGATGCCTATTCACTGCGCTGGTATGCGGCGATATTCGACAACGCGAACTGGATGCTGGCGATCAAGAACAGCTTTATCATCGGGATCGCTGCGGCGTTGGTGTCAACGGTCCTGGGTACGATTGCCGCAGTTGGCCTTGCCTCGCCATTCATGCCGTTCAAGCGATTGATCACGGCGCTGCTACTGTCCCCGATGATTGTTCCGCTGATCATCATCGCAGCGGGCATGTTCTTTTTTTATACTAGGTTCAATCTGGTCGGCAGCTACGCCGGCTTGATCATGGCCCACGCGGCGCTTGGCGTTCCCTTCGTGATCATTACCGTAACCGCGACGCTGACCGGGTTCGACCGAAGCCTGTTTCACGCGGGCCTATCCATGGGCGCCTCGCCGCTCAAGGTGTTCTGGGACGTGGTGATACCCCTGATCCGGCCCGGCGTCATCTCGGGTGGGCTTTTCGCCTTTGTCACCTCGTTCGACGAAGTTGTGCTGGTCTTGTTTCTGGCCGGCCCCGAGCAGCGAACAATTCCGCGCCAGATGTTCAGCGGCCTGCGGGAACAGATCAACCCGACCATTCTGGCTGTGGCGACGCTGCTGGTTGTCCTGTCTGTCACGCTACTGGTCACACTGGAATTTCTACGCCGTCGTTCCGAACGGCTTCGCGGGGCGGCGGCTTAACGACACGTCCCGCGGAGTTTTCGCGGTGCGGAACCCCATTTCATTTTTTGCGCCCATTTTCGCCGGGCGTAATTTGTCCGGTACTATCTGAAAGCAGTCCGGGCGTGCAGCTTCTGCACGGATTGTCTCAGGCGCGCAGAGGAAGAACACTCGGGCACCGTCCATGACCGCTAAAAGGGTGGTTCGGGCGCAAGATCGCCAAGGGGTTCCACGATAATTCGCGCGACGACATCTTATCCAACCCGCGCGCGCCAAGATCATCGCCACAAACGCAAGCCTGCTGGAAACACGATCCAGACAGCCGCCGGTCCGGACATTGTTGATCGGTATGTGACAGCGTGATCGGCCAGACGACCCGCGTTGTTGAAGACGGCACAATGCGCCGCCCCATTGGCGTGGATGCGCTGATCCCCTTCGGCTATGGCTATCTGTATGTCCCCGCCCGGCCGCTGAATTAAGTAGACGAATTGCGCGCCTGGGATTTGGTCCGGCGCATCACGGCAAACACGAAAGAAGACGCTTGCTACTGGAAAGTTGCGCGTTTGCTAGCCAAGATGAGCGCACGGCACAGCATTCACCCAGCTCAACGAGGAGGCATGAGATGGAACTGAGCTTCACCCCCCAAGAGGACGCCTTTCGCAAAGACGTGCGCGATTTCCTGAAAGAAAACCTGCCCGACACGGTGGCTGCGGCCGTGCGTTCGGGCAGCGAAATGACCAAGGAACTGGCGGAACAATGGCATAAAATTCTGTTTGATAAAGGTTGGGTTGCGCCAAACTGGCCTAAAAAGTTCGGCGGCGCCGAATGGACGCCGGTGCAACGACACATCTTTGAAGAAGAATGCGCAATGGCCTACGCGCCGCGTCAGGTCCCGTTTGGTCTGGCGATGCTGGGGCCGGTTTTGCACAAGTTCGGTAACAAGGAACAGCAGGACTACTACCTGCCGCGCATCCTGTCGGGCGAGGACTGGTGGTGCCAGGGCTATTCCGAGCCGGGCGCCGGGTCGGACCTGGCCAGCCTGAAGACCCGCGCCGAACGCGTTGGCAATGAATACGTCATCAACGGTCAGAAGACCTGGACCACGCTGGGGCAGCACGCCAACAAGATCTTCTGCCTTGTGCGCACCAAAACCGATGGCAAACCGCAAGAAGGCATCAGCTTTGTCCTTGTCGATCTGGACACGCCGGGCATTGAAATGCGCCCGATCAGATTGATCGAAGGCGGGTTCGAAGTGAACGAGGTGTTCTTTACCGACGTCCGCGTGCCGGCTGAAAACCTTGTGGGCGAAGAAAACATGGGCTGGACCATCGCCAAATATCTGCTGACCCACGAGCGCACCAATATTGCCGGTGTCGGCCTGTCTTACCGGGCGCTGGAAGATCTGAAAACCCTGTCAAAGAAGGTCAAGCGCAACGGCAAGCCACTGAACGAAAACCCGCTGTTCGCCGCCCGTATGGCGCAGGTGGAAATTGACCTGAAGGCGATGGAAATCACGAACCTTCGTATGCTGTTCCAGGCGCAGGAACAAGGCGCACCCGGGCCGGAAACCTCAATCCTGAAAATCAAAGGCACTGTGATCCGGCAGGCGCTGAATGATCTGGCGCGACGCGCACTCGGGCCCTCGGCAGCTCCCTTTCCGTCCGAAGACCTGCTGGGCAACATCTCGATCGCGCCGGAGGACAACGCGCATAACGCGGCGCATTATTTCAACAATCGCAAACTGTCGATTTTCGGTGGATCAAATGAGATCCAACGAAATATTCTGACCAAAGCGATGCTGGAGCTGTAAGACATGGATTTCAATCACACCGATGACCGGCGCATGCTGAAAGATTCGCTGGATCGTTATCTGGCCGATCACTACCCGGTCGAGCACCGTATCAAAGTGTCCTACGATGCGCCTTATCACGATCCGTCCAAATGGGCCGAGATGGCCGAACTGGGCGTCCTGCACGCGCTCGCGCCCGAAGATCAGGGCGGCTTTGGTGGCGCGGGGTTTGACATCACCACCGTTTTCGAAGCTTTGGGCGGCGCGCTGAACCCCGAACCGGTGCTGGCCACGCTTTTGGCCTCGCGCCTGATGGGGGCCGCAGGCGCGGATCAGGAAAAACTTCTGGCCGGCACAAAACGCTACGCCGTTGCGATTGGCGAATTGGACGCGCCCTACACGCTGGACGAAATTTCGACCACTGCATCGGGCGACAAGCTGACCGGGCGCAAATCCGTCGTCTATGGCGGCAATGATGCCGATGCCTTCCTTGTGGTCGCCAGGAACGGCGCCACGCTGGCCGTCTACGAGGTGCAGGCCGCGGCGGCCACCGTTCACGGTTACGGGCTGATCGACGGCGGTGGCGCGGCCGAGCTTTTGCTGGACAACACGCCCGGTACGCTGCTGATCGACGGCGCTGAAGCGGCGGTTCAAGATGCGATCGACGCAGGTGCGCTTGCACTGTGCGCCGAAGCGGTCGGGCTGATGGACACCACCTTTGCCATCCTTCTGGACTACTTGCGCACGCGCAAACAGTTCGGCGTTGCGATCGGCAAGTTCCAGGCACTGCAGCACCGTGCGGTCGATGTGATTGCCGAAATGGAACAGGCCCGCTCTATCACGATCTATGCCGCCTCGCGCATGGGCGCGCCCGATCAGTCGCGCGCCGTGTCGATGGCCAAGAACATGATCGGGCGGGCTGCAAAGCTCTGCGCGGAAGAATCCATCCAGATGCATGGCGGCATCGCCATGACATGGGAATACCCCGTCAGCCACATGGCCAAGCGTCTGGTGATGATCGACCATCAACTGGGCGACACAGACTATCACGTGGAACGGGTTATGGACCAATATATGACCGCCTGATCCGGCCAGTCGAAAACCAAAAGGGGCGCCTGCGGCGCCCTTTTTCAGTCGTGTCATAGGCAGGGATCCTAGCCGCGCCGCCGGAATGTTCCCGAAGCAGTCGCAACCTTTTCACCGGTTTCGTCCGTCACGATACCGTCGGCAAAAAACGTCTTGGCCCCACCGCCGGTCATCTGCCCTTCGCCAATCAGCAGTTTACCCTTGGGCCGCGACAGGTAGTTGACCGTCATCGACAGGGTCATCGCAAGTTTGCGCGTGTCCGGATCGCCGGTGTAGCTGCCGCAGTATCCCATAACCGTATCCAGCAGCGTCGCGTACACTCCACCGTGCGGAATGCCGAAACGGTTCATCAGGAACGGCTCAAGCGGCAGCTCAAACCGCGAAAACCCCTCGGACCATTCGGTGATCCGAAAGCCCAGGTGGGCCTGCAGCGGGTAAGCTTCTTCAACCAGACGCGGATCCATCAGGACGGATCCCCTGCCACTGCATGACCCGACGACAGATTGCGCGCCGCTGCCTTGAGTTTTTCGCCGTAAGCCCCGCACAGCTCTTCGGGCGTCACCAGAAATGACGGCCCGCCCACATTCATCCCATAGTACCGTTCACCGTTCAGCGATATCACCGGCACCGCGATCCCGTTTACTTCGGGGCGCCATTGGCCGAAGGATGTACAATAGCCCAGCTTGTCGTAATCTTCGAGCGCCTGGTCGATCGAAGCGCGAATCTTGTCGGCGTTTTGCGGTTTCTCTTGCTTGGCAAGTTGCACCATGTGCGAGCGCTCTTCGGGGCTCATGGCCACAAGGATCGCCCGCCCGATTGCCGAATACATTAGCGGCAAGCGTGCCCCAACGTTTAGGGTCAGCGCCACGGCCTGGGCCGACCGGCGGCGGGCGGTATAGACGACAGACATACGGTGACGTTCGCCCAAGGCACTGGTGATGTGCTTGTTCGGCCCATCAACCAGACGCTTCATTTCTTCGGCCGCGCGGTCCGAAAGTTCCATCCCTGACAGAACGCCAAAGCCAAGGGCCAGCACACCCGCCCCAAGGCGATACGTGCCGGTCCTGTCGGAATAGACAAGATAGTCCAACTTGCACAGCGTATGCGTCAGCCGTGAAATTGTCGGCTTGGGCAGACCCGTGCGCGCCGCGATTTCCTGGTTGGTCAGCGTCGTTTCATACGGGCGGAAACACCGCAGGATCTCGAGCCCACGCGCAAGCGCAGTGACAAATTTGCGATCACCTTCTGCATCAAGCTCATCGCCGAATACTTGATCCTTGCTCATTCCCGTTCCCCTTACACAGCCGTCAGGCCCCCGTCGATCGCGACGGCCTGCCCAGTCATGAAGCTGTTGTCCCGCTCACAAATCCACAGCATCGCCTGCACGACTTCCGCAGGTTCAGCAACGCGACGCAATGGCACACGCGCGGCGATTTTTGAATAGGCTTCTTCGCGGCTTATCCCATGTTTTGCGCCCATCATGTCGCCCATGTTTTCGACCATGGGCGTCGATGCAAAAGACGGGCAAATCGCGTTGACGCGGATATTGTATCTGGCGCTTTCGTCGGCCGCAGCCTTTGTCATGCCGATCACCGCGTGTTTCGACGCCGCATAAGCCGACAGGTACCCCGACCCGACAAGCCCTGCGGCCGAAGCGGTGTTCAGGATCGCCCCGCCGCCTTGCGCCCGCATCACGGGTATCTGATGGCGCATCCCGATGAATACGCCCTTGGCGTTGATTTCCATCACCCGGTCGTAGTCATCCATCGCAATATCGGGCAACGGGGCCATCCCGTTGCTGATCCCGGCGTTGTTCAACGAAACATCCAGCCGTCCGAACGTCTCTACGATACGCGAAACGTGGCGCTGCTGCGCTGCGTCGTCGGCGACGCTGAACGAATCTGCGATGACGTCGAACCCGTCCCTGGTCAGGCTGTCTGCAATCGCAGTCACACCTTCTTGGTTCCAGTCGGACAAGGCCAGTTTTGCGCCTTCAGCTGCAAACCGCCGTGCGGCCAGGGCCCCAAAGCCCGATGCCGCACCCGTAATCTGGACGACCTGTCCACGAAAGCGCTTAGCCATTCTTGGCTGCCTCCAGCCCGAATTGGGCGAAATTTCCCACATTCGCCCCCAAAGCGATCCCCCGTTCGGGGTTTGATGCATTCCCGTCCAGCGCGCGCTTGTAAACACCCTGAATGATCCCAGCCATGCGGAAGAAGGTAAACGCAAGATAGAAGTTGAAGTCCGGAATAGACGAAATTCCCCGCCGCTCGCAGTATTTTGCGACGAATTCTTCGTCCGTCGGAATATTCAGCGGCCCGCGATCCACACCGGCCAGACCGCGCCCCATCCCGCCCGGCGCCATGCGCCACTGCATGATCACGGCCGCCAGATCTGCATAGGGGTGCCCGATGGTGGACAGTTCCCAATCCAGAACCGCAACGCAGCGGGGGTCCTTCTTGTCAAACAGCATATTGTCGATGCGGAAATCCCCATGCACCAACGTGCGCTGCCCGTCGTCGGCCGGCATGTGCGCGCCAAGCCACTCGATCAGCTCTTCCATCGGCGCCAGACGTTCGGTTTCTGCAGCGCGATACTGCTTGGTCCAGCGCGAGATCTGACGCTCGTAATAATTGCCCTCGGGGCCATAGTCGCTCAGACCGACCGCATCGATGTCCACGTCGTGGATCGCGGCCAGAACCCGGTTCATGTCGTCAAAGATTTCGCCCCGCTCGTCATTGTTCACCTCTGGCAGGCGCGGGTCGAAAAAGTTGCGCGCATCGACCATTTCCATAATATAGAACATCGAGCCGATCACATCGTCGTCTTCGCACAGCACATACATCTTGGCGACCGGCACATCGGTCCCCGCCAAAGCGCTTTGCACGCGGAATTCCCGGTCGACCGCATGGGCCGATTTGAGCAGCTTTCCCGGCGGTTTGCGCCGCAAGACGTAACGGCCTGACGGCGTGTCCAGCCGGAAGGTCGGGTTTGACTGTCCGTCTGCGAATTTCGTGGCTTTGATCGGGCCCTTGAAGCCTGGCAGATGCGCTGTCAGCCACGCCTCTACCGCCGCAGTATCAAGTTTGGTCGGGTCAGAATTGTTGTCCATCGCCCCTCTCAGGAATAGGTCAGCATGTGGGCCGTATCGGCCGTGATATGCGGAGTTTCGTTGAAGGAATTCAGAAATATCTTGCCGCCGGACGCGATCACGCGCGTCTGCGCCATGAAACCCTTTCGCTTTCAGCGCCCGCCCGACAGCGCGCGCCGGGGTCTGGCCCAAGTCGGACAGGGCGCCATAATCACCCGCCCCAGTGCTGGCCTGCCGCTGCCGTATGAAGAACCGCTCCAGCACTTACTTTTTTTCGTTGCTGTACTTGCGCAACTCGGCGCGCGCGACCTGCCGACGATGCACCGCGTCTGGCCCATCGGCAAAACGAAGCGTGCGCAGGTTGGTGTACATGCGCGCCAGCGGCTGGTCCTGGCTGATGCCTTCGCCGCCGTGAATTTGCATGGCTTCATCCACGATCCGGGTCGAAATCAGCGGGGCCACCACCTTGATCTTGGAAATCCACGGCTGCGCGGCGCGCGTGCCTGCGGTGTCCATCATGTAGGCGGCCTTCAGGCACAATAGCTGCGCCATTTCGATGTCCATCCGCGCGTTGGCGATAATGTCGTAATTTGCGCCCAGTTCGGCAATCTTCTTGCCAAAGGCTTCGCGCGACAATGCACGCTTGCACATCAATTCCAGCGCGCGCTCAGCCTGTCCGATGGCGCGCATGCAGTGGTGGATGCGACCCGGTCCAAGGCGCCCTTGGGCCACTTCGAACCCGCGGCCTTCGCCCAGGATCATGGCGTCGGCGGGAATGCGTACATCGGTGAACCGCATGTGCATGTGACCGTGCGGCGCGTCGTCATTGCCGAAGACCTGCATTGGGCGCAGGATCTCGATCCCCGGCAGCCCAGCTGGCAGCACGAACATCGAATGGCGTGCATGCTTTGGCGCGTTTGCATCGGTACAGGCCATCAGAATATAGACCTTGCAACGCGGATCACCCGCGCCCGAGATCCACCACTTTTCGCCGTTCAGAACCCATTCGTCGCCGTCTTTCCTGGCCTCGAATGCCAATTGGGTCGCATCGGACGAGGCGACATTCGGTTCGGTCATGATATAGGCCGAGCGGATTTCGCCATCGAGCAGTGGCTGCAGAAACTGTTTTTTCTGCGCCTCGGTGCCGTAGCGTTCCAACACTTCCATGTTGCCTGTGTCGGGGGCCGAACAGTTGAACACCTCGGACCCGATCGAGCATTTCCCCATTTCCTGCGCCAGATAGGCGTATTCTACTGTGGTCAACCCATAGCCACGCTCGCTGTCGGTCAGCCAGAAATTCCACAGACCGCGCCGCTTGGCTTCGGCCTTCAGTGCGCTCATGATTTCCAATTGACGGTCGTTCAGCACAAACCGGTCGTTCTGCGGGTTATTGCCGATTTCCGCATGATATTCATGGTCGAGCGGCGCGATGTCATTCGCGATCATGTTGCGCACCTGCTCGATGAGCGGGCGTACCTTGTCCGTGATGCCCAGATCCATTGGGGCTCCTCCCTCGGGTTTGCTGGGCGGGGCGCCATGCCCCGCCGTTTGTTTTACAAGACTTCGAACAGGCCCGCAGCGCCCATGCCGCCGCCTACGCACATGGTGCACACGACATATTTGGCGCCCCGGCGCTTGCCCTCGATCAATGCGTGCCCGACCATGCGCGCGCCCGACATGCCATAGGGGTGACCGATGGAAATGGCGCCGCCATTGACGTTGAGCAGCTCGTCGGGAATGCCCAGCACACGCTGCGATTGCAGGACCTGGCTGGCAAAGGCTTCGTTCAACTCCCACAGGCCGATGTCATCCATCTTTAGTCCGTGCGCTTCGAGCAATCTGGGCACGGCATAGATCGGGCCGATGCCCATTTCGTCCGGCTCGCAACCAGAGGCCATCACGCCCACATAGCGACCAAGCGGCTGCAGCCCGGCTTTTTCGGCGGCCTTGGCCTCCATGATGACAGATGCCGAGGCGCCGTCGGACAGCTGGCTGGCGTTGCCCGCGGTGATGTAGGTACCGTCCTTGATCTGCTGGCCGTCCTTGAACACAGGCGGCAATGCGGCCAGAGATTCGTAGCTGGTGCCCGGGCGGTTGCCTTCATCCTTGGTCAGCTCGACTTCGACCTCGCTGATTTCCTTGGTTTCCTTGTCCTGGACCTTCATGACCGTTTTCAGCGGCACGATTTCGTCATCGAACTTGCCTGCGTCCTGCGCGGCGGCGGTGCGGGACTGGCTGCGCGCGGCATATCGGTCCTGGTCCTCGCGGCTGACGCCATAGCGCTCGGCCACGATTTCCGCGGTTTCCAGCATGGACATGTAAAGCGCGGGCTTGTGTTCGCGGATCCAGGGATCGCTTGCCCGGTCCATGCGCATGTTTTGGTTCTGGACCAGCGAAATGCTCTCAACGCCACCGCCAATCGCAACATCCATGCCGTCATGCACCACCTGCTTGGCGGCCGTTGCAATCGCCATCATGCCGCTGGCGCACTGACGGTCCATCGACATGCCGGCGATCGTCACAGGCAGGCCCGCGCGGACCACCGCCTGGCGGCCGATATTGCCACCCGTGCTGCCCTGCTGGATCGCGCAGCCGATCAGGCAGTCTTGAATGGTGGCGGGGTCGATGCCGGCGCGGTCGACCGCGTGTTTGACGGCGTGGCCGATCAGTTCCTGGGCCTGGGTGTCGTTGAAAGCGCCCCGATAAGCCTTGCCGATCGGGGTGCGGGCGGTAGATACGATAACGGCGTCACGCATTTGTTTGCTTCCTTATGTCTGGGGCGATCTTATGTCTTGGGCAATTCGATACCGAGCTTGCGCGCGGCGTTCTCGATGTATTTGTGGGTTTGGGCAAAGGCGCCCGGCATTTCTTTCTGACCCTCTGGATTGCGGATTGCGGCCATCTGGGCGGCCACGTTGTCGGCGCTCAGATCTTCACCCACCAGGGTGATGCCGGGGGTCTCATAGACCTTGATTTCCGCGAAGCTGCCGCCGCCGGCGCCCAGCATCATCTTGGTCGGCGCGTCCTCGGCCACCAGCGCCAGAAGGCCCGGAGTAATCGTGTCGGGCTTGATCAGCTCAAGCAGCTCGTCCGGGAGCAGGTCTTCGGTCATGCGGGTGGCGGCAGTCGGGGCAAGGATGTTGGCCTTGATGTTGTATTTCTGCCCTTCCATCGACAGCACGTTCATCAATCCCAGCATCGCAGATTTGGCCGCGCCATAGTTCGATTGGCCGAAGTTGCCGTACATGCCGCTTGCCGATGTGGTGAAAACGATGCGCCCGTATTGGCGTTCGCGAAAATGATCCCACAACGCCTTGGTGGTCACGACGCTGCCCATCAGGTGCACGTCCAGCACGACCCGGAAATCATCCAGCGTCATCTTTGCAAAAGACCTGTCGCGCAGGATACCGGCGTTGTTGACCAGAATGTCGACCTGGCCCCAGTCGGCGATAGCCTTGTCGACCATGTCCTGCACCTGTTCAGCGTCGGTCACGTTGGCGCCATGGGCCATCGCCTGCCCACCCATCGCCTTGATCTCTTCGACCACGGAATGCGCCCCTTCGGACGACTGACCCGTGCCATCGGTTGCCACGCCCAGATCGTTCACCACCACCTTGGCGCCACGTTCGGCCAGCCCCAGCGCATGGCACCGACCCAAGCCATTTCCCGCGCCTGTCACGATCGCGACACGTCCATCAAATCTCATACTCATGCCTGTTCTCCAAAGTATCTGCGGCCCAGCCATTCGGCCACCAGCGCGGGCTTGTCCCGCCCTTCAATTTCGACTGTCACGTTCAGGGTCGATTCAATCTCACCGGGGCGAATATCTTCGACCTTGCCAAGCACGAACCGGCCACGGATACGGCTGCCCACCGGCACCGGCGAGACGAAGCGCATTTTGTTCATGCCATAATTGACGCCCATCACCACGCCGTCGATGGTGGGCATCTGGGAAACCATGGCCGACAGCATCGACATGGTCAGAAACCCATGCGCGATCGTGCCGCCAAAAGGCGTTTGCGCTGCTTTTTCGGGATCGACGTGGATGTACTGCCAATCCTCGGTGCAATCGGCAAACTGATCGATCCTTTCCTGCGTGATCTCAAACCAATCGGACACGCCGATTTCGGTACCGACCATAGCTTTGTATTCTTCGCGGGTGACGGTCTGGTTCATATGTCGTCTCCGAAAATCGAGCCTGTGGCCATGGAATTCATCCCCCCCGACAAGGGCAGGATCGCGCCAGACACATACGCGCCGCCCCGCCCGCAGAGGTACTGCAGCGCGCCGGCGATATCTTCGGGCCTGCCAACACGGCCCAAGGGTATGCCCTGGGCCGCCTTGTCACGGCCAGCTTCGTTGCCCATGGCAAAGGCTGTCATATTCGACATGAACGGCCCCGGCGCAATCGCATTCACGGTGATGCCTTGCGGGGCCAGATCGTTCGACAGCACACGCGTCATGTGATGCACCGCGCCTTTGGACACCGCATAGGAATAGGTGGCCGTGCCCTTGGGCATGTCACCCATGATGCTGCCCACATTGACCACGCGGGCGGGATCGCCTTCGGCCCGCCCCTTCATCAAGAGCGGCAGCAGCGATTGGGTCAGGTGGAACATGCCCTGCACATTCAGTTTGAGCAGCTTGTCCCACGCATCATAGGGGTGTTCGCCCAACGGCGCGCCCCAGGTGCGGCCTGCATTGTTCATCAGAATGTTCAACTTGTCGGTGCGGCTTTCCACCTCGGCAACAAGGGCGGCGATGCCTTGTTCCGAGGCAACATCGCCGCCAAATCCTTCCACGCTTCCAGCCACGCCACTATCGTTGATTTCCTTGGCAGTAGCTTCACAGGCATCGGCCTTGCGACTGGCAATCAGCACCCGCGCCCCGGCGGCGGCCAGCCCTTCGGCGGCCATGCGCCCGATCCCCGTGGCCCCGCCGGTCACCAGCGCCACTTTGCCCGTCAGTCCGAATAGTTCGTTCGGTGTTACACCCATAGATCAAAATCCCTTCGCAGCGGCAACAATCGCAACATGACAGCCATAGTCGTCCACCCATTTTGCGCCCAAGCGGGCGCGTTTCATCCATAAACCCCTGTCGAATTCATCGCTCACACCAATGCTGCCATGCTTCTGAGGTCATGGCGATGCTGCAGGGCCTGGAACGTGCCGCTCAGAACCCCGACTTGCTTGCGCCGCTTGAGGTGTCGGGCGCCGGTCTGGAAAGCCACGCTGAACGGGGGGTTGCCGGAAATCAGGCGCAACCACCGGGTCGTCACACCTGCCTTGCCCGCATCGATCGGCAGGCAGTTGATGCCCGTGTATTTTGGCGCGTCGCGCGCCAATTCGTCCCGCCAAATCTGTTGAAGCACGCAGGGCAGTCGCACCCCACCGTATTCGATGGACCAGGTCGGAACGGTCGGCCCCTCTGGCGCGGCAGGCCAGATGCAATCTTTCTGAGTCGGCGACGAAAATCCGAACCGTTTTCCGCCCCGGAAGATGACAGATTCGGACAGCACTTTGTGCGCGCCCCGGCCTTGCCTTCCGGCGGGGTTAATTCTGTTAAACCACTGACGAATTGGGTTGCGAAATCGCGCAGGATCACGCGAGAATTCCGGCATGTGTCTCCTCCCAAATGCCCGGCGTTTTGCATTGCAGAATAGGGTTTCACATTATCCTTGACAAGTCAGCGCAGCCTTCGTTTCCTATGTTTCCAAGAGACGCCCGAGGAGGAGTGGGCGTTTCGCGTTTGGGAGGAAACACATGACCATCTTGAAAACTGCGTTACTCGCCGCGACAGTGTCGTTCGGCGCGCTGTCGGCTGCTCAGGCCGAGATGAAGATTGCATTTATCGATCCGCTTTCGGGCCCGTTCGGCCCGTCGGGCGATGCCGCGCTCAAACAATGGCGTCACGCCGCCGAAGAAGTGAACGCCAACGGCGGGATCAATGGCGAGCAGGTCGAGATCATTGCCTTCGACAACAAGGTCAACCCCAAGGAATCGCTGGTTCAGCTGCAAAAGGCCATCGACCAGGGCGTACGTGTGGTTGCGCAGGGGAACGGATCGTCCGTGGCTGCGGCCCTCATCGATGCTGTCAACAAGCACAACAAGCGCAACCCTGGCGAAGAAGTCATCTACCTGAACTATGCGGCCGTGGACCCGGCCTTTACGAATGAGGCGTGCTCGTTCTGGCATTTCCGTTTTGACGCCAATGCCGACATGAAAATGGAAGCGCTCACTGACTGGATCGCCGCTCAGGACGACATCAACAGCGTCTATGTGATCGGTCAGGACTATTCCTTCGGAAAGGCTGTTGCAGCGGCTGCCGTTGGTCAGTTGGCCGAGAAAAAGCCTGATCTGACCATCGCCGGGAACGAACTGCACCCGCTGGGCAAGGTCAAAGACTTTACCCCATACATTCAAAAGATCATCTCGTCCGGCGCTGATGCGATCATCACCGGCAACTGGGGCGCCGACATGGTGCTGCTGGTCAAGGCTGCGATCGACTCGGGCTGGGACAAACCGATCCTGACGTATTACGGCGGATCGCAGGGCGCCGCGTCCGCGATGGGCGACGCGGCAACAGGGAAGGTCATGCAGGTGTCCGAGGTAGACATCAATTTCGACACCGGCAACGACATGCAAGAGGCGCGGATCGACTCGTTCAACGAACAGTATGGGCCGAAGAACACCTATTTCTACCACCGTGCTTACAACGCCATGAATTTCTTTGACATGGCGGCCGAAAAGGTCGGCAACAACGACGATATAGTCGCGATTGCCAAGGCGATGGAAGGCATGACCTACGATGGACCCTACGGCAAGGTGACCATGCGCGCCGAAGACCACCAGGTTCTTCAGGATCTCTTCATTACGACCTTTGTGAAAAACCCCAAGCGCACCGTCGAAGAATTGCCGCTTGGCTGGTCGATGATCGATCCATCCGCAGACCGGATCCCTGCCGATGCGACCGAGACCGAGACGACGTGTGAGATGGAGCGCCCCTCCTAATCGTCAGCTCGCCTCTGCGAGACCACGATGGGGCGCCACGTCAAACCCGCGTGGCGCCCTGGTTCATAATTGGGGCTAGTCATGGAAACGATCATCTTTTCCCTGCTCAACGGGACGATCTATGGTCTGCTGCTCTTCATGCTTTCGAGCGGTTTGACCCTGATCTTTTCGATGATGGGCGTTTTGAACTTTGCGCATGCCAGTTTTTACATGCTGGGCGCGTATTTTGCCTATACGATTTCGGAAAGTACCAGTTTTTGGGTCGCCCTTATCTTTGCGCCGATCCTGGTCGGACTGGTGGGCGCGCTGGTCGAACGCTATGGCCTGCGTAAAGTCCACGCCAACGGTCATGTCGCCGAGTTGCTGTTCACGTTCGGGCTGGCCTACCTGATCGACGAAATCGTCAAGATCGTCTACGGGCGCAATGCCGTCGGCTACGACGTACCCCCCGCGTTGGACTTTTCGCTTTTCGAACTGTTTGGCGCGCAGTACCCGGCGTACCGTATTTTCATTCTTTTCGTGGCGATCTTCATGCTGGCGGTACTTTGGTATGTGCTGAAACGCACCCGCGCCGGCCTGATCATCCAGGCCGCGCTGACACATCCGCACATGGTGGGCCACCTTGGCCACGACGTGCCACGCATCTTCATGACCGTCTTCGGCGTGGGCTGTGCGCTGGCAGGCCTGGCCGGCGTAATCGGCGGCAACTATCTGGTGACCGACCCGGCCATGGCTGTCCAGATGGGCCCGATCGTGTTCGTGGTCGTGGTGGTTGGTGGGCTCGGCTCGCTAGAAGGGGCATTTCTTGCTGCCATGCTTCTGGGCCTGCTCCAGACGTTCGCGGTGTCGGTAAACGCCACATTTGCCGATCTCTTCGGCTGGCTGGGCCTCTCGGCCACGTCCGAACTGGGCAGCATCACCATCGCGCAGCTGGCTCCGCTGCTGCCGTTCCTGATGCTGGTTCTCATTCTCATGGTCCGTCCAACCGGCCTGATGGGGGACCGTGAAATATGAGCGATACAGGCGTACAACACCTTCAGGATCTCGCACCATCGCGGTCTCAGAAACTCCGCGAACGGGTCCTGCCCTTTGTCATCATGGCAGTGGTCTTGGTGATCATCCCCATGATGGGGCCCTCGCGCACGATTTATTCGCTGCTCAACCAGATCGGCATCTATATCGTCTTCGCGCTCAGCTACAATATGTTGCTGGGCAAGGGCGGGCTGCTGTCCTTCGGCCATGCGGTGTATTTTGGGCTGGGGGGGTATGCGGCCCTGCACGCGATGCGCGCAATCGAAGCGGCAGATAGCGGGTTCTGGGCCACCTACCCGGTCTTTTTCCTGCCGATTGTCGGCTTTGCGGGCGGCGCCTTGGCCGGGGCCATTATCGGCTGGCCGTCGTGCCGCCGCGCTGGCACGCCGTTCGCGATGATTTCACTGGGTGTGGCCGAATTGGTCGCCGCCGCCGGCTTTATGTTCGGATCGATCTTTGGCGGCGAAATGGGCATTTCGGGCGACCGGATGAACGGCCCCGCCTTGTTCGGCCTGTCGCTGGGGCCAATCCACGAGGTCTACTGGTTTATCGCCTTCTGGACCCTTGTAGGCGCCGTGGCCATGTTCGCCTTTACGCGCACCCCCTTGGGCAAGATGTCCGAGGCAACCCGCGACAACCCTGAACGCGTCCAGTTCGTGGGTTATGACCCGCAGCGTGTGCGCTATCTGGTGTTCATCTTTGCCGGGGCCTTTGCAGGTCTGGCGGGGGGAATGTCGGCGGTGAACTATGAGATTTTCACCCCCGAAGCTCTGTCAGTAGTCCCTTCGGGCATGGTGCTGATCATGGCGTATCTGGGCGGCGTGCGATATTTCTGGGGGCCGGTTCTGGGGGCCGTGGTGATAACGTATATGGTATCGAACCTGTCGGATTATTCCGAAGCCTGGCTGTTCTACCTGGGTCTGATGTTCGTTGCGATTGTGATGTTTGCGCCGTCGGGCCTGTCGGGCATCGTGGTCACGACAATCCAGGGCGTGCGTCGCAACGGGCTGCCCTACATCGCCCGATGGCTGAGCTATGCTGCGGGGATCGCAATCTTGTTGGTTGGAATCATCGTCATCGTCGAAGCCGGCGTGCGTCAAACCAGCGGGTACGGTGAAGTGTTTGAGCCGTTCTCCCTGCACCTGTCTTTGTCGAACCCGCTGACCTATGCCCTGACCTTCGGTCCGGTGGCCGTTGGGGTTGCCATTCTGCGGTGGGTTTCGAAGAAGGAGGATCTGTGATGAGCACGCCAGCGCTTGAACTGAAAAACGTTCACAAGAGCTTTGGTCCAGCCAAGATCATCCAGGGCGTGGACCTGGCGGTCGGCAAGGGTGAAAACCACGCCATCATCGGGCCGAACGGGGCTGGAAAGTCGACCCTGTTCAACCTGATATCAGGGCTCTACAGCCTGTCGGACGGCCAGATTAAGCTGAACGGCGCGGTCATCTCGGGCAAAAAACCCTACCAGATCCAGCGCTTGGGCCTGTCGCGGTCATTCCAGGTGTCAAACATCTTTCAGAACATGACCGTGCGCGAAAACGTGCGCTGCGGTGTGCTGTTTTCCATGGGCTACGGCTATTCTTTCCTGCGCAACATTGGCGCGCAGCGCGATGTGCAGGAAAAGACGGCTGAAATACTGGAACGTGTGGGGCTGATCGACAAGGCGCACCTGCCGGCGGCGCTGCTGCCCTACGCGGACCAACGGACGTTGGAAATCGCGATCACCATCGCCAGTGATCCCGATGTGATCCTGCTGGACGAACCGACCGCTGGCATGAGCCGTTCGGAAACTGATCGCGCGGTCGAATTGATCGGCCACGCAACCAAAGGCAAGACCCTGCTGATCGTCGAGCACGACATGGGTGTGGTCTTTGGTATGGCCGACAGGATTTCGGTGCTGGTCTATGGCCAGATCATCGCCACCGGCAAGCCCGAGCAAATCCGCGGCGATCCCAAGGTGCGCGAAGCCTATCTGGGTGACGACGGCGAAGGAGAAGCAGCATGAACGCGGACACCATCAGCAGCGCCAGCGCAACGTCGGCCACTGCCGTGCCCATGCTCGAAGTCACAGACCTGCATGCCTTTTACGGCAAAAGCCATGTTCTGCACGGCGTGAACATGCGCATCATGCCCGGCGAAGTCATCGCCCTTCTGGGGCGCAACGGCGTGGGCCGATCGACCACCGCCAAGGCGATCATGGGTGAAGTGCCGCCCGTCGGGTCTGTCAAGTTCAAGGGGCAAGAGATCGCGGGTTTGGACAGCCACAAGATCGCGCATCTCGGGCTGGGCTATGTGCCCGAAAGCCGGGACATCTTCCCAAGCATGACCGTTCGACAGAACCTGATGCTGGGCATCAAGAACCTGCGGCGACCCGGCAAATGGTCCATCGATCAGATGCTGGACATGTTCCCCAACCTGCGCTCGCGCGCCGACAATGCCGCTGGCGTCTTGTCGGGTGGGGAAAAGCAGATGCTGACCATGTGCCGGACACTGATGGGCGACCCCGAGTTGATCATCATCGACGAGCCGACCGAAGGGCTTGCCCCCAAGATCGTGCAGCAGGTCGGGGACATGATTGCCGAGATCGCAAAAAATGGCGTGTCGATCCTGCTGGTCGAACAGAAATTGTCGATCGCATTGCGGATTGCCGACAGGGTCTATGTCATGGGCCACGGCGAAATTGTCTACGAAGGAACCCCGGAGGCGTTCAAGACCCGCGACGACGTGCGGTCCGAATGGCTGGAAGTCTGATCGACCTGTATTGACCCAGCCTGCACTGACACCGAAAGCCCTGCGGATCGGGCGGGACCATTTTACATAGATCTGTTCCCGCCATGGTTTGCAGGGGACGCTGGGCCTTGTTCTGGGCGCCCGCGTCGATCCCGGCCTGTGGTGGTAAAACGCTCGGCAGTCGTCATCGGCCAAAAAGCCCGTGATCAGCCACCTGTGGTGGTACTCAGCGCCCCCAACTTGCCGCCGCGCGTGTCATCATAGGCCTGAGTGACCGCCCTGACGGATCAGATCCGCTCCAGTGCGCTCTGGGGCGGCGCGAGGAGCAATCGCGCGCAACGTCAGCCACACACCAAACCCAGACCAAGGCGCCCCGACCTTTGGGTTCGGGGCGTATTTGTCACAGGTTCTGGCCGGCCAAGGCTCAGTGCACTTCGGGGTGTTTGTAGTCGGCAAGCGCCTTGCGCAGATTCAGCTTACTAACCTTCCCGGTCGCGGTCATGGGCAATTCATCAACCCAGACGATATCGTCGGGCAGCTGCCACTTGGCAAAATGCTCGCTCAGCAACTCGTGCAATTCTTCCAGCGTCACACGTTCGCTATCAGTGGGAACCGCAACAAGGATCGGGCGTTCGTCCCACTTCGGATGCGGCACGCCAATGGCGGCGCAGTTTGCGATGCTGGGGTGGGCCATGGCTGCGTTTTCAAGGTCGATTGACGAAATCCATTCGCCGCCCGACTTGATAAGGTCCTTGGCCCGGTCCTGGATCGTCAGATAGCCGTCTTTGTCGATCGATGCGACATCCCCGGTGCCGAACCAGCCTTCTTCGTCCAGCGCCTCGGCCGTGGCCTCGTCGTTGTTGTAATAGCCCGCGACCACCGCGTTGCCACGCACGAACAATTCGCCAACCGCTTTGCCGTCATTGGGCAAGCGTTCGCCGTCGTCGTCAACGATCTTCAGTTCGACCCCGAAGACGCGCCGCCCCTGGGTCTGCTTGAGGTCGAGACGTTTTTCCAATGGCCAATCATTGGTAAAACTGGGAAGCGTGCCGTGGGTTCCGACGGGGCTCATTTCCGTCATACCCCAGGCGTGGCCCACGCTGACGTCCATTTTTTCGAACGCTTCGATCATGGAACGCGGCGCGGCAGAGCCGCCGATCACCACATCGCCGAACCCGTTCGGTTTGCGGCCCTGTTCCTTGATTTCGGCCAGCAGACCCAGCCAGACCGTCGGCACGCCCCAAGCAGAATACACATTTTCCTGATCCATCAACTTGAACAAGCTTGGCCCGTCCAGCGCGGGCCCCGGCATCACCAGCGACAGGCCGGCCATCGGCCCTGCGTAGGGCAGGCCCCAGGCATTGACATGGAACAAAGGCACCACCGGCAGAACTTTCTGGCCTTCGCGAAAAGTGTTGCCAAGCGTCACCGCGATCATCATCGCATGCAGCACGTTCGAGCGGTGGGAATAAAGCGCGCCCTTGGGGTGCCCCGTGGTGCCCGAGGTATAGCAAAGCCCTGCGGCGGTGTTTTCGTCGAAATCGCGCCAGTCCATCCGCTGCGGCTGGCCCTTGAGCAGGTCTTCGTAGCACAGCGCGCCAACCAGACTGGTTGCGGGCATGTGGTCGCGGTCTGTCATGATCACATAGGTCAAACCCTTTGGCAGATGCTCCTGAACGGCCTCAAGAAGGGGCACGAACGTGGTGTCCACAAAGATCAGTCTGTCGTCGGCGTGGTTGACGATATAGATCAACTGTTCGACCGACAGGCGCGGGTTGATCGTGTGGCAGACAGCGCCAATACCCGAAACTGCATAGTAAAGTTCAAAGTGGCGGTATCCGTTCCACGCCAGCGTCGCCACCCGGTCGCCCATTTCGACCCCGAGTTTTTGCAGCGCATGCGCCAACTGGCAGACGCGGTCGCGCGTTTCGGGGTACGTCTGGCGGTGAATATCGCCTTCTGTGCGGGCCGAAATGATTTCAGCAGTGGGAAAGGCGTCGGCGGCGAACTCCAGGATGTCGCTGATCCTGAGCGGCCGGTGCATCATTTTTCCAAGCATCGAGTTCCTCCTCAACATAATGCTTCCAGAGTCCAAAGCGGGACGTTCTGCACCTCGAAACGTAGTTTCACATTGATTGTTGCGCCAGTCGGATTTTTACTACCGACCTATCACTAAGGGAGGAAACCCATGGCTGAGATGATGAAACGTATTGCGCTGGCCGAGCGTCCCAAAGGCGAGGTCGGCCCCGAACACTTCCGTCTGGATCAAACGGAAGTGCCCACCCCCCGTGATGGAGAGGTCCAGGTGCGTGTGACGGCCATGTCGCTTGACCCTTACATGCGGGGGCGCATGGACGACGTGGCAAGCTACGCCGATCCCGTTCCGCTGGGCGGCACGATGGAGGCCGGCGCCGTCGGCATTGTCACCGAGTCGAAAGATCCGCGTTTTGCGCCGGGCGACAAGGTGTTCGGCATGTTCGGTTGGGCCAGCCACGGCGTGCTGCCCGGCCAGCAGCTGCGCAAGCTGGATGATCGCGCACCGATGAACACTGCGCTTGGCGTGCTCGGAATGCCCGGTTTTACCGCCTGGGCGGGTTTGACCGCCTATGGAAAGCTCAAGGCTGGCGAGACACTGGTGGTCGCCGCCGCGACCGGCCCGGTCGGATCGATGGTGGGCCAGATCGCCAAGTCGCAAGGCCTGCGCGTCGTCGGCGTTGCCGGTGGTCCGGACAAGTGCAAGATGGCCGTGGACATCTTTGGCTTTGACGCCTGCGTCGACCACCGCGCGCACGGATCGGCAAAAGACATGCGTGGGGCGCTGGCTGCCGAATGCCCCGACGGCATCGACGTCTATTTCGAAAATGTCGGGGGGCCGGTTCTGGGCGGTGTGCTGCCGCTGATGAACCTGCATGGCCGCATCATCGTGTGTGGCATGATCGCGTGGTACGACGGCGCGCAAGACGAGGTCGCACGCATGCCCTTGGCCAACCTCTGGCGGATGGCCCTGGTCAAGCGCCTGACCATTCAGGGCTTGCTTCAGACGGACCATGTCGCGCGCTATGGCGAATTTCTCAGGGATATTGCCCCAAAGGTGACCAGCGGCGAATTCAAATATGTCGAAGACGTGGTGCAGGGCCTGGAAAACGCGCCCGAAGCCTTCATGGGCCTGCTCAAAGGGCGCAACAAGGGCAAGCTGATCGTGCAAATTTCGGAGGAATGACATGGACCTATTCGACCTCAAAGGCAAAAACGCCCTTATCACCGGATCGACCAGGGGCATCGGACGCGCCATTGCAGAACACTTTGCAGCGCATGGCGCCAACGTTGTGATATCCTCGCGCAAGAGCGAAATGTGTGACGCGGTGGCCGAACATATCAACACTCAAGGCGCTGGCAGGGCCGTTGCTATTCCGGCCAATGTCTCGGAAGACGCGGACATCGATGCGCTGGTCGCCAAAGCAACGGCAGAACTGGGCAAGATCGACATCCTTGTCTGCAACGCCGCCGTGAACCCCTATATGGGGCCATTTCTGGACACGCCTGATGACGCCTTCGACAAGACCATCGCCGTGAACGTGCGTGCCAATATGCGCCTTTGCAAACACGTGGTGCCGGGAATGCAACAGCGCAAGGACGGCGCCATCGTCATTATCTCATCGATTGCCGCGTTCAAGGGCTCGCGGGATCTGGGGATTTACGCGGTGACCAAGGCCGCCGACACGCAAATCGTGCGCAACCTGGCCGTGGCTTACGGCAAGGACAACATCCGCGTGAACGGTATCGCCCCCGCCGTCGTCAAGACCAAGTTTGCCAAGGCGCTTTACGAGGACCCCGAGCGCGAAAAGCGGACTGCGGCCTCATACGCGCTCAAACGTCTGGGAGAGCCGGACGACATTGCGGGGGCTGCGCTGTATTTCGCCAGCCGCGCGGGGGCATGGACCACCGGGCAGACGCTGATCGTCGATGGGGGCTGGTCAGTGAGCGAGACCTGAGCGGACGCTATACCGGTTCGATCAGATCGGGCCCCGAAGCCCGGTTGGAATTGACCGCGGTATCGACCCGGTGAAAGGCCAGAAAATCATCCGGCGCGGCGCGCATCAGCGTGGCTGCACCGGGCCCTTCTTCGCCCAGCCATTTCCCACAATCCTCGGGACGCAAGACGACCGGCATCCGGTGGTGGATGTCCGACATCGGCCTGTTTGCGCCCGTGGTGACGATCGCACAGGACGTGGTCCGGGTTTCGCCTTTGTCCCAGATTTGCCAAACGCCTGCCATCACCAATGGCGCGTTGTCTGCCGGATGGATGTACCACGGCAGGCGGTTGCCTTGGGCATCCTTTGTCCATTCATAAAACCCGGTGGCGGGGATCAAGCAGCGCCGCTCGCGGCACGCAGTGCGAAAGGCGGGCTTTTGCGCGATAGTTTCTGCCCGCGCGTTGATCAACAGCGGCCCGTCGGTGGGTGACTTGTACCAGTGCGGCAGAAATCCCCACCGCATGGACACCAGCTGACGTCCGGTGTCCCCCGACCGCACAACATGGATCTGCGTGGTGGGACAGACATTGAAATTCGGGGCCTCTGGCAGGTCGTTCGCCGGCGCGGCGCCGAACAGTTGCGCCATCGCGTCGGGCGGCAAGGTCACCGCGAAACGTCCGCACATCAGGCTGCCCCCTGCCCTGCGCTCACTTGGACCACGCCTTGCGCGCCATATCGATCCGCGCCTCCATCATCGACATGTCCTTCAGGATTTGGTGCCTGCGGGTTCGATCGCCGGTCTCGCGCAGTTCGGCCCGCAATTGCGCAAGCTTACGCGTCAGGGCAACATAGGGTGGCACCGCGCCGTTTTCGCGCACCACCCGGTTCAACAGGGCGTTTTGCGGATCATCGCAGGGTGGAAGGGGTTTTCCCGTTCCCTCCAGCCCTTCAAATTGCCCCTCGGCCTCGGCCGCTGCAATTTTCGCATTGATCAGGTCTATCAGCGGGTGATCCATATCGCGCCCTCTCGTGTCGACCAATTTATCGCGCCCAGCAAAAATTGGAACCGCACCACGGTTGGTGGCCACGGACAAGTCGCGCGCAGGTCTGTGTCATCGCAGCACACGCCAAATCCGCATCCAAAGATGCCCCTTGGCCTTCAGAGATCGGCCCCGAACCAAGTCGGCGCGAAAGCCACGCTGGGGTTGATTTCCATCCGCGAAGACGACCGCTGCAAGATATGGCAAAGGCCCCGCCGAATTAGCGAGGCCTTTGCACCAAACGCAGTCGCGATCTATTTCCTGGTGATCCGCCCATCTGTGAAAGGCTTGTAGGGACCTTGTTCGGCCAAAAACTCGGCCGTCACGTCCGCAAGATCGGGCCCGAAGTCATAGACATTTTCGGCGTCCTTGAACATGGCATAGCCGTCCCCGCCGTTGCGAACGTAGTTGTTCGACACTAGCGTGTAGGTCTTGGCAGGGTCCAACGGCACGAAACTGTCGCCTTCGGCCACCATGACGTCAGACACACGGTCCCCTACTGGCGCGGCCGGATCGAAAGTGAACTTGATGCCGGCAACTTGCGGGAAACGGCCGGCGCCCTCTTCAACCTGGCTCACGCCGTTTTCAAGCGCTTCCTTGACGGTGGCACCATCGACCTGGAACGTGGCCAAGGTGTTTTGGAACGGCAGCACAGTCAGCACTTCGCCCATCGTCACTTCGCCCGCGTCGATCGAAGCGCGCAAGCCCCCACCATTGGCGATGGCGATCTGGACGCCCTGGTCCTTCACGCGGTCCAGCATGGCGTCAGCAACCAGATTGCCCATCGTGCATTCGCCCGCCCGGCACGAGCCGCGTTCGCCATCGATCGGTTCGGCGGTTTGCGCCACGACCTTGTTGCGGATTTCCTCTAGCGGTTCGGCCGCTTTTGCAATGCGATCCTTGGTGGCCTGATCCTCGGCGACATTGCCGTCCATGATGATCGGCTCGCCTTTGGCCTCGATCACCTTGCCCGCGTCGTCGAAGGTCACATTCAGTTCGCCAAGGAACTTGCCATAGGCGTAGGCTGACACGATTGCCGTATCGTCAACCATCGTGGGATAGGGCCCTTCGGCACTGTCCGCCGTATTGGACAGGTAGGTGTTGGTATGCCCACCCACGATCACATCGACGCCAGTGGTTTCAGCCGCGACCTTTTGGTCGACGCCATAGCCCGAGTGCGACAGCACGATGATCTTGTTCACGCCGTCCGCGGTCAGTTTGTCAACTTCGCCCTGAACCGCGTCCGAGGGATCGGTGAAAATGACGTTCGGGCCAGGGCTGGCCAGTTCGTCCGTGTCTTGCGGGGTCAGACCGATCAAGCCGATCTTTTCGCCGCCCTGCTCGATCACAGTAGACTTGGCGATCTTGCCCGACAGCAACGGCTCGCCCGAGATATCGGCATTCGACATCAGGATGGGGAAGTTCACGGCGTCGACGAAGCCGGCCAGAACCTCGGGGCCGTCGTCGAACTCGTGGTTGCCCACGGTCATGGCCGTGTAGCCCATCTTGTTCATCATTTCGGCGGCCAGTTTGCCCTTGTAATAGCTGTAAAACAGCGTGCCCTGGAACTGATCGCCCCCATCCACGAGGATGTAATTGTTCGTGCGTGCCTTGGCCTCTTCCAATGCGGTGATCAAACGGGCGGACCCGCCAAAACATTTGCCTTCGGCGTTATCCTCGGACGAGCATCCCGAATCGTACTTGCTAATCGGCTCGAAACGCGCGTGGAAATCGTTGGTGTGCAGGATCGTCAGCGAATAATCGGCTGACGCGGCACCGGCCAGCAAAGCAACCGCAGCGCTGGTGGAAAGAATACGTGTGAGCATGACAGCCCCCCTTTACGTCTTGAACATGAGTAGCTTTGCTTGGCTTGACCACAGAGTCAAAGAAGATCGGCGGAAGTGGGCTTGTTGCCTAGCGGCAACCGCCATATCATGACCAGCGCTTGACCAAATACTGGGCACAGGGCAGATGGTGCCCATGCTGATTTACAAGATCTTTCGCGCCGACGAATGGGCGCAACTGCAGGCGGACGGCTCTACGCCGGGCGCGCCGGTGGATATCGCTGACGGGTACGTACACTTTTCGACCGCCGAGCAAGTCGCCGAAACTGCGTCCAAGTACTTCGCCAACACGGACGGCTTGATCCTGTTGGCCGTCCAGAGCGACGGGTTGGCACCGCTTGAGTGGGAGCCTTCGCGCGGCGGGGCGCTGTTTCCGCATCTTTATCGCAATCTGACGCTGGGCGATGTGCTGTGGGCAAAACCGTTGCCCTGCGACGGCGATGGTCACATCTTTCCCGACGGGGTTCTGACATGAGCCTGCGCGAACAAGTCGGCATGCCGTTTCTGCGCCTGCTGGACCCCGAGCTCAGCCATGGAGCGGCGCTGTCTTTGTTGCGTGCGGGTCTGGCGCCCCAACCGGGGCCTTACACCTCGGACCGCGTCGCGACAAAACTGGCCGGCATGAACCTGCCCAACCCGGTCGGGCTGGCGGCCGGGTTCGACAAGAACGCCACTGCTGCGGCCCCGCTCATGCGGGCTGGCTTTGGTTTTATCGAACTTGGCGCCGTCACGCCGCGCCCGCAGCCGGGCAATCCCAAGCCGCGCCTGTTTCGCTTGTCTGAAGACCGCGCGGTCATCAATCGCTTCGGCTTCAACAACGATGGGATGGAGGCAATCGCCGGGCGCTTGGCCCGGTTGGACCGCACGATCCCTGTGGGTCTGAACCTTGGTGCCAACAAGGATAGCGACGACAGGGCCGCCGATTTCGCCAAGGTCATGAAGTGCTGCGGGCCCCATATTGATTTCGCCACGGTCAACGTCAGCTCGCCCAACACCGAAAAGCTGCGTGAACTGCAGGGGGCCGAAGCGCTTTCCGCCCTGCTTGCCGGGGTGACCGAAGTGCGCCAGGGGCTGCGTCGTTTCGTGCCCGTGTTCCTCAAGATCGCACCAGACCTGACCGACGCCGAAATTTCCGAAATCGGCGCGGTCGCCCGTGACGCTGATATCGAGGGGATCATCGCCACCAACACCACCCTGTCACGCGAAGGGCTGACGTCGGCGCAGGCTGGCGAAGCTGGCGGGCTGTCCGGCGCGCCGCTGTTCGAAAAATCGACCCGTGTTCTGGCGCAGCTGGCGCAGAGCACGCACGGCCAGATCCCGTTGATCGGGGTCGGCGGGATTGGATCGCCCGAGCAGGCCTATGCCAAGATCAAGGCTGGCGCGTCCGCGGTGCAAATCTATTCTGCTATGGTCTATCAAGGCCTGTCACTGGCAGACGATGTGGCGCGTGGGCTGGATACCTTGCTGGCGGCCGACGGGCATGACAGGATTGCGCAGGCCGTGGGCACCGACATAGGAGCATGGTTATGAGCGTCACCATCTGGCACAATCCGCGCTGTTCAAAGTCGCGTGCGGCCTTGGCCGCCCTGCAAGAACGCGGCCTGTCACCCAGTGTCCGCCTCTATCTCAAGGACCCGCCCCCACGCGCCGAGATCGAAGACGTGCTGAACATGTTAGGCGTGCCTGCGGCGCAGATGATGCGCACAAAGGATGCCGCCTTCAAAGATGCGGGCCTGACAACGAATGACGATGACGCGACCCTGATCGCGGCCATGGCCGCAAATTCGGCCCTGATCGAACGCCCGATCGTGATCGCAAACGGCAAAGCCGCCATCGGGCGTCCGACCGAAGTGATTTTCGACATTCTCTAGTCCAGCGCGGCCCGCTCAAGCGCCGGGTAGCGCAGGCCCAGCGTCACGGCGCGCACGACGAACCAGATCAGCAGCGCCGCCCACAAGCCGTGATTGCCGAACACCGGCAGGGCAATCGCCAGTACAGCGCCGTACACAGCCACGCTGATCAGCATCATGTTGCGCATATCGCGCGACCGTGTGGCCCCGATGAACACCCCGTCGAGCAGCCAGGACGCGAACCCGACAATGGGCGCGGCCACCATCCAGGGCAGGTAATCGCGCGCAGAAGCGCGCACCCCGTCAGCCGTTGTCATGACATCGATGATGCCGGGGCCAAATATCATGAATGCCAGGGCCAGCATCACGGCCGTTCCCCCCGACCAGATCCCGCATAGCTGTACAGACCGGCGCAAGCGCGCGACGGCACCCGCACCAAAGGCCTGCCCGACCAGCGCTTCAGACGCAAAAGCGAACCCATCCAGGGAATAGGACGTGATCATCAAGAACTGCATCAACACCTGATTTGCGGCCAGTTGCACATCACCCAGTTTCGATCCGAACAGCGTGAAACTCAGGAAAACTGCCTGCAGCAGCATCGAGCGGATCATGATATCGGAATTGACGCGCGCGATCTGGATCAGCCGGGTCCGGTCCAGCACCCGCGCCCAGTCTCGCCAGTCGGGCCGCTGGAACGCATCACGACACATCCACAGGCCCAATGCAGCCCCGGACCATTCCGCAAGGAATGTTGCAATCGCCACCCCTTGAACGCCCCAGCCCAGCCCCAGAACGAACCAAAGGTCCAGCAGAATGTTCAGCCCGTTCATGGCCAGCTGGATCACAAGGATCTGCCGGGTCCGCTCCTGCGCGACCAGCCAACCGGTCAAACCATAGACAGCGATAGCCGCAGGCGATGACCAGATGCGGATCTGCATATATGCGTGTGTCAAATCCTCGACTGCCGGACTGGCGGGGGATAGCGCCAAAGTCAGCGGGATCCACAGCCATTGCAGCACGATGAACGCCCCGCCCGCGATTGCAGCCACCATCAGGGCGCGGGTCAGCAGCATCGACACTTCGGCCAGATCGCCCCTGCCGAGCGCCTGGCTGGACAGCCCCGTTGTGCCCATCCGCAAGAACCCGAACACCCAGTAAATCGACGTAAGGATCATTGCCCCCAGACCGACAGCCCCAATAGGTTCGGGCGTGCCGATCTGGCCAACAACACCTGTGTCGACCGCACCCAGGATCGGCACCGTAGCTGAGGACAACACCATCGGCAGCGCAATGCGCAACACCCGGCGATGGGTGACGGCCTCAGCCACAGGGGTCAGCCATTATCCTGCATCAGGAAATGTCCAGTGCCTTGCGCGAATGGGCGCAAACGGTTGTCTTGCCACGCTTCGACGTGGACGCTGGCATACCGGCGACCCGACCGCACGACACGGGCCCGCGCATAGGCGTCGCGCGGCAGACCGGTTCGCAGGTAGTCGATGGTGAAATCAATCGTCTTGGGGTAGCGCGGAAGGTGATCGCGGGTGATTTCCTCGGCCGATATCTGATCGCTTTCCAGATCGTCCCAAAAGCTGGACCACGTCAGTTCGATGACTGCTGCCACTTCGAGGAACGCCGCAGTAACCCCGCCGTGAATCGCGGGCATTACCGGATTTCCTATCAAGTCTTCTTTGAACGGCAGCACGGCCGTCAATTCATCCCCGTGCCGTTCGAACAGGATTCCCAAAAACCGGACGTATGGCACGCCGTCGGCCAACGCTGCCAAAGCCGTGTCGCGGCGCTGCTTGACGATCTGCACCGGCTCAGGCCGCTCGCGTCCTGCGCCGTAGTGATTTGGGGTGTTGCTCATGTTGTTTTCTTCTTGAATGTGAATGCGCCGGCGGCCGTGGCTACCGGGCGTGTCGGGTCATCATCTGTCGCAGTCGCGCGAATGAAAGCCACCGAGCGGGTGACGTTGTAGCATTCGGCATGCGCGGTCACTGTCTGCCCTTTGGTGGCCGGACGCATATAGTCGATCCGCAGATCAAGCGTCGCCGTCCCCAGCGCCGCCAAAGGATGAGACATCACGGCCGCGCCGCCGCATGTGTCCATCAGTGCGGACACCGCACCGCCATGCAGGACGCCCGTTTCCGGATCGCCCACCAGATCCTCGCGCCAGGGCAGACAGAACTTTGCTTCGCCGCCGCCCATGGCAACAGCCACAATCCCCAGTGCGCGGGCATGGGGCAAAGATTCTATGAATTTCCTTGCGAGCTTGGCGCTATTTTCGTCGCTGTCGCGGGTCATGTGTCGCTGGCTCCGTTCAACTTGCTTGCGGCAACTATTTGCCCTTGCCAAATCAACTGCAAGACCCATATTCTGCACTTGAGAGTTATTCTCAAGAAAGAAACCATGACTGACTTGGCCCATACCACCTCTATCGGCGTCGGAAACAAGCTGCAGCTATTCAATCCGCGCAGGCTTGCGGTTGCATTGCTTTTGATGATCCTGGCCCTTGCGCCCGGGCAATTGGGCGAAGTCACACGCGCCATGATGATCGATGCCTATGTTCAAGTGTCGGTCTTTGTCGCGGCAACGCTGTTGATCTTTTACGGATCTGAACGGCTGTTCAATTACGATATCGGCACTTCACTGTCGCGTGCGAAACACTGGCAAGTGCCCATCGCAGCATTGATGGGGGCCACGCCGGGCTGCGGCGGGGCCGTTGTGGTCGTGTCAGCCTATGCATCGGGCCACGTCAGCTTTGGCGCTGTCGTCGCCACGCTGACCGCCACCATGGGGGACGCGGCGTTTTTGCTGATTGCAACCCGGCCCGACGCTGCCGCAGTGGTCTTGCCGCTCAGTTTGGCGGTCGGGGTGACTTGGGGCTGGATCGTTGATCGCTTCAACACATCCGAGTACCGCACCGGCACCCAGCAGAGCTACAACACCACGCCAGTGATTGGAAAAACGCGGCTGCGCGATGTTGCCTATCTGATCCCTGCTGCGCCTGCGCTGATTGTCGGGGTTGCCCAGCTGGTGCAAACTGACCTGCACAATGTCATGGGCATTCCGGTCGGGGTCATCGGCCTTGCCGGTACTGCCCTTGGTCTGGCGATCTGGGCCATGTCACCCCTTGTCGCGATGACGTCGTCGCAGGATACGCCTGTCACCCGCATGGCCGAAGAGACCAGCTTTATATCGGTCTGGGTGATCGGGGCATACCTTGCCTATGAATACGTGGATGTGTTCGCAGGGCTGGATCTGGCGACGCTGTTCAACTCTGTGGCGCCACTATTGCCGTTGGTGGGGGTTCTCATCGGGTTCATCCCCGGGTGCGGGCCACAGGTTCTGGTCACGACGCTCTATATCAATGGGCTCATCCCGTTTTCCGCCCTTGTGGGCAATGCGATTGCAAACGATGGGGACGCGCTTTTCCCCGCGATCGCGCTCAGTCCCCGGGCTGCGGTCATGGCCACAATCTGGTCGGCTGTCCCGGCGGTGATCCTTGCCTACGCTTTTTACCTGCTGGCGCCTGGCTTCATGTCCTGATCGTCGCTTGGTAATTGCGTCCCCTTTTTCAGTGGGCTAGGCTGGTTCAGTGAAAAAGGAGAGCACTCGCGAATGTCCGAAGATCGCCTGTCATTCAAAGAAATGTGTGCCAAGTTCGACGTGACGCCACGCACGTTGCGCCACTACGAATACATCGAACTGCTGACTCCCGAAAAAGAAGGGCGGTCCCGTTTCTACACGCCCCGGGAAGTCGCGCGGATGGTCCTGATCCTGCGGGGACGCCGGTTCGGCTTTTCGCTGGAAGAGATCCGCCAATGGCTAGAGGTGTACGAAACAAAAGGGTCCACGGTCCAATTGGAGATCTGGGTGCAGAACGCGACCCGGCAAATCGGCGAACTCATCCGCCAGCGTGATGAGCTGGATCAATCGATTGCCGAACTCAAAAAGCTGCGCGACGAGGCGCAAGAGCAGTTACGTAACCCCTGATATTGACCGGATCGTCATATATGACGCGAATCCAATATCTTTCCCCCAAAGCGCTTTGACTAACGGCTAAAACCGCTTTGGGGTAGAAAAGTTGCGCGTGACGCTTGGTCATGTTTTCGAAAATTTTACCAATCGGTAAATGACGTGGCGTTCCGATTACGTAGGCGTCAAGTTTCCTTGTAGAAATACGGGGCAACCCGCATCTCGACCGAGCACACGACTTGGGCGTGTGTTTGAAACCGAGGTGTAAACATGACTGACGAGTTGATGACCATTCGCAAAATGTGTGATGCTTTTGATGTATCGGCCCGCACCCTGCGCTTTTACGAATCCAAAGAGCTTCTTTCCCCTATTCGGGAAGGCCAGAAGCGGCTCTTTACGAAACGCGACCGCGCCCGTTTGAAGCTGATCCAGCGCGGCAAGCGCTTTGGCTTTTCACTGGAAGACATCCGACAGCTGTTGGATTTGTACCATGAGGACGAGCAGGGTTTTGCACAGCTAAGCGAAGTGCACGCAAAAGGTCAGGAGCGATTTGCCGAAATGATCGCCCAACACAAAGAGCTGACCGCTGCCATCGACGAGCTGAAACGCCAGCTCGACTGGGGCGCGGAGCAGCTTGCCAAGATGAACGGCGTTCAAAAGGCCAGCTAAAGCCACACCAACCCCCTTGGGAGGACACCATGCCGACTTACACAGCCCCTATCGCAGATATGCAGTACATCCTGCACGACGTGTTGAAAATCACGGACTCAGGCATACCGGGATACGACGAGCTAGACGCGGATTATACATCGGCGATCCTGGAAGAAGCCGGCAAGATTTCGTCTGAAGTTCTGGCCCCGCTGAACATCGTGGGCGATCAGGAAGGCTGCAGGTTGGAAAACGGCCTGGTCTACACCCCTAAGGGGTTCAAGGCGGCATTCGACCAACTGCGCGAAGGCGGATGGACGGGCCTTGATGTCGCTCCCGCCTATGGGGGGCAAGGAATGCCCTATCTTGTGGGGACTGCCGTGGGCGAGATGTTCAGCGCTGCCAACCAGGCGCTGATGATGTATCCGGGCCTGACGCACGGGGCCGCATCGGCCATCGCGGCGCATGGTTCGGACGAACAAAAGACCACTTACCTGCCGAAGATGACCACCTGCGAATGGACTGGCACCATGAACCTGACCGAACCGCATTGCGGGACGGATCTGGGGCTGATGCGGACCAAGGCCGAACCGCAGGACGACGGCAGCTACAAGATAACTGGCCAGAAAATCTTTATCTCTGCTGGCGACCATGACCTGTCGGACAACGTCATTCACCTTGTGCTGGCAAAGATCGTCGGCGGCCCGGAAGGGATCAAGGGCGTATCGCTGTTCATCGTACCCAAGTTCCTGGTGAACGAAGACGGCAGTCTGGGCGAACGTAACGACGTCTCTGTCGGCTCGCTGGAAGAAAAGATGGGCATCCACGGCAATTCGACCTGCGTCATGAACTACGACCAGGCGACCGGATACCTGATCGGCGAGGAACACAAAGGCATGCGCGCCATGTTCACCATGATGAACGAAGCGCGTATCGGCGTGGGCATGCAGGGCCTGGCCCAAGCATCCGCCGCCTATCAGAATGCAGTGACCTACGCGAAAGAGCGCCTGCAAGGACGTGCAGTGACCGGGGTTGAAAACCCGGATGGGCCCGCCGATCCACTGATTGTGCACCCTGATATCCGCCGGAACCTTATGGCGCAGAAGTCTTTCATCGAAGGTGGACGGGCTTTCATGCTGTGGGGCGCGCAACTGATCGATCAGGCGCATCGCAAAGAGGATGCAAAGGCGAACGGGCTGATTTCTCTCATGACGCCGGTCATGAAGGGCTTCATCACCGATATGGGCTATAACGCCACTGTCGAGGCCCAGCAGGTTTATGGCGGCCACGGCTATATCGAAGAATGGGGCATGTCGCAGTTCACCCGCGACGCGCGTATCACCATGATCTACGAGGGCGCAAACGGCGTCCAGGCGCTGGATCTGGTCGGGCGCAAACTGGGCGCTGATGGCGGCAAGCCCGTCATGGCCTTCTTTGAGATGATCAAGGACTTTGCCGCCGAGAACAAGGATGTCGAGGGCATGGAGCCGTTCCTCGGCCCCCTCAAGGAAGGGTCGAAAGCCCTTCAAGCGGCAGCCATGTTCTTTATGCAAAACGGGATGAAAAATCCCAACGTGGCTTTGTCGGGATCGTATGACTTCATGCATCTCTTCGGGCACGTTTGCCTGGGCTACATGTGGGCACAGATGGCCAAAACCTCGCTTCAGGCGCTGGAAAGCGGCACGGGCGACAAGGCGTTCCACGAAAACAAGCTGACGACAGGCAAGTTCTACATGGCCCGCTGGATGCCGATGTGTTCGACACATCTGGCCCGGATCGAAAGCGGCGCCGATCCTGTCATGTCTCTGGACGCCGAGGCGTTCTGAACCACTCGGGAGCGCCGAACGGGTGATCATCGGGCCGGTTGCGGACGGTCCGATTGACGGCAACGCTCCCCGCGCCGCGGGCCTGTGCACCGGGAACTCCCCAAAGGGGTTGAGGCACAGGCCCGCAGAGCGCACACTGCGGGCAAATCGACACGTGGACTGCTATGCCAAAAAGATTCCGCCTGACCCGCCGCTTTAACGCCGCCATGACCGAAGACGGTTACCGCCGTCTGCGCCGTTTTGCATCGGAGGCAGGTCTGGATGAAGGCGAGGCGCTGTCCTTTCTGTTCGAAAATTTCGACAGCGTGACCGACGAAGATAACCTGACCCATCGTTTGCGCCTGTTCAATTCCGAGCTGGACGCGCGAAAGCGCTGAGGGGCGTGACGTTGACGTCACGACACTAAAATTCGGAACGGAACGTCACACCGTGACTCGGCCGCTCTAACTGGGTTTATTATGCGCGACCTGTGGTGCAAGGACGCTCTTGTTGTCCGCCGCACCATGCATCGTTTGGGAGGACGAAAACCATGGCGATCAAGCTCTATTGTTTTGGCGAAAGCGGCAATTCGTACAAGGCCGCGTTACCCCTGGAACTGTCCGGGCTCGAATGGGAACCGGTATTCGTCGACTTTTTCGCAGGTCAGCACCGCGCGGACGAATTTCAGGCGCTGAATGCGATGGGCGAAGTGCCGGTGCTGATCGACGGCGATGTGACCCTGACTCAATCGGGGGTCATGCAGGCCTATATCACCGAAAAAACCGGCAAGTTCGGCGGTGCCACGCCCAAAGAGGCGCGTGAGGTTCTGCGCTGGCAATTCTGGGACAATCACAAGATGTCCAGCCAGGCCGGCATGACCCGATTCTTGATGAACTTCCTGCCCGAAGACAAACGCCCCGCTCAGGTGATCGGTTTCATGCAAGGGCGTCTCAAGTCCGCCTACGCCACGCTGGACAAAGCGCTTGATGGGCGCGACTGGTTGGTCGGCGATGGCCCGACCCATGCGGATTTTTCTTGCTGTTCATACCTGTATTACCCAGAGCCCTTCGGCTTCGACCGCAAGGTCTGGCCCAACATCGACCGCTGGCTGGACGGCATCGCCGCCCTGCCCGGTTGGAAACATCCCTATGATTTGATGCCCGGCTCGCCTGCCGACCGGGCCTAAGGAGGACCCTATGACAGATGCTTATATCTATGATGCCGTGCGAAGCCCGCGCGGAAAGGGCCGCAAAGACGGCGCGCTGCACGAACTGACGTCCATATCGCTGTCGGCCAAGATCCTGAATGCTCTCAAGGATCGCAACAATCTGGACGGTCACGCGGTGGAAGACGTGATCTGGGGAAATGTCACGCAGGTGATGGAACAGGGCGGCTGCCTTGCGCGCTCTGCGGTGCTTGCTTCGGATCTTGATGAATCGATCCCGGGTCTGGCGATCAACCGGTTCTGTGCATCCGGCATGGAAGCGGTGAACCTGGCCGCCAATCAGGTCAAGGGCGGCGCAGGCGATGCTTACATCGCGGGCGGCGTGGAAATGATGGGCCGCGTGCCCATGGGCAGTGACGGTGCAGCGATCGCCGCCGATCCATCGTTGGCCCTGAAAACCTATTTCGTGCCCCAGGGCATCAGCGCCGACATCATCGCAACCGAATATGGCTTTACCCGCGACCAGGCCGATGCGCTTGCCGTCGAAAGTCAGCGCCGCGCCGCCGAGGCGTGGAAGGATGGCCGGTTCAGTAAATCGGTGGTCGCGATCAAGGACCAGAACGGGCTGCCAATTCTGGACCACGATGAATATATGCGGCCGGGCACAGACATGCAGAGCCTGGGCGCGCTGAAGGCTTCGTTCAAGGACCTGGGCGAAACCATGCCGGGGTTCGACAAGGTCGCCATGCTGAAATACCCGCACCTTGAGCGGATTGAGCACATCCACCACGCCGGCAACTCCAGTGGGATCGTGGATGGTTCGGCCGCCGTCCTGATCGGCAACAAGGAATTTGGCGAAAAGCATGGGCTGAAACCTCGCGCGCGCATCAAGGCCACCACCAAGATCGGTACCGATCCGACGATCATGCTGACTGGCCCCGTGCCCGCCACCCAGAAGATCCTGAAAGACAATGGCATGGACATCGGCGACATCGACCTGTTCGAAGTCAACGAAGCCTTCGCATCCGTTGTTCTGCGCTTTCAGCAGGCCTTTGATGTCGACCCAGATCGGGTCAACGTCAACGGCGGAGCAATCGCAATGGGCCATCCTTTGGGCGCAACCGGTGCCATGATCATCGGAACCCTGCTGGATGAGATGGAGCGTCAGGATAAAGAAATCGGCCTGGCAACTCTGTGCATCGCATCTGGCATGGGCGCGGCAACGATATTGGAGCGCGTCTAGGCAATGACCCGGGAAGACCTGCTGAAAACACTAGGCGACATGGGACCGGCGATCGTTTCGGACGACGTCGTGCTCGATACGCCTTGCGTTTGCGGGCCCTTGTTGATCCTGAGTGGCGAGGAACAAATGGTCTGCCGCCACAGCCAGGCTTCACACGATGTGCTCGGCGATTGCAGCGATGCAATCCGCAGTCATCCCGGTGACAAGACCGTGCGAATTCTGCCCCCCTTCGAGGATTGCCACAACGAAACATGGTTGGGACCGGTGGATACCGTTTTCCCGAGCGGCCAGCGCCGTATCCCCACCACCCATTTTTCTGCGCGCTCGGCTGGCGAAAGCAGCCCAAAGCGCCGTGTGGCAGCAATCCGTGGAACCCGAAATCCCCAAGAGGCGAACGCGTTCGCCCCGACTATCTGGGAGAATTGAGAATGACTGAATTTCACTTTGACCTTGCCGATGACGGCATCGCGACCATTACCTGGGACTGCGCCGACAAATCCATGAATGTGCTGTCCATGGAAGGCGCACAGGAATTAAATGATCACATCGACCGCGTGTTGTCGGACGACGCCATCAAAGGCGCCGTGATCACCAGCGGCAAGCCTGACTTCGCCGCCGGTATGGATCTGAATATTCTGGCCGGAATGAAAGAAAACGGCGCCGAAGGCGTATTCGAAGGCGTCATGAGCCTGCATCACATCCTGCGCAAGATCGAACGCGCCGGCATGGACCCCAAGACCAACAAAGGCGGCAAGCCAATTGCCGCTGCCCTGCCCGGAACTGCACTTGGCATCGGGTTGGAACTGCCTCTGTCTTGCCACCGCATCTTTGCCGCTGACAATCCAAAGGCCAAGATCGGCCTGCCGGAAATCAAAGTGGGCATTTTCCCCGGATCGGGCGGAACGACGCGCCTGGTGCGAAAGATGGGCCTGATGGGTGCCTCGCAATACCTGCTGCAGGGCAAAATGGTCGATCCAAAGGGCGCCAAGGGCGCGGGCATCATCGACGAAGTGGTGGGCGATCCCGTCGCTGCGGCGCGCGAATGGGTCGCGAATGCCAAGGATGGCGATATCGTCAAACCCTGGGATGCCAAGGGCTACAGAATGCCCGGCGGCGGCCCCTATCACCCAGCAGGATTCATGAATTTCGTGGGCGCCAACGCCATGGTGCACGGCCAGACCCAGGGCGTTTACCCCGCCGCAAAAGCCATGCTGTCAGCCGTTTATGAAGGCGCATTGGTGGATTTCGACACTGCTATCCGGATCGAGGCGCGCTGGTTCACCAACGTGATCATGAACCCGTCCTCGGGCAACATGATCCGCTCGCTCTTCATCAACAAGGAAGCTCTCGAAAAAGGCGCGGTCCGCCCGCAAGACGTCCCCGATCAACGCGTCAAGAAAGTCGGTATCATGGGCGCGGGCATGATGGGTGCGGGCATCGCCTATGTCAGTGCGAATGCCGGCATCGAAGTGGTACTGATCGACCAAAAGCAGGACGCTGCGGACAAGGGCAAGTCTTATTCCGAAGGCATCCTGGACAAGGGTATCAAGCGCAAGAAAGTAACCGAAGAGAAGAAATCCGAGGTGCTGGGCCGCATCACCGCCACCACCGAATACTCTGCTCTGGAAGGTTGCGATCTGATCGTCGAGGCGGTCTTCGAAGATATGAGCATCAAGGCAGAGGTCACAAAGAAGGTGCTTGAGGTCGTGCCCGACGACTGCATCTTTGCTTCGAACACGTCGACTCTGCCGATTACCGAATTGGCCAAGGCATCAGACAAGCCCGACCAATTCATCGGCATCCACTTCTTCAGCCCCGTCGACAAAATGCTGCTGGTTGAAATCATCAAGGGGAAGGAAACCGGTGACCGCGCAGTGGCCAAAGCGCTGGACTACGCCCGGCAAATTCGCAAGACGCCGATTGTTGTGAATGATGCGCGTTTTTTCTACGCGAACCGTTGCATTATCCCCTACATCAACGAAGGCGCGCGCATGGTGACCGAAGGCGTCGAACCGGCTCTGGTGGAAAACGCCGCCAAAATGCTGGGCATGCCATTGGGTCCGCTGCAGTTGACCGACGAAACCTCGATCGATTTGGGCGTGAAAATCGCCAAGGCCACCAAGGCCGCGATGGGCAACGCCTATCCGGCCGATGCCAAGCCGGTCGATGACCTGCTGTTCTGGATGCATGATCAGGGGCGCGACGGACGCAAGGCGAACGCGGGCTTTTATGAATACAGCGACACCGGCAAACGCTTGGGTCTGTGGCAGGGTCTGCGCGACAAGTACCCGCAGGTCGACGAACAGCCAGAGGTCACGCAAGTCCAGCACCGCCTCATGATGTCGCAGGTTCTGGAAGCGGTGCGTGCGTTGGAAGACGGGGTTCTGATGGACATCCGCGAAGGCGACGTTGGCGCAATTCTGGGCTGGGGTTTTGCCCCGTGGTCTGGTGGACCACTATCATGGCTGGACATCATCGGCGCGGCCAAGGCTGTTGAAATTTGCGACGATCTGACCGAAAAATTTGGCGAACGGTTCACGTGCCCCGCGCTGCTGCGCGACATGGCCGCCAAGGGTGACACCTTTTACGGTCGATTTGGCCAAAGCGCCAAAGCCGCGTGATCGAAACCGGGCGGGGCCATAGTCCCCGCCCGACTATAATAAGGCCAGAAATGACAGACATCCCCCCCGCTACAGTTCAGAAAATCCGCAGCAGTTTCGCCTCGCAGTCCATGATGAAGAGCATTGATGCGCGGATCGACGCGATCGCACTTGGATCGGTCACCCTGTCGGCTCCCGTCGGCGATGGGTTTCGCCAACAACAGGGTTTCGGGCACGCGGCACTAACATTTGCCCTAGGCGACGTCGCCGCAGGTTATGCCGCGCTTTCGGTGATCCCGCCAGAGTTCGACGTCATGACTGCCGAGATCAAGATCAACCTGCTGGCCCCGGCCGCCGGACATCTGACTGCGACGGGCCGCGTGCTGAAGCCGGGCAAACGCCTTGTCGTGGTTTCAGCGGATGTCTGGAGCGAGGGCCCCGATAGCGCACGCAAACATATCGCTGTGCTACAGGGCACAATGGTGCCAGTGCCGGTCTGACCCGAACCGCTGCAACCAGCGGCGATAGCCCGATCAGACCTGTGCAGAACGATCAAGCGGCGCTGTCGCGCAATGCCTCGTTCGTGGTGCGCCACAAATCAACCTCGTCCGATACGCCTTGCAGACAGTTGACCAGCATCTCGGCCTCGTCCCGATCCGCGATCTGGTAGAGCGGGTCTTGCGCCAGCGGGGTGGGCAAACGCAGATCAAGCGCGTCGGGTCTTTGCGCGGGGCAATAGACCAATGCCGCAGCATGGGCAAAGACCACATGGTCCGTCTCGAAATACAGCGTGATCACATGAACGGGGCCAGACGGCGCCACGCGGCTAATTCCCTTGTAGCCGACCAGCGCTGCGGCGCGGACCAAGGTGAAGGGGTCGTCAAACAGCGCCTCGCCCGTGTCACTCTTGACCATGACCGCCTGCCCCGGCATCAGCGTCATGTCCCGGTCATTTCCAAGCGCGCCGGCAGGGACGTTCAAGGGCCACAAGTCTTTTGGGACTGGTCTGGCCGATTGCCACAGACACGTGCGTTCGACCCCTGTGACAAGTTGCATGCCACCATCCAAGGTCAGCACCTTGTCTGCGACCCGGACATCGTCAACCGGTTGCCAACCTGCCTGGGTCGCAACCAGCGTTCCCGATGCCATTCCAGCGCCCAGGGTTGTGGGGCCCGTCGCCGGTCCGCCACATAACTGCGCCGGATCATGCGCGTTAAAAGTCATCCCGGTGGTCGTCGTCTTGCGCGTGAACATGGTCTTGCTCCCCTTGCGATTGCCGAAACCCACGTTCATACAACTGGAAGGGGTTTCTTGGCCAACAAGGTTAGAACCTGCGATTCCCATGACGCTACTTCGGCTGGTTTCGGGCAAATGTAAGGCACAAATGCTAATTTCGAACCAATAACCACAATCGGGGCTAAACTGTTTCCCGAAAGGTCTGGATCGACCGAATTTTACCTAACGTACAGGTGCATCGTCGAAGCAATATCCGAACCGATGGATGTCTTTTGCACATAAATCCGCCACCAGATCACGGTCTGCATCGCTGTAATACCCGCGCCAATCGCGGGACCGGTGCGACGTGTTGTGCACCGGCAGAGGATTAAGCGAAAAGCCCAAATGCGCTTCGAACGGCGCAACGTCGTCTGCGAAATGTTCCAACCGGATGAACAGGTCACACCGGTCCTGACCCGCTGGGTCTGTCACGTAGGATCCAAAGGGATGATGCTGGATGCTGGAGCGGGTCACCGGCGCATTCAGGAACGCCGAAAACTCAAGTGACTTGGCCAAACTCACGGCGGGATGATCAAAGCTTTGCACGCGCAGCCAGTGGTAGTAGCTGACCAGTCGGTCCCACGGATTTCTGACAAGCGTTACAACGAACATCTGCGCCATGGTCTGTGGGTCAAGTACCCCGTCGATGTCTGCAAGGGTGGAATGCTTCCACAATCGTCCGGCCGCGTTCAAGGTGGCAACACGCTTGCGCCGCCGGATCGCCTTTGGGGTGTCGCCGATCAGGATATCATCGGCCATTGCGCGCTGCTCTAATGCGACAGACAACGCAGTTCCCCCCGTCTTGGGAATATGGACAAAGATGTATTTCCGCCCGGTCGAAATGATCATGACGCGACACTAAGCGATGCAAGGCAAACGGACCAGCGCCGCGCTGCGCGATTGTCGGCACGTGGTGGTTGCGGTATCTTTCCAGCCAAGCACACGAAAAAAACAACGATCGATCAGGCATTACCACCGATGACAGCACTTTCCGAGTTGGAGCGACTCGAGACAACAGGATTGTGGCGCGAAACTGCGGGCGCACAGCGCCGCGAGGTCGTGGTGTCACTAGGGGATGCGTCGCTGATCATTTCCGACACCGCAGGGCGGGCGTTGTCGCATTGGTCGCTGCCGGCGATTGCACGCCTCAGCGGGCCATCGGACCGCCCGGCCGTTTATCAACCTGCCGCCGATGCCGAAGAACTGCTCGAACTCGACGATGAAACGATGATAGATGCGCTCACGCGGGTCAGCCGCGCAATTGAGCGCGCACAACCAAAACCGGGTCGTTTGCGCGGATTGATCATTGCGGGGGTTTTGATCCTGGCCATCGCGCTGGCTGTTTTCTGGCTGCCCGGTGCGCTGGTGACACAGGCGACCCGGGTTGTCCCCGAGGCGACGCGCGTTGCATTGGGTGAAGCGTTGCTGATCCGAATACAGCGGGTCGCAGGGCCACGATGTGACACGCCATCGGGCACGCGGGCCTTGGACAAGCTGACCGAGCGGCTGATACCCGAAGGGGGGCGTATCGTGGTCTTGTCCAGCGGCGTGCAAACTGCCGCGCACTTGCCCGGCCCGATAGTGTTGATCAATCGTGCGCTGATTGAAGACTACGAAGACCCGTCCGTTGTGGCGGGATATGTTCTGGCCGAACGTGCGCGCGCGAAACAGGTGGATCCCCTGGAACGGCTCTTGCACACCACCGGTTTTGTATCGTCGGTTCGATTGCTCACGACGGGGATGCTGAAGGACGAAACACTGGATCGCTATGCCGAGACGTTTCTGACCACCGCGCCCTCGCCGATTTCCAACGATTTGCTCTTGGCCGAATTCGCCCGGATGCAAGTGCTCAGCACACCTTACGCCTATGCGCGCGACATCACGGGCGAAGAAACGCTGGGCCTGATCGAAGCGAATCCGACCAGTGCCACCCGGCAAAAAATCGTTCTTGGCGACGGAAGCTGGATCGCCCTGCAAGGTATCTGCAGCGAATAATCAGCGGCGCGCAAAAGCGTCCCAGTAGCCGGCCTTTCGGGTCCGATCACGCGCGTCCATCACATCTGTCTGTGTGTCGAAAGGCCCGGCCAGGACGACGGACAAGGGTTTGCCAGCCCGCGTCGCTTTGGCAATCGATACCGGCAGCCCCATCTTGCGCAGGGTGGCCTTTGCCCGGTCAGCATTCGCGACCTCACCAAATGTGCCGATCTGGACATAGCGGTAGGTCTGGGTCGGCTGGGGTTTTTCTGTTTCGCCAGCGCGCGGCGCATAGGCTTTCGTCGAAACCGCCACGTCGCCCGATCGGTTTTGGGTTGCCCGACCATAGTGCGCGGTGACGTCGCGCCCGGTTTCACTATCGACCAGGCGCCGTGGCACTTCGTCCGTCCAAACATGTTTCAAACGTTGTTGATCACCCGGGCTCAGCGCGCCGCTCTTGGCGTTTAGGTTCTCCTGATTGATGCGCTTGAAGCCCTCGGGCACGCGCGTGTTTGTAACCGTTCCCACATTGACCTCTGCCCCCTTGGCCACGCGCACCCTGGTCGGGCGGCGGGTCGTCACGGTCTGACCATCTGGCGTCTTTACGACTGTGCCGGCCGGGACAGTTCCCACGATATACCCCGGATAAGCACTCTCGGCCCGAGGCCCGCAACGCACGGTAAAACCGGGAGGCGCAGCTGCATGGGCCCGCGCGATCTCGGCCAAGTTGGGACAGGTTCCATTGCTGTCCGAAATCACCGTGATGCGACCCGTGCCGGCGACAGGCGCCATATGGGGTGTCATCGCCATGCGGGTCGTCTGCCTGCTTGAACCCGGGCGCAACCAAGCCAAGAGCTGCTCGAACAGTCCGCCGGCTTTTTGCTGTGGCCGGCTCATTGGTCGCGCGGTGGGCGCAGCGACCTCGGCCGTCTGGCGATCCTGCGCCGTGGCGCTGGCAGGCGCTCGGGTCTGCGGAGCGGCAGTTACTGCATGTGAGGGCGTCGGGGCAGGTTCGGCCCTGGTTGCGGCCTGCTTCGCCTGCGGCGGGGTGGCAAAAGTAGGCTTGAACCCGCAAAGGTGTTTGCGGTCACGCGTGACGCGCGGCACCCAAGTGACCCGACCATCGTAACCAGCGCGCACGAACGCGCAGCCCTGACTGTCGACATATTGCTTGCCCTGGTAGGACGCGGGCGGAATTTCGGCCGGGCCATTGGACGTCATAGCAAAGCCCTGCGCGGGCACCCCCAATATGCCAAGGGCAAGACAAATGCGCGATACGGCCGTGAATGACTGCATGATGTGCCTCTACACAAGATATTGTGTAAAGATGCCTGAAAATGCGGTACGAGTAAAGTCGCGCGCGGGCTATTTCGTGCCGAACATGCGGTCTCCTGCGTCGCCCAAACCGGGCACGATATAGCCGTTTTCATCCAGACATTCATCGACCGAGGCGGTGACGATGGGGACATCAGGGTGGGCCTGTCGCATCCGTTCGATCCCCTCTGGCGTGGCCAGCAGACAGAGGAAACGAATGTTGGTCGCCCCGGCCTCTTTCAATTTGTCGATCGCCGCGACCGACGAATTGCCCGTGGCCAGCATCGGATCGACCGCAATGACAAGACGGTCCTCCATCGCCTCGGGGACCTTGAAATAATATTCGACCGGCTCCAACGTCTCTTCGTCGCGATACAGCCCTACGAACCCCACGCGCGCGGACGGGATCAGTTCGAGCACGCCATCAAGAAGCCCATTGCCCGCCCGCAAGATCGAAATCAGTGCCAGCTTCTTTCCCGCCAGCGTCGGGGCATCCATCGGCTGCATCGGCGTTTCGATCTGCTTTGTGGTCATCGCCAGGCCGCGCGTCACCTCATAGGCGAGAAGCTGGCTGATTTCGCGCAAGAGCTGACGGAATACCGCAGTTGGCGTGTTTTTGTCGCGCATGATGGTCAGCTTGTGCTGCACCAAAGGGTGGGTGACGACGGTCAGATGATCGGTCATGTCAGGCGTCCAGTGTCTTGAGCAGTTTTGCTTTGGTGTCCGCGTCGCAAAAGGCCGCATCGACCGCAACACGGCCAAGTGCGGTGAACTCGGCCTCGTCCCAATCGGTGACATCGGCCATGCGTTCGAATTCATGCGTCATGTTGGTGTGAAAGAATGGCGGGTCGTCGGTGCTGATGGTCACTTTGCAGCCCCGCTTGCGCAGATCGGGCAACGGGTGAGAACGCCAGTCATAAAGCCCAAGCGCCACGTTCGACCCGGGACAGCATTCCAAAACGATCCCGGATTGGGCGATTTCGTCCACCAGCGCCAAGTCTTCGATCGCGCGCACCCCGTGACCGATGCGTTCCACCCGCAGATCGCGGATCGCTTCGCGCACACTGTCCGGCCCGCCCCATTCGCCCGCGTGGGTGGTCAAGCGCAGCCCAGCTTCTCGCGCCATATCGAACGCGTAGGCGTAATCGCCTTGGCGGCCGACTTTTTCGTCCCCCCCCATGCCAAACCCTGTGATGAAATCGCCCATCGTTTCAGCCGCGCATACGGCCGTCTCGCGGGCTTTTTCGGGGCCAAAATGGCGAATGCACGTTACAATCCCGCGCATTTCAATATCGGGCACGCTGTCTGCGGCCTCGCGGATGGCATGCATATAATCGCGCCATGCGCCCACGTCCCGACCGCCGCAAAAGTCGGGGGACAGGAAGCTCTCGGTGTAGATCACACCGCTTTGCGCGCTGGCCTCGAGCACGGCGCGGGTCAGACGGGCGTAATCTTCGGGGCTCTGCAAGACGCTGGTTGCTGCCTCATATACCCTGAGGAAATCCCAAAAGTCCGAAAACCGATAGCTGCCGTCTTCGTTGAAGATGCCCGACAGATCGACGTTCTTTTCTTGTGCAAGCCCACGGATGAAGGATGGCGGCGCGGCGCCCTCCAGATGCATGTGCAATTCGATTTTCGGCAGGTTCTTCACAGAAAACTCCTTCCCGGCCCGTGCGCATCAATACCAAGATGGGCCGCGACAGTTGCGGCCACGTCGGTGAAATTCACGATGCCGCGCCCGCCGATGCCCGCCCCATGAATCAGGACCGGCACCCGCTCGCGGGTATGGTCCGACCCGATCCATGTCGGATCGTTGCCATGGTCGGCAGTCACGACAATCATGTCACCGGCGCGGGCGGCGGCGATCAGCCGTCCCAGTTCCGCATCGAACCATTCAAGATGGCGCGCGTAACCCGCGACGTCGCGCCGATGACCATAGAGGCTGTCAAACTCGACGAAATTCGCAAAGGTCAGCGATCCGTCCAGGGCTTGCGCCATCAAATCATGCATGTGCCCCATCAGGGCCTGGTCGTCGCCTTTTCGGTTCTCGTCGATGCCGCGCATTGAAAAAATATCGCCGATCTTGCCGACCGCATAAGTCGCCCGCCCCGCATCCTTGGCCCAGTCGAGCAGCGTCGGTTCGGGCGGATCAATCGCATAATCGTGCCGATTGGTGGTGCGGGTAAAGCCAGAGGTGGCGTCGCCTATAAAGGGACGCGCTATGACCCGCCCGACCTTCATGGCGTGGACGATGGGGGCCATGTCTTCGCACAGTTTCAACAGCCGCTCGAGCCCGAAGTGTTCTTCGTGCGCCGCGATCTGAAATACACTGTCCGCCGATGTGTAGCATATCGGCCAGCCCGTGCGAATGTGCTCCTCGCCCAGATCCGCGATGATCTTGGTGCCGGACGCGTGGACATTGCCGAGCGTACCATCCGTCCCGGCGAGCTTTGCGCAAGCGCTCATGAGCGCGGGGGGAAACGCGGGTTGTGTGTCAGCGAAGTAATGCCAGTTCCATGGCACCGGGACACCGGCAAGCTCCCAATGGCCGGTCGGCGTATCCTTGCCCGGCGATATTTCGGTCGCGGCGGCCCACAGGCCGGTCAGATCTGCGTCCAGATCGGGAACTTGCGTGCCGCTGGCCGCTTCAATTGCAGCGCCAACCCCCAACGCGGCCATGTTCGGCACGCGCAGGGGCCCGGTGCGCCCATCTTCGGCCTGCCTCTTGGCGCAAGCAATGGCGATATGTGCCAGCGTATTGGCCCCGCTGTCTGGGACATCGCCGTTGAAAAACTTGTCGGTGTCAGGCGCGCCGCCTATGCCCACGCTGTCAATAACGATCAAGAAGGCTCGGCTCATGGAAATATCCTGTCATGGATCAGCGGCGGGATCTCTGTCGGACCATCCGAGACGCTCATCGCAGCTTGCAACGCCTGTTGCGCCATTTCCGCGTCGGCAAGGCTTGCGGCGTGGACACGCGCCAACGGCTGATCCGGGCCGACATCGTCGCCCAGCGCGGCGACATTCGACAAGCCCACCGCCGGGTTGATTTCGTCGCCGCTGGTCATCCGTCCACCGCCCATGTGCACGACAACATTGCCCATCGCGGTTCCATCCATTGACGAAACAACCCCGGGCCGAAGCGGCATCACATCAATAACGACCGGGGCAGCGGGCAGCCTGTCTTCCCAACGCTCGACGAAATCCGCAGGCCCGCCCAGTTCCGCCACCATGCGCCCGAACCGTTCGGCGGCCGACCCATCGCGGATCGCCTCGCGGATGGTGCCCGCAGCGAGGCCCGTGTCATCGGCCTGCCCCGAAAGCACCAAGAGCGCCCCGCCCAGATCAGCCGCCAGATCGCACAGCGCCCCGCTGGCATCGCCTTCGGTCAGCGCCTCCATGACTTCCATGACCTCGAGAACATTTCCCAGCGACGGGCAGCATGGCTGGTTCATATCGGTGATCAGGGCGGCCGTTCTGCACCCGGCCCCATTGGCGGTGGACACCAGACTGTCGGCCAAGGCGCGTGCATCCTGCGCCGTCTTCATGAACGCGCCCGACCCGCATTTGACATCCAGAACCAATGCGTCCAGCCCCGCCGCAAGCTTCTTGGACAGGATCGAGGCCGTGATCAGATCGATGCTTTCGACAGTTCCGCTGACGTCGCGGATTGCATAAAGGCGCTTGTCTGCAGGGGCAATTGCGCCCGTGGCGCTGACAATCGCGCACCCGACATGTTCCACGATCTGGCGAAAACGGTCCTCGGAAACTTCGGTATCCAGGCCCGGAATGCTTTCGAGTTTGTCCAAGGTGCCACCGGTGTGGCCCAACCCGCGCCCCGACACCATTGGCACATAGGCCCCGACGGCAGCCAAAGCGGGTGCAAGCAACAGGGACACCGCATCGCCAATCCCGCCCGTCGAATGCTTGTCGATCGCCGGTCCCGGCAGATCCCAGTTCAGAACGTCGCCGCTGTCGCGCATGGCCAGCGTCAGGGCCACACGCTCGGGATCGGTCAGTCCATTCAGCAACGCGGCCATGGCAAAGGCGCCGGCCTGGGCATCGGACACATCGCCATTTGCCAGCCCCGTTGCAAACCAACGCAACTCATCCGCGCTGAGCGGGGTCTTGTCGCGCAGTTTTGCAATGATAAGACGGGCATCACCCTTCATCGATATGCTCCTGCGTGAACGCGCCGGGCAATAGTTCGCCCATTGTCATGACCAGGGTTTCGCCCGCCGTCGTCGCCATGGTGACCTTGACGTCCGACTTTGCGAATTCGCGCAGCTTCTGGCGGCAGCCGCCGCATGGGGTGACAGGCAGCGGCGCATCCGCGATCACGGCGACCTCTGCGATTTCGGTGTACCCGGCCGCCACCATCGCGGCGATGGCCCCGGCTTCTGCGCAGGTGCCCTCGGGGTAGGCGACATTTTCGACATTCACGCCCTGAAACACCTCACCCGACGGGGTGCGGATCGCTGCGCCAACCTTGAAGTTCGAATACGGAGCATAGGCCATTTCACGCACGTCGCGGGCTGCCGACAGAAGGTCCATTATCGCCTCTGGAATTTTTTGACTATTGGGTCAACGATGCGGCGGCTGGACGATTTATGCAAGCGCCCAGATGCGCGGTGTTGTGATTTCCGCCAGGTGATGCACATCATCGCTTGCGTCACGCGATAATCTGACGGTAAGCCAAGCACGCGGAAACACGACGCTGAAAAGTAGTTTAACGTTAAACAGCCCCAAAGAGGCGCCCCCATGAGCGACGAAAGAGCCGACAGCACACGCCAAGCCGCGCTGGACTATCACGAGTTCCCCAAGCCCGGAAAACTAGAGATCCGTGCCACGAAACCCCTGGCAAATGGCCGAGATCTGAGCCGCGCCTATTCACCAGGGGTGGCCGAAGCGTGCCTTGAGATTCAGGCCGATCCGGCATCGTCCTCTCGCTATACCGCACGCGGTAACCTTGTCGCGGTCGTATCGAACGGCACCGCGGTGCTTGGGCTCGGGAACATCGGCGCAGCGGCATCCAAGCCGGTGATGGAAGGCAAGGCTGTCCTGTTCAAAAAGTTCGCCAACATTGATTGCTTCGACATTGAGGTCGATGAAAAAGACCCCGAAAAGCTGGCGGAGATCGTCTGTGCGCTTGAGCCGACCTTCGGCGCAATCAACCTGGAAGACATCAAGGCGCCAGATTGTTTTATCGTTGAACAAATTTGCCGCGAAAGAATGGGCATTCCGGTTTTCCACGACGATCAGCACGGCACGGCGATCGTCGTCGGCGCGGCGGCGACAAACGCGTTGCGCGTTGCAGGCAAGTCATTCGAGGACATCAAGGTCGTCTCGACGGGCGGCGGTGCAGCCGGAATTGCTTGTCTCAACATGCTCTTGAAGCTGGGTGTCAAACGCGAAAATGTATGGCTTTGCGACATTGACGGCCTGGTCTATGCGGGACGTCCCGGCGAAATGACCCCGCAAAAGGCAGCCTATGAGCAAGTTTCGGATTTGCGAACGCTGGACGATGTCATCGCGGGCGCGGATCTGTTCCTGGGGCTTTCAGGGCCCGGCGTGTTGACGCCCGACATGGTTGCGAAGATGACAAAACGGCCGATCGTGTTTGCCTTGGCCAATCCGACGCCTGAAATCCTGCCCGAACTGATACACGATGTCGCGCCGGACGCGATTATCGCCACCGGCCGCAGCGACTACCCAAATCAGGTGAACAACGTCCTGTGCTTTCCGTTCATCTTTCGCGGCACGCTGGATGTGGGCGCGACAGAGATCAACGATGCCATGCAGATTGCCTGCATTGAAGGCATCGCCGCACTTGCGCGCGCGACAACCAGCGCCGAAGCCGCCGCGGCCTACCAGGGCGAACAGCTCAGTTTCGGGGCCGACTATCTGATCCCCAAACCCTTTGACCCGCGCCTGATGGGTGTCGTCGCCAGCGCGGTTGCCGGGGCGGCGATGGAAAGTGGGGTGGCCACACGCCCCCTGCCCGATCTGGGCGCCTATAAAGCCAAGCTGGACCATTCGGTCTTCAAATCCGCCCTGATCATGCGCCCCGTGTTCGAAGCGGCCGCCACCGTTGAACGCAGGATCATTTTCGCCGAAGGCGAAGACGAACGCGTGCTGCGCGCGGCGAACGCGATGATCGAAGAAACGACAGACAAGCCGATCCTGATCGGTCGTCCCGAAGTCATCGAACACCGGGCCGAACGGGCCGGGCTCAAAATCCGCCCTGGCACAGATTTCGAACTGGTGAACCCCGAGAACGACCCCCGCTACCGCGACTACTGGTCCACTTATCACCAGCTGATGGCGCGCAAGGGCGTGACCCCCGACCTGGCGCGCGCGATTTTGCGCACCAACACGACCGCCATTGCGGCGGTCGCCGTTCAGCGCGGTGATGCCGACAGCCTGATATGCGGCACCTTCGGACAATTCCTGTGGCACTTGAATTATGTCACGCAGATCCTTGGCTATGACGGGTTGCACCCGGTTGGGGCGCTCAGCCTGATGGTGCTGGAAGACGGCCCGCTCTTTGTCGCAGACACACATGTGCACCCCGAACCGACGCCCGAGCAGATTGCCGAAACGGTCATTGCCTGTGCGCGCCATGTGAAGCGCTTTGGAATAGACCCGCAGATCGCGCTTTGCAGCCATTCGCAGTTTGGCAATCTTGACTGCGGAACCGGGGTTCGCATGCGCGCGGCACTGGACATACTGGATAGCGCGCCGCGCGATTTCACTTACGAAGGCGAAATGCACATCGATAGCGCCTTATCCTCGGATCTGCGGAACAGGGTATTTCCTGACAGCCGCCTGAACGGCGCGGCCAACGTATTGGTGTTTGCCAATACCGATGCGGCCTCGGGTGTGCGCAATATCCTCAAAATGAAAGGCGGCGGATTGGAGGTCGGCCCGATCCTGATGGGCATGGGAAACAAGGCCCACATCGTGACGTCGTCGATCACGGCGCGTGGGCTTTTGAACATGTCAGCCATCGCTGGCACGCCGGTCGCGCATTACGGGTAGAGCCGTTCCCGGCCGTTGTGGTACGAAATTTCATTGCTCGCGGAAACATGACAGATAAAGTCTCGTGTATCCGCAAACTTTCTGCGCCAATGTGACGCTACGTGTCACAAGTTAATTGCTCGATGACGGGCCGCGCAGGTATTTAGATCGGCAGTTGCCAAGGAGGAGTGCATACCATGGGATACAAAGACGTCTACGCTGCGTGGAAAGCCGACCCAAACGCGTTCTGGATGCAGCAAGCCGACGCCATTCATTGGGATCGCAAGCCCAGCAAGGCACTGTTTGACGACAACGCCCCGCTGTATGAATGGTTCTCCGATGGGTTGACGAACACCTGCTACAACGCTGTTGACCGGCACGTCGAAAACGGTCGGGGTGAGCAAACCGCGATCATCTACGACAGCCCCGTCACGCATACCAAGCGCGAGATTTCGTATGTCGAGCTGCGCAACCGGGTGGCCGGCCTGGCTGGCGCGCTCCGTGCGAAAGGCGTCGAAAAGGGCGACCGCGTCATCATCTACATGCCGATGATCCCCGAGGCACTGGAAGCCATGCTGGCTTGCGCGCGAATTGGCGCGGTTCATTCGGTGGTGTTCGGTGGGTTCGCCAGCAACGAACTGGCTGTCCGCATTGACGATTGCACCCCCAAGGCCATAATCGCCGCGTCCTGCGGGATCGAACCGGGGCGTGTCGTGCACTATAAACCGCTGCTGGACGAAGCGATCGATCTTTCATCGCACAAGCCCGACTTCTGCGTCATTTTCCAGCGAGAACAAGAGGTTGCCGAACTCCAAGAGGGTCGCGACTATAATTGGCACGGTTTCCAATATGGGGTTGAGCCGGCTGACTGCGTGCCCGTCGAAGGCAACCATCCGTCCTATATCCTCTATACGTCGGGCACGACTGGCCAACCCAAAGGTGTGATCCGCCATACCGGTGGCCAATTGGTCGCGTTGGACTGGAGCATGAAGGCAATCTACGACGTCGATCCGGGGGATGTCTTCTGGGCCGCGTCCGATGTGGGCTGGGTGGTGGGGCACAGCTATATCTGCATTGGCCCGCTCATCCATGGCAACACCACGGTTCTATTCGAAGGCAAGCCAGTCGGCACCCCGGACGCAGGCACGTTCTGGCGCGTGATTTCCGAGCACAAGGTCAAGAGTTTCTTCGCCGCCCCCACCGCTTTTCGCGCCGTGAAGCGCGAAGACCCCAAGGGCGAATTCATAAAGAAATACGATCTGAGTTGTCTAAAGGCTGTGTTCCTTGCGGGCGAGCGGGCCGACCCGGACACAATCCACTGGGCTCAGGATACCTTGGGCGTTCCGGTGGTTGATCATTGGTGGCAGACTGAAACCGGGTGGAGCATTGTCGCCAACCCGTTGGGGATCGAAAAGCTGCCGATCAAAGTCGGCTCGCCCAGTGTGCCCATGCCGGGCTATGACGTGCATATCCTGGACGAAGACGGGCAACCCATGCCCGCAGGTGAACTGGGCGCGATTGCGATCAAACTGCCCCTGCCCCCCGGCACTTTGCCAACGCTTTGGAATGCCGAAGACCGGTTCAAGTCCAGCTATCTCACCAAATTTCCCGGGTACTACGAAACCGGCGATGCCGGTATGATCGACGAGGACGGGTACCTGTATATCATGGCGCGCACCGATGACGTCATCAACGTGGCCGGTCATCGCCTGTCTACCGGTGCCATGGAAGAGGTCTTGGCCGGACACCCGGATGTCGCCGAATGCGCGGTAATCGGCGTGGCGGATGATCTGAAGGGTCAGATGCCGCTAGGGTTTCTTTGCCTGAACGCCGGGACCAACCGACCGCATGATGAAATCATCGCGGAAGTGGTCAAACTGGTGCGCGAAAAGATCGGTCCCGTTGCCGCTTTCAAATCGGCGGTTGTTGTCGATCGGTTACCAAAAACCCGCTCAGGGAAAATTCTTCGCGCTACCATGGTCAAAATTGCAAATTGCGAAGAATACAAGCTGCCCGCAACCATCGATGACCCGGCCATCTTGGATGAAATTCGCGTTGCGCTACAAACCATTGGATATGCTAAAGAATAAAGTTTTAACTAACTATTGTTAACACCCCCTTTACCTTGTTTTGCCGGTCGTGAAACGGTGTGTCGACGAACTGACGGTTCTATCGTTTGTAGGTTGAGTTTATTTTAACCAGACTCAGCGATAGGGCGACTTGTTCGCTCAAGTTATTGGGGTGATGGTATTGGAAAAGGGTAGTCAGTCGGGTCCGACGGCGGAAGTCGTTGCGCCCGAACGCCTGGCACTGTTGACGCACGACATAAGGGCAGCCTTATCGGATGTGTTAGGCGGACTGAGCTTGATTGACGCGTCCGAGATAACGCCAGAGCTGCGCAGCCAATTCGAGCAGGTTCGCGGGTCGGCGGATTTGCTCTCGCGGCTGCTTGAGGATGCACTATCGGCCTGGCTGGGCCAGAGCATAGAGCCGCATCAAGTCTTGCCGACCGTGCATTTGCAGAGGCTCGTTCGTGCGCTGCACGTGCGCTGCGAGCTATTTTCGCGCTATACTGGCACCGCGCACCGCATCAACGTGTCTATTGCAGACACCCTGCCAAAGCGCGTGCGTATCGATGGGCTTTCGCTGGAACGCATTTTGACGAACGTTCTCGCGAACGCTTTGCGCCATGTCCCGGATGGGGAAATCGACTTTTTGGCCTATCAAGACGACAACGGTGCGCTGGTTTTCGAAATTCAAGACAACGGCCCCGGATTGCCCGAAGCCGAACTTCATGCCCAAGTCGACCAAAAGGAATTCGAACCGTTCACGCGCGGCATGCCGGGATCGGGTTATGGCCTTCGGATCGCGCGCGATCTTGCACATCGGCTGGGCGGCAAGCTGGATCTGGTGAACCGGACAGATCAAAGTGGCACATGTGTCATGCTACGCATTCCCGCCGAGGCCTGGACAAAAGCGGAACGCGACCACACGCAGGCACGCCTGCCGGACCTTGCCGGCAAAACAGTACTCTTGGCCGATGATAGCGACGCGCATCGCATGCTCTTGGCGCAGTATCTTGGGCAAATGGGTGCGCAGTGCGTTACGACATCGGATGCCGCCCAGGCCAGCGCAAAGCTTCGCGAACACGATATCGACATCGCAGTATTGGATATCGACCTGCCCATGCAGAGCGGTTTGACGGTCATGCAGGACTACCGGCAGAGCTTTGGGGCAGGCTTGGGGGCGCAAACCGTGTTCATCGCCGTCACGGCGTTTTCGCTTCCCGGAATGACCGCCAGCCTGGAAAGCGCCGGTTTCGACGGCGTCATAACCAAGCCAATAGGCGGTGCCAGTACGTTCGGTCACAAGCTTGCCGAAATTCTCGGTCTGCCCCTGTCCCGGCCCGCGAACGCCGAACTGGATGAAAAGGCCAGACCAGATCATCTCACTGAAAATCTGGAACGCCTGATGTTGACGGTCGGCCCCGCGCAATCAAAAGAGCTTTTGCGCAGACTTCAGAACGATTTGAGCGAAGCTGCGAAATTATTGCGCAAGGGTGTCGCCGAAAACAACGCGCAACTGCTGCGTCGCTGGGCCCATGTCGCCGGGGCGGTGGCCGGCAGTATCGGGGCGAACGACCCGCCGTTGCTGGCCGCGCGCATGACCAGCGCCTTGGATCGCGGCGGACCGCAAAGCGCGGCGCGGCTTGCGCGCACGCTGATCGCCAGCATTGATGAGTTGATCGAAGAAATCGCGGTTTTCCACCACTATTATGGGGACGTGACATGACCCCGTCCCCCATTCTTTTGATCGAAGACACGACAAGCCTGCGCACCATATACGAGGGCGCGTTGCGCCAGTCTGGATATCAGGTCGAAACAGCCGCTAGCGGGGCCGAAGCGCGGCAGAAAATGCGCGTGCACGACTATCAGGTTGTCCTATTGGACATCATGCTGCCAGACGTCGATGGGATTGAGCTCTTGCCTGAAATCGCCGAGGCCCATCCGAATGCGCGCATCGTGGTTATCACGGCCCATGGCTCTGTCCACCGCGCCGTCGAAGCCATGCGCTCGGGGGCGTTCGATTTCCTGACCAAACCGATCGACAATCAGACCCTGCTGGACATCGTGATGAACGCCCGTGCAGATGCACGTCAGGCAGAACGGCTGTCAACGGAACCCCTCGGCGGGCTCATCGGGTCGTCGCAGGCGATGCGCGACATCTACAAGCGCGTGCGCAATGTTGCCAAGTCTATGGCGTGCGTGTTCATCACCGGCGAAACCGGCACAGGCAAGCAGATGTGCGCCCAGGCCATTCACGCGCTGTCGCCGCAATCGGAAGGTCCCTTTGTTCCGGTCAATTGTGCTGCTATGTCGACTGAGGCGCTTGAGCGCGAATTGACAGGGCTGTCTGGGCCGACCAACACGCCTCGGGCCTTTGAACGCGCCAAGGGCGGAACACTATTTCTGAATGAAGTCAGTGAATTGGCGCCACATTTGCAAGCTGGTCTTCTAACCTTGCTTCAGTCGCCGACAGAAAGCGGGACGGCCGCGTCAATGCGTGTTCGCAGCGCTAGGGTGATCTGCGCCTGCTCAAAAGATCCGACCAAGGAAATGCGCGAGGGGCGTTTGCGCAGCGATCTTTATTATCGCCTCGGAATCCTGCCAATTCATTTGCCGCCGCTTCGCGAACGCAGCCAGGACGTCATCGAAGTCGCCGAAGCCCTGCTGGCGCGGATCGCCGCTGGCGAAGGCCGGCAGGTTCCCCGTCTTTCGCAAGACGTGCGCGCCCTGTTTCTTGAGCACGCATGGCCGGGCAACCTGCGCCAACTGGAAAGCGTTCTCTGGAACCAGGTCGCGCTGAACTATAGCCCGGTTATTCGCCTGTCGTCGTTGCCCGATGAATTTTTGGACGCAAGGGATACCGTCAGTCCCCCACCCAGCATCAGCAAAGAAGACGCGATTGATGCTCTGGTGGGCAAAACACTGTCTGACGTCGAACGTCAATTGATTGAAAAGACCATCGAAGCGGAAGGCGGTGCGGTATCTTTGGCCGCGAAACGGTTGGGCGTGTCGCCGTCAACGCTGTACCGCAAGCTCGAAGCTTGGGGCCTGCCCACACCCCGTCGCTGATCGGGCAACTCTTGGCCCGGACGGGCCCCAGTTTGGCGACGGGGTCAGACGAACTGCTCGCGGATCAGCCGTTCTTCCAACCCGTGGCCCGGATCGAACAATACCCGGTGCGCGACATCGCGGGCCGATTCAATCTCAACCCAGATCACATCGCGCACGCTGCGCCCGTCGGCATCGGCCATGACCGGGCGCTTGGGCGCTTCCAATACGTCGAAGCGGACCTTGGCGTTTTGCGGCAACAATGCCCCGCGCCAGCGGCGGGGCCGGAAGGCGGCCATGGCAGTCAGCGCCAAGACATCCGAGCCGATCGGCAGAATCGGACCATGCGCCGAATAATTATACGCGGTCGACCCGGCTGGTGTGCTCAACAGTGCCCCGTCGCAAACCAGTTCGTCCATGCGAACCTTGCCATCGATCGAAATTTGCAGTTTCGCGGCCTGCGGCCCGGCCCGCAAGAGCGCCACTTCGTTGATCGCCAGCGCGTGATGGACCGTCCCGTCGGCACTTTCCGCGGACATGCGCAGTGGGTGGATGACCTCTTCTTCGGCGGCGGCAAGGCGCGCGTCCAGGGCCTCTTCGGAATACTCGTTCATCAAGAACCCGATGGTTCCCCGGTTCATGCCATAGACCGGAACGTCCAGTTCTTGCGTATCATGCAGCGTATGCAGCATGAACCCGTCCCCACCCAAGGCCACGATCACGTCGGCCTCGTTCATCGGAACGTTGCCATAGCGTTTGGCCAGACGCATTTTGGCGCGCTGCGCGATATCGGCCTTGCTTGCGGTCAGAGCGATTTTCAGATCGGTCATGGCTGGCCGTTTCCCCGTTCCCTTCATTCCCAATGACTACCAGCCAAAGGGGGCAAGTCCACCGAATTCGCGGCGTTCAACATGAATATGCATCAAACGAGGGTTTCCGTTGCGCGCATGATCGTCTAAACCGCGCCCATCTGCACCGCTGCCAACGATGAGAGCCCCCATGACAGATACATTCCGCGATTCCGGATTTTTTTCTGAAACCCTCGCCGCGCGCGACCCCGAACTGATGGACGTCATCACCAAGGAACTCGGTCGCCAACGGGACGAGATCGAATTGATCGCCTCGGAAAACATCGTCTCCAGGGCGGTTCTGGAAGCGCAGGGTTCCGTACTGACGAACAAATACGCCGAAGGCTATCCCGGTCGCCGCTACTATGGCGGCTGCCAATATGTGGATATCGCCGAAAATCTGGCCCGCGACCGCGCCAAGGATCTGTTCGGCTGCAAATACGCCAACGTCCAGCCAAATTCTGGCAGCCAGGCGAACCAGGGCGTGTTCACCGCGCTTTTGCAGCCGGGTGACACGATCCTGGGCATGTCACTGGACGCCGGCGGCCACCTGACCCACGGGGCCAAGCCGAACCAGTCGGGCAAATGGTTCAATGCTGTCCAGTATGGCGTGCGCCAGCAAGACCAGCGCATCGATTACGAAGCCATTCAGGAACTGGCCAGCGAACACCGGCCAAAGCTGCTCATCGCAGGTGGCTCGGCCATTCCCCGTCAAGTCGACTTCGCCAAAATGCGCGAAATCGCCGACAGTGTTGGCGCCTACCTGATGGTCGACATGGCCCACTTTGCCGGGCTGGTCGCTGGTGGGCAGCATCCGTCACCCTTCCCCCATGCTGACGTGGCCACCACCACGACGCACAAGACCCTGCGCGGCCCGCGCGGCGGCATGATTCTGACCAACAATCCTGAGATCGCCAAAAAGGTCAACTCGGCCATCTTCCCGGGCATCCAAGGCGGTCCGCTGATGCACGTGATTGCTGCAAAAGCCGTGGCCTTCGGCGAAGCGCTGCGCCCTGAATTCAAGGACTACGCCGCGCAGGTGGTCAAGAACGCACAAGCCTTGGCCGATCAGCTGATGAAAGGCGGTCTGGACATCGTGACCGGTGGGACCGACACGCACGTACTGCTGGTCGATCTTCGCCCCAAGGGCGTGAAAGGCAACGCGACAGAAGACGCGCTTGGCCGCGCCCACATCACGTGCAACAAGAATGGCATCCCCTTCGATCCCGAGCCGCCGATGGTAACCTCGGGCGTGCGTCTGGGGACACCGGCAGGAACCACCCGCGGTTTTGCCGAGGCCGAGTTCCGCCAGATCGCCGACTGGATCGTCGAAGTGGTCGACGGGTTGGCCACGAACGGCGAAGACAATAATGCCGAGGTCGAGGCCGCCGTCCGCGCCAAGGTCGAAACACTCTGCAAAGCCTTTCCGATCTACCCCGAGCTCTAATTGCCAGCATAGGGACGTTTCAGCCGCCGCGCCCCTCGTCGGGGATGCGGCGGTTTCTTTTTTGCACCCTCGGCTGGCCCATGACACCTGAACCTGCTGGGGTCGCCACTGACTGCTTGGCGGGCTGAATGCGGGACGAAACGGGAAATCGGGGAATTGTCCGGCGCCATGTTGGAACAGCGCGATAGTCACAGGGGCGCCAACGATGCTGTGCCGAATGCGTTTCACCGTGCAAACCGCTTGGGGCCCATCGGCGGTGAACACACGGCGCTGGCACCAGCACGCATTGACCGGCAAGATTTCAAACAGATGCGCGATGGTCAGGCGAAGCGGGTTTCGTCGACAGGTGCCCATGTTGCGTGACATCGTCGATCATTGCCAAACAACTCTTCGCGGCCAACCACGTCTGATCCACCGGCCATCCGGTCGAAGAGTTCCCACTTCGCCGGTTTCGACCGGCGCCTAGACAAATCCGCGCAATCGCAGCACCCAAATGACCGCCACAGCCGTGACCAGCAGCACGAACACCACGCCAGCCGCAATATTCAACGCCATGCCCTTGCGCCCGGACCAAGGGTCTTGCTGTGAAAGCCAGTGCTCAAGTTCGTGAAAAGCCCGGTCTACGGCCGCGTGATCGATTTGACGGGCCAGTTTGGGCGACTGCTCCAATTCGACCGCTCGGGCGATGACGCCCCCCTGGCGGCGCGCCCAGCGGGGCAATCGCCGTCCGACCCGTCGCAACCGTCCAGCGAACCCTTTGCCGCCGACGCCCATGTGGGTGTGCAACATGTCAGACAGCGCTTCGGCGCGGGTCGCGATCGGTGTTGGCGGCAACATAGCCGCACCCTAACGGTTGGCCCTGCCCCTTTCCAGCCCCGCCGCGGCGCGCTACACCGCGCATATGCTGAACTTCGAAACATACGGAACCGCAACCGATTTGCCGTCCCTGCTGATCGCCCACGGGCTTTTCGGCAGCGCCCGGAATTGGGGCGTGATCGCCAAACGGATGAGCACTGACCGGAAGGTGATCGCGGTCGACATGCGCAACCACGCCAATAGCTTCTGGGCGAACAGCCACAGCTACGCCGATCTAGCAGCAGACTTGGCCGAAGTGCTTGAGCAACAGGGAAAAATGGACGTTATGGGCCATTCCATGGGCGGCAAGGCCGCGATGGTCCTGGCGCTCTCGCGGCCAAACCTGGTCAATCGGCTGGTCGTGGCCGACATTGCGCCCATGGCCTATAGTCACACGCAAAACCATCTTATCGCGGCCATGCGCAAGGTGGATTTGAGCAAGGTCGAGCGCCGCTCAGACGCTGATGCGCAATTGGCCCAATGGGTGGAAACGCCCGCCACACGGGCCTTTTTGCTGCAATCGCTGGACGTCAAACGCAAATGTTGGGTGCTGAATTTGGACGTTCTGGAAGCCGAGATGGACAAGATCACCGGCTGGCCCGAAATCTCGGGCTGCTTCACCGGTCCAACGCTGTTCTTGTCCGGCGCCGACAGCGATTATGTCCCGCGCGAGGCGCGTGATGCGATCACTGCGCTATTCCCCAAGGCAAAATTCGCCAAGATTCCCGGCGCCGGCCACTGGTTGCACGCTGAAAAACCACGCGAATTCGAAGCCGCGTTGCGCGTTTTTCTCAGTTGAGCGAGACGATCTTCTTGGCCACCAGATAGGTCACCGGGATCGACAGGACCAAGCCCGTCGCGGCCCCCGCCAGAATCGGCCTCAGCGTGTCCAACCCCATGGTTAACACCACGATAATCCCAACCCCCATCAGCGTGGTCGAAATTATCGCAAACAGGATCACCGCCAAACGTCTCATCACCGCCTCCTTTTTTGCAAGCGCGTTCAAGGGTGGTTTATTCCAATTGGCGAACGCGGCCTTGATCCAGATCAGACCGCAATTGTCCCTATTTCCGCCCGCCAAATCCGCCCGTCAGCGCCGCAAGCACTGGTAAGCTGCCCCGTGTGACGCGTCCAAAAAGATTATCGTCAATTCAGCGGTTGGCATTTCCAGGCCGCACAGGCTGGCGTCACAGGTGACGCGCATCAATCTGTTGGCAACATCGCTTGCAGGGCGGACAAAGTGTCGGCTTCGCACGCGGGTTTGTCCCAACGGATTCGGGAAATGCGTGGAAAGCGCATCGCCAGCCCTGATTTGTGTCGGCTGGAACGGTTGAGCCCTTCGAACGCCACCTCGAATACCAGGTCGGGCTTGACCGACCGGACCGGGCCAAAGCGGTCGATCGTGTTGGCGCGGATGAACTTGTCCAGTTTGCGCAACTCTTCGTCGGTGAAGCCGAAATAGGCCTTGCCCACTGGCACCAGCGTATCACCGTCCCAGACGCCGAAAGTATAGTCGGAATAAAACCCCGACCGTTTTCCGTGCCCGCGCTGCGCATAGATCAGCACCGCGTCCACGACCATGGGATCGCGCTTCCATTTGAACCATGGACCACGCTTGCGTCCGGCTAGGTAAGTGCTGTCGCGGCGCTTGATCATGACGCCCTCGATCTCGGGCGCAGGCGGGTCGCCGCGCAGCGCGGCCAGTTGATCCCACGACGCAAAATCCAGCAGGGGCGAGATGTCCAGCCGCGGTCCCGTAGGCACCTGATCCAGACGTGCACGGCGCTGGTCAAAAGGCAAATCGCGCAGGTCTTCGCCCTGCCAGATCAACAGGTCATAGGCGCGCAACGCAGCAGGGTGCGACGCCTGCAATGCCTTGCTGACGGACTTTCGGTTCAGGCGTTTTTGCAGATCGCCGAACGGAGCGACCGCATCGCCGCGCCGCACCAATAGTTCGCCGTCCAACGTGCCGTCGAAATCCAGCGTGTCCATGAGATCGGGAAACGCGCCCGAGATATCTTCGCCCGTCCGCGAATAGAGCCGCCGCACGCCCTGTTCGCTGACCGCCTGTACCCGAATCCCGTCCCATTTCCATTCAGCGGCATAGGCGGCCGGATCCAACGATTGCAAACTGTCCAGATCGGTCGGCGTGGATAGCATAACGGGACGAAATGGCGCCAAACCGGCCTGAACGGGCTTATCGCCCCCTTCAAGCCAAACGAAGAGGTCTTCGTAGGGCGGTGTCAGCCCATGCCACAGCTCTTCGATGTCAGTCACATCGACCCCGCCAAAGGTCGCCAGCGCTGTACGCGCCAACCGTCCAGACACCCCCACCCGAAGCCCGCCTGTCGCCAATTTCAGCAACGCGTACCGCTCAGACGGGGGCAAGGTGTCCAGCCAACCACCGATCAGGCGCGGCAGGTCGGTCTTTGGGGCGCGGCGCAATGTGTCCACCACATCGGGCAAGCCAATGTCTTGCGGCGGCGCATCCGTTGGCCAGGCCAATGCGATCGTTTCGGCCAGATCGCCAACGAAATCATATGACAGCGCGAAAAGCTCTTCGTCCACGCGTTCTGTCACCATGGCGCGCAGCAGGCTGGGCGTCACCGTACGCAGGGCCAAGTCCCCGGTTAGCGCGGCCAGGGCATAGCCCCGTTCGGGATCCGATACCGTACGCAGGTATTCGCGGATCAACGCCAGCTTGCCATTTCGAGCAGGTGTAAAAGCCAAACGCTCTAGAAGGGTGGCAAAGGCACGCATCAGTCCGGCTCGTCCTCGTATCCCACAAGATGCAGCGGACGCGCTTGCATCTGGTTCAAGGCGCACCAGCGCACCAGCGCCTCTTCGCGGCCATGTGTGACCCAGGTTTGCAGTGGTGACAGTTCGGCCACTGTCGCAGTCAATTCAGGCCAGTCCACGTGGTCCGAGATCACCAGCGGCAGTTCGACCCCGCGCTGACGCGCCCGTGCGCGCACTTGCATCCAGCCTGACGCAAAACTGACAACAGGGTCGCGGAACCGCTGTACCCACGGGCTTGCCATGGCCGATGGCGGTGCCAGGATAACGGCCCCTTCGAACCCGGACTGACCGCTTTTTTCGACGGTTGCCGGACGCAAATCGCCCAAGGCGACGCCTTGTTCGATGTGATATTCACACAGCTGCTGCAACGCACCGTGGATGTAGATGGGTGCGCTGTAGCCTGCGTTGCGCAGCAGCATGATAACGCGTTGGGCCTTGCCCAGGGCATAGACCCCGACGATATGAGCACGGTCGGGAAAGGTCTGTAGGCTGGCCAGCAGCTTGCCGATTTCGTCGCGCGGGTCGGGGTGCCGGAATACAGGCAGCCCAAACGTCGCCTCGGTGATGAAGACGTCGCATGGCACGGGTTCAAAGGGCGCGCAGACCGGGTTGGGCGCGCGCGAATAGTCACCCGAAACAACGATGCGCAGGCCATCTTCTATCAAGATCTGTGCCGAGCCGAGCACGTGGCCAGCAGGATGAAAGCTGGCCTTGACGCCGTTGATTTCCGTGACGCCTGTTGCCACTTGCCGCGCACCGGTGAAATCGGCGCCGTAGCGAATGGCCATGATGTCCAGCGTTTGCGCGGTGGCCAGCACGGCGCCGTGTCCTGCGCGGGCATGATCAGCGTGAGCATGTGTGATCAGAGCGCGCCTGACCGGGCGCACCGGATCGACGTGGAAATCCCCTTTGGGGCAATAGAGCCCTTCGGGCGTGGGGTGCAAAAGGTCTGACGGCGCGCTCATCGTGTGAAAGATGGCGCGCCGCCCCGTTTCTGCAAGTCAGTAGGTTTCGGTCCGCTCGCCCGCCGGCGGGGCCAGGGCAGCCAGGGCATCGCCCAGTGTGACCGCGCCTAGCAAATCGCCCGTCGGCGCTATGACGTTGGCCCGTTGTTCTGGCGCGGCGTGCAATTTGGGCAGCGCGTCGTCCAGCGTCATCCGACTGGACAGCTCAGGCGCGCCCATTGCGGCCTCGCCCGAAGCAACCGAGCGCAGCTGGATCACCTTGGCGCGGTTAATCTCGCGGATGAAGTCGGTGATGTATTCGTCGGCCGGCTGCATGATGATGCTCTGCGGATCACCAGATTGTATGATTGCCCCGTCACGCAGGATCGCGATGCGGTCCCCGATGCGCAGCGCTTCGTCAAGATCGTGGGTGATGAAAACAATCGTCTTGTGCAATTCATCCTGCAGATCCAGCAGGATTGACTGCATATCGGCCCGAATAAGCGGATCGAGCGCCGAAAACGCTTCGTCCATAAGCAGGATATCACTGTCGGTCGCCAAGGCGCGGGCCAGGCCCACACGCTGCTGCATGCCGCCGGACAGCTGGCCAGGATAGCGATTTTCGAACCCTGACAGGCCCACGCGGTCCAACCAATGGCGCGAGCGCTTGTTCGCTTCGGCCGCATTGACGCCTTGGATTTCCAAGCCGTATTCAACATTTTCCTTGACCGTGCGATGCGGCAGCAGCCCGAACTTCTGGAACACCATCGACATCTTGAAGCGACGCAGATCGCGCAACTGGTCGTGGCCCATTTCCAGAACGTTTTCGCCGTCGACCCAGATTTCCCCTTCGGTCGGGTCGATCAGGCGATTCAGGTGCCGGATCAACGTGGATTTGCCCGACCCTGACAAGCCCATGATCACCTGGATCTGTCGCGTCGGAATTTCCAGGTTGATGTCCCGCAGGCCCAGAACGTGGTTGTACTGCTCGAGCAGGTCACTTTTCGATGCCCCGGCGTGGACGTGTTTCATCATCGCTTCGGGGTGTGCGCCGAAGACCTTGTAGAGGTTGCGAATGTCGATCTTGACGTCGTCGCTCATTGCGCGTCCCCCGACCGGTGGGCCTGAAGGCGTTTGCCGTAGGTCTGGCTGACGCGGTCAAAGATGATCGCCAAAGCAACAATGGCCAACCCGTTCATCACGCCAAGCGCAAGGTACTGGTTGGAAATCGCGCGCAGAACCGGAACGCCCAGCCCCTGCACCCCGATCATCGACGCGATCACCACCATGGATAGCGCCATCATGATCGTCTGGTTCACGCCGGCGAAAATGTTGGGCAGCGCCAATGGTATCTGGACGCCGAACAACTTTTCGCGGCTTGATGCGCCAAAGGACGTGGCCGCTTCCATCACTTCGGCGTCGACCAGCCGGATCCCAAGGTTGGTCAAGCGCACCAGCGGCGGCAAGGCATAGATGCAGACCGCCAAAAGGCCGGGCACCTTGCCGATGCCCAGCATCATGACCACCGGGATCAGGTAAACGAAAGACGGAATGGTCTGCATCACGTCAAGGATCGGCGTGATGATCGACTGCGCCCGGTCATAGCGCGCCATCAGGATACCGATCGGAATGCCAATCGCGATACAGACAAAGGTTGCCACGGATATGATCGCCAGCGTCGACATCGTGTCTTCCCACATGCCGAAAAAGCCGATCACGAAAAACGCGATGGCCGTACCAACCGTGATCTTCCACGACCGCGAGCCTGCCCAGGCCAGCACGCTGAGCACAAGAATCACGATCGGCCACGGCGTGGCCAGCAGCACGTCTTCGAACCACACAAGAAACTTCAAAAGCGGGTTGAAGAACCCTTCGATCGCCTCGCCATAGGCGCGCGTGAATTCGCGAAAGTTGCCATCAATCGTGCGCCGCAATGCGGAAAGGTCCGCGCGCCCCAGCGATGGAAAATCTGTCAGGAAGTCGAGCATCCGTTACGTCCTTGGTCCCTGTTGGGTCTATTTTAAAATAATTGGGGGCCCGCGCAACGAACGCGAGCCCCAGTTTTCCGTTTCTCAAAGCACACGCGCACCTGCGTTACAGGGCGCCTTTGACTTTTTCGGCCACGTCCGGCGACACCCACTGAGTCCACACGTCTTCCTGGGTGGCCAGGAATTCATATGCGGCATCTTCGCCCGACGCCTGGTTCTCGGTCATGAAAACCAGCATGTTGTTCATGATTTCGCCCGGGAACACACGGTTTTCAAAGTATGCCGCAGCAGGGCCGGCCTTTTCGAGGAAGTCGTCAGTGACAACGGTGCTGACCTCGGATTTGGTCCAGCTCGTTTTTTGCGGATCGAGGCAATCCTGTTCGGCCTTCACGATACAGCCGTCCCAGTTTTCCGTCCCGCCCCATTCAGCTTCGTATGGCAGCATTTGCAACTTGTACTTGCCTATGATCGAGGTGGGCGACCAGTAATAACCGAACCACGGCTCATCCCGTTCGACAGCCTTGGCAATCGAACCATCCAGACCCGCGGCCGAACCCGGATCGACCAGAACCCAGCCTTTTTCTTCCATTTCGAAAGCGCGGAACATGTTGGCGTTGGCCAACTGGCAGCCCCACCCGGCCGGGCAGCCGACAAACGCGCCCAGGCTTTCATCTTCGGCGTAGGGGAATAATTCGGGATGTTCGAGCAGCTTTTCGACCGTGTCCAGTTCAGGGTGGTCGTTGCGGAACTTTTCAGTCACCCACCAGCCTTCGCCCAGATCGGTAATCGGTCCGGCATTCACGGTCACAAGCGACCCTTCTTCCTGTGCTTTCAACAGCGGTTCGCGCACGGCGTTGATCCACAGTTCAGGCGCCACATCGGGCTGACCCTTTTCATTCATCGACGCAAAGGTGGTCGTGGTCGCGCCGGGAACCAGCTCGACGTCACAGCCAAAACCTTCGCTCAGGATGATGGCATCGACGGCGGCCATCAGTTCAGCCGAAGCCCAGTTCATTGAAGCAATTGAGACGTCACCACATTCGTCGGCAGCCATCGCGGCGGTTGCAGATACAGATGTGGTCAGCGCGAAGAGCGCTGTTGCGAGCTTACGATTCATGCATTTTTCCTCGTTTGTGACTTGTCCGGCCGCAAATCCAAATTGCGGCGACCGGTCACCGCCCCTCCCGGGCGATTTCCCCGGGCCAACAGCTATCCCGGAGCATTATATACAGCAAACCACAAGCGCAGGATCACTTCAACCGTCCAAAAAGTCGATGCCAGCCCCCCGTTGCGGCAATCCAGACAAGAAACCGGTGCTTTTCGGTGTCTTCCGCGCGTCTGTGATGCGCGCTGGCGGGACCGTGCCCTTTGGCGATACGGCCCCAGCCCAGGTCGACCCCGAGACGATCAATATCATCCCCGCCGAAAACAGCCTTGGCGGCGTGACGCAGATCGCTGCCTTCTACAAGGTCGCGGGCACGGCTAGGCTGTTTGATCTGGAATCTGGGAAAACGTCCGGGCCCGCCAGCAATCAAAATGGAAACCTGCGGCCACTGGTTCGGATGTGTTGGGCGTTGATCCACGTTCCTGACACAAGGCTGCTGACGCCGACCGATCCGCCTGATTTGCGCCCGAGCGCGCCCAATCTGATTCCGTATGGCGCAAAAACTAGGCAAAAAGCCCGAAATTCATCCCATTTTGTCACCAACCGACCATCGCCACCCGTTTTTGCCGACGAAAAGATTGCCCGGCGCCAAAGGCTCGCCCCTACTGGCATGGCAGGCCGCTTAGGGTTCCGCTCGCCTCACGGCGGGGACTGGTCCGAGAAGCGGCACCCGCGCGGCAAAATCCGCACGGGCACACGGCGGGCCAAAATCCCGGGAGACACTACTGCGCTGGTTTCGTCCGCGCCCGATCTCTTTGTTCCGCCAGTGCGACGACGCCCAACAGTTGACACGGCGGGACGGACAACGGGGAAAGTCATATGAAGAAAGAGATTCTAACCGCTGCCGCGCTCTCTGCTGGCCTTCTGGCGTCGACCGCCGCGCCGAGCTACGCCGAAGAGAAAACCGAATTCAAATTGGCTTGGTCGATCTATGTCGGCTGGATGCCTTGGGGCTATCTGGAAGACAGCGGCATCATGGACAAGTGGGCCGACAAATACGGCATCACGGTCGATATCGTTCAGATCAACGACTATGTCGAATCCATCAATCAATACACCGCAGGCGCCTTTGACGGCGTGTCCGCTACCAACATGGACACGCTATCGATCCCTTCTGGCGGCGGGGTAGATACCACGGCGCTGATCATTGGCGACTATTCGAACGGCAACGATGCGGTCATTCTCAAAGGGGATGGAAGTATTGCGGATTTGGCGGGCAAACCGGTGAACCTGGTTGAACTTTCTGTGTCGCATTACCTGCTGGCGCGCGGTCTGGACAGCGTGGGCCTGTCCGAGGCTGATCTGGACAGTGTCATCAACACTTCGGACGCCGACATGATCGCGGCCTTTACAACCAAAGACGTGCAAGCGGTCGTCACGTGGAACCCGCTTGTGTCAGAGATCCTGGCGTCGAACCCGGATGCGAGCAACGTGTTCGACAGCTCGAAAATTCCGGGCGAAATTCTGGACCTGATGGTGGTGAATACCGAAACGCTGGCAGACAATCCGAAATTCGGCAAAGCCGTCGCGGGCGCCTGGTACGAGGTCATGTCTCTTATGGCAGCGGGCGACGAGGCCGCATTGACGGCGATGGCCGAGGCGTCGGGCACGGACCTTGAAGGGTACAAGGCGCAATTGATGGCGACCGAGATGTTCTATGAACCGGCCGATGCCGTGGCGCAGGCGATGTCTGCGCAGCTGCCGGTAACAATGACCGAGGTTGCCAAATTCCTGTTTGACAAGGGCATCCTGGGCGAAGGCGCGCCATCGCCAGACTTCGTGGGCGTTGCCTATCCCGATGGCACAGTCACGGGCGACAAGAACAACATCAAGTTCCGGTTCGATCCCACTTACATGCAACTGGCCGCGGATGGCGCGCTGTAATCTGCGGGCGGCCCGTCATTCGGCGGACCGCGTTTATTCATGCGATTGATCAATCACATACCCAAGCGCCCCGCCGCAGTGTTCCTGACGGCCCTGCCCTTTGTTCTGGTCTTCATCGCCTATGCGATCGGATCGGAAATCCGGCTGGCGGCCAACCCGTCGGACAAACTCTTGCCCGCGCCTTCGACCATATGGGATACGGCGCACCGGCTCTTTACCCAAGGCGATCGACGCACCGGCGAAATTCTCTTGTGGAAAGACACATGGGCGTCGCTGGCGCGGCTGGCGGGTGGAGTCGGCATCGCGGCGGTCGTGTCGCTGACCCTCGGCCTGCTGATCGGATTGTTGCCCTATGCGCGCAGCTTGTTGTCCGGTTTTGTCGCCGTCTTGTCGATGGTGCCGCCGCTTGCCCTTCTGCCTGTCCTGTTTATCGTCTTCGGTCTTGGCGAAGTGTCCAAGGTCGTGTTGATCATCATCGGCATCACACCAATCATGACACGCGATCTGGCACAGCGCGTGCTGGACATCCCGCACGAACAGATGGTCAAGGCGCAAACCCTTGGCGCGTCGTCTCTGGTGATCGCGTTGCGCGTGGCCCTGCCTCAGGTTCTGCCCCGTCTCATCGCGAATGTACGTCTGTCGCTGGGGTCTGCGTGGCTTTTCCTGATCGCCGCGGAAGCCGTCGCATCCAATGTCGGGCTGGGATACCGGATTTTCCTGGTGCGGCGATACCTGGCGATGGATGTCATCCTGACATACGTCATCTGGATCACGCTCTTGGCCTTTCTGCTGGACTGGATCCTCAAGACCATATCGCGCAAGGCATTTCCGTGGATGGAGGCCGGGCTATGAGTTTCGTTTCCGTCACGGATGTCTGGCAGGAATATGACGGACGCTCGATCCTTGAAAAGGTCAACGTTGCGGTCAAGGAAGGCGAATTCATTTCGATTGTCGGCGCGTCGGGATGCGGGAAATCGACTTTCCTGCGGATGCTTCTGGCCGACGAACGCCCGACCCGCGGCGAAATCCGGATCGACGGCGGACCGCCCGCGACCGAACCCAACCCCGAACGCGGCGTCGTGTTCCAGCGCTATTCTGTCTTTCCACATCTGACAGTGCGCGAAAACCTGATGGCGGGCGAAGCCTTCAAGTCAGGCTTTGGCCGGTTGCGCGGATCCAGCCGAAAGGCGGCATCCGAACGGGCCGATGCCATGCTGGCCCGCATTGGGCTGAACCACGTCGCGGATCAATACCCGGCGTCGCTTTCTGGGGGGATGCAGCAGCGCTTGGCGATCGGTCAGGCGCTGACGGCCAAGCCGCGTGTGCTCTTGCTCGATGAACCTTTCGGCGCGCTTGATCCTGGTACGCGCATCGCCATGCACGGGTTCCTGACCGAACTTCAGGCTGAAACGAACATGACCGTGTTCATGGTGTCTCATGACATTGAAGAGGCGTTCAAGCTCGGCGACCGCGTGCTAGTGTTCGACAAACCGCGGTGGGATCCGCATGATCCCGGTCTTTACGGCGCGACGATCACCTATGACTTCGACGCGCGCGATCAGGGCGTACCGTTTCAGCATCTGCTCGATCAATACCCATCGCTGATGGGGGATTGAGCCCGTTCCGATCTGCGCCGCTGGGCCCCGCAGATCGGTTTCACAGAGGCCTGGAAGCCGCCCGTATGGGCAGATGATTAGGAGACACACATGTTTTCGGATCCAACACGAACCCGGTCGCACCATCCCCGCGACATCGCCGCAGCGCATGAAGCACGCGCCAAGCGCGCCCACCATCCCGACCTGAGCAAGTTGGCCGGTTGGAAGGCAATGCAGAAAGAAGCAGATCTTCCCGAAGGGCGGTGGGACGAAGAACGTCGCTGGGCCCTGCGCATGGGTTTGACCGGGGCTGACAGCATCGAAGACAAGTCCATTCCGACATTCGCGCGGGGCGAATTGCCCCACTTTGCCGGAATCAATACCTTTCTGAAGGCGCCCTATACCGAAGACGTTCAGGACGTCGCCTATTATGACGCAACCGTGTTGGGCATTCCCTTTGACGGTGGCACCACCTATCGGCCCGGCACACGGTTCGGCCCGCAAGGCGTGCGCAAGATCAGCGCCCTCTACACGCCCTACAACTACGAAATCGGCGTCGATCTGCGCGAACAGATGACCCTGTGCGACGCGGGCGATGTGTTTACCATCCCAGCCAACATCGAAAAGTCCTTTGATCAAATCAGCCGCGCGGTCAGCCACGTGGCCTCGTCCGGGTCGCTGCCCATCATGATCGGCGGGGACCATTCGATCGGGTTTCCCTGCGTGCGCGGCATTGCAGAATGCACGTCCAAGAAAATCGGAATTGTCCATTTTGATCGTCACGCCGACATTCAGGAAAAGGACCTGGATGAACGGATGCACACGACCCCTTGGTTCCATTCGACGAACCTGCCGAACGTGCCCGCGAAAAACCTTGTCCAGATCGGCATCGGCGGCTGGCAGGTCCCGCGCGAGGCGGTCAAGGTCGCGCGCGAGCGCCAGACCAATATCATCACCATGGGCGACATGGAAAAGATGGGGATCGACAAGACCATAGAAATGGCGCTGGAGATGGCCTGGCATGGGGTCGACATGGTGTACATGTCCTTCGACATCGACTGTATCGATTGCGGCTTCGTCCCTGGCACGGGCTGGCCGGAACCGGGGGGCTTTCTGCCGCGCGAGGCGCTGGCGCTGGCTTCAGGCGTCGCAGCCGAAGGGATCTGTGGCCTGGAACTTGTCGAAGTGTCCCCGCCATACGACACCTCTGACATCACGGCCCTTTTGGGAACGCGGGTCATTGTGGACGTGCTTGGCGCTCTGGTGTCGAACGGCAAGATGGGCGCGCATAAAAGGCACATCGATAAGCCTGTGTCGCTGCCTCATGGTGAATTCGAAGGCAAGCGGTGGTCGAACACCGCCCCGCACAAGGTGGGATGACCCATGGCACACGATCATCCACACCATCATGATCACGATCATTCGTCGCACGGTCCGGGCCACAACCACACGCACCCGGACCATCTGCATTCCCATATGCACCCCGAGGACCAAGCCGCTGACATCCAGGTGCTGGCCACGCAGTTCATCGATGGTTTCTTGCAGGCCAAGGACAAGTCCAGCTATCTGAAACTGGCCGGCGTGCCCTTTGAACGCCCGTCGCGCACGGGGGCCAAAGCGCTCAAACTCATCGATGTCGAGCTCAAGACCGAATGGCAGGTTGGCACCGCATCGCCATCCTTTGGGTCGCGCGAGCTAAGCTATCTGCCGTTTCCGGGCGAAATGGTCACGGAACGCACAAACATGTCGCTGGTCTATGTGTCGATGGACGAAAAATCGACACTCGACCTTCGCGATTTCCTCTATCAGCGCAAAAAGGATTTGGACAAATGACACAGCTGAAACTTGCTTTGATCTTGCTCGTCGCAGGCTCGCCCGCCGTAGCACATGCCGATCGTCACTTACATATTCACAGTTGGGACGTGGCGGCGGTGCTGATTGTCACGGTGGGACTTGCGCTGGTGGCCCAGATTGTCAAAAAGCGCTGACCACCAGCCGGCATTTTCTAAAACGAAACGGGGCCCGTGGTCCCGTTTCACATCGGCAAGTCGTGAAACGCCGGCTTGCCAGTATCGCCGTGACAATCTGCCCGGGATGTTGTGAGGATTGCGTCGAGGGACAGCATGTCAAAATAAAGGGCACTCAATGCGTCTTGAGGCACAAAGTTAAGGCGATTTTTGCGCGCGCAGCGATGTCGAGGTGCTGGCCCATCGCGAGTCCGGCGCAAAAAGAATTGCTTGCGCCGCTTTTCCGGGCACTGTCGTTCATTGAACTGCCTGTAGCGCAAGACACGGCACGCCGCTCTTGATCATCGATTGTAAATAGCCATCCGAGATGTACGCGCTGGCAAGTGTGCTCAGGCTCAAACCACTGTCACTTGTGGCACGCGGCATCCCCGATCCTGATGTCGCTCGGCAGCTGCGCCCGCGCGCGCCCCGTACCATGGCATCAGCCACAAGATCCCCCGCACGGACCGAACGAAAATAGTGCGTGCCGGTTTTCTTTCATGCGACCGAACTCTACTGTCAAAGCGTGACCGTTCTTCATCTGTTTTTTAAGACTATTGATCATGACCGATGCGCTAGACACATCAAAAAGACTTCAAAGCGAGTTGATTGCAGACCAGCTGGCGTCCGAAATCATCTCGGGTGTTTTGACTGCCGGTTCCAAGCTTGAAGAACAACGCTTGACCGAACGTTTCGGTGTGTCGCGCACCCCGATCCGCGAGGCTTTGCATACGCTTGCATCACGGTCATTGGTCAACCGCATTCCATACAAGGGTGTCGTCGTCGCAAGCCTGAGCCGCGCGCGCGTTGAAGAGATGTTCGAAGCAATGGGCGAAATCGAAGGCCTGTGCGGGCGCTTTGCCGCTGAACGGATGACAATCGGCGAACGCGCGCAACTGGAACTGTTGCACAACGAAATGGACGAACTGGCGGCCGCCAAAGAGATAGAAGCCTACGAGGCGACCAACACAACATTCCACCAGAGCATCTATTTGGCGACGCATAATCAGGACATGATCGAAATTGCGCAAACGCTTCGGATGAAGCTGGCACCGTTTCGTAAGTCACAACTTCGGGCGGAAAAACGGATGCTGCAATCCTCGCAAGAGCATGACCGCATCGTCAGCGCCCTATTGGATCGCGACGCAAGGACTGCGGAAAAAGCCTTGCGCCGCCACATGGTCAGCGCGGCCAAAGAAGTACTATCACAGATGGACTAGCCCAACACGCTCAGCAGCATCCGGCATCCGGTGATCCCGAGGAAGATGGCAAAACACCTTTTGACCCAGATGGTGGAAATTCTGTTCGACAACGATGCCCCGACCGGCGCGAAGCCAACCGTAAATGGCAAGATGATCAACGTGCCGATCAAATTGACATAACCCAAGGATCCGAAAGGGCGGTTCGGCACATTCCAGCCCGCCCAGATGAAGCCCAACGTTGCCGGAACGGCGATCAGGATTCCCATGGCCGACGCGGTGCCCACCGCCTTGCGGATCGGGACGCTAAAACTGGACAGGATCGGGACGGCCAAAGTGCCGCCGCCAATCCCCATCAGCGCGGAAAACAAACCGCACAAGACCGAGATCACGCCGTTGGTCGCGGGTGACTCTGGCAATGCGCTTCGAAACACCAAGATGTTCTTGCGCATCATGTTGATGGCCACCAAAACCGCGATCACCCCAAAAATCGTCTTGAGCGCATCCGCGTCCACGAATTTCGCGGCAAGCCCGCCCCCGAGTGCGCCGATCACGACACCCGGCGCCCAGAGTTTCAGAATTTTCACATCCACATTGCCGTGGCTGTGATGCGAGCGCGCAGATGACAGTGACGTAAAGATGATCGTGCTCAGCGATGTGGCCACCGCCAAATGCATGGAAATGTCAGCCGGGAAATCGACAAATGCCAAAATCCAGAACAGGACAGGCACCAGAACGATCCCACCGCCCACACCCAATAGCCCGGCCAGGACGCCCGCAAGCACCGACGAACCGATCAGCCCGATCAGGATCACAAGACCCTGCTGAAATGTCATGGTATCCATTGTTCAAATACTCAATGCGGCGCCATCGGCGCGTGGGTCTGTGGCGGTTTCGACCAGCCCAGTGGGATGAACGACAAGCGCGCCCGCATGCCCGGTCAGATCGCTGAATTCAGGCAGCATTTCAACATCGTGCCCCGCCGATTTCAGCGCTGCGATCAATGCGGGATCAAACCGGCTTTCCAGCTTGAGCGTTGTGGTATTATCCCCCCAGGTTTTCCCCAGCAACCAGCGCGGTGCGGTGACGGCCGCTTGTAGATCGGAATTGAACTGGACGTAGCGCGAGAAAATGGCCGATTGCGTCTGCGGCTGCCCTTCTCCGCCCATGGTGCCGTACGCCATGACACGACCATCTTTCAGATTAGCCAGCGCAGGATTGAGAGTGTGGAACGGTTTGCGGTTCGGGCCAAGTTGGTTGGGACCGGGTGCCAACGAAAACCCTGCCCCGCGATTTTGGAAAAACACGCCTGTCTCGGGGCATGTCAGCCCAGATCCAAATTCCCAGAAAACACTCTGGATAAAGCTCACGACGGTGCCGTCGCGATCAGATGCACCCATCCAGATTGTGTCACCTTGGGCCGGCTCATAGGGCCATTTCATCGCGGTATCGCGGTCAATCCGTTCTGCCATCGCATCCAGGTGTTCATCTGTCAGCCAGTCCTGCGCGGGGATGGCCATATGATCGGGGTCCCCCAGTTCGACGTTGCGCTGGATAAAGGCCTGCTTTGTCGCCTCGATCAGCCCGTGCAGGTGGGCAAAGCTTTCGCCCCGCGTGACGCCTAACCGGTCGAATAGCGCCAGTATCATCAGCGATGACACGCCCTGGGTCGGGGCGACCATGTTGAAAAGCTGACCGTGAGACGTTTTTACGGTCAGCGGTGTCACGACGTCTGCGCGGTAGGCTGTGAAATCGCCATAGCGAAGCGGGCTGCCATGTTTTTCCAGGGCATCTGCATGGGTTTGCGCAATCTCGCCGTCGTAAAAACTGCGCAAACCGTGGCGGGCCAGGTGTTCCAACGTGCGCGCCAAGCTGGGTTGCACAAGCCTGTCACCTGCCTTTGGCGGGGCACCATCAATCAGGTAGGTCTGCGCAAAACCTGGAACATCCCGAAGATCCGCAAGCTTGTCAGCGGTGCACTTTGCCTGATTGCCGGTAACGGCGGTCCCGGTCTTTGCGTGCCCAATGGCATCCGCAAGCAGATCAGTCAGCGGAAGACGTTTGGCTTGGGGCACCAGAGACAGTGCCGTTTCCCAGCCGCTGATAGTGCCAGGCACGGTCAACGCTGCCAGCCCACCGCGCGCAGGAATCGCTGTCGTGTGGCCCCGGTCGGCATAAAATTGCGGTGTGGCCAGCGCGGCAGCGGTCCCGCAGGCAGAAATGCCGATGGGATCTTGTCCAGGCTTGTGGATAATCCAAAACCCGTCCCCGCCGATCCCGTTCATATGCGGATAGACGACGGCAATCGTTGCAGCGGCGGCCACCATTGCCTCGATGGCCGTTCCGCCTTGGGCAAGGATATCACGCCCAGCCAAAGCAGCAGCATGGTGGGGCGCAGTGATCCCGCCGTTCAGTCCAAGTGAAGATCTCAGCATATTACCATCCTATTGCTTGAGGCAGCCAAAGCGCGAGCGACGGATAAGAAAAGACAAGCGCGACACCCAAGAGCTGGATCGCAATGAACGGAAGGACACCACGATAGATTGCCCCCGTTGTCACCTCTGGTGGGGCAACCCCCTTGAGGAAGAATAGCGCCCACCCAAACGGCGGCGTGAGGAACGAGGTTTGTAGGTTAACGGCCACCAAAATAGCAATCCACGCCATATCGACGCCAGCCTGCTGAAAGATCGGCAAGAACAGCGGCAGTGCGATATAGGAAATTTCAATCCATTCCAGAAAGAAGCCCAGGACAAACAGGACGATCATCAAGAACAGGATCTGGCCGTTCAGCCCACCCGGTACGAGCGAAAAAGCATCCTGAACCAAGCGTTCACCCCCCAGGCCGCGGAAAGCCAGCCCAAAAGGTTGAGCAAAAATCAGGATCAGGAATACCATGGCGCTGGTGACAAAGGCGCCGCGCACAGCGGATTTCAGGATCTGAAAATCCAATCGCCCGGCGAAAAACGCCAAAACGATACTGCCTAGCGCGCCCATCGATGCGGCTTCGGTCGGGGCCGCGATACCGCCAATAATCGATCCCAACACCACCACAATGAGCGCGATCGGCGGCAATACGACCCCAAGCAGTTTCATCACCAGTTCACGGCGCGATGTCAGGGCACGTTCTTCGCGGGGGATGGCCGGGACCAGTTCGGGTCTGAAGAGTCCCAATAGCAGAATGTAGGCTACGAAAAGGCCCGACAGGATCAGGCCCGGGAACAATGCAGCCGCAAACAGCGTGCCGACAGATTCGCCCATGATATCGGCCAATAGGATCAAAACGAGACTTGGCGGGATGATTTGCCCCAGGGTACCGGACGCGCAGATCACACCCGAAGCGACGGCCGTATCGTACCCGCGGTTGATCAGTGGTCCGAGTGCGATCAGCCCCATCGTTACCACCGTGGCGCCAACCACGCCCGATGCTGCGCCCATCAAGACACCGACAATGATGATGGCCAGCGCCATGCCGCCACGCAGCCCCCCCATGGCCAGGCCGATCACTTCGATCAGGCTTTCCGCGATCTTGGATTTCTCCAACATGATCCCCATGAAAATGAACAGCGGCAACGCCAGCAATGTGTAGTTCGTAACCACCCCGAATATGCGGGCGGGCAACAGGCTGAACAACGTCGATCCAAAACCCATATATCCGAAAACGAGACCTGTCGCGCCAAGGCAAATCGCAACGGGAAAGCCGACAAGCAGCATCACAAAGAAGCTGCCGATCATGCAGAGCGACAGTATTTCAGTGAATGGCATTATCCGCCCGATCTTGTTTGCCCCTCTGAAGAGGTGTGAGAAGTCCCAAAATCGCGCGACCCATCATCGCCACGCCCTGAATGGCCAGCAGCGTGAAGCCCAGCGGGATGAGCGCTTTGAGAAGAAAGCGATGGTCCAGTCCACCCGGATCTGGTGACCCCTCGCCGATCACGTAGCTGCTTTGCACATAGGCGACGCTGAGCCATGCGATGATGCCCGCAATCACAATCAGCAACGCGGTCGAGCAGAGCTCGACCCACGCCTGAATACGGGGCGGGAACCGGGCATAAAATATGTCCACGCGGACTTCTCCGCCTTGGTTCAAACCATAGGACATCCCCATCAAGGCGCCTGCGGCCATCAGGTGCCATTCGGTTTCCTGCAGCGCGACACTGCCCATTCCAAACAGGTAACGGCCGATGACATTCAAGCTAACGACAGCCACCAGCACCAGGCCAAGCCATGCGCTGAGATGTCCGGCGGTCCGCACAAGGGCCGAAGCCTCGTGCGTCACGACCTGAATTGATTTCAACATTGCGTTTAGCTTGGCATCTTGAACAGGGGCGCTTCCGACACATCGGCCCATGCACCGTGTTCAGCTTTAAACGCCATGTAGGCATCATGAACCTTGCGGGTCGCCGGATCGGCGGCAGCGCCTTCTTCAAGAACCCGTTCGGTCACGGTTTTTAATTCGGCAACGACCTCTTCTGGCAATACGTTGGCGATGACGCCTTCGTTATCCACCAGATCCTTGAGCGCTGAGGCATTGTTCGCCTCAGACCAGGTGTGGCTTTCCAAATTGCTAGCCATGGCGGCGGTGGACACTATGGCCTGCAGATCCGCGGGCAGGCTGTCCCATGCGGCTTTGCCGATCAAAAGCTCGGTCGTGTTAGAGGGCTCGTGCCAGCCGGTTGTGTAATAGTATTTTGCGGCATTTTGCAGACCAAGACGTCGATCCTGATACGGGCCTACAAATTCCGCCGCATCAATGACGCCCCGTTCAAGCGCTGGAAAAATTTCACCCCCAGGGAGCAGTTGGACATCAACGCCAAGATCAGCATAGACCTTGCCCGCCAACCCGGGGATCCGCATTTTCAATCCGTCAAAATCTGCGACCGTTTCAATCGGATCGCGGAACCACCCGGTCATTTGCACCCCGGTATTGCCCATTGGCAACGCCTTCAGGCCAAGCGGTTCGTACAACTCATCCCACAGCTCTTGACCACCGCCGTGATACAGCCAGGCATTGGTGCCCTGAAAGTTCATGCCAAACGGAACAGTGGTGAAATACTGCGCCGCAGGAAGACGGCCTGCCCAGAAATAGGCGTTGGCGGCATTCATTTCCACCGCCCCGGACCGCACTGCATCAAACCCTTCCAAAGCGGGGATCAACTCGCCCGCCGCAAAGTGCTGAATGGTCAACCGACCCCCGGACATTTCAGCCACCTTTTCGCAAAAATCCATAGGGCTGCCCGGGCCTTCCACATAGAATGGCGATCCTGGCCCGTAGGCGTTGGTCATCTTCCAGGAAAAGGTTGTTTGAGCACGTGCAACTGAGGGTGCAGCGAGGGGCGCGGCAGCCAATCCGGCCCCTGCAGCGATAAAACGGCGACGATCCATGAGTAGTCTCCTAGCAAGCGGGTTTGATACTCAAAAACGCTATTTGCGCCATTGCTAATGGGGCAAGCTTTGGACTGAATGCAGGAAGGGTTACGCCCTAAATTGTATACAACTAGGTAATATTTTTGCCTGTTGCATACAAAAATGGCGATTGAAAAATTCTCTGCGCAGGGATTTCAACCTTAGCGGGCGTGAGTGTTCAGCAGAAAGCAACGATAACGCTGCTGGCATGTTTTTCACGGCGTCGAACACCGTCGAAGCCTTCATTCGCGGCAATCCCCGCAAAAATTTGCGGTAATCAAAAGTAGAATTTTCTCGGCAAATTAGCTGAGGGGATTATTGAATGAAGAACGGACGATCTAGTGACGGCTAGATTGTAGCGATCCTTATATAAGCAGCGGGCGGCGCGCCGGTCTCGGGGCTTTGTCGCGACACACACATCCTTTCCGATCCTTTCAGCCACACTTGGAATAGCCGCAATTTGCGCAGGTCATGCAGCCTTCGATCATACGCATCTCGTAGCTGCCGCAGGATGTGCAGGCTTTGCCACGCGCTTGTGCAAGGTCTGCCTGCGGATCGGATTTGAGCCCCATGCCTTCGCCTTCGATGAATCCGATGCTGATCATGTGCCGCTCAATCACGCCACCGATTGCGGCCAGGATTGACGGAATGTACTTGCCCTGCATCCAAGCCCCGCCACGGGGGTCAAACACAGCCTTCATCTCTTCAACCACGAATGACACATCGCCCCCGCGCCGGAACACCGCCGAGATCATGCGGGTCAGGGCCACGGTCCAGGCAAAATGCTCCATGTTTTTTGAATTGATGAACACTTCGAACGGGCGGCGGTGCCCACCGACCACGATGTCGTTGATTGTGATGTAGATGGCATGTTCGCTGTCGGGCCATTTAAGCTTGTAGGTCTGGCCTTCCAGTTCATGCGGCCGGTCCAGCGGCTCGGTCATATAGACCACGTCGCCGTGGGGTGTCGGATCTTCCACGTTCACCACGTCGATCTTTTCGGCCTGCGCTGAGTCTTTCTCGTCGGTCAAGCTCAACACGCTGCCGGTGACATCATTGGGCCGGTAGGTCGTGCAGCCTTTGCAGCCCTGATCCCACGCGGCCATGTAGACGTCCTTGAAGTCTTCAAAGCTGATGTCTTCAGGGCAGTTGATCGTCTTGGAAATCGACGAATCCACCCACTTCTGTGCTGCCGCTTGCATGCGGACATGCTCAAGCGGGCTCAAGGTCTGGGCGTTGACGAAGTAGTCAGGCAGGTCTTTATCACCGAACTTTTCGCGAAACAGGTTAACCGCATAGTCCGCGACGGTTTCTTCGGTGCGCGAGCCGTCCTTCTGAAGGACTTTTCGGGTATAGCTGTAGGCAAAGACGGGCTCGATCCCGCTGGACACGTTCCCCGCATAAAGGCTGATCGTGCCGGTTGGCGCAATCGAGGTCAGAAGCGCATTTCGAATGCCATTTTGACGAATGAGCCCTCTTACCTCATCATCCATATGCGCAAGCGATTCACTGGCCAAATACTTGTCAGCGTCAAAAAGCGGGAACGCGCCTTTTTCGGCCGCCAGATGCGCCGAAGCGCGGTAAGCGGCGCGGGCGATCGCGTGCAACCAATCTTCGGTCTGACGCGCCGCCTCTTCCGAGCCATAGCGCAGCCCCACCATCAGCAGCGCATCGGCCAACCCCGTCACGCCCAGCCCGATCCGGCGTTTCTTGGCCGCCTCATCGGCCTGCGCCTCAAGCGGAAAGCGCGAGGCATCGACTGTGTTGTCCATCATCCGCACAGCGGTTGCGACCAGATCTTCCAGTGCCGCTTCGTCCAGCGCGGCGGCATCTTCGAACGGATCCGTCACCAACCGCGCAAGATTGATCGATCCCAGCAGGCACGCGCCATAGGGCGGCAGAGGCTGTTCGCCGCAAGGGTTCGTGGCCGCGATGGTTTCGGCGTAGTTCAGATTGTTCATCTGGTTGATACGGTCGATAAAAATCACGCCCGGCTCGGCGTAGTCGTATGTCGCCCGCATGATCCGATTCCAAAGTTCGCGTGCCTGGATCGTGTGATACACCTTACCGTCAAAGACCAGATCCCATGGGCCATCGGTTTTGACCGCTTCCATGAATGGATCGGTCACCAAAACCGACAGGTTGAACATGCGCAACCGCGCTGCATCCTGCTTGGCGCTGATGAAATCCAGTACGTCCGGATGATCGCAGCGCATGGTCGCCATCATCGCGCCGCGGCGGGACCCGGCCGACATGATCGTGCGACACATCGAATCCCACACATCCATAAAGGACAGCGGGCCCGAGGCATCCGCCGCCACGCCCTTCACATCCGCGCCCTTGGGCCGGATGGTACTGAAGTCATAGCCGATCCCACCGCCCTGCTGCATGGTTAGCGCGGCCTCTTTCAGCATGTCGAAAATGCCGCCCATGCTGTCGGGAATCGTGCCCATGACAAAGCAATTGAACAGGGTCACGCTGCGCTCGGTGCCGGCGCCGGCGGTGATCCGCCCGGCGGGCAGGAATTTGAAATCGGACAACGCCCCGTAGAATTCTGCTTCCCACTTGTCTGGATCTTTTTCGACCGAGGCAAGCGCGCGGGCGATCCGGCGCCACGTATCTTCGACCGTCAGGTCGATCGGCGTGCCATCGGAGTGCTTGAAACGGTATTTCATGTCCCAGATTTGCTCGGCAATGGGTGCGGCAAAGGCAGTCATGGTGTCGATTCCCAGTCGTGGTGAAGGCCCGTAAGGTAGCCGAAATCACCGCTGGCGCACAAGACATTGAAGCTGCGGGTCGATGCGCTACAATATTTATGAAATTTAGGAGCGACTCTGTGGATAACTCGGTTATCAACCTTGTAAAGCTATGCGTCGGCGCGAACAGCGTCGAAGATCTTGCCGCTTGGATTGCAGCCAGTGGCGGGCGCGAACGCGCGCACACCACACGCATGCGGCCCAAGAAAGAAGCGCAATTGCTGAACGGCGGCTCGCTCTATTGGGTCATCAAGGGCGTGATACAAGCCCGCCAAAGGGTGCTTCGGCTGGACGAGGTGATTGGCCCAGATGGAATTCGGCGATGTAATATCGTGCTGGACGCGAACCTGATCCGAACTGAGAACGCCGCGCGCCGACCATTTCAGGGCTGGCGCTATCTACTTCCCGAAGACAGCCCCCGCGATTTGCCAAAAGCCCGTGCGTCAGACAGCGACCTGCCCCCGGAGATGGCGCAGGCGCTGGCGGAAATCGGCTTGGTCTAGTCGTCTATATTCAGCTTGGCGCAGAGCGCGTTGAGCGTGGCGCGCGAATTTCCTGACCAATCGGCCTTGCGGCTCTTGAACAACGTCGCCTGGCTCTGATGGATCAGACCGTCGTCCAGAATTTTCAAGTGGTTGGCGCGCAGGGTATCGCCGGTCGAGGTGATGTCAGCGATCGCCTCGGCGGTTTCGTTCTTGACCGTCCCTTCCGTTGCGCCCTGACTGTCGACCAGCTGATAATCCGCCACGCCACGTTCTTGCAGAAACTCGCGCACGAGGTGGTGATACTTGGTCGCGATGCGCAGGCGGAAACCGTGCGTGCGCCGGAATTGCGCCGCGACCGCATCCAGGTCGTCCGTTGTGTCGACATCGACCCAGCCGGTCGGCACCGCGATGATCAGGTCGGCGTGGCCGAAACCCAAAGTGGCAAGCTCGGCGACCTGTTGATCCCACCCGATCAACTTGTCGCGGACCAAATCGCTGCCCGTGACCCCGAGGTGAATGCGCCCCGCCGCCAGTTCACGTGGGATTTCACCGGCGCTGAGCAACACCAGATCGACGCCCTCGATCCCTTCGACAGCCCCGGCATATTCGCGCTCGCCGCCGGTCCGCCGCAAGATCACGCCACGTTGCGCGAACCAATCAAAGGTTTTTTCCATAAGCCGTCCCTTGGACGGCACGCCCAGTTTGATGGTCATGACCGGGCCTCCTGCAACTCAAGTATCAGGCCAGGACGGATGACGGCACCGACCGCCGGAATTTCACGGCCCTCGCCCAGAACTCGGGTCAGGGCATCATAGCGCCCGCCGGTGGCAATGGGGGGCAGATCAGGACGCCCCGGCGCGTGAAAGCCGAAAACAAAGCCATCATAATATTCCATGTTCGAGCGGCCAAAAGTCGCCTCGAAATCAAGAGAGGATATATCGATCCCGCGATTTGCCATGGCGTTCAAGCGTCGCCCAAGCCCATCCACCGCTTGCGCAATGGCCGGCATATCCACCGCAAAGTCGCGTAGTTGCGACAGGGCGTTGTCGCATGTTTCGCGCAGGGTCAGGATGTCTTCGATCAAATCCACTTCGCCAGCGCCAATCGGGTCTTCGGCGGCATCGGCCCGCAGCGCGTCAAGCCGCGCGGCCACCTCAGCGCGGCTTCGCAGGCCGTTGTCCGGTCCGGACTGATCAAAGGGATCGGCCTGAGACAAAAGATCAGCCCGGCGGGCCGGCATCGGGGTACGCCCCCCGAACCGTTCGAGCAGCGCGCGGAACCGGCGTGGGCGCCACAGGTGACGCATCAGGGCGTTGCGGCGGTTTTCCGAACAGCGCAGGCCCTGGACGGCCGCGATCAGGATACCGATGTCGCCAGTGGTGGGGTGCAGACCCATCGGCGCAAGCTGCGCCGAAATCAGGGCAAACACTTCAGCGTCAGCCGCGGCAGGATCGGTGCGGTCGAACACCTCGTAGCCGACCTGGATGTATTCGTTGGCCCGGCCCGACAGATCCTCTTGGCGGCGGAACACTTCGCCCGCGTAGGCATAGCGGGCCGGATCGGCGCCATTGGCCATGTGCATCTGCACGACCGGGACCGTAAAGTCCGGGCGCAGCATCAATTCCCCCCGAACCGGGTCGGACACGGTGTAGGCGCGCGCGCGAATATCCTCGCCATATAGATCAAGCAGAGTGCTGGCGGGCAGCAGCAAATCGGTATCCACCGGCGCTGCGCCAGCATTTTCGAAACCCGAGAGAATACGCGCGGCCTCGGCCCGAATGTCAGCCTTGTTGGGCATCAGGCGTGGCTTTCGATGATCTCGCGCACTTTCGCAACCATCTGGTCACGCGGCACTTCGTATTGGCTGGGGCGCTCTTTCCATTCTTCGAGCGTGGCATTTTCGGCGATCTTGGCGCCAAGGATCAGGTCCTTGATCTGCACAACGCCGCTTTCTTTTTCGTCGCCGCCTTCGATGATGGCGACGGGGCTATTGCGCTTGTCAGCGTATTTCAACTGGTTGCCAAAGTTTTTGGGGTTGCCCAAGTACACCTCTGCCCGGATGCCCGCTGCGCGCAGTTCGGACACCATGATTTGGTAGTCGGCCATGCGGCCCTTGTCCATGACGGTCACGACGACCGGTCCCTGCTGCGCGCTGGTGGTCCTGCCCCTCATCTGTAGCGCCGCAAGCAAGCGGTCGACACCGATGCTGACGCCCGTTGCAGGGACCGCCTGCCCGGTAAAGCGTTTGACCAGATCGTCATAGCGCCCGCCGCCTGCCACGCTGCCAAACTGGCGCGGGCGGCCTTTTTCGTCGGTGATTTCAAAGGTCAGCTCGGCCTCGTAAACCGGACCGGTATAGTACCCCAGACCGCGCACGACCGACGGATCGATCACAATGCGGTCAGGGCCATAGCCCTGTGCATCTAGAAGAGCGGCAATCTGTTCCAGTTCAGCCACGCCTTCGGATCCGACGGCCGATCCCACGACCAGGTCGCGCAGCCGGCTGCAGGTTTCCGCGCCGCTATCGCGTTTGGCCTGCATGAACCCCATCACGATGTCGCACTGCGCGTCGCTCAGCCCGGCCCCTTCGGTGAAATCCCCGCTGTCATCCTTTCTGCCCGGCCCCATGAGAAGACGCACGCCAACTTCTCCAAACTTGTCGAACTTGTCGATGGCACGCAGAACAATGCCGCGTTCCTTTTCGAACTTGTCGGGATCAGCGGGGTCAAGGATGCCCGCCGTTTCCATCACCCCGTTCAGGACCTTTCGATTGTTCACCCGCACGATGTAGTCGCCGCCAAGCCCCAACTTGTCGAAGACATCCGCCAGCATGGCGCAAATTTCGGCATCTGCGGCGACCGACGGCGCCCCCACCGTGTCTGCATCGCATTGATAAAATTGTCGAAACCGCCCCGGCCCTGGCTTTTCGTTGCGCCAGACGGGGCCCATGGCATAGCGCCGATAGGGCGATGGCAGATCGTTTCGATACTGCGCAGCGACACGGGCCAGGGGGGCGGTCATATCGTAGCGCAGAGCCAGCCAATCGCTGTCATCCTCTTGCCAGGCAAAGACGCCCGCGTTCGGGCGGTCGACGTCGGGCAGGAACTTGCCCAATGCCTCGACCGTTTCGACCGCGCTGGTTTCCAAGGCATCGAATCCATAGAGATGGTAGACCTGCGCAATCCGATCCAGCATCGCCTTGCGGGCGGTCACTTCGGCACCGAAGTAGTCGCGGAACCCTTTCGGGGTCGCGGCCTTGGGGCGCGGCTGTTTTTTCTGCTTGGCCATGGGGCTATTCCTGCCTGCAAACGTCGGGTGCGTCCTAGCCGATGGGGCCACGCGGGGCAAGCAGGCCCTTAACTCGGCGACGCAATGATCCTAAATGGATCTATATGTTTCGCCAAACCCGGAGGCCCATATGTCCGAAGACCGCATCACAGCACTTGAAGAGCAGGTCGCGCATCTGACCCGCACGGTTGACGATTTGTCAGACGTCGTAGCCCGGCAAGAGATCGCCTTGGAAAAGGCAACGCGCCGGATCGGGCTGCTGATGGAACGGGAAGCCGAACGCGAAGCGGCCGGCAGCGGGACCGAAGTGATCGCCGATCAACGCCCGCCGCACTGGTGATCAGCGCATGTTCTTGCTGACCAGCCGCCCGTCTGCCAGCATCAGCTCAAGCCAGCCAGTGGGTTGACCGAACTGGCGATAGACCGACACGAAGGCCACTTTTCGCCCCATCCGATCGACGCCAGATCCCTTGCACGGCTGACCGTGGCCGACGTTGCAAATCCGGGCCTTGATCTGTTCGTAGGCCTTGTCTGTGTCTGAAAAGGGCACGCCTTTCATGGCGGCGCCGAAACGGTGGATTTCATGTGCGGCCGGGCTGCCAAACAGCACAAGCGACGCGGTGACCTGCAAGGCGCATCCGCGCTTCAGGCCAATAATGTACTGCGTGCGCAGACCGGTCGACGAGGGGTCTGTGTCATATAGCCTATACATCGTGCGGCCGTCCGAAGGGTAGGTATCGACCTCGGTACCCATCTCGCGCCGCGGCAGATCGCAGACCTCGGCGACCTCGCCGAACTGCAGGGTCTGGCCGGGCGCGGCAGGTTCGCTCAGTTCGCCTTCGGCGGCATTGGTGGGCGCGCGGGTGGGCGCGCGCGCCGCAAAGAACCCGCGCAATCCCCCCTGCGTTGGCGCAGATGCGGGGGGGTCTTGGGCCAGGTCTGACGCCACGCCAACCTCTTCGGGCGCTTCGGCTACGGTCTGATCGTTTGCGATGGCGTCGTTTGGCGGGCCGCCACGAAGAAATGCCAGAAAGCCTGAATTGGATTTCTGAGGCTCGCTTTCATAGAGCGTTTCGTCCGGCAACTGCGGGCCAGGGGGCCCATCCGGGGTGCTGGATGGCGCATCCGGTTCAGGGCGCAAGAATGCGAACAGCCCCCGCCGGGGCCCGGTCGCAGGCGCTGCCTGTCCGGTTTCCCCTTCCAGTTCGGCAACCGCCGCCAAGAGCGCCGCGCGCTCTTCCGGCGTTGCGTCTTCTGACATGACCACCCCTTCGGGCAAGTCGCCATCGCTGAAAGAGGACGCCCCACACGCAGCGAGGGTCGCTGCAAAGACAAGAGAAAAAATGGCTCGGGTCACTAAAAATCCTCGACAGTCAAGACACCGTCCAGAGACTTCACCGCGGCCTTGATTTGTGGGTTGATAACGAATTCTTCGCCCAGATCGACCTCGACCTCGCCCATCAGGCCCGGGTCCAACAGGCACAAGCGAACTGGCGCGCGCGCGGCTTTTCGGGCCCCGGCGCCTGCTTCTTGAAGCAGTTGCGCAACCGGTCCGATCGCCTCTTGTTCGTCCAGAAATATGCGCAAACCGGTGACGCCGGCATCGGCCACGACACTGTCAATCGGCGCAACAGACCGGGCCAGCAGTTTCAACTGCTCGGCCTCATATGTCGCCTCGACGGTAACAACCACGTTGGCCCCGGTTTCAAGATGATCGCGGCAGGCTTCAAGCGTGTCCGAGAAGATCGTCACTTCGTAGGCGCCGGTGGGGTCGGATAGTTGCGCAAATGCGAACCGGTTCCCCTTGGCCGATTTACGCTCTTGGCGACCGGCCACGGTGCCGCCTAGCTTTGCGATACAGGCCCCGGATACGGCCACTTTCTGCTCGAGTTCGGCCAGGGTGATCACCTGCTTGCGCTTGAGCGCCGGAAGGTAATCGTCCAACGGATGCCCGGACAGGTAAAACCCGATGGCCTTGAATTCCTCGGCCAAACGCTCGGCTGGCAACCAATCATTCACCTGCGGCAATCGCGGCTCGGGCAGGTCTTCGCCGGCTTCGCCAAAGAGCGATACCTGATTCGATGCCTTTTGTTCGAAGATCGCGCCGGAATAAAGCATTAGCGGCTCGATCGCCTCGAACACGCGGCGCCGATTTCCGTCAAGTTGATCGAAAGCACCCGACCGGGCCAGCATCTCCATCGGGCGCTTGCCGATCCGCTTGAGATCGACCCGCCGTGCGAAATCGAACAGCGTTGCAAATGGTTTGTCGCCGCGCCCTTCGACCACCAGCTTCATCGCTTCGACGCCAACATTCTTGAGCGCGCCCAGCGCATAGACCAGCGCTCCGTCGACCACGTCGAACGTGGCCTGGCTGCGGTTTACGCAAGGCGGGACATAGGGCAGCTGCAGACGCTTTTTCACCTCTTCGAAATAGATCGCCAGCTTGTCGGTCAGGTGGATATCGCAGTTCATGACGCCGCCCATGAACTCGACCGGGTGGTTCGCCTTGAGCCAGCCGGTTTGATAGCTGACCACCGCATAGGCAGCGGCGTGCGACTTGTTGAAGCCGTAGTTGGCGAATTTCTCGAGAAGATCGAAAACTTCGCTGGCTTTCTTCTTGTCTACCCCGTTTTCCGCAGCGCCCTTTTCGAATTTGGGGCGCTCAGCATCCATCGCCTCTTTGATCTTCTTGCCCATGGCGCGGCGCAACAGGTCAGCACCGCCCAGGCTGTAACCAGCCATGACCTGCGCAATTTGCATCACCTGCTCTTGATAGACGATAATCCCTTGGGTTTCCTCAAGAATATGGTCAATCAGCGGGTGGACGGATTCAATTTCGCGCTGGCCATTCTTGACCTCGCAATAGGTGGGAATGTTCTCCATCGGGCCGGGACGATAGAGCGCCACCAGCGCCACGATGTCCTCGATGCAGGTAGGTTTCATGCGCCGAAGCGCATCCATCATGCCGGTGGATTCCACCTGGAACACGGCCACGGTCTTGGCAGCGGAATACAGATCGTATGTCTTTTTGTCATCCAGCGGGATCGCGTTGATCTGGTTTTCGGCGCGCTCGGGTGGATCATAGAGCCGGGTACCATCAGCCGCGATATGCAGCGGTCGGCCCGATTTGAAAATCAGGTCCATCGCGTTTTGGATCACCGTCAACGTCTTGAGACCCAGAAAGTCGAACTTGACCAGCCCGGCCTGCTCGACCCACTTCATATTGAATTGCGTTGCGGGCATATCCGAACGCGGGTCCTGATAAAGCGGCACCAACCGGTCCAAAGGACGGTCCCCGATCACGACGCCCGCCGCGTGGGTAGACGCGTTGCGCAACAGCCCTTCGACCTGCATGCCGTATTTCAGCAGCCGGTCCACGACCTCTTCTGCCCGCGCCTCGTCGCGCAGGCGGTCCTCCTGCGCAAGCGCCTGTTCGATGCTGACGGGCTTGACCCCTTCGACGGGGATCATTTTCGACAGGCGGTCCACCTGTCCATAGGGCATCTGCAACACCCGCCCGATGTCTCGGACCGCAGCCTTGGACAGAAGCGCGCCGAAAGTAATGATCTGGCCGACCTTGTCGCGACCGTATTTCTCTTGCACATAACGGATCACCTCTTCGCGCCGATCCATGCAAAAGTCGATGTCAAAGTCGGGCATCGAAACCCGCTCGGGGTTCAGAAAACGTTCGAACAGCAGGCTGTAGCGCAGAGGATCAAGGTCGGTGATCGTCAACGCATAGGCGACCAGGCTACCCGCGCCCGACCCGCGACCCGGCCCGACCGGGATGTCATTGTCCTTGGCCCATTGGATGAAGTCAGCCACGATCAGGAAATAGCCTGGAAAGCCCATGTCCTCGATGATGCCCAGCTCGAAGTCCAATCGGCTCTGGTATTCTTCGACCGATGCCGCGTGCGGGATGACAGCCAGCCGTGCTTGCAGACCTTCGTTGGCCACGCGGCGCAATTCGGTCACCTCATCGTCGGCGAACTTGGGTAGGATCGGATCGCGGCGATAGGTTTGAAAGGCGCAACGCTTGGCGATTTCGACCGTGTTTTGAACCGCTTCGGGCAGGTCGGCAAACAGGGTCACCATTTCCGCCTGACTCTTGAAGTAATGCTGCGGGGTCAGGCGGCGGCGCGCTTCCTGCTGGTCGACATAGGCCCCTTCGGCAATGCAGATCAGCGCGTCGTGCGCCTCGTACATCTCTTGCTTGGGGAAATAGACATCGTTGGTTGCCACCAGTGGCAGGTCCATCGCATAGGCCATTTCGACGTGGCCGCGTTCGGTGGCTTGCTCGGCCTCGGTCAGTTGACCGCCTTCGCCGGGGTGGCGCTGAAGTTCGACATAGAGCCTGTCACCATATGTTGCGGCAAGCCGCCCCAGCAGGGCTTCGGCCTTGGGCCGCTGTCCGGCCCGCAGCAGTCGGCCAACCGGGCCGTCGGGACCGCCAGTCAGGCAGATCAGCCCTTCCGAAAACTCTTCCAGTTCGTCCAAGGTCACCTGCGGCAATTGCCCATTCTTGTCGATATAGAGGCAGGTGTTCAGCCGCATCAGGTTTTCGTAGCCCGCCTCAGACTGTGCCAGCAGCACAACCGGGGCCGGATCGCGGGTCTTTTCACCGGGTGCGGCAGGGTCATATTCCACATCGACCTGGCACCCGACGATAGGTTGCACCCCCGCCCCGCTGGCGGTGACTGAAAATTCCAGCGCTGCGAACATGTTGTTCGTGTCGGTGATCGCGACGGCCGGCATTTCGGCAGATTCGCACATTCCGGGCAGTTTCTTGACCCGAACCGCCCCTTCCAAAAGGGAATATTCCGTGTGAACGCGAAGATGTATGAAACGTGGGCCTGCCGACATGGGCCGTAAGCTAGCCAAAGCCCCAGCCGGATGGAATGGCGAAAGCTGCTGCGGGGCAAATTTAGCGAGAGGGTTCTTGGTAAGCGGTTATTCCTGAGGGGAAATAAACCTTGGACACGCCACCAGACCAGACATGGCCGAGCGTCGCGAAACGGGGCGCACTACGCCTGCCAGTTCATCGCCGGGGCCCAAGCCTTCGCGCCAATCAACCCGGGCCACAGCACCGCTGCAAACCCCCTGCCCGCCCCCAAGTAAACCCTGCCGCAGCAGGGGCCACAAACCCTGTCAGAATCAGCGCGGCCCGGTTCATCGCGCCGCCCCTTCCGCCATGTCGCCGTGACCGGGATGCCTCGCCAGAGCAGATCACCACCGTCAACCCGACCGTTTTTTGACCTTTTGGCCCAAAATTAGGCAGCGCACAGGCTCAAGCCCTTGCCAAACTGAACAACCAGCGGTTTGCTGGGTGAAGCCGATCCCGCTTTACGCCACATCGGGTGGGACCGGACAACGCGACAGACAGTGGCGGACATTTATGCATGCAGATCGTCTTTCGCCTCAACGGTGAGACCGTGGAACTGCGCGACCCTTCCCCGACGCGAACGCTGCTCGATTGGCTGCGCGAAGACCGCGGGCTGGCCGGAACCAAAGAAGGCTGCAACGAAGGCGACTGCGGCGCGTGCACTGTCATGGTCATGGATCGCGATGGCGTCAGCCCGCTGAACGCGTGCATCCTGTTCCTGCCACAGCTGCACGGCAAGACCGTAAGAACCGTCGAAGGCCTTGCACAAGACGGTGTCTTGCACCCCGTACAGCAGGCTATGGTGGACCATCATGGCTCGCAATGCGGGTTTTGCACGCCCGGTTTTGTCACCACGATGGCGGCCGCGCACCTGAACAAGGCGACCAATCACGACGACGCCTTGGCCGGCAATCTGTGCCGCTGCACAGGCTATGCGCCGATTGTCCGCGCCGCACAGGCCGCAGCGCAAGTGCCGCCGCCCGCCTGGTTACAGGCCGAAGCTGCGGCGGCCGCGGATTACCAGGCGTCGCTGCAGTCAGTCGCAGAACAATCGAAGCCGACCAGTAAAGATCAGGGCCCCTTTGCCCGCCCCGCAAGTGCCGACGAACTGGCCGCATGGTATGAAGCGCACCCTGACGCGACCCTGATCGCGGGGGCGACGGATGTGGGCCTCTGGGTCACCAAACAACTGCGTGACCTGGCGCCGGTCGCCTTTCTCAACGGATGCCGTGACCTGAAGACAATCGAAATCTCGGACGACATTCGGATCGGCAGCATGGCCTCCGTCGAAGATGCGCGCAGGGCGCTTGCCCCCTATCACCCATCGCTGGCCGAGCTTTTGCGCCGTTTCGCGTCACCGCAGATCCGTGCCGCGGCCACGGTGGGCGGCAACATCGCCAACGGATCGCCCATCGGGGACAGTCCGCCTGCGCTGATCGCCTTGGGCGCACAATTGCACCTGCGCAAGGGAGCCGAGCGACGCACCATCGCGCTGGAAGACTTCTTTGTTGACTACGGCAAACAGGATCGCCAACCGGGCGAATTCGTCGAAGCTGTTACCGTGCCGCGCCACGCGCCAGGCCTGCGCTGTTACAAACTGTCCAAACGGTTCGATCAGGATATTTCTGCCGTCTGTGGCTGCTTCAACCTTGCGGTAGAAAACGGACGGATCACGGGCGCGCGGATCGCGTTTGGCGGCATGGCGGGAACGCCGAAACGCACGCACGCCGTCGAAGCTTTCCTTGCAAACCGCGCCATAGACGACCCGTTGCACGGAATATCCGACACGTGGGAGCAGGACTTTGCGCCGATGACCGACATGCGCGCCAGTGCGGGCTACCGGATGCAGACGGCACAGAATATGCTGGTTCGGTATCTGGCCGACCTGGCAGGCAAACGTACCTACCTTTTGGAGGTTCTGCCATGAGTGTCGCCAAACCGCTGCCCCACGACGCGGCTGTCCTGCATGTAACCGGGGCGGCCCGCTACATCGACGATATTCCGACCCAGAGCGGTACGTTACATCTGGCGTTTGGCCTGTCGGACGTTGCGCACGGTGAATTGCAAGCCGTTGATCTGTCACAGGTGCGCGCCGCGCCGGGTGTCATCGCAGCGTGGTCGGCGGCCGATCTGGACTCCGTGCCGGACTGTTCGCCATCCATCGGGGACGAACCGCTTTTAACCGGCAAAGAAATCCGATTTTTGGGCCAGCCGGTCTTTTTGGTGATCGCAGACAGCCACTTGGCCGCGCGCAAAGCGGCCCGTCTGGGGCGCATCGATTGCACCGAACACCAGCCAATCCTAACCATCGATCAAGCCATTGCGGCGGGTAAGGATGGTTTTGAACCGCCTGTCACCTGGACCAAGGGCGATGCGGGCAAAGCCCTGGCCGGATCGGTACATCGCATCGAAGGGACGCTCTACATGGGCGGGCAGGAACACTTTTACCTTGAAGGCCAGGCAGCGCTGGCTGTTCCGCAGGAAAACGGGGATATGCTGGTGCATAGCTCGACCCAGCACCCCACGGAAATCCAGCATAAGGTCGCCCACGCCCTACATGTCCCGATGCACGCGGTGCGTGTGGAAACCCGGCGCATGGGGGGCGGCTTTGGCGGCAAGGAAAGTCAGGGCAACTGGCTGGCCATCGCCTGCGCCCTTGCTGCCCGCGCCACAGGCAAGCCGTGCAAGATGCGCTATGATCGCGACGACGACATGGTCATCACGGGCAAACGCCATGACTTTCGCATAGACTATGACGTTGGCTTTGATGGCGACGGCCACATCGAGGCGGTCGACTTCCGCCAATATGCGCGATGCGGTTGGGCGCAGGACCTGTCGCTCGCCGTGGCCGATCGGGCAATGCTGCACGCGGACAACGCCTATCACCTGCCCAATGCGCGGATCGAAAGCCACCGCTTGCGCACGCACACCCAGTCGGCCACCGCCTTTCGCGGCTTCGGTGGCCCACAGGGCATGCTGGGAATTGAACGGGTTCTGGATCACATCGCCCATCACCTTGGGCGCGATCCCGCCGCCGTGCGGCAGGCCAACTACTACCGCGAAATGGAGGACCCGCACGCCCGACCGGGATCGCCGATCGACCATCGCGCCGGCGGAACGGGTGATCTTGCCTCACGCGGGGCAACCGGCAAGGTCGCAAGCAAAAAGCCGGATGGCATGGCGCTGGAACGCACCGGAACGTCGCTGCAGACCACACCGTTTGGGCAAGAGGTCGAAGACTTCATTCTGCGCGCCATGACCCCCAGGCTGTTAAAAACCAGCGACTATGCGGCCCGCAAATCCGCGATCCAAGTGTGGAACGACGAAAACCCCATCCTGAAGCGCGGACTCGCGTTTACGCCTGTCAAATTCGGCATCTCGTTTACTTTGACCCACCTGAACCAGGCCGGAGCGTTGGTGCATGTGTACCAGGACGGCTCAATCGCGATGAACCATGGCGGCACCGAAATGGGCCAAGGTCTGTTCCAGAAAGTGGCGCAGGTGGCGGCAAGCAGCTTTGGCGTTGCGGTTGACGCCATCCGTATCACGGCCACCGACACCGCAAAGGTCCCGAACACGTCGGCCACCGCCGCCTCTAGTGGATCGGATTTGAATGGCATGGCCGTCAAACTGGCCTGCGACGAAATCCGTCTGCGCATGGAAATGCTTCTGGCCGAACGCTACCAGACCACCGATATCACCTTCCAGGACGGGAAAGTGCACGTCGGCACCCAAACGATGTCGTTCGCCGATGCCGCCAAGTTGGCCTATGAAAATCGTGTCAGCCTGTCAGCAACGGGGTTCTACAAGACCCCAAAGATCGAATGGGACCGGCTGCGCGGTAAAGGCCGCCCATTCTTCTATTTTTCTTATGGCGCCGCAGTGACCGAGGTGATCATTGACACGTTGACCGGCGAAAACAGGATCCTGCGCACCGATATCCTGCATGATTGCGGCGCGTCCCTGAACCCCGCGATAGACATAGGCCAGATCGAAGGCGGGTTCGTTCAGGGCGCGGGTTGGCTGACGACCGAAGAACTGGTGTGGGATGACAAGGGGCGCCTGCGAACCCATGCCCCCAGTACCTACAAGATCCCCGCCTGTTCGGACCGACCGCGCATATTCAACGTAGATCTGTGGCACGCTGAAAACCGCGAAGACACCATTTACAGATCCAAGGCCGTGGGAGAGCCGCCGTTCATGCTGGGGATTTCCGCATTTCTCGCGCTGTCGGATGCTTGCGCATCCTGCGGGCCAAACTACCCGGACCTGCAGGCCCCTGCGACGCCAGAAGCCGTACTTGCCGCCGTGGGACGCGCGCGCGCATGAGCTTTGACCGCCAAGAACTGTCCCACGCACTGGCCATCCATAACAAAGTGGCCCGCGTGGTTGTCGCCGATGTCCGCGGATCAGCCCCGCGCGAGGTCGGCGCATCGATGCTGGTTTGGAAAACCGAAAACGGGCTGGAACAGTCCGGCACGATCGGTGGCGGGGCCCTGGAATATGAGGCCGCTGCGATGGCATTCGACCGTCATGGGGTGACCCGCCATCCGCTGGGTCCGTCTTTGGGGCAATGCTGTGGTGGGTCGGTGACCTTGTTGACGGAACAATTCACGCAGGCCCCCAAGGGCAACGTGTTTGCCCGCGGTCCGGGCGACATGCCGTTGGCGGTTCGAAAGTTGCTGGCCGAGGCGCGGGGCCAGGGCACGCGCCTTGCCCCTCAACTGATTGAAGGCTGGATGATCGAACCTTTTGCCGCGCCACAAACCCCGCTGTGGATTTATGGCGCCGGCCATGTCGGACGCGCCCTGGTGGCAACCCTGTCGCCACTGCCAGAGTTTGACATCACATGGGTCGATACAGGGATGAACCGGTTTCCCGACAGTGTTGCGAAAGGTGTCACAGTGGTGCCGGCCGCAGACCCGTGCATGGCCGCGCGCCACGCGCCGGACGATGCGCAGCATCTGATCCTGACCTTTTCCCATCAAATCGACCTGGACCTGTGCCATACGATCCTGCAACAGCCGTTCGCCTTTTGTGGCTTGATCGGCTCGGACACCAAATGGGCCCGTTTCCGCAACCGGCTGGCGAACCTGGGCCACTCTGACGCACAGATTTTGCGCATTTGCTGCCCAATTGGTCAAAAATCGCTTGGCAAGCACCCGCAAGCCATTGCGATTGGCGTCGCAGCCGCCCTACTGTCATCGGCAGGGACAACTGCAGCGACCAGGGGCATCGCAATTTGACGACAGCTTTGCTTACTCTCAATGGGCTGACCAAGGCCTATCCCGGTGTCGTAGCGAACGACGATGTATCATTTCGCATTCAACCCGGTGAGGTGCACGCCCTGCTCGGGGAAAACGGCGCGGGCAAGTCCACGCTGGTCAAAATGATATACGGCTTGGTCAAGCCAGATGCTGGCACGATGACGATGATGGGTCACGGCTTTGCCCCCTCTACGCCGTCCGAAGCGCGCAAATCGGGCGTCGCCATGGTCTTCCAGCATTTTTCATTGTTCGACGCTTTGAACGTGGCCGAAAACGTGGCCCTGGGCATGGAAAACCCGCCGCCGATGGGGAAGTTGGCCCAAGCGATCCGCGATGTCAGCCAGACCTACGGCTTGCCATTGGATCCCTCGCGGACCGTTGGTGATCTGTCTGCCGGCGAATGCCAGCGGGTCGAAATCATTCGCTGCCTGTTGCAGGATCCTAAACTGCTGATCATGGATGAACCGACCAGTGTTCTGACCCCGCAAGAGGTCGACATCCTGTTCCAGACCCTGCGAAAGCTCAAAGCCGAAGGCACGGCCATTCTTTATATCAGCCACAAGCTCGAAGAAATCCGAACCTTGTGCGACCATGCGACCGTCCTGCGTTTGGGCAAGGTGGTCGGCAAATGCATCCCGCGTGCGACGACGGCGCGCGAGATGGCCGAACTGATGGTGGGCACAAGCCTGCACACCCCGTCGCGCGATACGGCCGTTCCGGGCGATGTATTGCTGAGCGTTTCTGAATTGACGCAGGCGCCGGTCGCTGAATTCGGCACTACGCTCAAAGATGTGTCGCTGGAACTGCGCGCGGGCGAAATTCTGGGCATCGGGGGCGTGGCCGGAAACGGTCAGGACGAATTGCTTGGTGCGCTTTCGGGTGAAACGCGGGCACGCGCGGATGCGATCTGCTTTGTGGGGCAATCCGTGGGCGACAAAGGCCCCGATGCGCGCCGCCGCGCCGGGCTTTTGACCGCGCCCGAAGAACGGCTGGGCCATGCCGCCGCACCGGACATGACACTGACAGAAAACGCTCTGCTGACGGGGTCCAGCCGAAAATCGCTGCAGAAGAACAGCTTTGTGAATTGGACTGCCACCCGCGCTTTCACCCAGGCAATCATCGACCGTTTCGATGTGCGCACGCCCGGCACCGAAGTTGCCGCACGCGCGCTGTCCGGGGGGAACCTTCAGAAATTCGTCATTGGGCGCGAAGTGATGCAAGACCCGGTCGTTCTGGTCGTCAATCAGCCGACCTGGGGCGTTGACGCGTCGGCGGCTGCCGCGATCCGACAGTCGCTCATGGATCTGGCGGCCGATGGTGCCGGCGTGATCGTCATCAGCCAGGATCTGGACGAGCTGATGGAGATTTCCGACCGGTTCGCGGCCCTGACCGAAGGCCGCCTGTCGCCCGCACGTCTGACGCGCGAGCTGACCGTGGACCAGGTCGGGTTGATGATGGGCGGTGCCCACGACATGGAGGCGGCGGATGTCTGATCTGCGAATCAATGCCCCCCGGAAATCGGAGCGGCACCTGTGATTGCGCTGGAAAAACGGCCCAACCCGTCGCGGTTCTGGCAATACGCGACACCTTTGGTCGCCGTGCTGGCGACGATGATCGCGGGCGGCGCGCTGTTTGCGTTTCTGGGCAAGGATCCGTTCGAAGCGATCCGAACAATCTTTTGGGACCCGCTATTTTCCGAACAGTTCGCCAGCTATTCGCGCCCCCAATTGCTGGTCAAGGCCGGCCCGCTGATCCTGATCGCAATCGGCCTGTCGGTAGGGTTCCGGGCCGGGGTTTGGAACATTGGGGCCGAAGGCCAGTATATCATTGGGGCGATTTGCGGGGCCGGTGTCGCGCTGGCGCTCTACCCCATGGAAAGCCGTCTGGTTTTCCCACTCATGGTCGCTGCCGGGGCGCTCGGGGGCTGGGCCTGGGCGATGATCCCGGCCATTCTCAAGGTCAGGTTCAACACCAACGAAATTCTGGTTTCTCTGCTACTTGTATACGTTGCCGAACAACTACTGGCGTCGATGGCCCTCGGGCTGATGCGCAACCCAGACGGGGGTGGCTTTCCCGGCAGCCGCAATCTGCAGCAGTACCCGTCGGCCGCGAACCTGGAGCTGATGGCGAACACAGGGATGCACTGGGGCGTGGTAGCGGCCATGATCGCAGTGATCTTTGCCTATGTCCTGTTTGCACGCCACATGCGCGGATTTCATATTCGTGTCGCCGGTGACGCACCGCGCGCTGCGCGCTTTGCCGGGGTAAATCCGGCACGACTGATCCTGTTCTGTCTTGGCACCTCGGGCGCATTGGCCGGCATGGCGGGGTTGTTCGAGGTTGCGGGACCAGCAGGCCAGATCAGCATCGATTTCAACTCGGGCTACGGGTTTACCGCGATCATCGTGGCTTTTCTTGGCCGCCTGAATCCCTTTGGCATCCTGCTGGCGGGTCTTTTGATGGCCCTGACCTACATCGGTGGGGAACTGGCGCAGTTCATGCTGGGCCTGCCATCTGCCGCGATCCAACTGTTCCAGGGGATGCTGCTGTTTTTCCTGCTGGGCTTTGACGTGCTGGCAAATTACCGCATCCGCGTTGGCAAACGAGAGGTCACCTGATGGGCTCGATCGATCCAATTCTCTTGCTTGCGGCGCTAATGGTTGCGTCAACGCCGATCTTGCTGGCCGCCATTGGCGAAATGGTGGTCGAGCGCGCGGGCATTTTGAACCTGGGCGTCGAAGGCATGATGATCACCGGTGCGATCTGTGGCTTTGCGACGGCCGTAGAAACCGGATCACCGGCGCTCGGCTTTGTGGCCGCGGCGGTTGGTGGGGCCTTGCTCAGCCAATTGTTCGGGGTGCTGACACAGATCCTGCTGTCGAACCAGGTGGCAACCGGCTTGGCGCTGACCATGGTCGGGCTGGGAATATCGGCGCTGATGGGGCAGGACTATGTGGGTATCAAACCACCCCCCACTGCTGATCTGCACATCCCGCTGTTGGGCGACATACCAGTGCTGGGACCGATCCTGTTCCAGCACAACGTGATGGTTTATCTTTCGCTTGCCTTGGTCGCGGCTGTCTGGGCGACGCTGAAATACACGCGGGCCGGTCTGATCCTGCGCGCTGTTGGCGAAAGCCACGATGCGGCGCATGCGCTTGGTTACAAAGTGGTGCGCATTCGTCTGGCCGCTATTGCCTTTGGCGGGGCCTGCGCCGGGCTGGGGGGCGCCTGCATCAGCTTGATCCGCGTTCCGCAATGGACCGAAGGCATGACCGCCGGCGCTGGCTGGATTGCGCTGGCCATCGTCGTCTTTGCAAGCTGGAAGGCATGGCGAGTTCTGATCGGTGCTTACCTTTTCGGCGGCATCACGGTGCTGCAATTGAACCTGCAGGCCGCGGGCGCCAAGGTCCCGGTCGCGTTGCTGTCGATGTCTCCATATATCATCACGATACTGGTCCTCGTCATCATTTCCGCCCGGCGCAAACGGGGCTCGGACGCCCCTGCGGCGCTCGGCCGGATTTTCCATGCCTCGCAATGAGGCCAAACCAAACCTGTCTGCATCTGGGAGATCAATCATGAAACGCAGAACTCTGCTCGCGGCCGCGGCCTCGGCTCTTGCCATAACAACCGGCGCGTCCTTCGCCGAAAGCCACGGCGGCACGGTCAAGGCCGGCTTCATCTATGTGGGCCCCGTCGGCGATGGCGGCTGGACCTATGAACACAACCAGGGGCGATTGGCGGTCGAGGAAGAATTCGGCGATGCGGTTGAAACAGTCTACCAGGAAAACGTGCCCGAAGGCGCCGATGCCGAACGCGCGCTGACGCAGATGGCACTGTCAGGCGCTGACATCATCTTTACGACATCCTTCGGCTACATGGACCCGACGATCAACGTCGCAGCCAAGTTCCCGGACGTAAAGTTCGAGCACGCCACAGGCTTCAAGCGCGCCGACAACGTCAGCACCTATTCGGCCCGCTTTTACGAAGGGCGCGCGGTGCAGGGCACGATCGCCGGGCACATGACCAAATCCAACAAGATCGGCTACATCGGATCCTTCCCCATTCCCGAGGTGATCCGCGGCATCAACAGCGCCTACATCCACGCCAAGAAAGTGAACCCGGATATCGAATTCAGTGTGGTCTGGGCCTACACATGGTTCGATCCGGCAAAAGAAGCCGACGCGGCCCAGGCGCTGATCGAACAAGGGGCAGACGTGATCTTGCAGCACACTGATTCCACGGCGCCCCAGGCCGCGGCACAGAAGGCCGGCAACGTGATCACCTTTGGCCAGGCGTCTGACATGGCCGAATACGCGCCTCAGCCGCGCGTTTCGTCGATCATCGACAACTGGGCGCCCTACTACATCGAGCGCGTGAAGGCCGTCATGGACGGCACATGGGAAAGCACGGACACCTGGGACGGCATCGGGCCGGGCATGGTCGGCATTGGCGAAATTTCGGATGCCGTTCCGCAAGACGTGAAGGCCGCTGCACTAGAGCTGAAGAGCAAGATCGCCTCGGGCGAATATCATCCTTTCACCGGGCCACTGAACAAGCAGGACGGCAGCGCCTGGCTGGCCGAAGGCGAAGTTGCCGACGACGGCACTCTTCTGGGGATGAATTTTTACGTCGAAGGCCTGACCGGCGACATTCCGAACTGACCGGGCGGGACGTATCTTTGAAACACTGACAGGCAGCGGCGCGGGGACAA
>NZ_JBNFVY010000011.1:0-94779 GCF_049943335.1 Aliiroseovarius sp. PTFE2010
GTGGTCAGAACGGCAACGCCCAGACCAACGACAGCCGAAGTCAGCACAACCCAGTCAACGGTCACAGCGCCGTCTTCATCACGCTGGAACGATTTAGCAAGCTTGAAGAATTTCATGTTTCCCTCCGAAATTTCCGTACGCTCTTAGCATTTTCACCTAGTCAGTGACCGTTGCCGAGGCGTCAGTCGCTGCGTTCGATGGAGACAATACACACTTGGATTGGGGCAACAGTTTGACCTGCTGGGGGCGGTTTTGGAATTCGTGGGTTTTCCGGTCACAATTCAAGTAACATGCTGAAAAACAATAAAATAAAAAGTTAAGTTTCTTTGCATTTTTTTGTTTAGCCAGATTCGTGTGGTGCAGTAACGCTACGAATTGGTGCCGTCGCATGCATGGTCCCTAGCGTCATCTGTCTATTTTTGCCAAAACGGCCACAACCATTCACAACGCGGATTTCAGGGCAGCTCTGATGAAAGGAATTGCGACAGTCATCGGTTTGGTTTGCGTCTGTCTTGCGGGGCCCGCACTGGCCCAAGACTCTGCCAGCCCGCGCCCCTATCCCGAGGTTACATTCAAGAAAGTCGGCGTTCCAAAGGCCGGTTCCAAGCGCATCACTGTCCAGATCCGGGAAGGCGAGGGGGTATTAACCACAACGCCCGGGGCCGAACAGAAACCCGCGGATTCAATTGCGCGCCCGCTGTCGGGGTATGACTGGTACTGGGAGGTTGTTCCCTTCAGTATAGATCAGGATGCCTCGCGCCTGACAAAGGCGCTGAGCGGTTTGGACAAGGCGCCGACACCTGTTCCTGCCCCCCGTCTTGAGGATATGCACAGGATCGCTTCCGCGCATGGTGTCGATATTCTCATGGCAACGATCGGCACAAAAGTGTCCCCCGCATTGGTTCTGGCCGTTATCGGGGTCGAAAGTTCCGGCCGTACGGCGGCTGTCAGTCATGCGGGCGCTCAGGGGCTCATGCAGTTGATGCCCGATACGGCGACCCGCTTTGGCGTGGCCGATGCGACTGTTCCTGGCGACAATATCCGCGGCGGGGTAAAATATCTTGATTGGCTGCTGACTGAATTCGGCGGTGATCCGGTCCTGGCGCTGGCGGGGTACAACGCGGGCGAAAATTCGGTCAAGACACACGCAGGGGTGCCCCCTTTCGCGGAAACGCGCGCTTATGTTCCAAAGGTTTTGGCGGCCTGGCGTGTGGCGCGCGGGCTTTGCGTCACCCCACCCGAACTGATTTCCGATGGCTGTGTCTTTGCAAAGAAAGGAGCGCCATCGAATGGCTGAACAGAAACCGCTGGTTCTGGATGTCGATGGGACGTTCCTGAAGACTGATCTTTTGTTTGAGACCTTTTGGGCCGGTTTGGGCCGCGATCCGATTGGCGTGGTTCAGGCGGCCTTTACGCATCTGCGCGATCCGGCTGCTCTCAAACATATTCTTGCCGACAAGGTGCAATTGCGTATGGACCTGATGCCGGTCCATCCGGATATGAAATTCCTGGCCGATGAAGCCAAGGCAGCCGGCCGCGAAGTGGCTTTGGCATCGGCGTCGGACCGAAAGCTGGTGGATCAGTTGGCGGCCATTCACGGCATCGATCGGGTTTTCGCATCGGACGGCGATACGAACCTGAAGGGCAAAGCCAAGGCCGATGCCCTGGTTGAGGCTTATGGCGAGTCAGGCTTTGACTATGCAGGCAACGCAACTGTGGATCGCGCCATTTGGTCCCGGGCCGAAAATGCTCTGATCGTGGGCAACCTGCCCCGCGAGGACGCCGCCCTTGCGCGAATGGGCAAGTCGGTTGTGCATTTCGCCGGGGGGTGGAAGGTCCGCGATGCGCTGCGCGCGCTCCGGCCGCACCAGTGGGTCAAGAACGTTCTGCTTTTTCTTCCGCTCATCGCCGCGCACCAGTTCGAAGTCGCCAGTTTCCTGACGGTGATCGCCGGGATCGTCGCATTCTCGTTCGCCGCGTCGTGCATTTATATCGTGAATGACCTGCTGGACCTTGAGGCGGACCGCCTGCACGCGAAAAAACGGCTCCGCCCGTTTGCCAGTGGTGCGGTTCCGATTTCGGTTGGCATGACACTGTGCGTCGCGCTCGGGGTTATAGCTCTGGGGATCGCCGCGGCACTTGCCCCCGCGTTTGTTGGCGTAGTCTTGCTCTATATGATCCTGTCGCTGGCCTATTCGCTGCGGTTGAAGCGCCTCAGATGGATCGACATTGCGACACTGGCATCACTTTATACTTTACGTGTGGTGGCTGGGGCTGCAGCCGCGGATGTCTATGTGACAGGGTATCTGCTGGTCTTCATTTATCCGATTTTCATCACGCTTGGCTGTGTGAAACGACTGACCGAACTGACGCTGGCTACATCGGATGACCGGTTGCCGGGGCGGGGCTATGGCCGCGGGGATCGTGGCGATTTATTGAATGTCGCTGTGCTGGGAATGTTCGGCACGCTGCTGATCTTTTTCCTTTACACGTTCACAGATCACGCGCGCGCGCTGTACCCGTCTCAGTGGCTGCTCTGGGTCGCCATGATCCCGATGGCCGGATGGCTCTATCGCATGGTGCGGTTGGGCTATTTCGGCAAACAGGACTACGATCCCATCGTTTTCGCAATGCGTGACAAACGCGGGATCGGCCTGCTGTTAATCATAGTGTCGCTGATGTTCTACGCCGCGGGATTGTTCCACCAATGGTTCGGGCTGTAAGAGCCGCAAGCCAAACCCGCGCCCGGATATCAAATAGGTCTGACAATGCTGCGCGTGATCAGATCGACAGTTTCTTGAAGATGAATTCGGGCACATGGCGAATGATCAGCATAATGTAGCGCCAGAAAAACGGCGTATAGATCACGTTGCGACCTCTCGAGACCCCTTTCAGGATGCCGCGCGCCACGTCGTCGGGCGAGGCGACCAGAAACATGCCATCGATCCCCCAGGTCATCGACGTATCGACGAAGCCAGGCTTTACGGTCATCACATGTACGCCTGCGCGGCCCAGACGGTTGCGCAAGCCGGACAGGTACGTGGCAAACCCGGCCTTGGACGCGCCATAGACGTAGTTGCCCAAGCGCCCGCGATCCCCGGCAACAGATCCCACACCGACGATCGTACCGCCGCCCCTTTCTTCCAAAATGGGCGCCAGCATATGCAAGAACCGCGCGGGACCGGTGTGATTGTCTGCCATGACCCCGTCTATCAGGGCTGGGTTGGTGTCGATGTCCGCTTGCTCCGGCATTGAGCCCACAAACACGGCCGCGTTTAACATGCCGTCCTCTTGCGCGGCGCGGTCTATGATCGGAGCGAAGGTTGCCGCATCGCGCGCGTCAAAACGCATGGCTTCGGCGCAGGACGCGCCGCGCAGATCGCAGTCGGTTGCCAGTCGGCCCAATTCGTCCATATCCCGCCCCGCCAGTATCAGCGTTGCGCCTTGCGACGACAGGCGGCGCGCCAATGCACGCGCCATGGATGACGTTGCCCCCAGAATTATCCAGGTCTGGTTCATTGGGTGCTCCTCAAGTCCAGGCGGCGGACAAGATCCGTGACCATCGCTTGGTCGGGGTCGGCTTTGCTGACGGCTTTCAGCCATTCACCATGCTCGGGGTACATCGCCCGCACCGCTCCGCCCGATGCCAACGCGTCTTTAGCGAAATAGACACGTCCTTGGGCATCCGAGGTCATGTCCTGCAGTTCGCCGATCAATTGCGCGGACCCTTGGCGCGCGGGAAAATCGACGGCCAGGGTGTAGCCTTCCATCGGGAAAGACAGATAGCCCGCCCGTCCAGCCCCCATGCGTTTCAACACGGCCAAGGGTGAAGCAAGGCCCGAGTTCGCAATCCGTTCCAGCATGAGGCGCAGCGCCGGGGCGTGAGCCAACGGAACGACGCATTGGAACTGATGGAACCCCCGCTTGCCATAGAGCCGGTTCCAGTTGTGGATCGCATCCAACGGAAAGAACGGTTCGGCTATCGGTTTGACTGTGGTTCGCCCTTTGGCCGGTACCCGGCGGAAGTATGCTTCGTTAAAGGCGCGAACAACGGGTCCCGACAGCGCCCAGTGCGGGGCATTGATGGGCACGGCGCGCGCTTTTTTGGTCTTGGGGCTGACACCCGACGTGATTTCACCTTCTTCCAGAATGCCGCGCCCCAAGCTGTTGCCTTTGGCGGTCGCGTCGATCCAGCCCACGGTATAGTCCGCATGGCTGTGGTCCAGCGCATCAATGAACTGGTCCCATCCGTCAATTCTGCGTTCGGTCAGGACCATCATGTCGCCCTTGCAGGGCATCAATCGGATCTTGGCCGACACGATGACGCCCGTCTGACCCAGACCGCCGACGGTCGCTTTGAACAAAGTGGCAGTCTTGTCTGGCGTGAACTTCTTGGCCTTGCCGTTCATCATCAAAGTGATTTCCGTGACGTGCTGTCCAAAGCTGCCGACAACGTGGTGGTTCTTTCCATGCACGTCGTTGGCAATACAGCCGCCAACGGTGGCAAACCCGGTGCCGGGCATCACGGGCGGGATCCAGCCGCGCGCGGCGAACAACCGCCCCATGTCGCCAATCGGCATACCCGCTTCGACATGTACGATGCCGGTGTCCGGATCGAAGTTGATCATGCGATCCAGCCTGGTCATATCCACTGCAGGCCCGCCATCATTCAGCGCGGCATCGCCGTAGCTGCGCAATTGGCCGAATGCCGGGGCAGGGGTCTCTTGCGAAAGCTGCGCCAGGGCCGACAGGCGTTCTGGCCGGGCAACGCGGCCCTTTGCCGACAGGGCGCGGCCCCATCCGGAATAGGAGATCTCATTCCACATCTTGAACTCTTTTGAGCGAGGATTTTTCGGCAATCGGGAAAACTATAACCCCGATCAGAATCGCGAACCACAAGGTGGTCAGGCGAATGACAGCGGTGGCCGCAAGGGCAATGTCGAACGACACGCCCTCAAGCGATAAAAGAGCGATCATCGCCGCTTCGGCGCCGCCCATTCCGCCAGGGGCGCCGGTCAGGCCACCGGCCAGTGCGGAAAACACAAAGATCGCGACCGCCATGGACAGTGTGACGTCTGCGCCCATCCACGCCAGCAGGAGGTAAAAGGCGAGCCCTTCGGCGGCCCAGCCGAACAGGCCCAGCACGAGTGCAACGCCCCAGGTGCCACCGTGTGAAAATATGGCCAGGGTCCGGGCCGCGCGGCGTATTTTTGCGAACAGACGTGCGCCGCGTCCGGTGGCTTTGTGGCCAAGTGTGGCCATGAACGACATCAGTTTCGGGCGGGTTGCGACCCATGCGCCACCCAGAGCCAGTATAGTGACCGGCACACCGCCAACGATGCCCCGCGTAGAGGTTGCCAAGGAAATAGCAAGGATGAGGGCCATCGCGGCAAGATCTGCCGCCCGGTCCACCAGGACCAGAGGGGCGGACCGTTCGAATGGCACATGTGCTTCGCGCGCGATCCAGCGCATGCGGATCAGTTCGCCCAGTCTGCCGGGCGTGATCGTCATCGCGAACCCGCCAAGGAAATGGCGCATGTTCTGACCCATTCGCAACGGCAGGCCAAGACGCCGGACGAACGCATGCCAACGAAGGCCACGTAGCAGGTAGTTGGCTGCCGATAGTGAAAGTAGAATGCAGATTTGGGCTGCTGACAGGCCCTTGATCTGGTTCCATGTGTCCTGCCAGCCGGTCGCGGCCGCTGCGCCCACCATACCGACAATGACGAATGCCAGAACGCCCCAAAGAACAAACTGGTCGCGCAAGGCGTTCCGCCTGATGGGCGGTGTCGGGATGTTCGATACGCTCATGGACATGTTGATCCGTCTAAGAGCTAATTGGGGCGATATTAAGGACTTGTTTCGATATTTAGAACAATCGATCAGTGCAAGATAGGCGTGTGCGTTGGCCGCCGGCTAAGGGGGCAGCTGGATCAGGCCAGACGCCAATCAGCCAGTTTTTCGACCGAGTTGTGGTATCCGGCCATGCGGTCGCGCAGGCCAGTGAACGCGGCGTCGTAGCGCGCCTTGTCCCGCGCGCTCAGTGCTTCGCGCATGCGCGAGATGTGTTGTTGCCCTGCGCGAGTATCCTCGCACATGCGGGCATAGTCACGGTTGCCGGGGTAGCGTTTGTGCATTTGTTCGGCGACGCTTTCCATGTGGCCGATCAACGCCTCAACATTGGACAGGCACGGATGCTGGCTGGCGGCCATCATCACATCAAACGTTTTTTGTTTGGGTACGTCATTCATGTCAAATCCCCTTTGATCCTGCCGAACCTGATGAAATGGTTAATGCGCAACAAAGGCGATTCCGGGGCAGGCTGACGGCAGTTTAAGGGGATTTTGGTTTCAATTCGTTTTAGAAAATCCGCCAAATTCGACTGAAACAAAACAAGAAACCCGCAACTATTCCTCGCAGCGGGTTCCGAAATAACGTGAAAACACGTCTCAGACGATGGTTGCCAATGTGGCTTTGCGCATGTCTTCCTCGGTGACGCCGTCGGCGAGTTCGACGATTTTCAGGCCACCTTCGACGACGTCCAGCACACCGAGGTTGCTGATGATGCGGTCAACCACGCCGCGACCGGTCAGTGGCAGGGTGCATTCGCGCAGCACTTTGCTATCGCCGTGCTTGTTGGTGTGGTCCATCACCACGATCACACGGCCCACGCCAGCCACAAGATCCATTGCGCCGCCCATGCCCTTGACCAGCTTGCCCGGGATCATCCAGTTCGCCAGGTCACCATTTTCGGACACTTCCATTGCGCCCAGGATCGCCGCAGCGATCTTGCCGCCGCGGATCATCCCGAAGGACGTCGCGCTGTCGAAATACGCTGTGCGGTTCAATTCGGTGATGGTCTGTTTGCCCGCGTTGATCAGATCGGGGTCTTCTTCGCCCTCATACGGGAACGGTCCCATGCCCAGCATGCCGTTTTCTGACTGCAACGTGATATCCTTGTCGCCCACGTAGTTGGCTACCAGGGTCGGGATGCCGATGCCCAGATTCACATACATGCCGTCTTCGAGTTCATCGGCCGCGCGCGCGGCCATCTGGTTGCGATCCCAAGGCATTACGCGGTCTCCTTTTTGCGAGTCGTGCGCTGTTCGATGCGCTTTTCATGTTCGCCCTGCACGATGCGGTGCACGTAGACGCCGGGCAGATGGATGAGGTCAGGGTCCAGGCTGCCGGTCGGCACGATTTCTTCCACTTCGACTATGCAGACCTTGCCGCACATTGCCGCCGGCGGGTTGAAGTTTCGCGCCGTCTTGCGGAAAATCAGGTTGCCCGTTTCATCCGCTTTCCACGCTTTGACGATGCTCAGGTCGGCAAAGATCCCTTCCTCAAGGATGTAATCCTGCCCGTTCCAGCTGCGCACGTCCTTGCCTTCAGCGATCACGGTGCCAACGCCGGTTTTGGTGTAAAAGCCCGGAATGCCTGCGCCACCCGCGCGCATCCGCTCGGCCAGTGTGCCCTGAGGGTTGAATTCCAGCTCCAGTTCGCCCGACAGGTACTGGCGCATGAACTCGGCGTTTTCGCCCACGTAAGAGGACATCATTTTCTTGACCTGTTTGCTCTGCAGCAAAACGCCCAGGCCGAAATCGTCAACCCCCGCGTTGTTCGAGGCCACCGTCAAATCCTTTGTCCCCGCATCCCGGATGGCCGCAATCAACAGTTCGGGGATCCCGCAAAGACCAAACCCGCCCGCTGCAATCAGCATCCCGTCAAACAATACACCCTCAAGCGCCGCTGACGCACTCTCGTAAATCTTGTTCATGATAGCCTTCCCCTCGTGGAGTCTATTTGGTGTCTTTGCCGCGCGCCGTGCCAAGAGTCAACGCACCCCCATCGGTCAAGCCGACGCAACGTCATTTGAATCGCGACGACTTCAATTTCCGGGCAATCGGGCGGCAGATCAGGTCTTTTTGGCGGCCGCTTTCTTTTTGGCGGGCTTTTTCTTGCCCCCCTTTGCAGCTTTCTCTTCGATCAACTTGACCGCCATGTCCATCGTGACCTGATCCGGTTCGACATCCTTTGGCAGCGTCGCGTTGATCTTGCCGAATTTGACATATGGGCCGTAGCGCCCATCCACGACGTTCACGGGGCCGCCTTCTTCGGGGTGTTCGCCCAATTCCTTGAGCGGTTTGGCCGCGGCCGAGCGTCCACGTCCGGGGTTCAGACGTTTTTCTGTGATCAGCTCGACCGCCCGGTTCATGCCGATTTCGAAGACGTCATCGGGGTTTTTCAGATTGGCATAGACCGGTTTCGCCTCGTCCGGCAGCTGATGCATCAGATAGGGGCCGAAACGGCCGAAGTTCGCGCTGATCGGCGCGCCCTCGTAGATGCCGACCTCGCGCGGAAGGGACAGGAGCGTCAGCGCTTTTTCCAGATCCATTGCATCGGCGGACCAACCCTTGGGCAGGCTGGCGCGGTCGGGTTTCTTGTTGTCTTCGGTCACCTCGCCGCGCTGGACATAGGGGCCAAAGCGACCCGAGCGCAGCGAGATTTCATTGCCGTCGTCATCCACGCCCAGAACCCGGTCGCCCGCCTCGGCGGCATCGCCGCCGATGGGGCGGGTATAGCGGCATTCGGGATAGCGCGAGCAGCCCACGAAGCCGCCCGAGCGCGAGGTCTTCAGATGCAGCGATCCCTGCCCACAAAGCGGGCATTCGCGCGGGTCTTTCCCGTCATCCCGCGGCGGATAGAGCACCGGGGCCATGGCTGCGTCCAGCTTGTCCAGCACTTCCGATATCCGCAATTCCGACGTTTCGGAAATCGCCGCCGAAAAATCGCGCCAGAACCGGTTCAACACATCCTTGTAGTTCAGCTCGCCCGCCGAGATTTCGTCCAGCTCTTCTTCAAGTTCCGCCGTGAATTCATAGCCCACGTATTTGCGGAAGAAGTTCATCAGGAACACCGTGACCATGCGCCCTTTGTCTTCGGGGATCAGACGGTTCTTGTCCTTGCGCACATATTCGCGGTCCACGATCGTGGACAAAACGCTGGCATAGGTCGACGGGCGCCCGATGCCCAGCTCTTCCATGCGTTTGACCAGCGTGGCTTCGGTATAGCGGGGCGGGGGCTGGGTGTGGTGCTGCAGGGCAAGAACCGCGCCATCGTCGGACAGGATCGCATCGGGGCGGCTGCGGCTGGCAAGGCTTGCTTCCTCGGGCTTGAGGAACTCAGCCTCGGCGCCTTTGGCCGCCAGTTTGGCCGGATCGCCCTGATTGACCTGAGGCAAGCGCGCATCGTCATCGCCTTCGGCGTCGTCGCGGCCTTCTTCGTATACCTTCAAAAACCCGTCGAACAGAACCACCTGCCCGGTCGCCCGCAGGCCAACCTGGCCGTCATCGCTGCCGATTTCGACGGTGGTGCGTTCCAGTTTTGCGGCGGCCATCTGGCTGGCGATTGTGCGCTTCCAGATCAGATCGTAGAGCCTGCGCTGATCTGCATCCGTCAACTTCAGCTTTTCGGGGCTGGCCATCATCTCGGTGGGCCGGATGCATTCGTGGGCTTCTTGTGCGTTCTTGGCCTTGTTCTTGTACATGCGCGGGCTGGAGGGCACGTAATCGGCCCCGTACATCGTCTTGATCGCGTCGCGCGCGGCCATCACCGCCTCGGGCGCCATGTCGATCCCGTCTGTCCGCATATATGTAATGTGACCAGCTTCGTAGAGGCGCTGTGCGGCATTCATCGTGGCCCGTGCGCCGAAGCCGAACTTGCGGCTGGCTTCCTGCTGCAAGGTAGAGGTCATGAACGGGGCCGAGGGATTGCGGCTGCCGGGCTTGGCTTCGACGCTTTGGACGGTCAGCGCGCGGCTGGTAACAGCCTTGACTGCCATTTCGGCTTGAACGGCGTCTTCCAGATCAAAACGATCCAGCTTTTTGCCCTTGAACGTGACCAGTCGCGCTTCAAAGGTTTTGCCACGCGGGGTTTCTATCACGGCTTTGACCGACCAGTATTCGCGCGGATTGAACGCTTCGATCTCCATCTCGCGCTCGACGATCAGGCGCAGGCACACCGATTGCACCCGGCCGGCGCTCCGCGCGCCGGGCAGCTTGCGCCACAGAACGGGGGACAGGTTGAACCCGACAAGATAATCCAGCGCACGGCGGGCCAGGTAGGCTTCGACCAGCGGTGCATCGATTTCGCGCGGGTTTTTCATGGCCTCGGTGACGGCGGCCTTGGTGATAGCGTTAAAGGTCACGCGCCGGACTTCGGTGTCTTTTTTGATCGCGCGGCGCTTGGTCAGAGCTTCTTGCAGGTGCCAACTGATCGCCTCGCCCTCGCGGTCGGGGTCAGTGGCCAGGATCAGTTCGTTGTCGTCTTTCAGGGCGTCTGCGATGGCTTTGACATGCTTGCGGCTGTCGTTGGCCACTTCCCATTTCATGTCGAATTCATGGTCTGGGTCGACCGATCCGTCCTTGGGGGGCAGGTCCCGCACATGGCCATAAGACGCCAGAACGGTGAAGTTCTTGCCCAGATATTTGTTGATTGTCTTGGCCTTGGCTGGCGATTCAACAACAACAACGGGCATGGATATTCCTTCCGACTCGGGCAATGCGCTCTGGCCGGCGAACATGTGTAGGCCCCGGCGTGATGTCAATGCAGCTTGGAAAATGAAACTGCGACTGGTCCGTCAGGCCAGGGACAAAAGCCCCCCCGGCTGTCTTTGTATCTTGCCGGTCAGTTCAAGTTCCACCAGCGCGGGCGAGATTTCGGCCGCGCCCCCGCCGACATCGCGGATAAGCTGATCTTCTGCCAGGGGGCTTGGTCCCAACCGGCCCAGGATTTCGGTGTGCAGTGCGGCCTGATCACGCCAGGTGCGCGTGTCTTGCCCGCCGGGTTCATCAACGGCGACCGGATCGGATTCGGGCCTGCCCGGAAGCACATCGGTCACATCGCGCGCCCCGCGGACAAGGGTGGCGCCGTCGCGGATCAACATGTTGCATCCCCCCGTGCGGGCATCGAAAGGATGGCCGGGAACGGCGAACACTTCCCGCCCCTGGTCCAGTGCTTCGCGCGCAGTGATCAGGCTGCCGGACTTTGCGGCGGCCTCGACCACCACAACCGCAGCTGAAAGCCCTGATATGATTCGATTGCGGCGCGGAAAATGGCGGTTTGTGGGGCGCATGCCCATGGGCTGTTCGCTGACGATGCAGCCCTGATCTTCGATTTCCTGCGTCAGGGTGGCGTTTTCGGGGGGATAGACAACATCGACGCCCCCGGCGACCACGGCAATCGTGCCCGTGGGCAGGCCAGCTTGGTGGGCCGCGGTGTCGATGCCGCGTGCCAGACCAGATACGATCACGTAGCCTGCGGCCCCCAGATCTACGGCAATCTTGCGGGCTGTTCGCATCCCCAGCGATGATGCGTTGCGCGCCCCTGCGATCGCGATCGCGGGCCGGTTCAGCATCGCGATGTCACCGCGCGCCCACAGTAAAGGCGGGGGATCGGGAATTTCAGCCAGTGCCTTGGGATAGTCCGGCGCGCCAAACGCAATCAGGGTGGCGCCGGCGATCCGGCCGGCTTTCAATTCAGCTCGTGCCACCTGCTCGGGGCAGTATGCGTAATTCTTGACGCCCGCGGCGGCAGCAATACCGGGCAATGCGGCCAACGCCGCTTTGGCATTTCCGTGTTCGGCCATCAGTCGAAAGAAGGTCGACACGCCGACGCGGCGTGAGCGCAAGAGACGAAGCCAGTCCAGCTGGTCTTCCACGGTGTGGGGTGGGGTGAGGGGGTGGTGGGAAGGGAATAAATCCTGCTCCAACTCGCTCGCTCCGTCTACTTGCAAGTCAGAGTTTGGCGCGCTGATGGTTAATGGGCCGTAAACAGGTCCAGTTTTTCTGGCGTTTACGAAATTTCTTTTGCCCGGCCCGGGGCTGTTCCCTGCCTGGGACATCGTATTGTCGCCGGATCGTTCTTTTGCTACAGGTGCGCTATCAGATCGCCGGGTTCACGGCGCTGGTTCTCTGAAAGCACCAAAATGACATATGAGAAGTTGTCTGCGCACGAGCAGCGGCTGAAGTGGATCGCCGTTTTATTGGGTCTGTGTAGTACCGTTGCCATTGTTCAGGATTGGCAGTTGGCCGCCATGCTGTTCGGTTTGCCCTTTTGTCTGATCTGGATTTTTTGCGCCTGGCTACGGACAGAGCCACAGCTCAAGTACATCAATATCGTGTTCTCGGCGCTCTATGTGTACGGAATCGCGCGGTATTTTGCGCTCAGCGCGTGACATGATCGCCGGCAGGGCGCGCTATCGCAAAGGCCCGTTGTGGCGGGCGCATGCCTTGATGGTGAAACGCCGAAGTGTCGGAACAAAGCGGTCGTTTGGGCTTGGATGCGTCGATGACCATGCCTGACGCTACGCAGTCCGGGTGCCAGATTTCGCTAAAGAACGTTGGCCACAATGACTTTCGGCAGATGCTGGTGACAGAAGTCTGATCGTCAGCTGTGGGATCGAATTCAGAGGCGCAGCGCCGCCGCGAGTCAGGTCGCCGCACCGCCCACCGTCAGCCCACCGATCATCAGCGTTGGTTGTCCGACGCCCACCGGCACCCACTGGCCGGCCTTGCCGCAGTTGCCGATACCGGGATCCAGCGCCATGTCGTTCCCGATCGCGCGAATCTGCTTCATGGCCGTGGGGCCGTCGCCAATCAGGGTCGCGCCTTTGACAGGCGCGCCGATCTTGCCGTTCTTCACACGGTAGGCTTCAGTGCAGGAAAAGACGAACTTGCCGCTGGTGATGTCCACCTGTCCGCCGCCGAACCCGACGGCGTAGATCCCGTCTTTCAAATCAGCCACGATATCGCCCGGATCCGTGTGTCCACCCAGCATGTATGTGTTCGTCATGCGTGGCATGGGCATATGCGCGAAACTCTCGCGCCGTCCGTTCCCGGTGGGTTTGACCCCCATCAGCCGCGCATTCTGCCGATCCTGCATGTAACCTACCAGGATACCGTCTTCGATCAGCACGTTCTTGCCCGACGGCGTTCCTTCGTCATCCACGGTGATGCTTCCGCGCCGGTCGGGAATGGTGCCATCGTCCAGAACCGTCACGCCCTTGGCTGCAACGCGCTGCCCCATGAGTCCCGAAAAGGCCGAGGTTTTCTTGCGGTTGAAATCGCCTTCCAGCCCGTGACCGACAGCTTCGTGCAGCAAGATGCCCGGCCAACCATTGCCCAGCACAACGTCCATCTGGCCCGCGGGCGCGGGATCGGCGTCAAGGTTCACAAGGGCTATGCGCAACGCTTCGCGGGCGGCAGACTGCCAGAAGTCGGGGGCAATCAGCCCATCCAGACCGAACCGGCCGCCCCCCGAATGATGCCCGCTTTCGCGACGACCGTTATCTTCGATGGTGACGGACACGCCCAGGCGCGCCATCGGGCGAACGTCAGTGATCATGTCCCCTTCGGGGCGCAGGATCACCACCTCTTGGTGCGAAGCCCCTAGCGAGGCGGTGACTTGCACGACCCGGTGGTCCAACGCGCGGGCAAAGGCATCAATTTCGCCAAGCAAGTCAATCTTGGCCGGAAAACTGGCGCCCTCCATAGGGTTGTCATCCGAATAAAGATGCCGGTTCGTTCGCGCGGGCGGGATGGCCATTGTGCCACCGCCGTCGCCCACCGCCAGACGGGCGGTCGGAATGGCCCGGGCGATCGCGGTGTCGGATATTTCGGTCGAATGGGCATAGCCGGCGGTCTCACCGCGAACGGCGCGCAAACCGAACCCTTCAGCCGCATCATAGTTTGCCGTCTTGATCCGGCCGTCTTCGTACACGAGGGCTTCGGATCGCGTCCGTTCAAGAAACAACTCGCCGTCGTCGGCGCCCGCGACGGCGGTGCGCAAATGGTCCAAAGCGACGGATGGATCGACAAGTGTTTCAAAGGGGCGAAAAGTGTTGTTGGTCATGGTTTCTCGTCCCGTCTGTTTGATCTAGGTCAAAAAAGCGACGGTTTGCCACAACCATATCGCTTGTCCCGCGTGCCCTAATATGGTTTTTGGCGCGCAGGAGACAATGGGATTCCGTCGGAAAGCCTGCGCATCGCCCGGGAGAGGCCGCGCGAACCGGTTGCCGACCATGCCGAAACAGGAAGACATAATGCGTATCAAAGCCGCACTTTCGGGCCTTCTGGCCGCAACCACCGCAACGCTCGCGTCAACCGCCGTCTGGGCGCAGGACGCGATCCAAGGCCTTGAAGTGGTTGGCCGTCCGACCGATGGCGAAATGGGGTTCCAGCCTGCCGGGACAGAACTGGCGCGCGATTTGCAGGGCCTCGATCATCTGATTCTGGTGATCATCACTGTCATCACCGCGTTTGTGGTTGGCCTGATGGCCTTCGCAATCCTGCGCTACAATCGCCGCGCCAACCCGAACCCGTCGACGTTCACTCACAACACACCGATCGAAGTGGCGTGGACGATCATTCCGATCGTGATCTTGGTTTTCATTGGTGCCTTTTCTCTGCCCGTCCTGTTCAAGCAACAGGAAATTCCCGAGGCTGACATCACGATCAAAGTCACAGGCTATCAGTGGTACTGGGGCTATGAATATGTCGATCATGGTTTTGGCTTTGACAGCTATCTGCTTGGCCACCCGGCCACTCTGGGTGATGGCGACGACAACGTAACGCCGTTCGTTAAAGACGCTGAAATGGTCGCCAAGCTTGAGCGCGCCGGCTACAGCAAGGACGACTGGCTGCTGGCCACGGACACAGCCGTCGTGATCCCCGTCGGCAAGACCGTCGTGATGAATGTCACCGGCGCAGATGTGATCCATTCGTGGGCCATCCCTGCGTTCGGCGTAAAGCAGGATGCCGTGCCGGGCCGTATTGCCCAGCTGTGGTTCAAGGCCGAGCGCGAGGGCGTCTATTTCGGGCAATGTTCCGAGCTGTGCGGCAAAGATCACGCCTATATGCCGATCACGGTCAAGGTCGTGTCCGAAGAGGTTTACCAGCAGTGGCTGGACGGCGCGATCGAAGAATACGCCGGTACGCCGCGCGCTTCCACGGTTCAGGTCGCTTCGGCAAACTGACGTAACCCCGCAAGGTTTTGAGCGGGCTGCAGGGGCGGCCCGTTTCTGCTAACCACCGCAAGGTACACGACATGACAGACGCAACGGCACATCAGATAGAGCATGAGGCACGGTTCGGCGATTATGTTGAACTGTTGAAGCCGCGTGTGATGTCTTTGGTCGTGTTCACGGCGCTGGTCGGGCTGATCGTCGCGCCGGTGGGGGTGCACCCGTTCGTCGCGGCCGTGTCCATTTTGTGCATTGCTCTGGGTGGCGGGGCGTCGGGCGCGCTGAACATGTGGTACGATGCCGATATTGACCGCATCATGAAACGCACCAAGGGTCGGCCAATCCCGTCGGGGCGCATCGCGCCGGGCGAAGCTTTGGGCGTTGGCCTGACCCTGTCGGGCTTTGCCGTTGTGTTTCTTGGGCTGGCGGCGAACTGGGTTGCCGCTGGGCTGCTGGCATTCACCATTTTCTTTTATGCCGTCGTCTACACGATTTGGCTGAAGCGCTGGACACCGCAGAATATCGTGATCGGTGGGGCGGCAGGGGCCTTCCCTCCGATGATCGGCTGGGCCGTGGCCACGGGCGGCGTGTCAATCGAATCCGTCCTGATGTTTGCGCTGATCTTTATGTGGACACCGCCGCATTTCTGGGCTCTGGCCCTGTTCATGAAGGCGGATTACGACGAAGCGGGCGTGCCGATGCTGACCAGCACCCATGGTCGCCGTGTGACCCGCAACCACATTCTGGTCTACACCTTGCTGCTGGCGCCGGTGGCGCTTGGGCTGTGTTTCACGTCAATTGCGGGCTGGGCCTATCTGGTCGCCGCGGTGGTTTTGAATGCGGCCTTCGTGCTGGGCGCCGTTCTACTCTGGCGCCGCAACGAAGACGTCGCGGCCGCAGATAATTACAAGGCGGAAAAGAAATTCTTTGCACTGTCTCTGATCTATCTGTTCTTGCATTTCGGCGCGCTGATGATTGATGCGATGCTGCGCGGGTTGGGGGGCTGAACCATGGCGCTCACACGTGATACCGATGTGCACAAGCGCCGCCGCAGCCGCAACCTGGGGTTGGGGTTGGTGCTGCTGGTGATGGCCGCGCTGGTGTTCGGCCTGTCGATCGTCAAGGTTTCGGTGCTTGATCCTTCACGGATCGAATCCAAACAGGAGGCGAGCCAATGACCGGACCGCGCAAAACCGTTGTCATGCTTGTCGGCGTGGTTGTGACCATGGGCGCTTTGGCCTGGGCATCGGTCCCGTTTTATGACTGGTTCTGCCGTGTCACCGGATTTGGCGGCGACACGCTGGTCGCGGATGCGGGCAGCGATGTCGTGTTGGATCAGACCATCAAGGTCCGGTTCGACGCGTCGCTCAACAGCGGCATGCCATGGGAATTCAAACCGGTCGTGCGATCGATGGACCTGCGGATTGGCGAAACCGGGTTGGCCTTTTACGAAGCGTATAACCCGACCGACCGTCCTATTGCCGGAACCGCAGCCTATAACGTAGCCCCGTTCGAAGCGGGCGGCTTTTTCACCAAGATCGACTGCTTCTGTTTCGAAATGCAGGTCCTGCAGCCGGGCGAACGCGTCCAGATGCCGGTTACTTTCTATGTCGATCCGGAAATCGTGACCGACCGCGACGCGAAGTTTGTCAAAGAGATCACGCTGTCTTACACGTTCTATGAAACCGATCTGCCTGAGGAGACGGCGGCGCTCGCCTCTGAAACCGCTCCGACGACAGATCTCAACTGATAATTAACCAAGAAGCCCGACGAGGGAACACATGGCTCACGAAAAGAACCACGACTATCACATTCTGCACCCGTCGATCTGGCCGCTTGTCGGCGCGGTGTCGGCGTTCATCATGCTCTTCGGCGCCGTACTTTGGATGCACGGCATCACGCCCTTCATGTTCCTGATCGGCTTTGGCGGCGTGCTCTACACCATGTACTCTTGGTGGTCTGAGGTGACCCACGAAGGCCAGACCGGCGACCACACCCCGGTCGTGCGGATCGGCCTGCGCTATGGTTTCATCCTTTTCATCATGTCCGAGATCATGTTCTTCGCGGCTTGGTTCTGGAGCTTCTTCAAAAACGCCCTGTACCCGATGGGCCCCAATTCGCCCGCGATTGACGGTGTCTGGCCGCCCACCGGTATCGAAACCTTCGATCCTTGGCACCTGCCGCTGATGAACACGCTGATCCTGCTGTGTTCGGGGGCCGCCGCAACCTGGGCGCACCATGCGATTGCCCACGAAAACAACCGCCGCGACCTGATCAACGGTCTCGCCTTGGCTGTTGTCTTGGGCTTGGTCTTTACGGCCTTCCAGGCATACGAATATTCTCATGCCGCATTTGGTTTTGGCCGCGGCTGTGAGGTATATTGCTCGAACTTCATCTTGCCGACCATGTTCCATGGCGCGCACGTGATCATCGGCACGATCTTCCTTGCGGTGTGCCTGGTGCGGGCCATCAAGGGGCACTTTACCCCCGAACAGCATGTCGGCTTTGAAGCGGCCGCCTGGTACTGGCACTTCGTCGACGTTGTATGGTTGTTCCTCTTCGTCGCGGTCTATGTCTGGGGCAGCTGACCGGCACAGTGAAAACCGAAGCGAACGCGCCCCATCGGGGCGCGTTCTGCATTCAAGAGGTCCATATGATCAAACGTATGATCGTCCCATTGATCCTTGGAATTGGTGGCATTGCCATTCTGGTGTCGCTGGGAACGTGGCAGTTGCGGCGGCTGGAATGGAAACAAGACGTTCTGAGCGAAATCGAAGCGCGTATCGCCGCGCCGCCCGTCCCATTCGCGCAGGCCGAAGGGCCATATGCCCCCGTTTATGCGACAGGCATACTTGGCGGGCCAGAACTGCACGTGCTGGTCAGCCGCAAACAGATCGGCGCGGGATACCGGATCATTCAGGCGCTGGAAACCGAACAGGGCCGGATCATGGTGGACCGCGGATTTGTTCCGGTCGCACAGGTGGACACGCCGCGGCCAACGCAAACCCTGACTGTGACAGGCAACCTGCACGCACCGCAGGATCGCAACAGCTCAACCCCGGAAAATGACGTCGAGGCCAACATCTGGTTCGCGCGCGACGTCACGCAGATGGCCGAGGTTTTGGGGACCCAGCCGGTCTTGCTGATCGCGCGGTCCGACACGGGCCAGGGTGTTGACCCGATGCCGGTTGCCACCGAAAGCATTCCGAACGATCACCTGCAATATGCCATGACATGGTTTTCGCTGGCTGTTGTGTGGTTGGGGATGACACTCTATCTGCTCTGGCGTATCAGGGCCAAAACCGTCTGAGGCAGAGGAAACTGCGTTGAAATATATCTCGACCCGGGGGCAGGCCCCTGCGCTGACATTCGAAGACACGATGCTGACGGGGTTGGCCCGTGACGGGGGGCTGTACGTTCCTGAAACCGTACCGACACTGGACACGGCCGAGATCGCTGCCATGGCCGGCTTGCCCTATGAAGACATCGCGTTCCGGGTGATGCGCCCGTTCGTCAACGACAGCTTCACGGACGACGCATTGCGCGCCATCATCGCGCGCGCCTATGCCGGGTTCCGCCATGATGCGCGCGCGCCTCTGGTGCAATTGGGCCCCAACCATTTCCTGCTCGAACTGTTTCACGGCCCGACCTTGGCCTTCAAGGATTTCGCGATGCAGCTGATTGGCCAGCTGTTTCAGGCGGCCCTGGCCCGGCGTGGCGAACGGGTGACGATTGTCGGCGCGACGTCGGGCGATACCGGCAGTGCAGCGATCGAGGCATTCAAAGGGCTGGACAACGTGGATGTGTTCATCCTGTTCCCGCACGGCGGCGTCTCTGAAGTGCAGCGCCGCCAGATGACGACGCCGGATGAAAGCAACGTGCATGCGTTGGCGATGGATGGCGACTTTGACGATTGCCAGGCTGCGCTGAAAGAGATGTTTGCCGACGACGATTTTCGCGATGGCGTGCGACTGGCGGCAGTCAACAGCATCAACTGGGCCCGCGTGCTTGCGCAGGTTGTTTACTATTTTTCGTCGGCGGTCTCACTTGGAGCGCCGCACCGCAAGGTCAGCTTCACTGTTCCCACCGGAAATTTCGGCGATATCTTCGCAGGGTATATCGCCAAGCAGATGGGGCTGCCTATCGACCGTTTGGTGATCGCGACCAATCAGAACAACATCCTGCACCGGGCATTGGAAACCAGCCACTACGCGAAAAAGGGTGTGGTGCCGTCGATCAGCCCGTCAATGGATATCGAAGTCAGCTCGAACTTTGAGCGCGCCTTGTTCTACGCCTGTGGACGTGACGGCGGGGCGGTGACCCGACTGATGGGCGATCTGAAAAAAACGGGCGAATTTGTGATCGGAAACGAAGCAATGGGCGCGCTGAAGCAACACTATGATAGTGGCTATCTGTCCGAAGAGGGCACATCGGCAGTGATCGCGCGTGCCATGACGGCCACCGGCGAAATCCTGTGCCCGCATTCCGCGATCGCGGTCGGGATCGGGCAAGAGGCAGCCGCGCGCGCGCCCGAAATCCCGATGATCTCGCTTGCGACGGCCCATCCGGCCAAGTTCCCCGATGCGGTCAACGCGGCGACGGGACATCACCCGGACTTGCCGCCGCACATGGCCGATATCTTCGACAAGGAAGAGCGCGTCACCCGCGTGCCCAACGACCTTGCGCATCTGAAATCCCTAATCCGCGAGCGTACCCGCACATGACGGTTCAGCAGCATACCCTGTCCAATGGGTTCCGTGTCGTGACCGAGCATATGCCGGGTCTGCAATCCGCCTCACTTGGTGTGTGGGTGCAGGCCGGCGGGCGCCACGAACGGATCGAACAGAATGGTATCGCGCATTTTCTGGAACATATGGCCTTTAAAGGGACCAAGCGCCGTAGCCCGTTGGAAATTGCCGAAGCGCTGGAAGATGTCGGGGGCTACCTGAACGCTTATACCAGCCGCGAGATGACCGCATATTATGCCCGGATTTTGCAGGCGGATGTGGGGCTGGCGCTGGATGTGATCGCGGACATCATCCTTAACTCTACCTTCGATCCGCGTGAGCTGGAAGTTGAACGGGGCGTGATCTTGCAAGAGATCGGGCAAGCCCTGGATACGCCCGACGACATTATTTTCGACTGGCTTCAAGAGGTCAGTTACCCCGACCAGCCAATGGGCCGTACCATTCTTGGCCCGGCCGAGCTTATCCGTGGATTTTCGCGCACCGACCTGCAGGGCTTTGTGGGCGAGCATTATTCCCCCGAACGGATGATCCTGTCTGCAGCCGGTGCGGTGGATCACGACACGCTTGTGCGCGAAGCTGAACGGCTCTTCGGGCACCTTGAACGCCATGAGACACCCTCAGTCATCGCATCGACCTTTACGTCGGGTGAACACCGCCAGATCAAGGATCTGGAGCAGGTGCATCTGGCCATGGCGTTCGAAGGGCCGAGCTACCGCAACGATACGATCTATGCGGCGCAGGTTGCTTCGACGGCGCTTGGCGGGGGAATGTCGTCGCGCCTGTTTCAGGAAATCCGCGAAAAGCGGGGCCTTTGCTATACGGTTTTCGCCCAGACCGCCGCGTATTCTGACACCGGCCAGATGACGGTGTACGCAGGCACCTCGGCCGAGCAGGTACAGCAACTGGCCGAGGTCACGATTGATGAATTGAAGCGGGCCGCGTGCGAAATGCGCCCCGACGAAATCGCGCGCGCCCGTGCCCAGATGAAAGCCGGTTTGCTGATGGGGCTTGAAAGCCCGTCCAGCCGGGCCGAACGGCTGGCGCGCATGGTGGCCATTTGGGGCCGGGTTCCGCCGCTTGCCGAAACCATCGCGCACATTGATTCGGTGACCACGGGCGATGTGCGCGCGCAGGCCGAGGGTTTGGCTACGCAGGGCATGTCACTGGCCGTTTATGGGCCGGGCGATGCCACGCCATCCCTGGAGGCGCTGCGCGAAAGGATCGCTGCCTGATGCTGCGCCCGAAACGCAAGGTTCGGATTGAAACAGAGCGCATGAGCCTGCGCCTTCCCGCACACGGCGATTTTCGCGGGTGGAGCGATTTGCGTCGAAACAGCGCCGATTTCCTGATCCCGTGGGAGCCGACCTGGTCCAAGGACCATCTAACCCGCAAGGGGTTCACCAACAGGGTGTATTGGGCCCAACGATCAGCGAACAATGATGCGGCGTTGCCTCTGTTCCTGTTTCGCCGTGATGATCAGGTCTTGCTGGGTGCGATCACGCTGGACCACATTCGCCACGGTCCGGCGCAGGCGGGTACGCTGGGCTATTGGATCGGTGCCGAGTTCGCCCGGCAGGGGTACATGCGCGAGGGGATCAGGGCCGTGGTCCACTATGCGTTTGAAACCATGGGATTGAGCCGCATCGAAGCGGCGTGCTTGCCGGAAAATGTCGCTTCGCGCGGGGTTCTGGAAAAATCCGGATTCAAATACGAAGGCGTCGCGCAGAGTTACCTGCAGATCAACGGCCGGTGGCGCAACCATGTGCTCTATGCCAATCTGCGCGGCGATCGGCGCGGGCGCACCGACATCGGCTGAGCTGCCCATATCCAAGGCGCAGCCGTGCACAGTGGCGTGAAAAACACACGCTACGGGTGACAGACCATCCAGCGCCGCTATCGTTGGGTCAGGAGGTTGCCCAATGTTTCGATTTGTCTGTGCAATTGTCTTTGGTGTGATCGCAACGCCGCTTGTCGCGCAGGACCGGATCCCCAGCCATTGCATCGCGCTCAGCCACGCGGCGGGGGGAAAGTACCTGCATCGGGCGGCCGTCACCGCCCCGCTGCCGGATGCGCAAACCGTACGTATCCGCTATTTGGATCATGCGATGTTTCTGATCGAAGCGGGGAACACGTCGGTCGCAACGGATTTCACCGGTTATCTCGGGCCGACGACCTTTTTGCCGGACGTTGTGACCATGAATCATGCACATTCAAGCCATTGGACAGCGATGGTTCCCGAAGGCATTGCGCATGTCCTGCCCGGTTGGGGCGCCGAATTCGGGGCGGGCGTGGATTACCATTTGGACCTTGGGGACATGGTCGTGCGCAATGTTTCGACTGACATTCGGTCGATGGGCGGGGTGGAAAAGAACGGCAATTCCATTTTCATTTTCGAAGTCGGCGGGTTGTGCATCGGGCATCTGGGCCATCTGCATCACGAACCGTCGGCCGAACAATACGCGGCAATTGGCCGGCTGGACGTTGTCCTGGCGCCCGTCGATGGGGGAATGACCGTGCCGATTGACACGATGATTTCCATTTTGCAGCGGCTCAAATCGTCGATCGTAATTCCGATGCACTGGTTTGGGCGCGCAAATCTGCAGGATTCCCTGGTCGGGATGAGCAATGATTTTCAGGTTGTGCGGCTTGAAGGAAACATGCTGGAGGTAGGATTGCACAAGTTGCCTGGAAGGCCCACCGTGATGGTTCTCGAGCCTGCGTATTTACAGTGACGGCTTGGGATGCGCGGCTGCGCGCCGTCAATTCGGGTAAGATCGGCAAGCTGCAGATGTTCGCAATTTGCGCCGGACTGACCACGCCGGGGTCGCCAACAAGCGCGGTGCATAGTTCGTCTGGCAACGCGATGTTCGACGCCCCGGGTCATTGTGCGAAAAACCGGGTGGTGGATAAAAAATTGCTACATTTGCGCGGTTCTGCGCTCTTGTCCCGTTCACCGCAGCGTGGTTTTGATTGCGCAAGGAGACGTGAATGACCCTGAGCCCAGCTGATGCCTCATTTTGTGACCAATTACACAGCCTTCTACCCGCCGGCACACTGCGCGCGGTCGAGCCGCGCGACCTGGAAGAGCCGCGTGGACGCGTCACAGGGCACGCAGGCGCCGTCGCCATTCCTGCCACGACCGACGAGGTGGCGACAATCGTCCGTGCCTGCGCGCACGCGCGTGTCGGCATCGTTCCGATTGGTGGCGGGACTGGCCTTGTGCAGGGGCAGATCATGGCGGACGGCCCTGCGCCCTTGCTTATGTCGCTTGAACGGATGGGGGCGATCCGTGCGATCTATCCGCAGGAAAACGTGTTGGTCGCCGAAGCGGGGGCCATCCTTGCCGATATCCAGTCGGCCGCAGAAGGGGCAGGGCGCATTTTCCCCCTGTCGTTGGCCTCGGAAGGATCGTGCCGGATCGGGGGCAATCTGTCGACGAACGCGGGCGGGTTGAATGTGCTGCGCTACGGAAATGCGCGCGATCTCTGTCTGGGTCTGGAAGCGGTTCTGCCGGATGGCTCGATCTGGAACGGGCTGAAGCGCTTGCGCAAGGACAACACGGGGTACGACCTGCGCAACCTGTTGATCGGTGCTGAAGGTACGCTGGGGATCATTACAGCGGCTTCCCTGCGCTTGTTTGCAAAGCCGGCGTGCCTTGGAACAGCGCTTTTTGTCGTTCCGTCGCCACAAGCCGCTCTGGATCTTTTTGCGCTGGCCAATGATCTTGCCGGCGGGGCGATATCGGCCTTTGAGCTGATCAGCGGACAGGGGCTGCGGTTTCTGGACGAAACCGTGCCCGATCTTCGTCTGCCCTATGACACGCCGCCTGACTGGATGGTGCTGATCGAGCTGGGGCTGCCCGATGGGCAAGACCCCGCGGACGTGTTCGAAGCGCTTTTTTTGGCAGCGCTGTCGCGCGGTATGACAACTGACGGCATCATCGCCCAGTCCGACACACAGGCGCGCGACCTCTGGGCCGTGCGCGAAACCATACCCGTGGCCAACAGACGGATCGGCGCGATCGCCTCGCATGACATTTCGCTGCCCCTGTCGGCCATTCCGCACTTTATCGATCAGGCAAACGGCGCCCTGCAGCGTTATGGCGATATTCGGATCAACTGTTTCGGCCATTTGGGCGACGGCAATCTGCATTTCAACGCCTTCCCGGCCAAGGGGCGTGACCGGGCAGACTATGCGGCTATTCGCGATGATATCACGCGCACCGTTCATGATCTTGTGCAAGACTTTGACGGCTCGTTCAGTGCCGAACACGGGGTGGGCCGCTTGAAGGTGGACGATCTGGAGCGTTACGGTGATCCGGGCAAGCTGGGCGCGATGCGGGCAATCAAAGCGGCGCTTGATCCCGCTGGAATCATGAACCCCGGTGCGGTGCTCCGCCTGAGGTGAAACGGTGAACGCCCTGCCGGGGGGTGGCAGGGCGTTCGATGTGATAACTTCATATGTGGTGCAAACAGCGTCGGAGGCTCCCATCCGACTGGGTCTTTATAGCGTGTAGATGTTGCCAAATGGTTCACGCGCCATCGTATGCGCACAACGAATGAACGTCGTAGCCGAGGGTCGCCAGTTTTTTGCGCCCGCCCAGATCGGGCAGATCGATCACGAAGGCACAGGCGACAATTTCGCCCCCAAGTTGTTCGATCAACTTGATCCCGGCTTCTGCGGTGCCACCTGTCGCCAAAAGGTCATCGACGATCAGAATACGTTCACCGGCTTCGATCGCATCGTCGTGCAATTCCACCTCGGCTTGCCCATATTCCAGCGTATAGGTTTGGGAAATCACGGTGCCGGGCAGTTTTCCCGCCTTGCGGACGGGGACAAAACCGACCGACAACTGGTGCGCGACTGCGCCGCCAAGGATGAAGCCACGCGCTTCCAGACCGACCACCTTGTCGATTTTCTGCCCGACATAGGGCGCAAGCAGTTGATCGACAGCCAATCGAAAGCCGCGCGCATCGCCAAACAGGGTGGTCACGTCGCGAAACATGATGCCTTCATGGGGGAAATCGGGAATGGTCCGGATGTAGTCTTTGACGGTCTTGGCAGGTGACATGCGGCCTCGCTGTTTTCGTTCGCCCCCAAGTGTTAGCGTGGTGGTCGCGCAGCGCAAGGTGCTGGCCCGGTTTGGCCGCGTTGATATGCACCCAAGCATAGTTTTCCCACGCCCCAGCGAAAGAGCTCTCGCTTTCTGCCAGACCGCCCCCGACCGATTGTCGATCAGTCCCGTTTTGATGGCGTCGCGATGGCGGTCGCCTTGCAGGACCGCGATGTACGGGCCTTTGCCGACTATCGCATGCTGATCAACGGGAAGGTCCGACAGGCCGTCGATTTGGATTTTGTTGCCCCATTCTCCGTTGGGTTTTGATGTCGAAATGTGCCGATGCAAAGACCTGGGTCGCCCCGCTTGCCTGACCCGTTGCGACTGCCTGGGTGTCCAGCGTCGTGTCTGCTTCAACGCGGTCCTTTCAAAACGCGAAAGGCATAGGGGAAAGGCGGGCGGCAGGGTTCACCGATTGCAGGCTACCTTACGTGTTCAGCACACGCCCGGCGACGGCATCCAGCTTGGCGACAAGGTCGGGATCGCGTTTGTCAGGGCTGGTCATCATGGCAAATTCCAATGCCCTATCGCAGCCACAGGGGCAGGGCGCATGGGGGCCCAGATCATCGGGCAAACGCGCCACCAGACCCTTGGCGTTCGCGCTGTTGGCGCCAAGCGTGGCGATGATATCGCTGATATCGACCGCGCCGTGATCCGGGTGCCAGCTATCGAAATCGGTGATCATGGCGACGCTGGCGTAGCACATTTCCGCCTCGCGGGCCAATTTCGCCTCGGGCATGTTGGTCATGCCGATCACGTCGCAGCCCCAACTGTCGCGGTACATCTTCGATTCCGCGATCGAGCTGAACTGCGGCCCTTCCATCGCCAAATAGGTGCCGCCTTTGTGGACCGTTACCCCTTGGGCCTTTGCCGCGATCACGCAGGCATCTGCCAAACGCTCGCACACCGGGTGGGCCACCGATACATGCGCCACACAGCCGGTGCCAAAGAAGCTTTTCTCGCGCGCGAAGGTTCGGTCGATGAACTGATCGACCACCACGAAATGGCCCGGGGCCATCTCTTCGCGAAAGCTGCCACAGGCTGATACGGATACGACATCCGTTACCCCCAGCCGTTTCAGCGCGTCGATGTTGGCGCGATAAGGGACGGTGCTGGGCGAATGCACATGTCCGCGCCCGTGCCGGGGCAGAAAGGCCATCTGCGTGCCATCCAGCGTCCCGGTCAGGATCTGGTCCGACGGCGCACCCCAAGGGCTGTCCACCGTTTTCCACGCGGCCCCTTCCAATGCGTCGATCTCATATACGCCCGAGCCGCCGATAATGCCGATCACCCTGTCTGTCATGCGTAACCTCCTGATTTTCAGGCAGGATGGCGTCTCATGGCCCAGAAGGAAAGCCACGAAGCGGACAAAAATCCGCCCGGGTTGTGGAATAAGGTCCTGGTGATGAGGTTTTTTGACGCGATCGAGTTTTTGCCAAGGCCGACCATTCGCTTGCTGGCGCCGTCGTTGGTGGCCTTTGCGGTGTTCCTTTTGCTTGACGGTTTGCCTGTGGCATTCATGGGGCAGGGGGCATCCGTTGTTGGGCTGGCCGCGACCGCTGGGATGATGTTGCTCTTGGCCCGCAATGCGCCCTTTGCTTTCATACGTGCACGGCAATTGGGCGCGTTGGGTTTTTTCACCGTTATCGTGGTGACGGTGCCGATCGCCGCGTTGAGCGCGGCCTTGTGGTTGACCGATACGCAAATTCAGCTGCTCTGGATGGCGGCGCTGGCCGCCTATGCGTTCTTGACGGCGACCCTGGCGTTGTCCTCATCCGACGCCGAAATCCGGCGTCTGCCCACCCGCTGGTCCGATGATCCGGTGTTTGCGCGCGTCGCCATCAATATTCAGGCCGTGGTCTGGGCGGGGCTTGTCGTCTTGGCCGCCGACATGTACGGGCGCGCGGCGCTGGCCGATTGGGTTGCGGTTATGACGCTGGGCAATATCGCGGCGTACTACCTGCGTGAATTATTAGTGATCATGATCGTCATGCGCAGCTACGACTAACCAAGCTTGGCAAGGCTGCGTGGGGGGTTCAGTTTTGCTGCGTGTCCTGCTATGGCAGCGCAAACACCATACGCATTCCCGGAAAAAAACGTGATCAAATCGACGCTGGCATCTTTTGCCGACCGCCTTTCCATTCCCGCATCGACATCGGCACTGACCCCCGCGCAGGCCAAAACAGACGTACTGTCGGGTCTGACCGTGGCGCTGGCACTGGTACCCGAAGCGGTGGCCTTTGCCTTTGTGGCCGGGGTGCACCCGCTGGTCGGGCTCTATGCGGCCTTTATCGTCGGACTGATTACCGCGGTGATTGGCGGCAGGCCGGGCATGATTTCCGGTGCGACCGGGGCTTTGGCCGTGGTCATGGTGGCCTTGGTGGCCGACCACGGGGTGGAATACCTGTTCGCCACGGTGGTTCTGATGGGCGTGATGCAGATTGCGGCGGGCATATTCCGGCTGGGCAAGTTCATCCGCCTGGTGCCACATCCGGTTATGCTGGGCTTTGTGAACGGCTTGGCGATCGTGATTTTCCTGGCGCAGATGACCCAGTTCAAGGTGCCCGGCACGGCCGAGGCTGCGGGCCATGGCGTGTCTGGCGGAGACTGGCTGACCGGCGTGCCGCTGTTGCTGATGCTGGGACTGGTGGGGCTGACGATGGCGGTGATCCATTTCCTGCCCAAGGTCACCACAACCATCCCCGCGCCGCTGGCTGGGATTGCCTTGACTGCGCTGATCGTGATTGTCTTCGGGATCGACGTGCCCCGGGTGGGCGACATGGCGTCGATCGAAGGTGGGTTCCCGCCCTTCCATATACCTTCCGTACCGCTGACCTTTGAGACGCTCGAGATTATTTTTCCCTATGCGTTGATCCTGGCGGCCATCGGTCTGATCGAAAGCCTGCTGACCCTGAACCTGGTGGGCGAAATCAAGGGCGAGCGTGGCGGCGCCAGCCAGGAATGTGTGGCCCAGGGTGTGGCCAACACCGTCACCGGCTTTTTCGGCGGCATGGGCGGCTGCGCGATGATCGGGCAGTCGATGATCAACGTGAAATCGGGTGGGCGCACGCGCCTGTCGGGCATTTCCGCGGCGCTGTTCCTGCTGGCCTTTATTGTGGTGGCATCGCCGCTCATCGAACAGATCCCGCTGGCCGCGCTGGTTGGCGTGATGTTCATGGTCGTCATCGGGACCTTTGCCTGGAATTCGATATCCATCCTGACCAAGGTGCCCCGCATTGACGCCTTCGTGATCCTGCTTGTCACCGTGGTCACCGTGCTTGAGGATCTGGCTGTTGCCGTGGTGGTGGGCGTCATCGTGTCGGCGCTGGCTTATGCGTGGCAGAACGCATCGCGCATCCATGCCCGCACGTACGAGACCCCCGAAGGCGCAAAGGTCTACCAGGTCCAAGGCCCGCTGTTCTTTGGTTCAGCAGAAGGGTTCCTTGAGCTTTTCGACCCGGCCGGCGATCCGTCGATGGTGGTGGTCGATTTTGCTGACAGCCGGGTGGCCGATCAGTCGGCGCTGACGGCGATCGAATCCCTGGCTGCAAAATACGAGGCGGCGGGCAAGAAGGTGCAGCTGCGCCACCTGAGCCGCGACTGTCATCGCCTATTGACTAGGGCAGGCCAATTGATGGTCGATAGTGACGACGACCCTGACTATCAGGTCGCGACAGATTACGGCGTGCGCACCGGGGCCCTGGGCGCCGGACACTGACGCGGCGGACACTGACGCGGCGGACTTATTCGCCGGGTCGCTTCAGGCTGAACAATTCGGTCACCCGCGCATAGTCGCGATACCCCAACCGGCTGAGCGGCTGAAAGGTCGTGACGTCGAACACCCCGTCTTTCACGCAGTCATCGCGCAAATGGACGCCGGTCACTTCGCCCAGAACCATGATGTTCGTGTGGCCTTCAAGATCAACAATTTGGGTCAGCCGGCATTCCAGCGCGGCCGGTGCTTTGGCCACAAAGGCACAATCGATCGTCTGGGCATTCGCCTTTTCCAGAGCCGCCATTTCGAATTCGTCCTGCTCAGCAGCCCATGGCCCTGACGTGACATTCATTGCATCGCGCATCGCATATTCTACAATGTTCACGCAGAACACGCCGGTATCGCGGATATTCGCAACGCTGTCCTTGCCAAATTCGCGGTCCTCTTTGCCGCTGGTCGATGCGAACATGACCTGCGGCGGCGAATAAGCGACAGCATTGAAAAACGAATAGGGTGCCAGGTTGTCCCGCCCATCCTTGCCGCGCGTCGATATCCAGCCGATCGGCCGGGGTGTAACGATCGCATTGAACGGATTATGGGGCAGGCCATGCCCTTCGGCGGGTTTATAGAACATAAGGGCTCCTTTGCGTGCGTTGCCCCCCACATAGTGCCGTGCTAGCCCTTGTGCCAGTCAAAATCCGGGCAGGCCAAGTGTTCACGATCACACAGGAAACACGCGACGATTGGTGGGAAGTCGAGGCGCTTTACGATTTGTGCTTCGCCCCGGGCCGCGAGGCACTTTCGTCGTATCGTTTGCGTGACGGGGTCGATCCGGTCGCGGCCCTGTGCCTTGTCGCGCGAGACAGGGAAGGCGGGGTCGCGGGGGCCATTCGCTTCTGGCCGGTGCGCATTGGCAAGGCCAAGGCCCTGCTGCTGGGCCCTGTGGCCGTCCACCCGACGCACCAGGGCGAAGGCCTGGGCGCCTTGCTCATTCAGGATGGCGTCGAACGGGCGGCGGGCGCGGGATGGGACAGGGTCATGCTGGTGGGCGACGCGCCGTATTACAGCCGCTATGGCTTTCACAAATTGCCCCATGTATCGATGCCGCCGCCCACCAATCCTGACCGGGTTCTGGGCCTGGAACTGACGGACGGCAGTTGGGCGAACGTGGCGGGGCAAGTTACCCGCTTGGACGCGCCCTGACTTGCCCGAAGGCGCCCGATACCCCATCTAAAAGGCATGAGCCCGCTTCACATACTGAAAACCGCGGATGGCACACCGATCCTGCACGCGCCGACCGACGCCGTATTCGACGAACTTACAGCGCGCTACAATGCCGCGAATTCAATCGGTTACAAGTTGATTTCAACCCTCGGAGGCGGGGCAGAGCAGCTGTTCAGCGCCGTGCCCACGGCTTTGCGAAAACCGGTTGAGACCCTGACGCTTTCGGCGCTGGAAAGCAGTTTCGAGGTCGCCGACAGGCGCCAGATCTTTGGCCGCGCCGAACGTCTCATCGCCGATAATCCGCGCCGTCATACGGCCTTGGCAACCGCATTGGGTGTTGTTGGGGGCATGGGCGGGGTCGGCACCGCAATGGCCGAGGTGCCGCTGTCTACCGTCCTGATGATGCGACAAATTCAAAGCGTGGCCCGGGTCTATGGGTTCGATCCATCGCGCACTGAAACGCGTAAGGATTGTTTGCAGGTGTTTGCGGGCACCGGGCCTCTGGATGGCGATGGCGACGTGGATTTGGGGTTCGTGTCGGCGCGTGTGACCCTGACCGGTGTCACTTTGAATGCCATGCTGAACAAGCTGGCACCGCGCGTTGCCGCCATGATGGGACAACGTCTGGCAACCCGGGCCGTGCCCGTGTTGGGCGCTGCGGCGGGCGCCGCAACAAATTACAGTTTCATCCGGTACCACGAAAACATGGCGCATCTGTATTTCGGCATGCAACGCTTGTCCGAAGACAGCGCAACCCCGTTGCCGCAGATCGTTGACACGGTCCGCACGCGCGTCAGGCGATCCAACCCTGTTCGCTGAGATAGCGGGTCACAGCCGGGCGCACCGACTGTTGGCCTTCGTCTGAGGCCGTTTCGATCACGTCGCGCAGTTCGCCCAAGTGAACACGGCGCAGCAAATGCTTGACCGGTCCGATGGACGCGGGGCGCATCGACAAGGACCGCAATCCCATGGCCGCGAAACACACCGCCTCAAGGGGGCGGCCAGAATCTTCGCCGCAGAAACTGACCGGGGTATCGCTTTCCTCGCACCGTTCGACGATCCGGCGGATGATCGACAGGAACGACACATTCAACGTGTCATAGCGCCGACGGACCCGTTCGTTTTCCCGATCGGCCGCGAAAAAGAACTGTTTCAGATCATTGCCGCCAATCGAAATGAAATCGGCCATTTCAAAGAATTTTTGTGGTGCGAAGGCCAGCGAAGGGGTTTCCAGCATCGCGCCGATTTCCACCTTTTCGGGCAACACATGGCCCAGCTTGTCCTCACGCTCCAGTTCGTTCAGCAGGTGCTGGCGGGCTTGGCGGAATTCATCGAACTGCGCGATGAAAGGAAACATGATGGTCAACGGGCGGCCGTTGGCGGCGCGGATCAGCGCCTGCAGCTGCATGCGCATAACGCCCTTTTTGTCCAGTCCGACGCGGATGGCACGCCAGCCCATGGCCGGGTTCGGTTCGTCCTGCGGTTTCATGTACGGCAGAACCTTGTCCGAGCCGATGTCGAGCGTCCGGAAGGTCACGCGTTTGCCATTGGCGGCATCCATGACGCGGGCGTAAAGAGTCGCCAATTCTGCCCGCCGCGGCACCTTGTTTCGCACTAGGAATTGCAGTTCGGTGCGAAACAGGCCCACCCCTTCTGCGCCTGACCCCGCCAGTGACGGCAGATCCGCCATCAACCCGGCGTTCATGTAGAGCGAAATGGTTTCGCCGCACAGCGTCATGGCGGGTTTGTCGCGCAACGACACGTAGCGTTCCTGCGCCTTTTCCTGCATTGCCAACTTGTCGCGGAACGCCTGGCGCACGCTATCTTCGGGGCGCAGGTGCACCACGCCTTGATCGCCGTCCAGCAGGATTGGATCGCCGTTCAGTGCCTCACCCGAGATCTTGTGGGCCTGGATCAACAGGGGGATTGCCCATGCCCGCGCGACGATGGCCGCATGGCTGCCGACCGAACCTTGTTCGAGCACGATCCCCTTGAGCGACCGGCCATAGTCCAGCAATTCGCCGGGCCCGATATTTCGTGCCACGAGGATTGGATTATCGGGCATCTCGGCCCCGGTTTCGGTGCCCTGACCGGTCAGGATCCGCAACAGCCGGTTCGACAGATCGTCCAGATCGTGCAACCGTTCGCGCAGATAGGGATCGGGGACCTTGGACAGGCGTGCGCGCGTGGCGGTTTGTTCTTTTTCTACCGCAGCTTCGGCCGACAGGCCCCGGCTGATGTCGTCTTCCATGTTGCGCATCCAGCTGCGCGAATTGGCGAACATGCGGTAGGCTTCCAGAACCTCGCGTTGATCCTTGTCGCCGGTATCGGCCAGCGACAGCATGTCGTCGACGGATACGCGCAAGGCATTCACGCCCTCTTGCAGGCGGATGAGTTCGGTCTGGGGATCGTCGGCTATGGGGTTGGTCACCACAACACGTGGTTCGTGCAGCCAGACTTTTCCTTCGGCGACCCCCTCTTGCCCGACAGAGCAGCGATATAGAACCGGCTGGGTGTGCAGCGCAGACAGGGCCGCGCCTTCGCCGACAAACGCGCCCAGTTCGTTCATTTCGGCCAGCACCATCGCGACGACCTCGAGCCCGTAGACCTCGTCCTCGGAGAATTTGCGCCCCTGTTTCGACTGGACGACCAGCACCCCCATGGTTTCGCCAAGCCGCTGGATCGGGACGCCAAGGAAACTGGAATAAATTTCCTCGCCAGTCTCGGGCATATAGCGAAAGCCATGTTCCTGCGGCGCGTCGGCCGTGTTCACAGGGTTGCCCATGCGGGCCACGCGCCCGACAAGACCCTCACCAATTCGCATGCGGGTCTGATGCACGGCCTCGGGCTTGAGCCCCTCGGTGGCGCACAGTTCCAGCGTTTCGGAATCGCGGAACAGATAAATCGAACACACCTCTGTGCGCATCGAATCCGCAATCAGATGTGTGATGCGGTCGAGCCTTGCCTGTCCCGCGCTGCTTTCTGCAAGCGTGTCGCGCAGTCGCCCCAGCAGTTTGCGACTATCGCTTTCCAACCCGTCCGCCATAGTCCCTTTCTGGGGCCTCTCAGCCAGCCTTCTCAAGTTCGAAGGCATCATGGAGTGCCTGAACGGCCAATTCCATATATTTCCGATCGATCAGCACCGAAATCTTGATTTCCGATGTGGCGATCACCTTGATGTTGATCCCTTCGTCAGACAGGACCTTGAACATTTTTGCCGCGACCCCCGACTGAGATCGCATGCCGATCCCCACGACGGAAACCTTGGCAACATTCGTGTCGGCCACCAGTTCAGCAAAGGCGATTCCTCCGTTCGCCTTGGCCTCGTTCAGCGCTTTTTCGGCGCGCTTCACCTGGGCGGTCGGGCAGGAAAAGGTCATGTCGGTGTGACCTTTTTCGCTGATGTTCTGCACGATCATGTCGACATTGATGCCAGCTTCGGCCAGCGGACCAAAGATCGCAGCGGCAATGCCAGGCGTATCTTTGACCTGCAAAAGGGTCATTTTCGCTTCTTCGCGGCTTGCGGCCACGCCGCTGACGACTCTGCTTTCCACGATATCCTCCTCGGCACAGATCAAAGTGCCAGCGGTTGGGTCATATTCTTCGAAACTGGACAGAACGCGCAACTTGACCTTATAGCGCATGGCCAGCTCGACCGAGCGGGTTTGCAGCACCTTTGCGCCCAGCGAGGCCAATTCCAACATTTCTTCGAACGCGATTTTTTTGAGCTTGCGCGCCTTGTCCGTGATCCGCGGGTCGGTCGTGTAAACCCCGTCAACGTCGGTGTATATGTCGCACCGTTCGGCCCCGAAGGCGGCGGCAAAGGCGACGGCTGTCGTATCCGATCCCCCCCGTCCCAACGTGCTGATCCGGCCTTCGTCGCTAATGCCCTGAAACCCTGCGACCACGGCGACTTTCATGCCTTCGGCGAATTTCGAGTTGATGTTGTCGTTGGGAATATCGACGATCCGGGCCGCGCTATGGGCTGACGTGGTCTTGAGCGGAACCTGCCATCCTTGCCAGCTGCGCGCCGGGATATCCATTTCCTGCAGGGTCAACGCCATCAGCCCGGCGGTGACATTTTCCCCGGAACTGACGACCGCATCGTATTCGCGCGCGTCATACAGCGGCGAGGTTTCGTCAACCAGGCCGACCAGCCTGTTGGTCTCGCCCGACATCGCCGACACGATGACGATCACATCATAGCCATTCGCCACCTCGCGTCCGATGCGTTTGGCGGCCCGTCTGATCCGGTCCAACGTGGCGACAGAGGTGCCGCCGAATTTCATCACGAGAATGGGCATTTGCGCCGGAGTCCCTCATGGCGTGGTTTCGCCGTTTCCTATGGGATGGCAGGCGAAAGGGCAAGTGGCTCAGAACCGGGAAAGTATCGCTTCGACCGCTTCGTCCGGGGTGACGTGCGCGGTGTCCAGCTTTAGCGTGGCCGACGGCCAGTTCTGAAATTGGCGCGTGGCGGTGGCAGACCAGTCGGGCAGGTTCAATCCCGCGATATCAGGTTCGCGATGTTCAACCCGGCGGCGGTGTTTCGCCTGGTCGCTGCAAGTGACCCACACTTCAAGCAGGTCGGCCCGCGCGGCGTGGGCCGTGGCCGCCCACATGTCGCGTGTTTCACGCACCGGGTTCACGCTGTCGGCAATCACACTGACGCCGGCCATCAGGTTGCTTTCCGCCACGGCTGCCGCGATCTGATAGCCGGTATCGCGCAAATCACGCAATTCGGGGCGTCGGCGGCGCAATGCTTGTTCGATCGCGTCGATCCGAAGCCAGGCTGCTGGCAGGGCCCGCGCCAGGCGGCGCGAAATGGTGCTCTTGCCCGTGCCTGGTAGGCCGCCGAATACGATTAACCGCGCCATGCCAGAACCACATGGGTCATCAGCTGACTTTGCGTTTGGGCAGGAAGGGCAGGGGCAGGACGGGAACACCATCCTCCAGCAGCTTCCTGGCGTCCTCTGGTTTGGCTTCACCGTAAATGGATCGCTGCGGTGCGTCACCTTCGTGAATGGCGCGCGCTTCGCTGGTAAAGGCCTGGCCGACGTAGTCCGAGTTTTTTTCGACCGCAGCTTTCAGCCGCTGCATTGCTGTCTGTACCTCGTCCGATGGCGAGGTCAAAAGAGACTGCGCGGCCGGTGGCTCCGTTTCCGCCTGCGCTGGATCTGCGCCCGCTGCCTTGGTCAGGCGCGGCGCCATGATCGCCTTGGTCACTTCGGGCGAGCCGCAAATCGGACAGCTGAGCAGCCCCGATGCGTCCAACGCATCAAACGCATCGGACGATTTGAACCAGCTTTCAAAGCCGTGGTCTTCTGAGCATTTCAATGCGTATTTGATCATAGGGCCCCTCGTCCGGTGATATTTAGCGCGTGTATGTAAAGAAAACACTCAGGAAATCAAAAATATATTCGCGCCCTTTAAGTCAGATGCGCAGGATCCGGGGCGAAAAGCGCGAAATGATGCGCGCCAGTTCGGGTTCTTTGACCATCTTGGCGGCCTTCTTGACCGACACCCATTTGCGTTTGCGCTGGTCGGCTTCGGGATAGTCATCTGCCAGTTTCGCGACCGAAACGGCAAAAACCGCGACGATGCAGGGAAATTTTTCGCCGCTTTCGATCCGTTTGTCGTACGAATAAAAGCCAAGACAGGGGCCATGCACCCGCCCGCGTACGCCGGCTTCTTCCCATGCTTCGATCGTGGCGGCCTCGGCCGGCGTCGATCCTGCCATGGGCCAGCCCTTGGGTATGATCCACCGGCCCGTCCCGCGCGAGGAAATCAGCAGAACCTGCGGTTTGTCCTTGCGAACGCGATAACACAGCGCCCCGAACTGAGTTCGCGCGTCGCGTTTGTCAGCCGACGTCAGGGCAAGCGGTTTCTGAAGCGTTCGAAGTTGGTCCATTGCCTGTGTCTTGGGTCGTTGGGCGGGCAGCCATCGGCATTTCTGCGGTCCCGATTGGGCCAGCCTGGGCCGGGCGAAGGTAGCATGGCGCTGCGCTCCGCAAAAGGCCTTTCGGGGTCACCCGCTCAGCGCCGGCAAGGCCGCAGCGCTAGACAGGCGTCGCCAGAATGCATCTTTGCCGTCATCGGATTGGCGCAAGGGGGCCAACGCGACCTGGGCGTTTCGAACCAGTTCCTGGCGCCGAGCGGGATCACGCACCAGCGCGCGAAACGCCCGGCTCAGATCGACCGAAGATGTGACTGCGATTGCGCCGTCGTTGTCGGTCAGTGCGCTGTAGGCGGCCTGGTTGTTGGCGGTGTGCGGCCCATGGATCACTGCGGATCCGAAATGGACGGGCTCGAACGGTGTGTGCCCCCCCTTGTTGGCCAGAGATCCCCCGACAAAAACGATGCCCGCCAAGCGATACCACAGGGCCATTTCGCCCAGCGTGTCGGCCAGAAACACGTCTGCCTTGCCGGGCGTTTCACCCTTGGAACGGCGCGCCATGGTCAGCCCCTCGGCTTGAATGATCCCAGCGACCTCGTCACCGCGATCCGAATGACGCGGGGCCAGGATCAGGCGCAGCGTCGGAATCGCGGCGCGCGCCAGTTTGAATGCGCGCAGCACGGCGCGTTCTTCGCCCTCGTGGGTGGATGCGCCAAGGACGGTCACATTCGGATCGAAATCCGCCGAGAACCGCGCCAAGACGTCCGCACTGACGTCAGGAAGTGTGACATCGCCCTTGAGCATCAGGCGTGGACCAATGGCCGAAGGCGCAACGCCGAGCTGCTCGAAATTCTTCTGCGATGTGGCGTCCTGCGCGGCCAGGTAATCGATGGCGCCGAACACGCGCGTGCGAAAGCGCGCGCCAAGCCGCTGCCAGGTGCGCGCGCTCTTGTCCGACATACGCGCCCCGATCAGGAATATCGGGACGTTGTGCCCTGCGCAGAGCTGAAACCGATTGGGCCAGATTTCGTTTTCGACCGTGACCAGCGCAGCCGGTTGCCATGCGGACAGGAAACGTTTCACGCAGGCGCGCTGATCCAGGGGGGCAAAACGCACCACAACCCGGTCCAATCCCCAGCCTTGTGCATTCAAGCGCCCGGTTTCGGTGTTGCAGGTCAGAACGATCCGCAGGTTGGCATCGCGTTTCACGGCGGTGGCTACCATGGCGCGAATGGCGGCCAGTTCGCCGAGCGAGGCGCCGTGAAACCAAAGTACCGGCCCGCGCGTCACCGATGATTGCGCCCCGAGGCAGAGCCGTTCGCGCAATGCACCGCTGGGCGCCCGGCCTCGTCGCTCACGCAGCCAGAGCCGGGCCAGAATGAACGGCGCGGCAACGGTAACTGCAAATCTGTAAAGCATCATGGCGCGGCCGGTCAGGAAAGGCTGGCTGCCGTGATACCTGTGCGCCCTGCGATTGTCTATCGGGCGCTATTCGGCCGCGTCCATTCGACGGGCATTGGCCAGCAGCGCGGACAATTCCGGCCGGCACGAGCCGCAATTCGTTCCCGCGTTCAAAGCGGCCCCGATCTGATCGACGCTGGTCAGGTGTTTGTCGGCAATCGCGGCGCTGATGGTGTTCACGCCGATGTCGAAACAGGAACAGACGACCGCGCCGGGGTCGGGGCGATCCGCGCCAGCCCGGCCAGCCAGGATCGCATCCCCGCGATCACCGCCCAGCATGTTTGCGACCACTCCGCGTGACACCGCGACCGGATCGCGGGCGGCGAACAGGGCGGCGATGACGCGGTCACCCTGGGTCAGGGCGACACGGGCAAGGCCCCGGGTCGCGTCGATCACCGACAGGGTGGTCATGCTGTCCGGGGCGACGTCGAACAGGGTGCGGGCAAAGTGTTCCCAGTCCGCGACCGGCGTCGATCCGGCCAGTTCGGTGCGCCACCCCGATCCGACGCGGGCGGTGGCCCAGTATTCCGATACCGGGGCGGGCCGCACGCTGCTGACAGCGAAACCATACCATGTGGCATCGAAGGGTTTGGCGGCGACGGGGGTGGCCTTGCTTTCGGGTTGCCCCGAAACCGGGTCTGTATTCGCTTCGACCAGTGCATCGATCCGTCCCGAGGGGGCGGTGTCCTGGGTCCAGTGCATCGGCGCAAAGAAACTGCCGGGCCGGGCGCGGTCGCTGACAAGAACACGCAGGATCGCCTTGCCATGGGGGCTGGACACTTCGGCCAGATGCGCCGGTTTCAGACCAAGTGCCAGGGCGTCTGTCGGATGAACTTCAAGATAAGGCTCGCCCATGTGCTGGCTCAGGCGCGGGCTCAGTGCGGTGCGGGTCATGGTGTGCCAGTGGTCCCGCACGCGCCCGGTATTCAGCCGGTAAGGATGGGCGCTATCAGGTGTCGAGGCCGGGGCGCGGTAGGTGATCGCCAGCATCCGCCCTTTGCCGTTGGGGGTGAAAAACCCGCCATCGCCAAAAAACCTGCCGCCCGTGCGATTGCGGGTCACGGGCCACTGCACCGGTTTCAATCCGTCGTATTCGGTGTCGCGCAAATGGGCGAGCCCCGAAATATCAAAGTCACGCCCCAGATTCCCCGCGATACCGGACAGGGCGGCATATTCGCGGAAGATTTCGGCTGGTGAGGTGAAGTCGAAACCATCGCCGTGGCCCATGGCACGGGCGACGTCGCAGACAATCTGCCAATCGTGGCGCGCTGCGCCGGGGGGCGGCAAGACCTTGCGTTGGCGGCTGATGACCCGTTCGGAATTGGTGACGGTGCCGTCCTTTTCGCCCCAGCCTGTCGCGGGCAGAACCACATCCGCCAGTTTCGCCGTGTCGGTGGTGCCGAACATGTCGCTCACGACGACGAATTCGCACCCCGCAATGGCTGCGCTTACCTTGTCGGCCTCGGGCATCGACACTGCCGGATTTGTGCACATGACCCACAGGGCCTTGATCTTTCCTTCGTCCACGGCGCGGAACATGTCGACCGCTTTCAACCCCGGCTGCTCGCAGATGGTGGGCGAGGCCCAGAAATCATGCACGGCTGCCCGATGCTCGGTGTTTTCGATATCCAGATGGCAGGCGAGCGTGTTCGCCAGGCCACCCACCTCGCGTCCGCCCATGGCATTGGGCTGCCCGGTGACCGACAAAGGCCCCATGCCGGGCCGCCCGATCCGGCCCGTGGCCAGGTGGCAGTTCACAATGGCATTTACCTTGTCGGCGCCGGCCGAGGATTGGTTGACGCCCTGGCTGTAGATCGTGACGACCTTTTGCGTTCCGGCCCAAAGGGCGCAGAATTCCGCAAGCTCTGCGCCCGTCAATCCCGACGCCGACGGATCGCAGGCCTTGGCGGCGGCGACACTGTCAGCCAGCCCGTCGATATGTGCATTCGTGTAGGCGTGATCGATTGCGCCGGTGTCAGCGATGTGGGCCAGAAGCGCGTTAAAGATCGCCACGTCGCCGCCGGGGGCGACGGACAGGTGCATATCGGCAAGGTCCGTGGTGGCCGTGCGGCGCGGGTCGATGTTGACCACCTTCATCGATGGCCGCGCCGCCTTGGCCGCGGCGATGCGCTGATACAGCACCGGGTGACACCAGGCCAAGTTCGATCCGACCAGCACGATCAGATCGGCCTCTTCCAGGTCTTCGTAGTTGCCGGGCACCGTGTCTGTCCCGAATGCGCGCTTGTGCCCTGCGACCGATGACGCCATGCAGAGCCGCGAATTCGTGTCGATATTCGCCGATCCGATGTAGCCTTTCATCAGCTTGTTCGCGACATAGTAATCTTCGCTCAGCAATTGGCCGGACACGTAGAAGGCCACGCTGTCGGGCCCGTGTTTTTCGATCGTTGCGCTGAACCGCTCAGCGACGAGCGCGATTGCGGTGTCCCAGTCCGCGTCGCGCCCGTCGATCCGGGGCGCCAGCAATCGCCCTTCGGTTGATACGGTTTCGCCCAGGGCCGAGCCCTTTGAACACAGCCGCCCGAAATTGGCGGTGTGTGTCTTGTCCCCCTTGATCGCGACGCCGCCCGCACCGTCCGGTGTGGCCAGCACCCCGCATCCCACCCCGCAATAGGCACAGGTCGTGCTAACGGCAGTGCCCGCCGTTGCGGGCGTCGAGCGGAGCTTTTGGCCAGCGCCATCCATCAGGCGGCCTTTTCAGCAAGAAGCGCGCTGTCCAGCAACACGCGCCCGTTTTCGATCCGGGTGGCATAGGTGGCGATCTGCCCGTCGTCTGCGCCCTGCGCCTGTCCTGTTTCCAGGTCAAACACCCAGTTGTGCAGCGGGCAGGTCACGGATGTGCCGTGCACGATGCCTTCGCTCAGCGGCCCGCCCTTGTGCGGGCAGCGATCGGATGTGGCATACACTTCGTCTGGGGTGGTGCGGAAAACCGCCACGCAGCCCACCTTGGTTTTCACGATCCGCGCGCCCCGAACGGGGATGTCGTCCAGCGATCCGATGTCGATCCAGCTCATTCCGCAGCCTCCAGTGTAAGGTCGGCAAGGGGGCGGTACTTGTCGGCACGCTTTTCGGCGTGGTCTGCCCATGGGTCCTTGCGATAGACCGATTGCGAGATTTCGAAGCGTTCGTTCAGCGCCTGGCGTTCGGCGTCGTCCGACAGTGTTGCGATGACCCAATCCAGCCCCACCTTTGCGACCCATTTGTAGGCGCGATCCAGATACTTGGCATTTTCACGATAGAGCTGAACAAAGGCCGTCACCCATTCGATGGCTTCTTCTTCGGTGGCGGCGTCGTGCAGGCGCTCGGTTTCCTTCACGTCCATGCCCGCAGCGCCAGCGACACTGACCTGAAAGCCGCTGTCGACGCAGATGATGCCCACGTCCTTGCACGTCGCTTCGGCGCAGTTGCGCGGGCAGCCGGAGACGCCCAGCTTGACCTTGTGCGGGGTCCACGATCCCCACAGCTTCTTTTCCAGCTTGATGCCCAGCCCGGTGCTGTCCTGGGTACCAAAACGGCAATGATCGGTGCCAACGCAGGTTTTCACCGTGCGCAGCCCCTTGGAATAGGCGTGGCCCGACACCATCCCGGCCTGGTTCAGATCATACCAGATCGCCGGCAGGTCTTCTTTCTTGACGCCAAGCAGGTCGATACGCATTCCGCCAGTGACCTTGACGGTCGGCACGTCGTACTTGTCGGCCGCGTCCGCAATGGCGCGCAGTTCATCCGGCGACGTGATCCCGCCCCACATGCGCGGCATGACGCTATAGGTGCCATCTTTCTGGATATTGGCGTGGTTGCGTTCGTTCACGAAACGCGATTGCAGATCGTCCTGATAGTCCAGCGGCCAGTCGGCCAGCAGGTAAAAGTTGATGGCCGGGCGGCATACGTGACAGCCGTTCAGGGTCTTCCAACCCAGTTCCTGCCAGACGGCCGGCTGGGATTTCAGTTCCCGGCTTTTGATCAAGAGCCGCACGTCTTCATGCGTCAGGTCGGTGCAGTTACAGACCGACGCTGCGGCGGGAATGACGAAATCGTCGCCCAGCGTGACGCCCAGCACCTGTTCGACCAGCCCGCTACAGGTCCCGCAGGACCCCGAAGCCTTGGTCGTTGCCTTGATCGCATCAAGTGTGGACGCGCCCGTGTTGATCGCGGCCACGATATCAGCTTTGGAAACGCCGTTGCAGCCGCAGATCTCTGCGTCATCCGGTAAGGCTGCAACGGCCGCCATAGGGTCCGCGGAGGCGCCCCCCTGAAAGGCCGGGCCAAAGATCAGCGTGTCGCGCATGTCTTCGACATCGGTACCGTCCTTGATCTGGCTATAGAACCAGGCGCCGTCGGCGGTGTCGCCGTACATCACGGCCCCGATCAGACGATTGCCCTGTAGGATCAAGCGTTTGTAGACGCCGCGTGCGGGGTCGCGGAACACGATGTCTTCGCGGTCTTCGCCCTCGGCGAAATCCCCGGCGCTGAACAGATCGCACCCGGTTACCTTCAGCTTGGTGGACACTTCCTTGTTCACAAAGCACGCCTCTTCGCCCAGCAGCGTCTTGGCCAGCACCTTGGCCTGATCGTAGAGCGGGGCAACCAGCCCGAATATCGCGCCATTGTGCTCAACGCATTCGCCAAGGCTCAGGATATCTTCGTCCGAGGTCACCATCTGGTCATCGACGTGGATGCCCTTGCCCACGGCCAGACCGGCCTCTTGCGCCAGGGCGATGTTCGGGCGGATACCCACCGCCATCACCAGCAGATCGCAGGGCAGTTCGGTGCCATCGTCCAGCGCCAAGGCGCGCACCTTGCCATCGGCGCCCAGAATTTCCTTGGAATTGGCTTGGCAAAGCACGTTGATCCCTTTGTCCATCAGCGACTTGCGCAGAAGGTATCCCGCAGCTTCGTCCAGCTGACGTTCCATCAAATGGCCCATGATGTGCACCACCGTGACGTCCACGCCGCGCAGGCGCAGGCCCGCGGCGGCTTCCAGCCCCAGCAGGCCGCCGCCGATCACGACAGCCTTGGCGTCTGGTTTGGCGCCCAGATCGATCATGCGGTTGGTGTCTTCAAGATCGCGGTAGGGGATCACGCCCTCAAGATCGTGGCCGGGCAGGGGGATCATGAACGGGTTCGAACCGGTCGCCACCACAAGTTTGTCATAGGGAACAGGGCCCTGTTCGCCGTGAACCACCTTGGCCGCGCGGTCGATCGACACCACCTTTTCGCCAAAGCGGCAGGTGACGTTGTGCTGGGCGTACCAGGCATCGTCGTGGGTGACGATTTCCTCGTAGGACTTTTCCCCCGACAGCACCGGCGACAGCATCAGGCGGTTGTAGTTCCCGCGCGGCTCGGCGTTGAAAAGGGTGACTTCGTAAGCGGTGGGATCGGCATCAAAAAGATGCTCTAGCATCCGTCCCGATGCCATCCCCGCGCCAATAACAACAAGTTTTTTCATGCCTGAACCTCTCAGCAATACCAGGCGACAATATGCGCCAGTTCGTGTTCGCTATGGATGGGTAGAACAACGACCGTGTCGTATCCGGCCAGTCCGGGTTTGTTCTGTTCGACCAAGGGCAACCCGGTGCCCAGAACCTGCCCGACCGGCCCCTTGAACGCGCTGATGCGGCGCTCGACCTCGTCGTTGAAGAGCGAGCCTTCGCGCGCGCAGATCCCGTCGATCAGCACGGCTTCGGACTTTTGCCCGACCTTCGCGGCGCGCGCGTCCCAGATTTCAAACCGGCGGGCCAGCGGCGTGCCCCGGGCGGACAGCATGGTCAGGATCGTGGGCGCACTGGGCGACGGAACCGGCAGGCCCAGCCCGTTGGTCAGCCCGGCGCGGCCCGCGCTTTCCGAGCGGACAAAGCGATAACCAGATCCCAGATCACGAAACAGCATCGGCGTATTGGCGGCCCAGACGCCCCCGGGCAGGCCTTGGCCGCGCGGGAAATGCGTATGTTGCGACACCCATTCGAAATGCTTGGCCGCGCCGTAATAGCCTTCGTCCACGGTCAGGATATTGTCGTTTGGCGCCCAAACCTCGATTGCGCCGATCCGCTCATCGTCGTCCGAACACAGCGTCACAAGAACCGCCTTGAGCGTGCTTGCGGCAAATACCGGAATAGCCACGGCCGCGGTCAGGCCTGCGGCCTTGGCCGCCTCGGTGCGTTTGAAATATGATCCATCGAATTTCTTCAGCACGATCGGCTTTTCTTCGGCCCATGCCTTGCCGGGCAAACCTTCGCCCTTGGCAAAACTCTGGCGTTCGGAAATCGACGCAAAGTCGTTCAGATCGCCATAAGTGCCTTTGGACAAAACCAATTTGTCGCCTTCGGGCACCCAGACCTCGGTCACTTCAATGAAGGGGCGGACCTGTTCGGCGGTTTCAACACTGGTGTCGGCCATCACGCCGCCTCCTTCTTGCCGGCGTTGCCTTGCGGCTTGGATTTGGGCTTGGCGCCATGTTCGTATTCCTCAAGGAAACTCAGAACCTGTTCGCGGTAGCTGTAGTAATCGGGATGTTCGAGCAGCGCTTTTCGGGTGCGCGGGCGGGGCAGATCAACGTCCACGATGCGCCCGATCGTGGCCTGCGGTCCGTTGGTCATCATCACCACGCGGTCGGCCAGCAGGATCGCCTCGTCGACGTCGTGCGTCACGCAAACGGCGGTGACCTTGGTCCGGCTCCAGACCTCCATCAGCACTTCTTGCAATTCCCAACGGGTCAGGCTGTCGAGCATGCCGAAAGGTTCATCCAGAAGCAGCAGCTTGGGGGACAGGGCAAAGGCGCGCGCGATGCCGACACGCTGACGCATGCCGTTCGACATGTCGCTGGCGGATTTGTCCATCGCATCGGCCAGGCCCACGCGTTCAAGATAGTATTCCACCACGTCCTGGCGTTCCTGTCGCGAGGCGCCGGGATAGACCCGATCCACCCCGATCGAGCAGTTTTCCCGCGCCGTCAGCCACGGAAAGAGCGATGGCGACTGGAACACCACGGCGCGTTCGGGGTCAGCCCCTTCGACATGGCGGCCATCCAGTTTGATCGCGCCCTTCGAAATATCATTCAGCCCGGCGGTCATCGTCAGAACGGTTGACTTGCCGCAGCCCGAATGGCCGATCAGGGAAATGAATTCGCCCTTGTTCACCTTCAGATCGAAGTCTTCGACCACGGTCAGCGGGCCTTTGGGGGTTGGGTAGATCTTGTGTAACTGACTGAAATCAAGGAATCTGTCTTCGATCAGCCCTTCCTGGGCCTTGGCAACGGCGGCGGGCACCCCGTGGATGGGGGTGATGCCGGGCAACATGCGGGTTTCTTCGATCTTGGACGCCATTCCGACATCCATCAGATAGCCGGTGACTTCGGCGCGCAGGCGCTTGAAGGTTTCGTCATGGTTCATCGCGGTGCGGTCGCGCGGGCGCGGGATGGTCACTTCGACGGCGCTGCCCAGCGTTCCGTCGGGGTTCAGCGGGATGATGCGGTCGGCCAGCAGGATCGCTTCGTCGACATCGTTGGTGATCAGAACGCAGGTCTTTTTGGCGGCGTCCCAAATGGCCTCGATCTCGTCGGCCAGATTGGCACGGGTCAGGGCATCAAGCGCGCTAAGCGGTTCATCCAAAAGCAGAACTTCGGGGTCCATCGCCAAGGCGCGGGCCACGTTCACCCGCTGGCGCATGCCGCCCGACAGCTCGGCCGGTTTGCGCGTCTTGGCGTGGCTCAGGCCCACCATCTTGACGTATTCGTCGACCTTGGCGTGACGATCCGGCTTGGACATGTTGGGGAAAATCGTGTCCACGGCCAGCTGGACGTTTCCATCCACGGACAGCCACGGCATCAGCGAATAGTTTTGAAAGATCACGCCGCGTTCGGGGCCGGGGCCGTCGATGGGTTTTCCCTTGAAGGTCACGCTGCCCTTGGTGGGCATTTCCAGCCCGGCCATCAGGTTGATCAGCGTGGTCTTGCCGGTCCCCGAAAAGCCCAGAAGGACAAGGAATTCGCCTTCCTGAACTTCGAGATTGATATCCTTCAGCACGTCGGCCTTGTCAGTGCCATGACCGAAGCTTTTGGAAACATTGTCGAATTTAATGACTGACATGACGCTCACCGGTTGTTTGAGAAGGTAAAGAGCGACTGCAGCGCGAACATGATGCGGTCGAGGAAAAAGCCGATGATCCCGATGGTGAAAACGGCCACCATGATCTTGGCCAGCGAACTGGACGAGCCGTTCTGGAATTCATCCCAGACGAATTTGCCCAGACCGGGGTTCTGCGCCAGCATTTCGGCGGCGATCAGAACCATCCAGCCAACCCCGAGGCTGAGGCGCAGACCGGTAAAGATCAGTGGCAGAGCCGAAGGCAGGACCAGCTTGGTAACTTTGGTAAAAGTGTTCAGTTTCAGCACTTTGGAGACCGAAATGAGGTCTTTGTCGATACTGGCCACACCAAGCGCGGTGTTGATCAGGGTCGGCCACAGCGAACACAGCGTCACGGTGATGGCTGACACCAGGAACGACTTGGCAAACAGCCCGTCAGACGTGGTGTAGACGGCCGACACGATCATGGTCACGATCGGCAGCCAGGCCAGCGGCGAGACGGGTTTGAAGATCTGCACCAGCGGGTTGATGGCGGCGTTGGCGGTCTTGGACAGACCCGCCACGATCCCCAGCGGCACCGCGATGATCGACGCCAGCGCGAAGCCGAAGAACACCGTTTTGATCGACGTCCAGATCTGGTCGTAATAAGACGGTGCCCCGGTGTAAGTACGGAATTTTACACGATCTTCCTGGCCCTGCTCGATCAGTTTGGCATTGCGATCGTCCTGGCGATCATAAAAGGCGTCTTCCTTTTCGCCCTTGCGCACGGCGTCCTGGTGCAGGTTCACGGCCTCGTTCCAGACCTGCGCCGGACCGGGGATGGCCCCAAGCGACGTTTGCACCTGCGGGGCGAGCGCGCCCCAGATGGCAAGAAAGCCCACGATGGCCAGAACCGGCACACCCAGAAGCTGCCAGATTTCCTTGGCTTGTGCTTTGGGATTATCCCCGGCAATCGCCTTGAGGATGGGGGTCAGCCAGGCGATGCCCAGAACTTGGAAATAGCTGTCCGCCTTGTTGATGCGCGAGAATATCCGCTCTTTGCGGGCCTCTTTGGCGGCATCTTTGGCGAAATCGGGATCGACAGTGGTCATGTCTTGAATCCTCTGAAAAGGCTCGGATTGGGGCGTTTGGCGTCGGGCTGCCTTCGGTCTGCTTGGTGTCTGCGACCCGTCGGCGGGCTGTCGCGAACCTGTCGGGCAAACTGTCTGGCAAAACGTCGGGCAAAGTGTCGGGCAGAGCGTGCGTTGCGTGACGGGGCGCAACAGGGCGCGCCCCGCCGGGATCATCAGCCTTCGACCTGGCTGCCGACGACTTTCTGTTCGCCCTTGAGACCGATGGTCAGGCTGTCCAGATAGGCGTTGGGCGCCTTGCCGTCGTAGGGGACACCGTCGATGATGTCTTCGGCCGGGGTGGGGGACTTGTAGCCATCGCTGGCCCAGTCGAAGTCAGCTTCGTTGGCCAGGCCTTCGTCGACCAGCATGCGGGCGGCGTCCAGGTAGATGTCTTTCTTGTAGACCGACTTGGCGACCTCGTCGTACCAGGTGTCGGATTTGGCTTCGGCGATCTGGCCCCAGCGGCGCATCTGGGTCAGGTACCAGATGGCATCCGAATAGTACGGCTGGGTCGCGTTGTAGCGGAAAAACACGTTGAAATCGGGCACCGCGCGCTTGTCGCCTTTTTCGTATTCGAACGTGCCGGTCATCGAATTCGCGATCACCTCATAATCGGCGCCCACGTATTCGGGGCGCGACAGGATTTCCACGGCTTCGGGGCGGTTGGCGTTGTCGTTTTCATCCAGCCACATGGCGGCGCGGATCAGCGCCTTGGTCAGGGCCAGAGTGGTGTTGGGGTAGTCCTGCGCGAATTGGGCGGTGATCCCGAAGACTTTTTCTGGGTTGTTCTTCCAAATTTCGTAATCGGTGATCACCGGCACGCCGATGCCCTTGATCACAGCCTGCTGGTTCCATGGCTCGCCCACGCAGTAGCCATAGATGGTGCCGGCCTCTAGCGTGGCGGGCATTTGCGGGGGCGGGGTGACGGACAGCAGCGCTTGGGCGGAAATCTGGCCCGACACGTCTTCGGGGCTGTAGAAGCCGGGGTGAATCCCACCCGAGGCCAGCCAGTAGCGCAATTCGTAGTTGTGGGTCGACACGGGAAAGACCATGCCCATGTTGAACGGCTTGCCTTCGTTTGAATATTGTTCGACCACCGGCTTCAGCGCCGCCGCCGAAATCGGGTGCTGGGGCAGGCCGTCGGCGTTCTGGGGGATGTTCGGCTTCATCAGTTCCCAAACTTCGTTCGACACGGTGATGCCATTGCCGTTCAGATCCATCGAAAAGGGCGTGATGATATGCGCTTCGGTGCCAAAGCCGATGGTGGCGGCCAGCGGCTGGCCGGCCAGCATGTGGGCGCCGTCCAACTGGCCATCGATCACGCGATCCAGCAGAACTTTCCAGTTCGCCTGCGGCTCAAGGGTGACAAACAGGCCTTCGTCTTCGAAATACCCGTTTTCATAGGCGACAGCCAAAGGGGCCATGTCGGTCAGTTTGATAAAACCGAATTTCAGTTCGTCCTTTTCGACGTCCAGCATTTCGGCGTTGGCAGCAGCCGAAACCATAATGGTCGAAGCGGCAAGCAAAGCAGTCAGATTCTTCATGATCGATGTCCCTTGGCGGAGCGCCTAAAGCGCTGGAAAAACACAAAAAAAGCCGCGTGACCGTACCGGACGAGTGCCCTCGTGGTTGGTCAGGCGGCTGTGCCCGGAATACCCATGTCGTTGGGTGAATGATGGGAAAATCGGAACGCCCTTGTCCCGTCTTCTATGCCTTAATGTGCCTGCCGGGTGTTGGCGGGTCAAGCGACGGCGCGCGAATCAGATGGCTATTGTGCAGATGCAGCAATTAGGACAGGGGTGTTTGCCTATTTTTTGGTCACTCACGCGATGCAAGGTCAAAAACCGTGCCATCAAAGAACGAATCCGGTTCGAGAATCATCCGCCCCGAAGCGGATGCGACGGGGGTGCGTTCGCTTAGCGCGCCTTCCAGCTTTTCCGACGCGCCGGGCAGATCGGCCCCCGCCGGACCCAGGTGCAGGCGGTAAAGATCGGGCCGGAACACGTTCGCGGCGTCGGCCATCGCGGCGCTGCGGTCCAGCCCGGTGTGGCTGGCCAGACGCGCGGCGATCCAGGCCGCCTGGCTGCGCCAGGGGAACATGGCGGCGCCGGCGTGGAATTCCAGAAAGGCGGGGGCGTGGCGCAGATCCCCCTTGGGCGATATCGTCAGGGTGCCGCTGAGCGCGCGTTCCACGATTTCGGCGCTGACATCGACATAATCCGAGCGGGCCAAAAGCTCGGCCGCGGTCGAATGGTTGCCCGGATTGCTCAGCCAGCGCCCGGCGCGCCAGACCGCGCGCATCAGCGCCCCGGCGGTGTCCGGTTCGGCCCCCGCCCAGTCGCGCCGCACCGCCAGTACCTTTTCGGGGGCGAATTTCCAGATCGCGCTGGTGGGTAGCAGCAATTCGCCCACGCCCTGTTCGACGGCAATCGACCCCCAGGGCGCGCCCACGCAAAAGGCGTCGATATCGCCCGATGCCATGGCGCTGGCCATCATTTGCGGCGGGATCGTCTTGACGTCCAGCGACTGCGGGGCCGACAGCCCAAGCGCGTTGAGCCAGTAATAGAGCAGCTCAGCGTGCATCGAAAAGGGAAAGGGCACGCCGATGCGCAGACGGCCCTGGGTTGCGGTGATCAGCGCCTGCCCGGCAGTGGTGGCATCGGCAAAATCAAAGGGGTGGCCGGCCTCGCGCATGCGGGCGGCCAGGGTGCGCGACACGCCCACCACGTTGCCCCCCACCGACAGGACCATCAGCGCTTCCAGTCGTACCGGCATGCCGCCCAGCCCCATCGCGATGGCGATCGGTACAGGGGCCAGCATGTGGGCGGCGTCGATCTGGCCGAACACCAGCATGTCGCGCAAGGTGGCCCAGCTGGGCGCCTTGATCAGTTGCAGATCCAGCCCTTCTTGCTGGGCAAAGCGCAATTCGCGCGCGATGACCAGCGGGGCGGCATCGACCAGCGGGATGAACCCGGCGCGCAGGGATCTCAGCCTCATGCCAGCAGCCCCGCCGCGGTGACCAGCGCGCCGGCCACTTCGGCCACCTTGCGGCCCTGATCCATCGCCGTCTTGCGCAGCAGGGCATAGGCGGCGTCTTCGTCGATGCCCTTGGCTTTCATCAGCAGGCCCTTGGCGCGGTCGATCACCTTGCGTTCTTCCAGCGCGCGCTTGGTTGCTTCCAGTTCGGTGCGCATGCGTTGGAACATGTGGAACCGGGTGATGGCGGCATCCATGATCGGCTTGACCCGGTCGGGGCGCAGCCCGTCGACCACATAGGCCGACAGGCCCGCTTCGATTGCCGCCTTGGTCAGGCTGTCGTCGCTGTGATCGACGAACATGGCCACGGGCCGGTCCATCGGCGATGAGGCCAGCGTAAGTTCTTCGAGCATATCGCGCGAGGGGCTGGCGACATCGACCAGCACCACGTCGGGGTTGTGTGCGGAAATGCGCCGGGCCAGGCCCGAGACCTCGGCGATGCAATGAATGTCGAAATCGCCCGCGCCTTGCAGGGATTCGATGATCAGCTGCGCGCGGTCGCGGTCGCTTTCGACGATGACGATGGAAAGTTTGTCTGGCATTGGCTGGCACGGGTCCCTGTCTTTGGTGCCTTAGGCGCGCGCGCGTCGCGCGTCCATGGCCAACGCCTGCGCTGCGCCATGGGCCGCGCGCGGGCGCAGAGGGCGCCCAATTTGCGGGCGATGTGCTGTGTTTTTGGGCGCTGGGCGGATCAGCGCAGGGCCAGGCCCCCGATCAGCTGGCGCAACCCCAGGGCGGCGCCGGCGAAGATCGACACAAAGACCAGCGGGGCCGAGAAAGCCAACAGCGAAAACGCCGAAATCCCCTGGCCGACCGTACAGCCAAAGGCCACCACCGCGCCCACGCCCATCAGCGCCGCGCCGGTGATCTGGCGGCGCAGCTCGCGCGGGTCTTCGCAGGCTTCCCAGCGGAAATGTCCAAGCCACAGCGACCCGATGAACGCCCCCGCCAGCACCCCCGCGACCGAGCCGACGCCAAAGCTGAGCGGGCGCGCCGATGAGGTCATGAGCCAGATCATCGCCTCGCCCAGCGGGCGCGAGAACGTGTGCGAGACGACCGGCAGGGTTTCAAAGCCGTTGGCGGCCACATATTGCGTGCCCGCCCAGCCCGACGCGACGGACAGCCCCACAAGGGCGCCCCAGGCCAGCGTTTTGGCGCGCGCGCCGCGCAGCACCAGCGCCGCCAGTGCCACAACGCCGATCCCCAGCCCCACCATGGCCATGTTCAGGCCGGTCAGCTGCGACACCGCCGCCGGGATCGACGGCAGGTCTGCGGCGGGCAGGTTGGGAAAGAGCGTCACGCGCAGCCGGGCCAGCGGCCCCGAGATCGTCACGAACGATGCCACGCCCATGACCAGCACGATCACGAAAGACCGCAGATCGCCGCCCCCCAAACGCGCCAGCGCGCCAAACCCGCAATTGCCCGCCAAAGCCATGCCGTAGCCGAACACCAGCCCGCCCAGAACCGCCGCCAACGGCGTAACGGTGAAGGACAGGTAAACCGTGTCGGCCGGCACCACCAGACCGGCGGCCATCAGCGCATGGGTGGCAATGATACCCACGGCAATCGCCACGCCCCACATGCGCAGCCGCTCGCCCGAGCCGCCGTAAAGCACGTCTTCGATCGCGCCCAGGGTGCAAAAGCGCCCCAATCGCGCCGCAAGACCCAGCCCGATACCGCCGACAAGGCCAACCAGCGCCACGGCCAGCGGTTCGCTCAACCCGAAAATCATGTGGATCCCATCCGTTGCGGCCGGCCCGCCAGTGCGGCGCGGTGGCGGCGGTCAGTCGTTGCAGAACAAGTCGTACACAACGCTGATTATTTTGTTGGATCGGTCATCGGTCAAGGAATAGTAGATCACTTTTCCTTCGCGCCGGGGCGACACCAGCCCTTCGAGACGCAAGCGCGACAGCTGCTGGCTGACGGCAGCCTGCCGGGTCGACAGCAGTTTTTCCAGTTCGGTCACGGTCTTTTCGCCGGTCGCAAGGTGGCACAGGATCATCATGCGTCCCTCATGGCTGATCGCCTTGAGGAAATTGCAGGCCTCGGTCGCGTTGGCGACCATCTTGTCCATGTCGGCATCCGACATGTCGATGCTGAATTTCGGAAGACCCATTCGTCTGTGCCCCTTGCTTTCCCCGGCGTTAGTTATGTGAAACAGCCAGTAAATTCCATCCGTTTCTTGCGTCAGAACGCAATATCGTCGGCCACGGCATCAATGCCCACCTGTGCGCATTCGTCGTCCAGTTCGGGGCCGGGCGCGCCCGACACACCGATCCCGGCGACCATTTGCGCATCGCCCTCGACCATCAGCCCGCCGCCCAGCGGCAGGGCTTGGGACAGGTGCCGGATCGCGGACGAGGTTTGCCCCGCCATGGTTGTGGCCGCCAGGTCGGTGGTATTGGTGCGAAAGCTGACGGCGGTCCAGGCCTTGCGGCGCGAGGTTTCATAGACATGCGCCCCGGCAAAGCGGTCGCGCACGAATGCCTGCGGCAGGCCGAACCGGTCGACCACGGTCACGCCGACCTGATAGCCCTGGGCGCGGCAATGCTCCATCGCGGCGGTGGCCATGCGCAGGGCAATTTCGGGCTTGAGCACGTTGAAACTGACGAACGCGCCGTCGTCCTGTGCGGTTGCGGGCGTGCAAAGTGCCATTAGGGCAAGGATTGCCAGTGATTTGCGCATGTTATTCCTCCGGTTTGTTCGAATTGTCCAATCGTGTCAGCATTCGGTCCAGCAACCCCCAGAAGAAATCCTGGCCCGGATAGCCTTCGAGCCGATCCACCTCGTGGCCGTCTTGCAGCAGGATGAAAGTCGGGGTGAACACCACGCGGCGGTCCAGGTGCATGCCGTCGGGCAGGTCGTCGCGGATGTTGTGGCGCACCAGCGGGGCGCGCGCGCCTTCGGGGGTCTTGGGATAGATCGGGCCGATTTCTTCGTTCCAGCGTGCGCAATACGGGCAGCCGTCGCGTTCGATCATCACCAGTTCCGTCTGGGCCAGCGCGGCAGATGAAAACAGCGCGCCAGATGACAACAGGGCCAAGGTGCCCGCGACCACGAATGAGCGAATTGCATACATCGGAATGCCAATTGACGAGTTGCATTCATATAGCGTACTTTAGATATGTGAATAACTCAAGCTGTGGGAGGAAAGCTTGGAGTTTGATGTGTCTTTTTGGGGGGCAGCGATCGCGGGTCTGCTGTCATTCCTGTCGCCCTGTATCTTGCCGATCGTGCCGTTTTACCTGAGCTATATGGCCGGTCAGGGCATGGCCGAATTGCAGGCGGGCAAGGCCGACACCGGCCAGATCCGCCGCGCCGCCGTGATCAAGGCGGTCGCCTTTTCCGCCGGTATTCTGGTGATTTTCATCGCGCTGGGCGCGACCGCGACCGCGTTCGGGCAGCTGGTGCGCGATTACATGCATGTGCTGCGCTGGGCGGCGGCCATCGTGATCGCGCTGATGGGGCTGCATTTCCTGGGCGTGCTGCGCATCGGCTTGCTCTATCGGCAGATGCGCGCCGAAGTGGGGCAGACATCGAACCTGTCGGTGATCGGCGCCTTCGTGATCGGCATGGCCTTTGCCTTTGGCTGGACGCCCTGCGTGGGCCCGGTTCTGGCGGCGATCCTGTTTACCGCGGCGGGCGAAGAGAGCGTGGGGCAGGGCATGGCGCTGCTGGCCACCTATGGTCTGGGGATGACGCTGCCGTTCATTCTGGCCGCCTTTTTCATCGGCCCGTTCCTGCGTTGGGCGCAGGGGTTCCGCAAACATCTGCCGCTGATCGAAAAGATCATGGGCGTGTTGCTGATCATCTTTGCGATCCTGATCGGCACCAATTCCGTCAACTATATCGCCGAATGGATGCTGTCCGTCGCACCGGATATCGGCACGATACAATAGGGCCCGGCACCGTCGGCACAACAGGGCCGGGAAAAACAGGACCGGAAAATGGGCCCCGGAAAATAGGGCCCGGAAAAATAGGGAAGGACATCGCAATGACACGGATATTGGCCGTACTGGCGGCCCTGATGCTGGCCCTGCCGCTGTGGGCCCAGGCACCGATGGGCGACGATGGGCTGCACAAGGCCGACTGGATGCGCGACACGTTCAAGGACCTGCGCGAGGATCTGGATCAGGCCAACTCCGAGGGCAAGCGGCTGATGGTGATCATCGAGCAGCGCGGCTGCATCTATTGCGCCAAGATGCACAAAGAGGTCTTTCCCGACCCCGAGATCGACCAGTTGCTGAACGACGATTTCTTCGTGGTGCAGATCAACATGTTCGGCGATATCGAGGTCACCGACTTCGATGGTGAAACGCTGTCCGAAAAGAACATGGTGCGCAAATGGGGCGCGCTGTTCACGCCAACGATCCTGTTTTTCCCGCCCCAGGTGCCCCAGGACATGTCCGCGTCAAAGGCCAAGGTGGCCGAAATACCGGGCGCATTTGGCAAATACACAACGCGCAACATGCTGCTCTGGGTGCTGGACGAAGGCTATGCAGGCGACGAACCGTTCCAAAAGTTTCATGCCCGCAACCTGCCGGCGAACAATTGACCCGGCCACTGGCCCGCACGGCGAATGACATGTGGGCGCGTGGGGTGAATTCAGTGGTGTAAGCCCTGTGGTGTAAGCCCTGTATTGTTGGCCCTGTGTGGTTGGCTGCGTGGGTCATCCTGCGGGGCACTATCTGGCGCATGACTTGCAGACCCCACGGCGGTGACGCGGCGAATTCCGGGTGAGGCATCATGCCGCACTGCAGAAATATCGAAGCATTCAGCTATCTGAATTACTGGTTGCGAAAACGCGCCCGCTCGGTATACGCTGGTGAACAAGCCCGGGTTTGGGAACCGGGCAAGGGAGGACTTCATGAAAACACTGACCAGCGCATTGGCAGCCGTTCTATTGGCCGGCTCAGCACATGCACAAACCATCGCCCCGTCCGATGTTTCCTATGATGACTATGGCGCGCTCGACGTATCGCTGACAGGGGCGGCGGGCGATCCGGCCAACGGCGCCAAGGTCATCGGATCGAAATCCATCGGTAACTGTGTGGCCTGCCATCAGATCTCGGCGCTGAGCGACATTCCCTTTCAAGGCGAAGTCGGGCCGTCCCTGGACGGGGCCGGCGAGCGTTGGAGCGAAGCAGAGCTGCGCGGCATCGTCGCCAATGCCAAGGCCATGTTCGACGGCACCATGATGCCCGCGTTTTACAAGGTGTCGGGCTATATCCGCCCGGGCGACGGCTACACCGGCAAGGCCGCACCGGCCGACCTGCCGCCGCTACTGAGCGCCCAGCAGATCGAAGACGTGGTGGCTTACCTCAAGACGCTCAAGGAATGACGGCCCGGCCATCATCCGACCGGCCATCACCTGAAAGGAGACCCAAATGAAACTGAACCGACGTGATTTGATGGCCCTGACCGCAGCCGCGGTCGCCATGGGGCTGGTCCCTGCGGGCGCCAACGCCGCGGGCACCGTGGAAGACATGGTGTCCGGCTTTACCGGCGGCGCCGAACCGGGCACGGGCGGCATCACGCTGACCGCCCCCGAAATTGCAGAAAACGGCAACACCGTGCCAATCAGCGTCGATGCGCCGGGCGCCGAAGCGATCCTTGTTCTGGCGACGGGCAACCCGACGCCGGGCATCGCGACCTTCCACTTCGGCCCGCTGGCGGGCAGCCAGTCTGCGTCGACCCGGATCCGCCTTGCCGGCACGCAAGACGTTCTGGCGATCGCGAAAATGGCCGACGGCAGCTTTGCCAGGGCCTCCAGCAACGTCAAAGTGACCATCGGCGGCTGCGGCGGCTGAGTTAGGAGAACGAAGAAATGGCAGATAACGTCAAACCCCGCGTCCGCGTCCCCAAAACAGCCGCTGCTGGTGATACGATCACCATCAAGACGCTGATTTCGCACCCGATGGAATCGGGCCAGCGCAAGGACAAGGAAGGCAACCCCATCCCGCGTTCGATCATCAATCGCTTTACCTGCGACTTCAACGGCCAGTCCGTGATCGACGTGACGCTTGAGCCGGCGATCTCGACCAACCCGTATTTCGAATTTGACGCGCTGGTCCCCGAGGCCGGCGAATTCAAGTTCACCTGGTACGACGATGACGGGTCGGTCTACGAGGAAGCCAAACCGATCGCGATCGGCTGAGCCAGCGTGTTCACAGGGAGGAAACGCAAATGAAAAAGATGCTGACACGTGCAGCGACGCTGGCAATGGCAGGGGCGGTGGCCGTGGTGCCGCCCGCTTTTGCCGACGAAGACGCCGATCTGGTGATCAACGGCGATCTGGACATCACCGTGCGCACCGACGCGCCGGCCCACCTGTCCGAAAGCCTGGACACGATCTATTCGGGCTGGGTGTTCCGCTCGGTCGAAACGCAGGCCATGCAGATGGACGATTTCGACAACCCCGGCATGCTGGGGGCCGAGGCGGGCCAGGACAAGTTCGCCGCCGTGATGGGCAGCGAAGGCAAATCCTGTGCGTCCTGCCATGAAAGCCCGGCTGCGCTGAGCAACGTCAAGCCGACCTATCCCAAGTGGAACGAGGCCGCCGGCGAAGTGCGCACCGCGCAGATGCAGATCAACGATTGCCTGACGAACCGGATGGGGGCCGAGGCGCAGAAATATGACAGCGTCACCATGCTGGAATTCGAAGCGCTGCTTGCCTCGGTCGCGCGCGGCAAGCCGGTGAACGTGGCGATAGACGGCCCGGCCCAGAGCACCTGGGAAAAGGGCAAGGAAATCTACTATACCCGCTATGGCCAGCTGGAGCTGTCCTGCGCGAACTGCCACGAGGACAACTACGGCAACATGATCCGGGCCGACCACCTGAGCCAGGGCCAGATCAACGGCTTTCCTGCCTATCGCCTGAAGAACGCCAAGCTGAACGGCGTGCACAGCCGGTTCAAGGGCTGCATTCGCGACACCCGGGCCGAAACCTTCAACCCCGGTTCGGATGAATTCATCGCGCTCGAACTTTATGTGGCGTCCCGCGGGAATGGCCTGTCGGTCGAAGGCCCGTCCGTACGCAACTGATCATCGCGCCGCCTTCCTGGCAGGGGGGCGGCGTTTCTTTCTGCATACATTATGCAATCATCTGAATGTTTAGGGTGGACGCTTCATGATCTCTCGCCGCGATTTTCTGCAGGTGTCGATGGCCGCAACGGCGATGCTGGGCGCGTCGTCCTATGGGCGCTGGGGCCAGCTGGCCGCGCAACAGGCGCTGACACAGGACCAACTGCTTGATTTCGACAGTTTCGGCAATGTCACGCTGATCCATGTCACCGACATCCATGCGCAGCTGAAACCGATCTATTTCCGCGAACCCGAAGTCAACCTTGGCGTGGGCGAAAACCGCGGGCAGGTGCCCCATGTCACCGGCGCCGATTTCCGCAAGCTCTACGGGATCGCCGATGGATCGCCATCGCATTACGCCTTGACCTATAACGATTTTACAGCGCTGGCACAGGGCTATGGCCGCGTTGGCGGGCTGGACCGCGTGGCCACCGTGATCAATTCGATCCGGGCCGAGCGCCCCGACGCGCTGCTGCTGGACGGCGGCGATACGTGGCACGGATCCTACACCTGCTATCACACGCAAGGCCAGGATATGGTCAACGTGATGAACGCGCTCAAGCCCGATGCGATGACCTTCCACTGGGAATTCACGCTGGGCAGCGACCGGGTGCGCGAACTGGTGTCGGGGCTGCCCTTTGCCGCGCTTGGGGCCAATATCTTCGACGCCGAATGGGACGAACCGGCCGAAGATTTCGCCCCCTACAAGATGTTCGAACGCAGCGGGACCAAGATTGCCGTCATCGGGCAGGCCTTTCCCTATATGCCCATCGCCAACCCGGGCTGGATGTTCCCCGAATACAGCTTCGGCATCCGCGACGAACGGATGCAAGAGGTCGTGGACGAGGTGCGCGCCGCGGGCGCCGAACTGGTCGTGCTGCTGTCGCACAACGGCTTTGACGTCGACAAAAAGATGGCCAGCCGCGTGCAGGGTATCGACGTGATCCTGTCGGGCCACACCCATGATGCGCTGCCCGAACCTGTGCTGGTCGGCGACACGATCATCGTGGCCAGCGGGTCGAACGGCAAGTTCGTCAGCCGCGTCGATCTGGATGTGCGCGACGGGCGCATGATGGGGTTTCGCCACAAGCTGATCCCGATCTTTTCCGACGTGATCACCCCGGACGCCGACGTGGCCAAGGTGATCGACGACCAGCGCGCCCCGCATCAGGCCGCCATGAGCGAGGTGATCGGCAAGACCGACAGCCTGCTGTACCGGCGCGGCAATTTCAACGGCACCTGGGACGATCTGATCTGCGAGGCGCTGCTGGACGAGCGCGAGGCGGACATTTCGATGTCTCCGGGCGTGCGGTGGGGGCCCAGCGTGTTGCCCGGCCAGGACATCACCCGCGAGGATATCTGGAACGTCACCTCGATGACCTATCCCAACGCGTACCGCACGGAAATGTCGGGCGAATTCATCCACGTGATCCTTGAGGACGTGGCCGACAACCTGTTCAACCCCGACCCCTATTACCAGCAGGGCGGCGACATGGTGCGTGTCGGCGGCATGGGGTTCCGGATCGATATCACCAAGCCGCAAGGGCGCCGCATCAGCGAAATGACCCTGCTGAAAACGGGCGAAAAGATCGACCCGTCGAAAAACTATGTCGTGGCTGGCTGGGCGTCGGTGAACGAAGGCACCGAAGGGCCGCCGATCTGGGACGTGGTCGAAAACTACATCCGCCGCAAGGGCACGGTATCCGTCACGCCGAACCGCGCGGTCGACGTGGTCCGGGGCTAACAGAGGAGCTTGAGCATGTCTGACAACAAGACACCCAAATCGTCGCGCCGCCAGTTCCTGGTGTCCACGGCCGCCCTTGGCGCAGGGGCCGGGTTGGCCGGCCAGGCGCGCGCCCAGGGCGACCCGCTGATCACCGAGGTTCAGGATTGGGCCGCCGGGCTGGGCGAGGGCGTCGATGCCACGCCCTATGGCCTGCCGATCGAATACGAAAGCGATGTGATCCGGCGCAACGTGCCGTGGCTGACGGCGGATCCGATCAGCTCGATCAACTTTACGCCGATCCACGCGCTGGATGGCACGATCACGCCGCAAGGCTGCGCGTTTGAACGTCACCATTCGGGCGCGATCGAGTTGCGCAAACAGGATTATCGGTTGATGATCAACGGCTTGGTCGACAAACCTCTGGTGTTTACCTATGCGGATCTCGAACGGTTTCCGCGCGAAAATCACGTCTATTTCTGCGAATGCGCGGCCAATACCGGCATGGAATGGGCCGGCGCGCAGCTGAACGGCGCGCAGTTCACCCATGGCATGATCCACAACATGGAATATTCCGGCATCCCGCTGCGCACCCTGCTGGAGGAGGCCGGTCTGGACGCAGCGGGCGCGTTGTCGGACAAGTGGGTCTATGTCGAAGGGGCCGACGCGTCGTCGAACGGGCGGTCCATCCCGATGGCCAAGGCGCTGGACGATGTGCTGGTTGCCTTCAAGGCCAACGGCGAGGCGCTGCGCAAAGAGCACGGCTATCCCGTCCGGCTGGTCGTGCCGGGCTGGGAAGGCAACATGTGGATCAAGTGGCTGCGCCGCATCGAGGTCATGGACCAGCCCGTCGAAAGCCGCGAGGAAACCAGCAAATACACCGATACGCTGGATGACGGCACCAGCCGCAAGTGGACCTGGGTCATGGACGCCAAGTCGATCGTGACCAGCCCCAGCCCGCAGTCGCCGATTGCCCATGGCACGGGGCCGCTGGTGATCACCGGGCTGGCGTGGTCGGGCCGCGGCGCGATCACCGGCGTTGACGTGTCGCTGGACGGCGGCAAAACCTGGCAAAAGGCGCGTCTGGCCAAGCCGGGCGACGCCATGGCGCTGACCCGTTTCTACCTGGACATCGATTGGGACGGGTCCGAGATGTTGCTGCAATCGCGCGCCCACGACGACACTGGCTATGTCCAGCCGACCAAGGCGCAGTTGCGCGCCGCGCGCGGCGAAAATTCAATCTATCACAACAATGGCATTCAGACCTGGTGGGTCAAGGAAACCGGAGAGGCTGAGAATGTTGAAATTTCCTAAAGGGTTGAGCGCAGCGGCGCTGATCGCCATGGCCGCGCCCGCGCTGGCAGGGCCGTTCGGCCTGGGCCGTGAAGCAACCCCGGACGAAATCGCCGCCTGGGATCTGGACGTCGCCCCCGATGGCACCGGTCTGCCGGTGGGCGCAGGCAATGTGCTGGACGGCGAAATGGTGTTTGTCGAACATTGTGCGTCCTGCCACGGCGATTTCGCCGAAGGGCGCGACAACTGGCCGAAGCTGGCGGGCGGCATGGGCACGCTGGCCGACAAGGACCCGATGAAAACCGTAGGCAGCTATTGGCCGCACCTGTCGACCGCGTGGGATTATGTGAACCGCTCGATGCCGTTCGGGAACGCACAATCGCTCAGCCCCGACGACGTCTACGGTATCGTGGCCTATATCCTTTATTCCAACGACCTGGTGGATGAGGATTTCGTGCTGTCGAACGAAAACCTGGCATCGTTCGAATTGCCGAACGCCGATGGGTTCATCGTGGATGACCGCGAAACCGCCGAGGCCGATTTCTGGAACCCCGATCCCTGCTATGAAAACTGCAAGGACAGCGTGGAAATCACCATGCGCGCGGCGGTTCTGGATGTGACGCCAGAAGAAACCGCCGCCGCAGAAGCCACCGCCAAACTGCAAGAGTCCAGCGACGCATTGGCCACCCCCGAACCCGCCGGCGAACCCGAACCTCAGGTCGCTGGCGCCGCGCCAGCCGTCGATCCCGAGCTGGTCGCGGCCGGGGAAAAGGTGTTTCGCAAGTGCAAAGCCTGCCACCAGGTGGGCGCGGGCGCGAAAAACAAGGTCGGCCCGGCGCTGAACAACATGGTCAATGCGCCCGTCGCGGCCGCCGACGGGTTCCGCTATTCCAAGCCCATGGCCGCCGCGGGCGAAGCGGGCCAGGTCTGGGATCATGAGGCACTGGCGGCGTTTCTGGCCAATCCGCGCAAGCACATGAAGGGCACCAAAATGTCCTTTGCGGGGCTCAAGAAGGACGACGATATCAAAGCTGTCATCGCTTATTTGGCAACGCAGTCGGATTGACCCCAAGGACGCGGGCGCGTTCAGGCTTGGCCGGTCATCTGGGCCAGACCGCGATCAGGGCCTTGGCCGCATGTTCCGGGGCGTTGCCCAGACAGCGCTGCACCTGAGGGGCACGATTTGCGTTTTAACCGATGCGCGTTCCTTCGCGGACCTGGTGGGTGCCTGCGCGCCGGGTTTGGGCAATAAGGCGGCGCGTCAGGCCCAGTCGTCCGTGTCCAGCCAGATCGTGACCGGCCCGTCGTTGATCAAGCTGACCTTCATGTCTGCGCCAAACTGGCCGGTTTGCACCGGAACCAGCGCGCCGAGCTGTTCGGCAAACCGTTCATAGAGCGCGCGCGCATCATCGGGCGCGGCGGCGTGTGAAAACCCCGGCCGGTTGCCCGTGCGCGTGTCGGCGGCAAGGGTGAACTGGCTGATCACCAGCGCACTGGCCCCCACATCGCGCACCGACCGGTTCATGCGCCCCGCATCGTCGCGAAAAATGCGCAGCTTGGCCACCTTGGCGGCCAGCTTGTCGGCCAAGGCCGGCGTGTCGCCCTGCATCGCGCACACCAGCACCAACAGCCCCGGCCCGCATTGCCCGACAACCGCCCCGTCGACGCGCACGGCGGCTTCGGATACGCGCTGGATCAGCGCCCTCACAATTCGTGTGCCCAGGGTGGGTTGGCCCCGGCGCGACTGACGGTGATGGCGGCGGTTTGCACGCCCAGCGACAGGGCCGCGTGCAGCGTGTCTTCGGGCAGGTCGGTGATGGCCGATTTCGTCAGCGCCCCGGCCTGCTTCAACGCCGCCAGCACGCCCGCATTAAAGGTGTCGCCCGCGCCAACCGTATCGACGACGGCGACCTTTTTGGCCGGCACGGCAACTTCGCCACGGCGGCTGAATCCGCGCGCGCCTTCGGCCCCTTCGGTGATGCAAACCACCCGCGGCCCCTTGGCCAGCAACCCTTGTGCCTTGGCTGCGATGTCGCCATCGCCTTCCAGCCACATCAGGTCTTCGTCCGACAGTTTGACGATGTCGGCCTGCGCCATCATCCGGTCGATCCGGGCGCGATAGGCCGCTTCGTTGGCAATGAAACCGGGGCGAATGTTCGGATCGATCATGGTGACGCGGGCCGCGGATTCGCGTGTTATCAGTGCCTCGTAGGCGCTGGCGCAGGGGTCCTGGATCAGCGATATGCCCCCGAAAAACATCGCTTCCACGGCGTCGGGAATGGCGGGCAGATCATCTGGCGTGATCATGCGCCCGGCGGTGTTTTCATCGTAGAACATGTAGCGCGCCTGGCCGTTTTCCAGATGCACAAAGGCCAGCGTGCAGGGCCGGTCCGCGCGCAGGCACAAGGACGTGTCCACCATCGATTGTTCAAGCACCTGTACCAGCGTATCCCCGAACAGATCCGTCGACAGGCCCGAAAAGAACCCCGTCGGCGCCCCGAGCCGCCCGAGCGCGATGGCAGTGTTGAAGACCGCGCCGCCCGCGTAGGGCGCAAAGGCATTTTCGCCGGCGCCGGTCACCCGCGCCAGCATATCGATCAGTGCTTCGCCACAATTCAGGATCATTGGGCCCTCTCGAAGGATGTTATCGCTATCATGTTGCGTCCAGCAGGGTGATACCTGTCCCCGGTCGGCCGTGCAAGTTGCGCCTGATCAATGCGCAATTCGCGCCGACATGCAACAATACGCATGTGCCGGGATCTTGGCAAAATTAGTCAGCACGGTACGCTGCGGGAGGCGGTTTCGTCAGAGACAGTGGCCCGTGCCCTTCGGTGGGAAGTATCGCAGATTTCGCGATGTCGGGGGGAAGGACAGGGGGCGCATTACACCGCCCCCTGTTCCAGTGCGTAAAAGTAGCCCGCGATGGCCGCGATGGTCGCAACCAGCAGAACGGCGATGGCGATCTTGACCGCTGACCATGGCCGTTCGCCGCGCACCCGTCCGGTTTGCCCGTTCACCACGAAACGATAGGTCTTGCCGCGGTATTTATAGGCCGCCAACCAGACAGGCAGCAGAACGTGTTTAAAGGTCACGTCGGACAGGTGCGTGTCGATCGAATGAATGCGCTGATGGTCGCCGCCGATGTTGAAGCGCACGTCGCGGGCGATGATCCGGTCCATGTGGGCGCGCGCTTCGTCAAAGCCGTCGTCAATGTCGACGGTATAGGCCTCGGCGGTGAACCCGGCCAGAAATTCGGGGCGATAGGGTTCCAGATCGGCCAGATCCCAGGGGGCCAGCGCATCGGTAAAGCGCTTGGGCAACGCGCGCGAGGCCAGCACCAGCACATCGTCAAAGAACCGCGCGACCTGTCCGCGCGCCGGGCGCCAACGGGTGTGGCGTTCGCGGACCTGCACGCGCTGGCCATCGCGCATGGCGGTGCGGGTGGTGTAATAGTCGTCGCCCCGTTCGCCAGAATAGCGCGATCGGGTATCGGCATCGAAGGTCCAGTAGGGCACGTAGACCCCTTGCATCCGTCGGCCCTTGCGGGCGTAATTCATCAGCCCGTTGGGGGCGAACCACAGCTGGCCCAGCCAGTCGGTCATCGCGCGGCGGGCAACCTCTTCGTCCAGTTGAAACGGCAGGACGGCGCGGGGCTTGATCTGTCGGTGCGCGCCGGTGTCGGTGACGACGGGCGTGGCGCAGAACGGGCATTCGGCGGCATGGGTGTGCGGGGGCAGGTCGAACTGCGCCCCGCAATTGGGGCAGTGCAGGACGCGGGTGTCTTCCATGTCCTGATCGGACAGGGCCGCGCGCAGACCGTCTTGCAGGTCAAGTTCGCGGATGGCCGGTGCCCGCGGACCTGGCGCAACCGGTTCGCTGTGGCCGCAGTGATCGCACACCACCTTGTCCTGGCCGGGGGCAAAGCGCATGTCCGCGCCGCAGTTGACGCAAGCAAAAATGTGTCTGTCGCTGGGTGTTTTCCCCAGTTCTGTGTCCGGATCGGCCATGGCTGCCCTTTCGTCCTGCCGGTGTCTCAGACGGCGGGCGGCGGTGGGGGCAATATGGTGAACAGCGTGGCCAGTTCGGTGATTTCGCCCGCCGGTTTCCAGCCGTCCTGGCCCGCCGACCAGACCAGGCTGGCGCGGGTCAATTCGCCCTGTCCGGCCATCTGGCCCATGGTGGCGCGGCTGTAGGGGCCGCGGGTTTCGCCGTTTTCGGCGATGTGCCAGACCTTTTCAACCGGCGGCGGGGGTGGGGGCACTGCGGCCGGCGCCGCGCCCGAACGCGCGCCCGGAATCGTCCCCCATGGCCCCATCTGGCCCGCCATGCCCATGCCGAGCCCGGCGCCCAGTCCTGCGCCCATTGTTGCGCCCATCGTGCTGGCGTCCTTGCCCATGGCTTCGGCGGCGGAATATTGCATGTAGGTGTCCAGATCGCCCACGATGCCCATCGACGTGCGCTTGTCCAGCACTGCTTCAACAGCTTCTGGCAAGGATATGTTTTCAATGTAGAATTCCGGAATTTCCAACCCGTATTCGGCAATGATTTCCGAAATTTTTCCGGCCACCAATTTGCCCAGGGCGCCGGTGTTCGCCGCCATGTCCAGCACCGGCATGCCGGCCGAGGCGACGATCTGGCTGAAGGCCTGCACGATGATGTTGCGCACCTGATAGCCGATCTCGTCCAGGGTGAATTCGCCGTCGGTGCCGACGATTTCAACAAGGAATTTGCCCGGATCGCTGACCCGCACCGCATAGGTGCCGAAGGCGCGCAGGCGCACCGGGCCGAATTCGGGATCGCGGCAGATGATCGGGTTTTTCGTTCCCCACTTGAGGTCGGTGAAGCGGGTGGTGTTGACGAAGTAAATTTCGGACTTGAACGGCGATTTGAACCCGTGGTCCCAGTGGTTCAGCGTGGTCAGCACCGGCATGTTGTTGGTTTCGAGCATATAGAGCCCCGGCGTGAACACATCGGCAAGCACGCCTTCGTGGATGAACACCGCCGATTGGCCTTCGCGGACGGTCAGTTTGGCACCGTACTTGATCGCGTGCCCGTGGCGTTCGAAGCGCCAGACCATGGTATCGCGGGTGGCGTCGGTCCATTCGATGACGTCGATGAATTCGCCGCTCAGGAAATCCAAAATGCCCATATCGGGTCCTTTCAACTGTCCGCGCCGAGAAGCTCCTCGGCGATGGTTCTGACAATGGGGCGCGCTTCGCTGGCGGTCATGCCGGCGCGCAGGCGCGAATCGTACAAAATGCGCAATAGCAATTCGTCGTGGTAGGTCAGCAGCGCGAATTCTTCGTCATCGTTAAAGATCGACGGGCGCGCTGCGGGGCTGTCGTTGGCAAGGCCCAGGCCCTGGGCCAGTTCTTCGTGAATGCAGCTTTTGCGGAGAAGATCCGGGTGTTCGGCGCGGATGATGGCGACCGCGCGGGTATAGTTTCCATCGTCGCGCGGATCGACCGCAAAGACCGCGCAATAGGTGGCGCGGCCCATGTTCAGGGCACTGTCCAGCGCGGCCGGGCCGATGCCGGGCAACAGCTGGCGCAGGCGCGGTCCAAGGGCGCGGCGTTCATCTTCGTTCACGATGAAGACATGGAAATTGCCGTTGTCGGGCACCGTGGTCACCGGGTGGCGGGTTGCCTTGGCCAGACGCTGGGCAAAGCGGGCAACCTCGGCGCGGTCGGCGCGTTGCTTGGCCTGCGCAACCGTGGCGCCGAATTCCAGTTCGAACCGGACGGGGCCTTTCCAGCGGTGCAGGCGGCTGGGCGTGGGCTGGGCCACAAGCCGCCCGCCAATGATCGTGTATTCTTCGAACAGCGCGATCTGTTCGAAATTGGCGGTCAGCATGCGGGCGTTGAACGGAACGTCCGGCCCGCCACCGTCGGTTCGCAGTAGCCCTTGCGTCACAAGGCTTTGCTGAACGCGGGCGAAATAGGATTCGAGCGCCTTGCTTTGGGCAGATTGCGTGGCGGGCGCCTGGGGCGCGGGGGCCGGCGGGCGCGCGCCGGGCACCGGCGAGGTGACCGGGTCACACGCGGCAAGGGCAAGCACAGCGGCCAGGCCCGCCGCCGGTATCCACCCGCGCCCCATTCACCCGGCCGTGTTGGATTGGGGGCTGCGCGCCGCGGACAGCGCATCGCGCAGGTCGGCCTCAAGCTTGACCAGTTCAGCTTCGGCGGCGCGGCGGGTTTCCTTGCCCTGATCGGCGATGGCCAGGCTTTCTTCGATCGTGCCGATCAGCTCTTCGTTGGCTTGCCGCACGGCAGCGATATCAAAGGCGCCGCGTTCGATTTCGGTGCGCACGGCGGCGTTTGCGTCGCGCAGGTTCTTGGCGTTTGCGGTCAGCAATTCGTTGGTCAGATCATTCGCCTCGCGCACGGCGCCGGCCGCGTCTGCGCTGCGCTGGATCGTCAGGGATTGGGCCAGTTGGGTTTCCCAAAGCGGCACGGTGTTGACCAGGGTCGAGTTGATCTTGGTGACCAGCGCCTTGTCGTTTTCCTGCACCAGGCGGATCGATGGCAGTGACTGCATGGTGACCTGCCGCGTCAATTTCAGGTCATGCACCCGGCGTTCCAGGTCATCGCGCGCGGATCGCAAATCGCGCAGTTCTTGCGCGCTGAGCACCCCGTCGCCCTGGGGCGTGGCTTCGACTTCGCGCGCAAGGGCGGGGATCAGATCGTTGTCCAATTCGGCCAGTTTTTCCTGCCCCGCCGCAATATAGAGCGCCAGTTCGTGATAGAATTCCAGCGTCTTTTCATAGAGTTGATCGAGGGACTTAATGTCTTTCAGAAGGGTGTGTTCATGCCCCAGCAGCGTGTCCGTCACCTTGTCGATCTGGCCCTGAACGGTTTCATAGCGCGCGACGAACTTGGCCAGCGGCGCGGCCTGTCCGGTCAGCTTTTCCCACCAGCTGCGCTTGCGCCGCGCATCCAGTTCCGAGGCCGAAAACCCGCGGATCGTGGTCACGATCTGGCGCAGGCTGTCCCCCGCCGGGCCGATATCCTTGTTGCGCACATCCGCCAGCATCGCTTGGCTGATCTGCTGCAATTCGCCCTGCGCGCGCGCGCCGAACCCGATGATCGAGCCACTGTCGGACATGTCGATTTCCGCCATGCGCGCGCGAATCGCAGCGGCCTGGGGTTCGGGTGCGCCGGCCAGCGGCGTGATGTCCTGGGTTGGTTCGGGCAAGGTAACGGCCGCCAGGTCCGCAACTTCCTGCGCGATGGCAACCGCCTTGGACTTGATTTGTTCAGACATGAAAGCCTCTCATTCTATGCGTATTCCTTCACGGGCCAGGCGATCGCGCAAGACCGATATTTCAATATCCAGGTTGCTGCGTTCCTCAAGCATCAGGGCTTCGGTTCGGGCCGAAAATTCGGATTCCAGATCGTCCAGCAAGGCCAGGTAATCCGCGCGGGCGCTGGCATCGGCGTGACGGGTGTGCAGGCTGGCATAGCGCCGCGTCGCATCGCGCGCGCCCAGTAGGTAGACGCCAAGGTATTTGCGCGCCGCGCTCAGGTCGCGCGGGTCTTCTTCCACGCGCCGGCACATGGCCTTGGCGGCCGACGCCAGCCGCGCGACCCTGTCGATCAGCGCACGATCGCCAGTGGTCTTGATCGCGCCCTGCATCGCGGCCAGGTAATCTTCGGCCTGATCCACCACACGCGCGACCCGGTCTTGCTGAAAATCATCTATGCCGTCCATGCCCTTGTTTTTCAACGGGTCCGGGCCGAAAGCGGCCAGGTGTAGCCCGCCGCCCAGCAGGGCAAAGACCAGGGCTTGCAGCGGGCCGTGACCGGCCAGCCCGGTCAGCCCAAGGCCCGCGGCAATCAGGGCGCTGGCAAGCAGCTTGCGCGGGATCGCGGGGCGCCGGGCCACGGTGCGCGCATCATAGGCTTCTTCGGCGCGCAGCCCTTCGCGCGTCAGCCACGCGGCCAGTTCCAACAGAGCGAACGCGCCCAGATATTGCACCATCACCAGGGGGTCGGCCCAGAACGCCCGCAGCGCCAGGGGCAGGGGGGCAAGAAACAGCAGGTTGGATTTGGTGGCGATGCGCGTCGGGGTCTTGCCGTCAAAGGGGCGCGGCTGGGGGGGGCTGTCCAGTGGCCGTTCGGGGCTATGTTGTCCGCCATATCGCTGGGCCATTATCCACCCCCCGCGCTGAGCGCGGCATAAAAGATCAGCGCAACCAGGATCAGATACGCCGCCTGTTTGAACCCCATACCCGTCATGTCATCCACATCCTTTTGCCCGGCCTGACCCTTGTAACATAGGGGCCGGCCGGGGGTGGAAAAAGGTCAGTGGTTTCGGGCCGCCCGTTCGGCCGCCAGTTTGCGGCTGTAGCCGGACTGGATCACTTCGACCGCGACCAGCACGACAACCGAGAAATAGAAGGTCGATTTGGACATCGGCACGATTTCGTGCCCAAAGACGTGCAAGGCCAAGGTGGGATCATGCATGGCATGGGCGGCAGCCTGCCCGGATTCGCCCAGCAGAACCACGCCGACGATCAACAGAATGAACAGGCCCAGAACTTCGAACATGCGGTTTTTCTGCAAAAAGACGGTGACCGTGTCGGCCAGAACCAGCATGGCGATGCCCGACGCGACGATGGCAATCGCCAGAATGACGAAGACGTCGGTGATGGCGATGGCCGACAGGATCGAATCGAACGAGAAGATCAGGTTCATCATGACGATCAGGGCGATCACACTGGCAGCCGATTTGCCATCCTTGTTGGCCACGTCCGCCTCTAGGTGTTCGACCGACAGCATGTGGCCGATTTCCTTGACGGCCGTATGAATGATGAACACCCCGCCGATCAGGTAGATCAGTGTGGCAAAGTTGACCGCGCCGGTCAGAATACCGTCCCAGGCCAGTGTGAACAGCGGTTCGGACAGGCGGTCGATCAGGCTGACCACGATGAACAGCAACACAACCCGCAGCGCCACGGCGATGATGATGCCCCAGAACCGCACCGCGCGTTGCTGGGCCACGGGTGCCCGTTGGCTTTCAATCGAGATGTAAAGAAGGTTGTCGAAGCCCAGCACGGCTTGCAGGAAAATCAACATCACCAGATTGGTGAAGTTCTCAAAGGTCAGTAGGTCGGCCATACCCCTAGCTCCGTTATGATACCATGTGCATCAAGACATAGGGCAGTGATGCGGTTGAGGAAATACCGCCTTTGCGTAAAGCCCTAGCGCTTGGGGCGCGGCTTGCGCCGGCGGGCGGGCTTGGGTTTGGGCGCGGCGTGGCCTTTGGTTGCGTCCTCGATCCCCAGTTGGTCGCGCAACACGCGGGGTTTGATTTCTTCGACCTCGCCGGGTTTCAGCTGGTTCAGGCGAAACGGCCCATAGCTGACGCGGATCAGGCGGTTCACCTTCAGGCCCACCGCGTCCATCGCGCGCCGAATCTCGCGGTTGCGCCCTTCGCGCAGGCCGATCGTGATCCAGGCGTTCGCGCCCTGCTGACGGTCCAGCGCGACGTCCATCGGCTGGAACCGTTCGCCGTCGATGACCAGCCCCTCGCGCAGGGGGGCGAATGTGGTGTCGGTGGGCGCGCCGTTCACGCGCACACGGTATTTGCGCAGCCAACCGGTGCTGGGCAATTCCAGGCGCCGTTTCAGCCCGCCATCGTTGGTCAGCAGCAAGAGCCCTTCGGAATTCAGATCGAGCCGCCCGACGCTCATGACGCGGGGCAGCTCATCAGGCAGGTTGTCGAACACTGTCGCGCGGCCCTTTTCGTCGCGCGCCGAGGTCACAAGGCCCGAAGGTTTGTGATAGAGCCACAGGCGCGGCGCATCGGGGGCCTGAAGCGGCTTGCCATCGACAACCACCTTGTCGCTGTCGGTCACATTCAGCGCGGGGCTGTCGATCACCTTGCCATTCACGGCAACGCGGCCCGCGGCAATCATGGCTTCGGCTTCGCGGCGCGAGGCAAGCCCGGCGCGCGCGATGACTTTGGCGATCCGGTCGCCGGGGGGAGGGGTCTTGGTCATGCCCCGCCATAGCCTGCCTGCGCAGCTATGAAAAGCGGCCAGACCGCGCCGCTTGCCAATTCGCGACCCGTCAGGGCAAAAGGGCGCATGGTTTTTACATCCCATATGGCGGACGCGTTGGCGCAAGCGCGCGCAGCCCAGGCCCGCGGCGAGGTGCCGGTGGGCGCGGTCATCGTGGCCCCGGACGGCACCGTCGTGGCGCGCGCCGGCAACCGCGTGCGCGAGCTGTGCGATCCAACCGCCCACGCCGAAATCCTTGCGCTGCGCGCGGCCTGCGCCGCTGCGGGAAGTGAACGGCTGGTGGGGCATGATCTCTATGTGACGCTGGAACCCTGCCCGATGTGCGCCAGCGCCATCAGCCAGGCCCGTATCGCGCGGCTGTATTATGGGGCAAGCGATCCGAAATCCGGCGGGGTGGCGCATGGGCCGCGGGTGCTGAGCCATCCCCAGAGCCATCACCGCCCCGAAATTTACGACGGGATCGGCGCAGCCGAAGCCGAAGCGCTGCTCAGGGGGTTTTTCGCAACGCGCAGGTAGCGCTTGCCAGAGCGCGCGCGGCGCGTCACCCTTGGCCAGAACCACAAGGGCTGCCGCATGGACCTGATGCAGCAATATGACGACTACTGCGAGCGGACAGATTTCACATTCTGGTCCGAGCCGCTGAACGCCATCACCAACCTGTCTTTTCTGATCGCCGCGCTGATCCTGCTGCGCTTGACGCGCGACATGGGCGCAGGCCGGGGCATGGCGCGTACGCTCAGCTGGATCCTGTTCGTGCTGGCTTTCGGGTCTTTTGCCTTTCACACCTTTGCAACCGGGTGGGCCATGCTGGCCGATGTGCTGCCCATCGCGGCCTTTGTGCTGGTCTATGCGTTTGCGATCGGGCGCGACTTCATGGGGCTGAGCGTGGTCAAGGCGCTGCTGATCGTGGTGGCGTTCATTGGCTTTACCGTACTTTCCGGCCCGTTGTTTGCGGCGGTGCCCCACATTGGCGGTACGGCGGGCTATCTGCCGATCCCCACGTTCCTTCTGGGGCTGATCATTTGGGTGGGCACGCGCTACCCGGCAACGGCGGGGGCGTTGGCGGTCGGGCTGGGCATGATGGTGGTGTCGCTCATCTTTCGCACGATTGATCTGCCGCTGTGCGGGGCGTGGCCGCACGGCACCCATTTCCTGTGGCACACGATCAACGGGATCATGCTGGGCTGGTTTATCCAGACCTATCGCAGGCACATGCTTGAAGGCGCGCGCGCGGCGCTATAAACGCGGGGGCGACAAGACGAACGGAGCCCCGACATGTCCATCGACATCGAAACCGCCCGCCGCGTGGCCAAGCTGGCCCGCATCCGCGTGGAAGACGACCAGCTGCCCGCGCTGGCCGACGAATTCAACACGATCCTCGGGTTTATCGAACAGCTGAACGAAGTGAATGTGGACCAGGTCGAGCCCATGACATCCGTCACGCCCCAGCGTCTCAAGCGCCGGGTCGACGAGGTGACCGATGGCGACATGCAGGACAAGATCCTGGCCAATGCGCCCGACGCCCGCGAAGGGTTTTTCGCCGTGCCAAAGGTGGTGGAATAATGAGCGAACTGAACACACTGACCATCGCCGAGGCCCGCGATGCCCTGGCCCGCGGCGATCTGACCAGCACCGAGCTGACCGACGCCTGCCTGAGCGCGATCGAAGACGCTGGCGCGCTGAACGCATTCGTCCATGGCACCCCCGACATCGCCCGCGATCAGGCCAAGGCCGCCGATGCGCGGATCAAGGCAGGCGATGCGCCGGCCATGTGCGGGATTCCGCTGGGGATCAAGGATCTGTTCTGCACAAAAGGCGTGCCCAGCCAGGCCGCCAGCGCCATTCTGAAAGGGTTCAAACCCCAGTACGAAAGCACCATCACGACCAAACTGTTCGACGCCGGGTCGGTCATGCTGGGCAAGCTGAACATGGACGAATTCGCCATGGGGTCGTCCAACGAAACCAGCACATATGGCAACGCGGTCAACCCGTGGAAGGTCGACGACCGGCAACTGACGCCGGGTGGATCTTCGGGTGGATCGGCCGCTGCGGTGGCCGCCGATCTGTGTCTTGCCGCGACGGGCACCGACACCGGCGGATCGATCCGCCAGCCGGCAGCCTTCACCGGGATCACGGGCATCAAGCCGACCTATGGGCGCTGTTCGCGTTGGGGCGTTGTGGCCTTTGCCTCAAGCCTGGATCAAGCGGGGCCCATGACGAAATCGGTGCGTGACGCGGCGATCATGCTGGAAGCCATGTGTGGCCATGATCCCAAGGACAGCACCAGTGCCGATCTGCCCGTCCCGAATTTCGAGGCCATGCTGACCGGCGACATCAAGGGCAAGGTCATCGGCATTCCCCGCGAATACCGGATGGACGGCATGCCGGGCGAAATCGAAAAGCTCTGGGCCGACGGCACGGCAATGCTGAAGGACGCTGGCGCCACGATCATCGACATCAGCCTGCCGCATACGAAATACGCGCTGCCCGCCTATTACGTGATCGCCCCGGCCGAAGCGTCGTCCAACCTGGCGCGCTATGACGGGGTGCGCTATGGCCAGCGTGCCAAGCTGGCGGCGGGCGAAGGCGTGACCGAGATGTACGAAAAAACCCGCGCCGAGGGCTTTGGTCACGAAGTGCAGCGCCGTGTCATGGTCGGCACCTATGTGTTGTCGGCCGGGTTCTATGACGCCTATTACAACCGTGCCCGCAAGGTGCGCACGCTGATCAAGCGCGACTTCGAAGAGGCGTTCGAACAGGGCGTCGATGCGATCCTGACCCCCGCCACCCCGTCCGCCGCCTTCGGTCTGGGCGAAATGGGCGATGCCGATCCGGTGCAGATGTACCTGAACGACGTGTTTACCGTCACCGTGAACCTGGCCGGTCTGCCGGGGATCAGCGTGCCTGCCGGGTTGGATGCCAATGGCTTGCCGCTGGGCCTGCAACTGATCGGCCGCCCGTGGGAAGAAGGCGATCTGCTGAACATTGCACATTCTCTTGAGACCGCGGCCGGTTTTGTTTCCAAGCCGTCCAAATGGTGGTAATTACGGGAAAAGTTGTTCCTGGAAGGGGTGCGCGATGCGTGCTGGACTGATTGTTCTGTCTGCCTTGGCCTTGGCCGCCTGCGAGGCACCAGTGCCCAATGATGCCGGCGGCGTGGGGTTCCATGACTATGTGGGATATGACGGTGAACGCGCCGCGCGCGAGGCCGAGCTTGCGGGGGGCGCCGATGCGCAGGGCGCACCGATTTCGGACGCGCAGGCCGTGGCCAATGACGCGATGACCGGTTTGGCCACCACCGCCACGCCCCAGACTGCCACGCCCCAAGTAGAGATCAAGCAGAACAATGCCGGTATCTCGGATGAAAACAACTTTGACGCGGTAACCTCGCGCGAATCGATCGAAGAAAACGCCGCGCGTATTCAGGCGCAGCGCGAGGCGTACAAGGTGATCGAACCGGGCGCGCTGCCCAGCCGTGGCAATATCCGCGACGGGGCCACGCTGGTGGAATTCGCTTTGTCGACCACGAACAATGTCGGCCAGCCGATCTATTCGCGGTCGATCATCGCAGCGCAAACCCGCTACGAGCGTGGGTGCAACAAATACGCCTCGCCCGATCTGGCACAAGAAGCGTTCCTGTCGCGCGGCGGCCCCAAGCGCGATCCGATGGGGCTGGACCCCGATGGCGACGGGTTTGCCTGTTCGTGGGATCCGCGGCCGTTCCGCCTTGCCGTTCAACGTTGAACAGCACCCGTCGCCCAATTTCGGCGACCGGCGCGGCGGCGCGACCCCCAGCCTGATCGTTCTGCATTACACGGCCATGCAAACGGCCGAAGACGCGATCGCGCGCCTGTGTGATCCGCACGCCGAAGTGTCGGCCCATTACGTCATCTGTCCGCAGGGGCGCATCACCCAGCTTGTCGATGAGCGCCATCGTGCGTGGCATGCGGGCGCGGGCGCATGGGGCGACGTCACGGACGTGAATTCGGCCAGCATCGGGATCGAACTGGCCAATCGCGGCGACCACCCTTTCGCCGAAGCGCAGTTTGCGGCCCTGGAATGGCTGTTGCCGCACATCATGGACCGCTGGGACATCACGCCGCGCGGCGTGATCGGCCATTCCGACGTGGCGCCGGGCCGCAAGGCTGACCCGGGCGCGCGGTTCGATTGGCAGCGGCTTGCACGGCGGGGGCTGGCGGTCTGGCCTGCCGGTGGCAGTGCGGTCAAAGATACGGGTGAAGATATGGACGCGGCGTTGAAGCGTGCAGGGTACACCGCGGATGTGGACCCTGATACGCGGCTGGCCGCCTTTCGGCTGCGATTTCGCCCTGGCGGCACGGGGCCTGCGGACGACGTGGACCGCCAGCTTGTTGCCGCGCTGCTGGCCTAGAGTGCGCCAGGCGCATTGACCCGCGCGCGCGAAGCGCTTACCTCACCGCTTGCGCGGATGGCTGGATGGCCGCGGGGGCTTGCCCCCGAGGAAAGTCCGGACTCCACAAGGCAACGGTGCCGGGTAACGCCCGGCGGGGGCAACCCCAGGGACAGCGCCACAGAGAACAAACCGCCCCGCATGCGGGGTAAGGGTGAAACGGTGCGGTAAGAGCGCACCGCGCGAGCGGCAACGCAAGCGGCACGGCAAGCCCCACCGGGAGCAATGCCAAATAGGGATCCCGCGCGGGCAGGTCGGCACGCCGATACCGCCGCAGGGCCGCCTTGGCCCCGAGGATCCGGGTTGGCAGCTTGACATGCGTCGGTAACGGCGTGTGCAGATGAATGGTCATCCACGGGGGCAACCCCGGGACAGAATCCGGCTTACAGGCCATCCGCGCGTATCCGCCGAACTGTGTTTGCGTTTTGTCGCATATGGCGCAGTATGGGGTCAGCGATTTTCCATCAGGGGGTTTGACATGAGTTTTGTGAGAACATTGGCGACGCTGGCAGTCGGATTTGCCGCGGCGCGCGGCGTGGACAAGGTGCGCAAGGCCGGCGGCGCGGACGCGGTCAAGGACGCGATGCGCAATGCCGGCGAGCCGGGCGGTATCGGCGATCAGATCGGCGAATTTGCCGAAAAGATGGGTATTCCGGGCGGGCGCGAAACCATGCGCGCGATGATGGGCCAGATGGGATCGACCGCCCTTGGCGCAACCGAAGCATCTGAAGCGGGCATGGGCGCGCTGCTCAACGCCATGAGCGGCGCTGCCAAGGCCGGGGCCTCGGGGATTGGCGATATGGTGGGCGCGATGGCGGCGGCCACGCCGGCCGGGGCCATTGCCGAAGAAAACGCCAAGCTGATGATCCGCGCGATGATTCAGGCCGCCAAGGCCGATGGTGAAATCGACGCGGATGAGCGGACCAAGATCCTCGACCACCTGTCGGACGCCAGCGAAGAGGAAATGGCGTTTGTGCAGGCTGAACTGGACGCGCCGCTGGACCCGGTGGCGCTGGCCAATTCCGCCACCGAACAGACCAAGGCGCAGGTCTACTCGGCCGCCCTGATCCCGATTTCGGTCGATACCGATCAGGAACGTCAGTACCTGGCCACGCTGGCGTCGGCCCTTGGGCTGGAGGCGCCCAAGGTCAGGGAAATCCACGATCAAATGGGCAAGCCCTTCTTGTAATCTGGCAAAGCTGTGATTGGACAGACGGTGCGATCCGTCGGATAGTCCCCGGATTTTGTTCAACTTGAGGGGGCGGCGTGATGGGCGAAGACACCGCGCGGATATCACCGCAAGACGCGCATGGTCTGCGCTATGCGGCCGAATTGGAAGGCCATCTGCGGTGGCTGGACACGTTCACGTCGGCCGCGCTTGGGGTGCTGGCCGTCGCGTCGGGGATCTACACCTATCTGGGGGTATCATCGCTGCTGGATCAGACCGGCGCGTTCAGCTTCTTTGCGGCACTGGCCTATTCCATCGCGGTATCGGTGGGGATTTTCGTGTTCTGGTCGTACCTGATGCGCCTGCTGCCCGCGGTGCGCACGGCGGCGGCGCGGGTCGGGTTGTTCCTGTCGATGGGGCTTGGATGCCTGGCGATCGTTGCCATGTCGTCCTGGCTGAACGCGGCGGCTTTGGCCGGGGCCGCTGCGGTTGAACAGCATCTGGCGCGCACGGTGCAGGATTACCAGGCCTCGCTGGAACGCGCCCATTCCATTGCGGTCACCGCACAGGGCCTGGAACTGGATGTGGCGCGCACGCGGCAATCGTTTCGCGACCTCAGCGAACAGGAATCCACCGGCGGGCTGTCCGGGTTTGCCGGGCGCGGGGCCGTGTTCCGGGTGCTGACCCAAAAGGCGGATGAACTGGAAGCGCTCGAGGTGCAGATCGCGGCGCAAGGCCCGTTGGTGGATCAGGCCTTTGCGGAAGGCAATGAAATCCTGCGCCGCATGCGCGCGCTGACGGTCGAACAGGGCCCGGTCGAGGCCCGATCCGTCCCCTTCAGTGAAGAAGCGGTGCGGCTGGCCGGACTGATCACGACGCTGCGGCAATTGTCCGTGGCGCCGCTGGTCGACCGGGCGGCCAATGATCTGGCGCAGTCGGTCGTGCTGCCGGAACTGGACGGGCGCAACGGTGACACCCAGGCGGCCCAGGCCAGCACCATCGAAAGCGTGTTGCAGGTGCTGGGCCAACGGGCCGAAACCCTGGCCACAGCCGCGCAAGAGGTGATGGCCCTGACCCCGCCGCCAGAGGTCAGCTATACGCCGATCTCGGCCGCTGATGCCGTGATCAAATACGCCGGGAACTTCGTGCCCAGTTGGGCCGGTGCGATCAGCATCGACCTTTTGCCAGCGGTTCTGGTGTTCATCCTGATGGTGGTGCAGGGGGCGATCCGGTCGGGCCGGGCGCCTGTGCCGGTCGAAAACACGCTGACCCTGGCCGAATTGCGCGGCGCGATCCACGCCATGCGCGAGGTCGAGCATGACTTGTCGGCCACCCGCCGCGAGGCGCGCGAGGATGACGCATGACCCTGAGCGCGCGCAGCGCCATCATGGGCGTGCTGTGGTTGCAGGTGGCAATCGGCGTGCTGCTGTTCACCGGCAATGTCTGGCAGCGCCTGCCGACGCTGTTCACCGGCACACCCGACGCGCCGCCCCTGACCCAGCCCACCAGCCCTGGCGATCAGACCCGGCGCTATAGCCCGGCCGGCTGGCCAGACCGCCCTGCACCCCCCAATCGCCCGTATCAGGCCCCCGCGAACATGCCATCGCGCCTGGCGTTCGATGTGATTCCAGCCGAAGGGGGCCAAGCCCTGACCATCACCGGCCAGATCGAATCCGGTGATGCCGCGCGGTTTGAAGACTGGCGCGCGGAGCGCGATCTGCCGAACCGGGTGTTCCTGAATTCGCCCGGCGGGTCGGTCAGCGACGCGCTGGCGATCGGGCGAATCCTGCGCGACGCAAGCGTTCAGACCGAAGTTACGGCGGGTGATATCTGTCTGTCGGCGTGCCCTTACATGTTCGCCGCCGGAACCGTGCGGCGCGCGCACCGCGATGGGGCCATCGGTGTGCACCAGCATTTCTACGGCGAAAACACGCTGCTGCCAGCATTTGTCGCCGTCGAGGACATCCAGCGCGGGCAGGGCCGGGTTCTGGACTTTCTGGATGACATGGGGATCGATCTGCGCCTGATGAGCCATTCTCTGGCCACGCCGCCGGACGAAATCTATATTCTGACGGCGGCGGAATTGACGGAATATGCGCTGGCGACCGAAATACTGCCCGGGGGCAGTTGACAGGCCGCGTCAAACCCTTAAAAAGCGGGCTTCAAGGATTCCACGGGCGGCCCGACTGACCCGTTGTACGTTACGACCGGAGTTAGAACCATGGCGAAGCCGACGACAATCAAGATCCGTCTGAACTCGACCGCAGACACGGGCCACTTTTACGTGACCAAGAAAAACGCCCGCACGATGACCGAAAAAATGGTCGTACGTAAGTACGACCCGGTTGCGCGTAAGCACGTCGAGTACAAAGAAGGCAAGATCAAGTAAGCCTTCCGACAGACCAGACAGCGAACCGCGCAAGAGTAACACTCTCGCGCGGTTTTTTCTTTCCTGAAAGTCCGCGCGGGGAAAACACCCCCATCAGGACAGTGAGGAAAGACCATGAGACAAGAGCCCCATCCACCCGAACTTTGTATCCGGCCCGCCAGACCGTCGGATTTCGATGTTGTGGACAGTTTGTTCTCACGCGCATATCCGGCGCTCTTGCGGGCCGATTACGACACAAAGACCCTGCAGGATATTCTGCCGATCATCAGCCGGGCGAACCCGCGTCTGTTGGCCACGGGCACGTATTATCTGGCGTTCCTGGGCGATGATCTGGTGGGCGCTGGCGGCTGGAGCTGGATCGGCCCCCATGGTGCGGTCGGCCCGCGGCACATGGCCCATAGCCGGCACGTCGTGACCCATCACGATCACCAGCGCAGCGGCATCGGGCGGCAGCTGCTGAGCCACTGTATCAATGAAGCCGGGCGCCAGGGCGCGCGCATCCTGAACTGCCAATCCACGCTGACGGGCGAACAGCTTTATGCGGCGCTCGGGTTTCGGCGGGTCGCCGATATCGACGTATTCCTTTGCCCGGGCGTCAGTTTTCCCGCAGTGCACATGCAGTTGCCGTTGGCGGGCGAAATGAAAAAGGCGGGGTAGTGAGCGGGCCCCGTGGCTGTAACACGGGGCCGGCTCAATTCAGGGTAACGGACAATCGGGGTGATAACACATTCGCCAGCCCACAAACCACAACAGCCAGCGTATGTCGCTGCCCTGAATTCAACGGTCTCATGAAGGTCAACATTGGTGCTGCGTCCAACGCGCGTAGTGATCACCAACACGTTCCCCCACGAAACGGCACGCAAACGTTAACCATAATTGCCGCAACGGCAAGCGCGCACGCGCAGCTTTTTCACCCCGCAAGGGGATCAAGAGCGCCAGTGCGCAAGAAGTGGCCGATCGCGCCCGTGCAGGGGCAGGTTTTTTTGGCAAGCCGGGCGGTCTTGTCGCCAAAAAGGCGAGAAAGATTTTTCATCCTGCAAAATGAAACCGGGCAGGGCGGATCAGCTCCAGGCCTCTCCGGGGGCCAGTTTCGTCGACTCTTCGTCGATATAGGACCGAATCAATCGATCAATCGCCGCGCGCGCCGCCCGTTTGTGCGTCTGGTTCAGTCCCAGCGACGCCACCATTTTCCAATGGCCGTACATCAGGCTGACGATCAGGTAAGACAGCTCGCGGGCGGCAGGCAGGGTCAGGTTGGGATGCGACATCTGCAGTTCATGCGATATGACTTCCCCCATCATGGTGTAATGGTGGCGCAGATTTTTGCGAATGCGATTGGAATTGGCGGCCAGCGACATCAACGCATCATAGACCTGATCGTCGCGTGGTTTGGGTTCTTCATCCAGCAGATCAAAGTAAAAATCCAGAAAGACCGTCAGCCGATCGATCTGGGTTTTCTGCGACACCGAACGGAGTAATGCTTCGCGATACACCATCGACAGGAAATCGCACACTGACAACATCAGCGTTTCCGGGTCCTTGAAATGGTAGCGCACCAATTGGCGCGACAGCCCCGCTTCGCGTGCGATACTGTCGTAGGATAGGGTCGGAAGACCCTGTTTCATCAGCGCCGCAAATGCGCCACGCACAATTGCGTTTTTCGGGCCTACGTCCGCCGTCACTTCGGACATGCCGAACTCTCCAACATTTTAACTATGGCTCCAACAAAATGGAAAACTTGAAATTCGGTCACTCAAATGTACGACCATTATGCGTGAGCGGACGGTGGTCTGGCAACCTGCCGTTACGTCAATTTTCAAAATGAAAAAGGCCGGTCATCAGACCGGCCTTTTCGTTTCGCGAAGGTTCTTGGACGATTATTCGCGGTTGCCCATGAAGCTGAGCAGGAACATGAACAGGTTGATGAAGTCCAGATAGAGGTTCAGCGCCCCCATGATTGCCGACTTCGCCAGCCACTCATCGTCCATCGCTTGGGCGTGGGCCAGATAATCGTTCTTGATCCGTTGCGTGTCATACGCGGTCAGCCCGGCAAAGATCAGCACACCCAGTGCAGACACGGCAAAGTAGAGCGCCGGGGACTGCAGGAAGATGTTGATGATCGACGCGACGATCAGACCAACCACACCCATGATCAGGAACGACCCCCACCCGGAAATATCCTTCTTGGTGGTGTAGCCCCACAGCGACAGGGCCGCGAACGCAGCTGCCGTCGCAAAGAAGGTCTGCGCGATCGAAATGCCGGTGAATGCGGCAAAGATATAGCTGATCGACAGGCCAACGGCGGCTGCATAGACGTAGAAGAAGGTTTGCGCCGTGGCGGCTGACGCGCGGGCCAGAACAGCCCCGAATGCAAACACCATACCCAGCGGCAGGAACATCGCGATCCAGCCAAGGATGTTGGGGCGCAGCGTAACCGGATCACGGAACAGCGACAACAGCGCATCGTTCGATCCGACACCCCAAGCCACCAATGCGGTCAGCAAGACGCCGACCGACATCAGGCCGTAAACCTTGTTCATGTGGGCGCGTAGACCCGCGTCGATCTGGGCAGAGCGGGCACCCGTTGCCGCAGTCGCCGCTCGGATCGATTGATTTTGAGCCATTGAAAGCCTCCTAGCAGTCAAAATAACAGGGGCGGCCACGATTACGGGCCGCTCTCGCCTTTGAATATCGGCAGGATCGGCCCGTTTTTCAAGGGTTTCCGGCGCTCAAACAGACTGTTTCACGCGGCTGTGTGATATCGGCGTGAAATCTGCGTGGTATCTGGGTGTTATCTTTCAACGCAGCCAGTGCGCAGGGACATTCCAGATCGGGCGGTCGGCTTCAATGTTGGCCTGATCGCGGGTGATTCCGATGTCGTCCAACATGTGCTCGTCCAGGTTTCGCAGGTCGATCCGGCTACGCTGGGCGGTAAAGGCGGCGCCGACCCATTTCAACACGCCCAGGCGCTTGCCACGGACGGGCGCGCTGCGTCCGAAAATCTGCGTATTGTGAATCATCGACATGACCTAATCCTTTCCAAATACTGATGTGTTTGTCGGTTTGCATCAGCTCTATTGATGTATTTGCCCGACTATGATCAATTAGGAAAACGAATGTTTGTTTAGTTTAACATCAAGAATGGTGATGGAATGCGAAATCTGGATCTGACAGCGCTGCGCAGCTTTGTTGCGGTCGCCGATTCTGGCGGTGTCACGCGTGCGGCAGGGCTTTTGAATCTGACGCAATCGGCCGTTTCGATGCAGTTGAAGCGCCTTGAACAATCGCTGGGGGCCGGTCTTTTGGATCGCTCAGGGCGCGGGGTGGCGTTGACAAGCGAAGGCGAACAGTTGGTATCCTATGCGCGCCGGATGCTTGAGTTGAACGATGAAGCCTATGCCCGCCTGACCTCGCAGGAATACGAGGGGGAAATACATCTCGGCGTGCCGCACGATATCATTTATCCGATTATTCCCAGGGTGTTGCAGCAGTTCAATGCGCGCTATCCACGGGTCAAGGTGAACCTCTATTCGTCCTTCACGTCCAAGCTGAAAGAGCAATTCAACCGCGGCCAGGTAGACGTCATCCTGACAACCGAAGAAGAACCCGACCGCGGGGGGCAGGTGATGGCGACGATGCCGCTGGTCTGGCTGGGCGCGCGCGGTGGGTCGGCGTGGCGGCAACGGCCATTGCGGCTGGCGTTCGAAAAGGGATGCGCGTTCCGTCCGCGTGTCCAGCGCGCGCTGGACGAGCACGGGGTCGCGTGGGAAATGGCGACGAACAGCGAACAAAGCCGCACGATCGAAGCGATGGTGCAGGCTGATCTGGCGGTTTATGCGCAGCTGGAAGGGACCTATCCCAAGGATGCCGAGCCGATTCAGCATGGCGGGGCGCTGCCCGATCTGCCCAGCAGCCAGGTCATTCTTTATGCCAATGAAAAGGGGCAGGCGCATTACATCGACGACGTCGCCGAGTTATTGCGCGCGGCCTATAGTGTTCCCACCAAGCAAAACCTGCACGCTGTCGCAGGATAGGCGGGCCCGGCTGCCGGGGCGGCCGGGCCATTCGGCTCAGTCGATTGTCACCACGACCTTGCCGGTCGATTTGCGGGTGCGCAGGGTGTCCAGCGCCTGCGCTGTATCGGACAGTGGAAAGGTAAAGCTGATGTGCGGGTGCAATTTGCCGGCGCTGTACCAGTCAAACAGCTTTTCCATCGAATCTGTGATGACTGACGGTTTGAACACCCGGTATCCGCCCCAGTAGTGGCCGATGACCGAAACGTTCTTGACCAAAAGGTGGTTGGCGGGGATTTGCGGGATGTCGCCGGATGCGAACCCGATCACCAGGATGCGCGCCTCGGGGTTCACGGCGCGAAACGCCGCCTTGAACTGGTCGCCGCCAACAGCGTCGTAAACCACGTCGGCGCCGCCCGCGGCCTTTACCGCGGCGCGGATATCGTCGGTTTCGCTGTCGATCAGGTGATCGGCGCCCATTTTGCGGCAAACCTCAAGCTTGTCTTGGCCGCGCGCGCAGGCGATGACATTTGCGCCCATCAGCTTGCCGATTTCGATGGCCGTCAGACCGACCCCCCCGGCCGCGCCCAGCACCAGCAGGTTTTCACCCGGTTGCAGGTTGGCCTTGTAGTCCAGGGCCACGTGGCTGGTACCATAGGCAATCTGAAAGGCGGCCGCGTCTTCGAACGACATGGCGTCTGGTATCTTGAAACAGGTATCGGCCGCGAACACGCCGTACTGCGCCAGGCCGCCCGATCCACCCATGGTGGCCACGCGATCGCCCGGTTTCAGCGACGTGACACCGTCGCCCACGGCCTGAATGGTGCCGGCCGCTTCGGACCCCAGGGTGAAGGGCAGGGGCGGCTTTTCCTGATACTGGCCCTTGGCGAGCAGAAAGTCCGCGAAATTCAACCCACAGGCCGCGGTCTTGAGCAGCACCTCGTCTTTGCCCGGTTCGGGCGTGTCGACGTCAACCAAAGCCGGCGCGATATCGTAGGATGATACTTGGAATGCTTTCACGTTTTTCTCCCTTCAGAATCGTCAATAATCATATGGAGGCGACGAGGGAAAGGCGAGCGTAGGCGAAACGGCGTTTCGCAAAACCGGGTACTAAACCGTGGCGAGAGTTTGCAATTTGCGAAATTAACGTTACGTCACAGGAACAACTTTATGATTTGTGGGACATTGGTTCAATCCGGAAATGGTTTCTTAATGTAGCCAGAGCAGATTTAGCCCAACTTTACAGTTACTTATGCGCATTTTCGCCGACCCTGTCGAAAAAGACAGGTTGAGAGTCTGGCGCGAGAGCGGGATGTGTTTGATACACGCATAGGTTACAGGCAGTCGCCGACAGTCAGGAGCAACAAGTTATGAAGCACCCCGTAGACGTTCATGTAGGCAAACGCATTCGGCACCGTCGCTGGATGGTTGGCATGACACAGCAACAACTGGCAGAACGTGTCGGGATCAAGTTTCAGCAGATCCAAAAATACGAAACCGGCATGAATCGCGTCTCGGCGTCCAGACTTTGGGATATCGCCGAAGCGCTGAACGTGCCTGTTGCGTTCTTTTTCGAAGGTCTGGGCGCTGATGTAGAAGCCGAAGCCGACCCCGCCACGTCGGTTCCCGGCGATATCCTGGCAGACAAAGAGGCCCTTGAACTGGTCCGCTCTTACTATTCAATTCCGGAAAACCAGCGCCGCCGTCTGTTCGAACTGGCACGTGTGCTGTCGGACGTCGCATGAAAGCGTGAACTTCCTTGACGCCTGAAGGGCCAGTCATTACCCGCTAAGGGGTGGCTGGCGTTTTCGGGCTCAAACTATGACGAATTATCCTTCTTCGCTGGTGTCGGACCTGCTTGCGGCTGCGCATGCGGCTGCCGATGCGGCGCGCAATGTCACCCTGTCCCATTTCCGGTCGGATATAAGGGCCGAGAACAAGCTGCAAGGCGGGTTCGATCCGGTGACCATCGCGGATCGCGGGGCCGAAGACGCCATTCGCAAGGTTCTGGCCGATTTGCGCCCCGATGACGCGGTGCTTGGCGAAGAGATGGCGCAGGTTGCCGGAACGTCGGGGCTGACCTGGGTGATTGATCCCATTGACGGGACGCGCGCCTATATCTCGGGCGCGCCGACATGGGGCACGTTGATCGGGATCACCGACGCTGACGGTGTCATCATCGGGATGATCGACCAGCCCTATATTGGTGAACGGTTTGTCGGCGGGCCCGACGGGGCACAGTGTTTGGGGCCGCGCGGCACACGGACCTTGGCGACCCGGCAAACGGATCGGCTTGATCAGGCCACGATCTTTACCACCTTCCCCGAAGTGGGCACCAAGCGCGAAGGCGCGGCCTTTGCCGATCTGGCCGGGCGCTGCAAGCTGACCCGCTACGGGATGGATTGTTATGCCTATGCGCTGTTGGCGCACGGCTGCGTGGACCTTGTGGTCGAAGCGGGGCTGAACCCCTATGACATCGTCGGCCCGATTGGCGTCGTCCAGGCGGCGGGCGGCATCGTCACCGATTGGCGCGGCGGACCGGCCCATCCGGGGGGGCGCGCGGTTGCCGCGGCAAATTCGGCCCTGCATGAGCAGGCGCTTGCAGTGTTGTCCAAGGTGGCAACATGATCCTGCGCCGCACCCTGCTCAAGAACGCGCAATGTGTGGTGACGATGGACGACCAGCGCCGCGAACTGCACGACGCCGACGTGATGATCCATCATGGCGTGATCGAAGCGGTCGGCAAGGGGCTCTATGCCGATGACGCGGATATCGTGCATGTGAACGGGTGCCTGATCACGCCGGGCCTCGTGAACACGCATCACCATCTGTACCAATCCCTGACCCGCGCGGTGCCGGGGGCGCAGGATGCGCTGCTTTTTGGGTGGCTCCAGCGGCTCTATCCGATCTGGGAACAGTTCACGCCCGCAGATTTTCGCGCCTCGACCTTGGCCGGGTTGGCCGAGCTTGCGTTGTCAGGGTGCACGACCACATCGGACCACCTGTACCTGTTCCCCAACGGCGCACGGTTGGACGACACCATCCATGCGGCGGCGGAAATCGGCATGCGGTTCCACCCCACCCGCGGCGCCATGAGCATCGGAACCAGCGCAGGGGGCTTGCCCCCGGACAGTTTGGTGGAAAGCGAAGCGGCGATCCTGGAAGATTGCGTGCGCGTGATCGATACGTTTCATGACCCGGCGCCAGGATCGATGTGCCGCGTCGGCGTTGCGCCTTGTTCGCCGTTTTCCGTCAGCCAGGACCTGATGCGCGACGCGGCGGTTCTGGCGCGCGACAAGGGCGTTCGTCTGCACACTCATTTGGCAGAAAACGACGAAGATATCGCCTATTCACTGGAAAAGTTCGGATGCCGGCCGGGACAATACGCCGAGGATCTGGGCTGGTTGGGGGAAGATGTCTGGTTTGCGCATTGCGTAAAGATCGACCCGCAAGAGATTGATTTATTTTCAAAAACAAAAACCGGCGTGGCGCATTGTCCGTGTTCGAACTGCCGTCTTGGGTCGGGGATCGCGCCGGTCCGGGCGATGCGTGATGCAGGGGTGCGCGTTGGGCTGGGCGTTGACGGATCTGCCAGCAATGACGCAGGCAATATGGTGGCCGAAGCGCGCCAGGCAATGTTGTTGCAGCGTGTGGCGCGCGGCGCCGACAAGATGAGCGCGCGTGAAGCGTTGGAGCTTGCGACGCGCGGCGGGGCCCAGGTGCTGGGCCGCGATGATATTGGCCAGCTTGCCGTCGGGATGCGCGCCGATATTGCAGTCTGGGACATGACCAGCATCGAGGCCGCGGGCCTGTGGGACCCCGCAGCCTTGTTGCTGGCGGGGCCGACCTGGGTGCGGGACCTGTTTGTCGAGGGGCGGCGCATCGTCAAGCAGGGGCGACTGCATTCGATGGATCTGGGCGAAATCAAGCATGACCAGATCCGCCGCGCGCGCGCCTTGGCCGAAACAGCTTAGACGGGCCCTTGGTTTATGGGCGGTCGGCGGCACGAAATCTGCCGGGCATAAAGGGGGATGAAATTGCCCCGCCAATCCCGCAACCGATCTGACCTGCGGCGCGCGCCCGTATCGGCGCGGCGCGATTGGGCAGGTCGAGCCGGGTTGTGGTGATTACCGCGAAACGCCGAGGGTCAGCGCGTTTCGGATGCCCCGGACGGGGCCAATTGCCGGTAAAACAAGATCAGAGCGCTTTTTGCCCGGCGATCCAGACGCTTTTTATCGCACGATCATCGCCCATCATGATGGTTGGGAAAATAGACTCCCACGCGTCTTCGGCGCGGCTGGCGCGCTGCGCGATCAATGGTGTCGAAGTCAGGTCAATCACGACAAGGTCCGCTTCCATTCCCTTGGCGATGTTCCCGATCATGTCGTGTTGGCGCAGGGCGCGGGCCGACCCGCAGGTGGCCAGCCACCACAGTTGGGCCGCGTGCAATGGCGTGCCAGTCAGTTGCCCGATTTCATAGGCGGCTGCCATCGTGCGCAGCATGGAAAACGACGACCCGCCCCCGGTGTCGGTTGCAAGGCCGACGATCTGTCCTTCTGCCTTCGCGCGTGCCATGTCGAACAGGCCCGAACCGATAAAGGTGTTCGATGTCGGGCAATGGATCAGGGCCGCGCCGGCTTCGGCAAGGCGCGCCCGTTCCCGCGGTTCCAGGTGAATGGCGTGCCCGAACATCGCGCCTTCGCGCAGCAGGCCGTGGGTTTCGTATGTATCGAGGTAATCGCGCGCGTCCGGGTAGAGCGATTTGACCCAGGCGATTTCGTCGGTCTGTTCGCTCAGGTGGGTTTGCATGGGGCAATCGGGATGTTCGGCCCAGAGCGCGCCGAGCGCTTCAAGTTGCGCCGGCGATGAGGTCGGCGAAAAACGCGGCGTGATGGCATAGCTCAGCCGATCCAGCCCATGCCATTTTTCCAGCAGCGCGCGGCTTTCGTCATACGCGCTTTGGGCCGTGTCGCGCAGCCCGTCGGGCGCGTTGCGATCCATGCAGGTGCGCCCGGTCGCGGCCCGCATGCCGCGCGCTTGGGCCTGTGTGAAGAACGCGTCAACCGAAGCGGGATGGATCGTGCCGAACGAGCACATGGTTGTGGTGCCGTGGGCAAGGGCCAGATCGAAATAGAGATCGGCCTGACGGGCGGCATACGCGGGGTCGCCAAAGCGCATCTCTTCGGGGAATGTGTAGGTGTTGAGCCAGTCGATCAGGCGTTTGCCCCAGCTGGCGATGATCCCGGTTTGGGGATAGTGCACGTGGGCGTCGATGAACCCGGCAGATATCAACCGGGCGCCATAGTCTGTTGTCTGGGCATCGCGATAGGTCGCGCGGATGGTATCGGCTGGCCCGTGATCGACAATGACGCCATCGCGGATCACCACGGCGCCCTTGCGTTCGATGCGGCCGGCGGCGGGCCCTGACGGGCCGAACGGGTCTGCACTATAGGACAGAACCTGCCCAAGAAGAATGTCGGTCACGGATATGCTCGCTGGTTGAATTGGGGCTACCATAGCATTCGGACCGGCGGGGTAAATTGCTTGCGCGCTCTGTATTCCCTTCCATGCTTGTTCTATGTGTTGGCCAAAGCAGCAGGGCGCGGTCATGGAAGAGCATCAGGTCATCGACAATGACGAGGACAAGCCGGAAAAGGACGCATATGTCCTTGGCCAGAAAACCGTTGCGGCGATCCTTTATGCTGTTGATGCGCAAGATAAAACCAAGCTAGCCGAGCTGATGGAGCCGCTGCACGCGGCGGACATCGCGGACCTTCTTGAGCAGATCAACACCTTCGACCGGCGCCAATTGGTCGAGCTTTACGGCGGCGCGTTCGACGGCGAGATTCTGTCAGAACTGAACGAAGACATCCGCGAAGAGATCATTACCGCACTGAAACCGGACGTTCTGGCCGATGCGGTGCGCGAACTGGACAGTGATGACGTTGTCGATCTGGTCGAAGATCTGGACCCGCCCCAGCAAGAGGCGATTCTGGACGCGCTGGAAGACGCCGACCGTGTTGCGGTCGAACAAGCGCTTTCGTTTCCCGAATATTCGGCCGGTCGCCTCATGCAGCGCGAAGTGGTCATGGCGCCCGAGCATTGGAACGTGGGCGAAGCCATAGATTTCATGCGCAATCATGACGACATGCCCGAGCAATTCTATCACGTCGTGCTGGTCGATCCCGCAATGCGGCCGGTGGGGCATGTGACGCTGGGCAAGATCCTGTCGCACCCGCGCGAGATGAAATTGACCGAGATCGTCGAACCGTCCTTCCGCACCTTTCAACTGGACGAAGACGAGGGCGACGTGGCCTATGCCTTTAACCAGTACCACCTGATTTCTGCGCCGGTCGTGGATAAGGTCGGGCGTCTGGTCGGTGTCATCACGATCGATGACGCCATGTCCGTTCTGGATGACGAGCACGAAGAAGATATCCTGCGTCTGGCCGGTGTGGGCGACGGATCGCTTGCGGCCAAGGTGATCGAAACCACGCGCGCGCGCCTGCCATGGCTGGCGGTCAACCTGGTCACCGCGATCCTTGCGTCGCTGGTGATTGCCCAGTTCGAAGACACGATTGCGCAGTTCGTAGCCTTGGCGGTTTTGATGCCCATCGTCGCGTCGATGGGCGGCAATGCGGGCACCCAGGCACTGACCGTGGCCGTGCGCGCCATCGCCACGCGCGATCTGACCGGCAGCAACGTCTGGCGCGTGATCCGGCGCGAGGTGTTGGTGGGGCTGGCCAATGGCTTGATTTTCGCGGTGGTCATGGGCGCTGTCGGATTGATCTGGTTCGGCTCGCCCGTGCTGGGGGGCGTGATCGCGGCGGCGATGGTGATCAACATGGTCATTGCGGGGTTCGCGGGCATCCTGATCCCGGTCGTGTTGGACCGGTTGCGTGTTGATCCGGCGCTGGCATCGGGCGCGTTCGTGACGACAGTTACCGATGTGGTGGGCTTTTTGGCCTTTCTGGGGCTGGCGGCGATTTTCCTGTTATGACACTGGACGCGGAAAAGGCAGCCGCGCGCAAAACGGCGCTGGCCAAACGAAAGGCCGCGCATTCGGCGGCCAGATCGTCGATGGCGTCGGCCCTGCTGGTGGCGCATATCGAACGGATCGGCCCGCGCAACGTGGCCGGTTACCTGCCGATCCGGTCCGAAATCAATCCGCTGCCCGCGATGGAGATGCTGGTACGCCACATTCCCGTTTGCGTGCCGGTGATTGACGCGCCGGGGCGGCCGCTCAAATTTCGGGAATGGTGGCCCGAATCCGTCATGGAAAGCGGGCCCCATGGGATCTTGCAGCCCGCAGAAGGCGCCTTTGTCACCCCCGAATTGGCCATCGTGCCGCTTGTGGCCTTCGACGATCAGTTGATGCGGCTTGGCTATGGGGGGGGCTATTATGACCGCACCCTGCCACGGCTGCGCGCGGCGAGCGGCAAGTTTCAGGCTATCGGTCTGGCGTATGGCGCACAGCAGTTGGACCGGGTGCCAACCGACCCCCACGATCAGCGTCTGGATGCAGTGGTCACGGAAAAGACGGTTCTGACCCAACCCGCCTGACCTGCGCTTGGCTCTTGCGCCCGGCGCACGCTCGCCATAGCAACACAGTATGCGAATTCTTTTTCTAGGAGACATCGTAGGCCGCGCCGGACGCAATGCGATTGCCGAGCGCCTGCCTGGCCTGCGTGAAACGTGGCGCACCGATTTCGTCGTGGTCAACGGGGAAAACGCCACAAATGGCGCAGGGCTTTCGGCGGATCACGCCAAGGGCCTGCTGGACGCGGGTGTCGATTGTCTGACGCTGGGCGATCACGCGTTCGATCAACGCGACATGATGCAGTTCATCGACCGCGAACCCCGAATTGTCCGCCCGATCAATTTCGCCAAGTCGGCCCCCGGACGTGGGGCTGCGATTCTGGATGCCGGGCGAGGGCGCAAGATCCTCGTGGCGCAGGTTCTTGGTCAGGTCTTCATGAAGCGGGCCTTCGACGATCCGTTTTCGGCCGTCGACGATATCCTGCGCAAGAATCCTTTGGGCGTCACGGTGCAGGCCAGCCTGCTGGATGTGCATTGCGAAGCGACCAGCGAAAAGATGGCAATGGGGCATTTCGCCGACGGCAAGGCCAGCGTTGTGGTCGGCACGCATACCCATGTCGCCACCGCTGACGCGCAGATCCTGCCGGCCGGGACGGCGTTTCAGACCGATGCGGGGATGTGCGGCGACTACAATTCGGTGATCGGGATGGACAAGGCCGAACCCCTGCGCCGCTTCGTCACCGGAATGGGCAAGACCCGGTTCAAACCGGCCGAAGGCGAGGTCACCCTGTCAGGCGTGTTTGTCGAGACCGATGATCGCACCGGCAAGGCAAAATCGGTCAAGATGGTCCGCGAAGGCGGGTGTCTGGAGCAAAGTATCCCGCAATGACGCCCGTATGAAACGTGCGCTTGCGGGGGCTGATGCAAACCGCGATGATGGCGCCGATTTGACCAACCAAGGTACGCTGGACCTTTGAACCTGACCTTTCAATTCAGCCCGATGGGCGAAGCTGTTCTGGCCCTGACCATCGTTCTGGTAATGTTCGTCCTGTTCGTGCGCGAACGTTTTCCCGCCGTCGTCATTGCCGTGGCCGGCGCTGCGGTGATGCTGGCCACCGGGATATTGCCCTACGGCGACGCGCTTGCGGTCTTGTCGAACCCGGCGCCGTGGACCATCGGGGCGATGTTCATCGTGATGGGGGCCTTGGTGCGGACGGGGTCGCTCAACTGGTTCACGCAATTTGCCGAACGCGCGGCGGACAAGCACCCGATTGCCGCGATTGGCGGGCTTATGGGGTTCGTTGTCGTTGCGTCCGCCTTTGCGTCGAACACGCCGGTGGTCGTGGTGATGATCCCGGTCTTTGTCCAGATGGCGCAGCGCCTGAACGTGCCGGCGTCCCGGCTGCTGCTGCCGCTGTCCTATGCGGCCATTCTTGGCGGCATGCTGACGTTGATCGGCACCTCGACAAACCTGCTGGTGGACGGGGTCGCGCGGGCGCAGGGCATGCGGGGGTTCACGATTTTCGAAATTACCCCGTTGGCGGCGATCCTGGTGGTCTATGGGTTGCTGTACATGCGGTTCATTGGCCGGCGCCTGCTGCCCGATCGCGATTCGATGGCGCAGATGCTGGGCGGAACACGCTCGAAGATGAAATTTTTCACCGAGGCGGTGATCCCGCCCGAAAGCAACCTCATCGGGCGCGAAGTGCTGAGCGTCCAGCTGTTCCAGCGGCCCGGCGTGCGCCTGATTGACGTCGTGCGGGGGGATACGTCTTTGCGGCGCAACCTGAACGACGTTCGCCTGCAGGTCGGTGACCGGGTGGTCCTGCGCACCCAGATGACCGAATTGCTCAGCCTTCAGGCCAACAAAAGCCTCAAGCGCGTGGATCAGGTGAGCGCGATTGAAACGACCACGGTCGAAGTTCTGATCACGCCGGGCTGCCGCATGGTGGGCCGGTCGCTGGGGTCGATGCGGTTGCGGCGTCGCTATGGGGTGTACACCCTGGCCGTGCATCGCCGAAATCAGAACATCGGCCGGCAACTGGACGATCTGGTCGTGCGCGTGGGCGATACGCTGCTGCTCGAAGGGGCGCCTGCGGATATCAAACGCCTGTCCGATGAAATGGATCTGGTCGATGTTTCGACCCCGACCGACCGGGCCTACCGCCGCAGCCACGCGCCGATTGCGTTGGGGGCCATGGCGGCAATCGTCGTTCTGGCGGGGTTTGGCGTGGCGCCGATCCTTGTCTTGGCGATTATTGCAGTGGCGGTGGTTCTGGTGACGGGCTGTATTGACGCGGACGAGGCATTTTCCTTTGTCGAAGGAAGCCTGTTGGCGCTGATCTTTGCGATGCTGGCCATCGGGGCGGCGTTGCAATCGTCTGGCGCGGTTGAGCTGATCGTATCGGGCGTGGCGCCGACGCTGGAAGCGTTGCCGCCGTTCTTTATCATCTGGGCCATTTACCTGCTGACCTCGGTGTTGACCGAATTGGTGACCAACAACGCGGTGGCTGTCGTGATCACCCCGATTGCCATTGGCCTTGCAACTGCGGTCGGCGTCGATCCGCGCCCCTTGGTGGTGGCGGTCATGATCGCGGCTTCAGCCAGTTTTGCAACGCCCATCGGATATCAGACCAACATGCTGGTCTATGGCCCAGGTGGCTACAAGTTCACCGATTTCATGCGCGTCGGCATTCCGCTGAACCTGACGGTCGGGCTGCTGGCCAGTGCCTTGATTCCGGTGTTCTTTCCGCTGTGACGGTTTTGCCCGCTGGCACCGCCAGCTCCGCACGCATGGTGATGGGGGCCGCATAATTTCCCGGCGGCGCCGACGGGATCGCTTCGTCACATTCGCGCGTTTGCTGGGCTTGCGGGGCAGGGGCGCTCTGCCGTATAGATGCGCCGGATATACAGTATTTCGGGAGAAGACCCATGGCAGGCCATTCTAAATGGGCAAACATCCAGCACCGCAAGGGCCGTCAGGACGCGGCGCGTTCAAAGCTGTTTTCCAAACTGTCCAAGGAAATCACGGTTGCGGCCAAGATGGGCGACCCGGATCCAGACAAGAACCCGCGCCTGCGATTGGCCGTCAAGGAAGCCAAGACGCAATCCGTTCCCAAGGACGTGATCGAACGCGCGATCAAGAAATCCCAGGCGGGTGATGCCGAAAACTATGACGAAATCCGCTATGAAGGGTATGGGCCCAACGGCGTGGCGGTCATTGTCGAAGCGATGACGGACAACCGGAACCGGACCGCATCGAACGTGCGCTCGACCTTTTCGAAAAACGGCGGAAACCTGGGCGAAACCGGCTCGGTTGCGTTCATGTTCGAACGCAAGGGGGCCGTCAGCTATCCTGCGGACGTTGGCGATGCGGACACGGTGATGATGGCAGCCATTGAAGCGGGCGCAGAAGACGTGGAAAGCAACGAAGACGGGCATATCATCTGGTGCGCCGATACGGATTTGAATGACGTTTCGAACGCGCTTGAGCAGGAACTGGGCGAATCTGACTCGACCAAGCTGGTCTGGAAACCGACGACCACGACCGAGCTGGATCTTGAAGGCATGCAAAAGCTGATGAAACTGGTCGATGCGCTGGAAGACGACGATGACGTGCAGAACGTCACGACCAATTTCGAAGCGTCGGACGAGGTGATGGCCCAGCTTTGAACGCGTCAGATCGTCAACGTCAAAGCGGCCCTTTGGGGCCGCTTTTCCATTTTGGGGCAGGGGCGACATGGACGCCGCGCTGACAGGCTTTTTATCGGGGCTATCGTTGATCCTGGCGATCGGGGCGCAGAACGCCTTTGTGCTGCGCCAGGGACTGCGGGGCGAACATGTGCTGGCGATCGTGTTGGTTTGCGCCGTTTCGGACGCGCTGTTGATCGCCGTCGGAGTGTTCGGCTTTGAATTGGCCACCCAGACCGCGCCGCGCTTTGCCCCGGTCATGCGGGTGGCTGGGGCGGTGTTTCTGTTGGCCTACGGTGTTCTGGCGCTGCGGCGGGCATGGGCGGGCGACACGGCGCTGGACCCGGCGCAGACCGCGCCGCAGGGTTTGATGCGCGCCGTCGCAACTGCCTTGGCGCTGACCTGGGCGAACCCGCATGTCTATCTTGATACGGTCCTGTTGCTGGGCGCTATTTCGACGGGCTTTCCACAGGCGCGTGCGCCCTTCGCGTTCGGTGCGATTGGCGCGTCCTTCGTGTTCTTCTTTGCCCTCGGGTACGGGGCGCGCCTGCTGCGTCCGATCTTTGCACGCCCCTTGGCGTGGCGCATCCTTGATGCGGGAATCGCGGCGATCATGTGGGCCATCGCGGTCGCGCTTTTGCGCGGTCTTTAGGCCCGGTGATTGCGATGGCGCGGGAATTCACCCTTGAAGGCAGCGCGGGCCTGCGGTCAAGTACACCCTATGGCTAGCGCGCAAAATCGACCCGTTGTCGGGGTCCTCTGGATGCTGGTGACGGGGCTGTTGTTCGTCGCCGTGACAGCCGTCGTCCGCCATGTCGGATCCAGCTTGCCAGCCAGCGAGGCGGCCTTTTTACGCTATGTTTTCGGGCTGTTCTTTATTTTGCCCATGCTGCGCCCGATCCTCAGAACCCGATTGACGGGCCGCCATTGGCGCCTGTTTTTCCTGCGCGGGGCAATGCACACGATTGGCGTGTCGCTGTGGTTCTTTTCGATGGCGCGTCTTCCGGTTGCCGAGGTTACCGCGCTCAACTTTCTTGCCCCGGTGTTCGTGACGGTTCTGGCGGTGTTCGTCCTTGGGGAACACCTGGCAATGCGCCGGATGATTGCCGTGGCTGTGGCGCTGATCGGGGCGCTGGTGATCCTGCGACCCGGCTTGCGCGAACTGGGCCCCGGACATGGCGCGATGTTGATTGCGGCGTCGCTTTTTTCGGTGTCCTACCTGATCGCCAAGATCGTGTCTGATGAACTGCCGGCCGAGCTGGTAGTCGCCATGTTGTCGCTGACCGTTGCCTTGGGGCTGTTCCCGCTGGCCCTTGCGGTATGGCAGGTGCCCAGCCTGCGTGAACTGGCCTGGATGGCGCTGGTGGCGGCCTTTGCAACGACAGGGCATTATACGATGACACTGGCCTTTCGCGCTGCGCCGCTGGCCGTCACGCAACCGGTCAGCTTTCTGCAACTGATCTGGGCTGCCCTGTTGGGTCTGGTGCTTTTCGGAGAGGCGCTGGATGTCTGGGTCATTCTGGGCGGGGCCCTGATCCTGGGGTCGGTCAGCTTCATCACCTGGCGTGAATGGGTGTTGAAGCGCCGCGCGGTAACCCCGGCGCCCATGGCAACAAAGAGCTGAGATTATTTGATCCCGATCAAGGTTCTTGCGGTCCGTTCCAACTAGCGTAAGGCAACGCAAACAGGAGGACACGCGATGTCACATACGCCCCACGAACTGGCCGATGATTTTCCAGAATATGCAGATGCCATCACCGAACTGAAAAGCAAGGATGCGCATTTTTCCAGGTTGATGGATGAATATCATGACGTGAACCGCGCCGTGCATCGCGCCGAAACCAAATTGGAACCGATAGACGATCTGGCTGAGGATGAATTGCGCAAGACCCGCATGGCGCTGAAGGATGAGCTTTACAAGATGCTCCGCGCCGCCGCCGAGGCCTAAGGCCCCGTTTTCCCTTGTCAGACGCTTTGCCGCCGGCGCCCAGAAAAAGGCGCCGGC
>NZ_JBNFVY010000012.1:0-83075 GCF_049943335.1 Aliiroseovarius sp. PTFE2010
GGGCCGCGCTGGAATCCGGAGCGGCGATTTTCTGCGATGCGCGGATGGTGTCCGAAGGCGTCACGCGCGCGCGCCTGCCGGCAAACAATGATGTGATCTGCACCCTACATGCCGATGGAATTCACGATCTGGCGCGGGACATGGGCAATACCCGATCGGCCGCGGCACTGGAATTGTGGCGCCCCAGGCTTGAGGGCGCGCTGGTGGCCATCGGAAACGCACCCACGGCGCTGTTTCACCTTCTCAACATGCTCGAAGACCCGGACTGTCCGCGCCCGGCGGCGATCATTGGTTGCCCGGTGGGCTTTGTCGGCGCGCGCGAAAGCAAGGCCGCGCTTTGGGCGGACCAGCCGGTGCCGTGCTGCATTGTCGAAGGGCGTCTTGGCGGCAGCGCCATCACCGTGGCCGCAATCAATGCCATCGCGAGCCGCAAGGAATGAGCGGTCCCGACAAAACACAAGGCACGGTCTGGGGCGTCGGACTGGGGCCGGGGAACCCTGACCTGATGTCGGTCAAGGCGGACCGGCTGCTACGTCAGGCATCGCATGTCGCCTATTTCCGCAAGGCGGGCCGGACCGGTCACGCACGGCGCATTCTTGGTGGCATTCTTCGCCCGGATGTCACCGAAATTGCCATGGAATACCCGGTGACGACCGAAATCCCGCTCAGCGATCCACGCTACAACCAGATCTTGTCCGCCTTTTACGAAGACAGCGCGGCGCGCCTGCGCGCCCTGTCCGAAGGCGGCCAGGATGTGGTTGTCGTCAGCGAAGGCGATCCGTTCTTCTATGGCTCGTTCATGCATCTCTATACCAGGTTGAAAGACACCTGCCCGGTTGAGGTCGTGCCCGCGATCACCGGCATGAGCGCCGCCTGGACGGCGACCGGCATGCCGATCACCTGGGGCGACGATGTGCTCAGCGTGCTGATGGGCACATCCCCCGAAGACGCGCTGGTCGACCATATCACACGCTCTGATGCGCTTGTGATCATGAAAATCGGCCGCAATATCGAAAAAATCCGCAATGCGCTGCGCCGCGCCGGCCGCTATGACGCGGCCTGGCTGGTTGAATATGCCGCGATGGCCGAACAGACCGTGCAAAAACTTTCCGAGGCGGGCGACAAGGTCACACCCTATTTCTCGATCATCGTGGTACATGGCAACGGGAGGCGCCCGTGACAGGGTCGCTGGTGATCGCCGGGCTTGGCCCTGGCGCCGGGTCTCTGGTGACGCCCGAGGTCACCGATGCCCTGGCGCAGGCCACCGATGTGGTGGGCTATATTCCCTATGTGGCCCGCGTTGCCGCGCGGCCCGGACTGACGCTTCACCCGTCCGACAACCGGGTCGAAATCGACCGGTCCCGGCACGCGCTGGAACTGGCCAGCGCAGGGCGCCATGTTGTGGTCGTCTCGTCGGGTGATCCGGGGGTGTTTGCCATGGCATCCGCCGTTTTCGAAGCGCTTGAGGCCGGACCTGCCGCCTGGCGCGATCTGGATATCCGTGTGCTGCCCGGCATCACCGCGATGCTGGCGGCCGCCGCTCGTGCCGGGGCGCCGCTGGGCCATGATTTCTGCGCCATCAACCTTTCCGACAATCTCAAGCCGTGGTCGCTGATTGAAAAACGGCTGCGCCTTGCGGCAGAAGCGGATTTCGCAATGGCCTTTTACAATCCGCGCTCGAAATCCCGCCCCGAGGGGTTCACCAAGACCTTGCAGATCCTGCAAGAAAGCTGCGGCGATGCGCGACCAGTCATCTTTGCGCGTGCCGTATCGACACCCGACGAAACGATCCGCGTGGTGCCGCTGACCGAATGTACGCCCGATATGGCCAACATGCGCACCGTGGTCTTGGTCGGCTCGTCGACCACGCGGATCATCGCGCGCGCCGGTGCGCCGTTTGTCTATACCCCCAGATCGGTCGACACATGACCCAGCCAGCGCAACACTTCGGCGATGGAATGTGCTTCGGCGCGTTTCGCGATGGCGGGTCGGTCGATCATCAGGACTGGCAAGCCCAGCTCGCGCGCGGCAAGGATCTTGGCCTGCGCACCGGTGCCGCCCGCATTTTTGGACACCACCAGATCAATGCGATGCTCGCTCAGAAGCGCCCGGTCGCCCGCCAGCGTAAAAGGCCCGCGATCCACGATCACCTCGGCCCGGGGAAAACCCAGGGGGGTCGCCGGCGGGTCCACCAGCCGAAGCAGGTAGGCGTGTTGTGGATTGGCGGCAAAGTCCTGCAGATGCATGCGCCCTACAGCCAGCATGACGCGTTGCGCGGGGCGGTCGAGCGCGGCCACCGCGCCGGCGATATCGGGAACATGGGTCCAACGATCCCCGGGCCCCGCCTGCCAGGGTGCGCGGGTCAGTGCGATCAGCGGGGTTTTGGTGCGCGCGCAGGCGTCGATGGCGTTGCAGCTCATTTGCGCGGCAAAGGGATGGGTGGCATCGATCACATGGGTGACGGCATTGTCGCGCAGATAGCGCGCCAGCCCACCGGGGCCGCCAAATCCGCCCAGGCGCATCGGCAGGCCTTGCGGTGCGGGGTGTTTCACGCGTCCGGCCATGGAAACTGTGCCAGCCAGGCCCGCTTCCGCCACCGCCTTGCACAGGTGGCGGCCCTCTGTTGTGCCGCCAAGGATCAGGAGGTTTGGGCGCATGTCTGACACTCCGTGGCTGACCGTGATCGGACTGGGCGAAGATGGACCAGACGGGCTGTGCAGCGCAAGCCGAGAAGCACTGGCGCAGGCCAGCTGCATCATGGGCGCCGAGCGACACCTGTCGCTGCTGCCAGACAGCGCGGCCCAGCGGATCGTCTGGCCGGTGCCCTTTGCAAGCGGGGTCGAGCAGCTGATGGCCCGGCGCGGTCAGCCGACAGTGGTTCTGGCGTCGGGCGATCCGTTCTGGTTCGGGGCCGGCACGACACTGGCCAGGCGCCTGGACCGCGCGGAATGGCGGGCCTTTCCGGGGCGTTCGATCTTTTCTCTGGCGGCCGCGAAATTGGGCTGGCCGCTGGAACACACGCTGTGCCTTGGCCTGCATGGCGCACCCTTGGCCCGGCTGCGCCCGCATCTTGCGCCGGGGCGCCGGATCATCGCCACACTGCGCGACGGCGAAGCGGTGGCGGGGGTCGCACAATACCTTTGCCGCTGCGGTTTTGGCGCATCCCGGTGCACGGTGCTAGAGGCGCTCGGCGGTCCACGGGAACGGGTGACGGAGGCCCCCGCACAGGATCTGGCGACCCAGCGGTTTGCCCATCCGGTCTGCGTCGCTATTGAGGTAGCGGGCGCTGGCCAAGCTCTGCCGCTGAGCGCGGGGCGCGCAGATGACTGGTTCGACAGTGACGGCCAGATCACCAAGCAACCGGTGCGCGCGCTGACGCTTTCGGCGCTGGCGCCGCGCCCGTTCGAGCATCTGTGGGACATCGGCGGGGGCTCTGGTTCAATCGCGATCGAATGGCTTCTGGCCGACCCGACGCTGACCGCCACAACAGTCGAACTTCGCGCCGACCGGGCCGCGCAGATCCGCGCCAATGCGGCCCGGCTGGGCGTAGACCGGCTGAACGTCGTCGAAGGCCGGGCGCCCGGTGCCCTATCTGGACTGGACGCGCCCGATGTCGTCTTTGTCGGCGGCGGGCTGTCGCGCGAACTTCTGGCGCATCTTGAAACCTTGCCCGCGGGTACGCGAATTGTGATCAACGCCGTGACGCTGGAAAGCGAGGCGCTTTTGACGCAAGCGCAGGCCAGACTGGGCGGAGCGTTGATGCGCATAGAAATTTCCAGCGTCGCCCCCATCGGCCCCAAGCGTGGTTGGCGCGCGGCCTATCCCATCACCCAATGGAGCCACAGGCTATGATCGTGGCGGGGTTTGGGTTTTCCACCCGTGCCGGGGATGACAGCCTGCGCGACGCATTGCGCAAGGCCTGCAAGGCCGCCGGAATTGCGGCCCCCCACGCACTGGCCACCGCGCAGGACAAGGCCCCGGCTCTGGCCCGGTTTGCCCACACGCTTGGCTTGCCCGTGCATCCGATCCCGCAAGAAGCGCTGAGCGCGCAGATCACGCACACGCAATCCGCGCGGGTCGTGGCAGAGCGTGCCACCGGCTCGGTCGCCGAAGCCGCCGCCCTTGCCGCAGCCGGACCAGGCGCGCGGCTCTTGATCCCCCGCATGCACGCGCAAGACCGCCTTGCCAGTTGTGCCCTCGCCGAAGGAGCCCCCTCATGACCGTACATTTCATTGGCGCCGGACCGGGCGCGCCGGATCTGCTGACCCTGCGCGGGCGCGATATCATCGCAAGCTGCCGCGTCTGTCTATATGCCGGTTCGCTGGTGCCGCAGGCCATTTTGGAACATTGCCCGGATGGCGCGCATATCGTGAACACCGCGTCGATGGATCTGGATCAGATCATCGCTGAAATCCTGCGCGCGCACGCGGGCGGGCAAGATGTGGCGCGGCTGCATTCCGGCGATCTGTCGGTCTGGTCGGCCATGGGCGAGCAGATGCGCCGGCTGCGCGCCGAAGGCATTCCCGTTTCGGTCACGCCCGGCGTGCCTGCCTTTGCCGCCGCCGCGGCGGCGTTGGGGGCAGAGCTGACGCTGCCGGGACTGGCGCAATCGGTGGTGCTGACGCGCACCTCGGGCCGCGCTTCGACCATGCCCGAGGGCGAAACTCTGACCAATTTCGCGGCCACGGGCGCAACGCTGGCCATTCACCTGTCGATCCAGAACATCGCCGCGGTGGTCGCAGATCTGACGCCCGCCTACGGGCCAGATTGTCCGGTCGCCGTGGTTTACCGCGCCAGTTGGCCGGATGAAACGATCTTGCGCGGCACTTTGGCGGATATCCAGGACAAGCTGACCGCCAATATTCAGCGCACTGCCCTGATTCTTGTCGGACCCGCGCTGGCGGGCGAAGGGTTTGACGAAAGCTGCCTCTACGCGGTCGACTATGACCGCCGCTATCGGCCGCAAAGTGCGGACAGCCCCTGGGCCACTTGGACCGACGACACAGACACCCAGGAAACAGACGCCCAGAAAACAGACACCGAGGAAACAGATAATGGGTGATGCGCCATGAAGGGCCTGATGATTTCCGCGCCGTCCTCGGGTACTGGCAAGACAACCGTGATGCTGGGGTTGCTGCGCGCGCTCAGCGAAGACGGCGTGGCAGTGCAGCCGTTCAAATCCGGCCCCGATTACATCGACCCGGCTTTTCACCATATCGCCTGTGGACGCCCGAGCTTCAATCTTGATGACTGGGCCATGGGCCCGGCGCTGTGGCAGGCGATTTCTGCGCAGGCGCGCGGGGCCGATCTGTGCGTTGCTGAAGGGTCGATGGGCTTGTTCGACAGTGTTGCCACGCGCGGCCAGCAGGGGTTCGGCAGCAGCGCCGAGACAGCCCAGGCCATGGGCTGGCCCGTCGTTCTGGTGATCGATGTGGGGGGGCAGGCGCAGTCTGCCGCCGCCACCGCCTTGGGTTTCAAGACCTACAACCCCGATCTGCCCTTTGCGGGGGTGATCTTCAACCGCGTTGCCTCGCCCCGGCATGAGCGGCTGGCGCGGCTGGGAATGGAGCGCGCGGGGCTGCCGGTGCTGGGGGTTTTGCCGCGGCGTGGCGATCTGACCCTGCCCGAACGGCATCTGGGGCTGATACAGGCCGTCGAGCACCCTGACCTCGATGCGGCGATCGCGGGCTATGCCAATTTTCTGCGCGAACATGTCGATATGGCCGCCCTTCGCGCGGCAGCTGATGGACAGCCCTTGCCGACCGACCCGCCCGCGCTACCGCGCCCCCCCGCGCAGCGCATCGCCATTGCCCGCGATGCGGCGTTTTCCTTTACCTATCCGCATCTGCTGGAAGGCTGGCAGGCAGGGGGGGCCGAGATTTTGCCCTTTTCACCGCTGGCCGATGAGGCGCCGCACCCGGATGCCGATATCGTCTGGTTGCCCGGTGGGTACCCGGAATTGCACGCGGGCAAACTTGCTGCGGCCGCAACGTTCCGCGACGGTCTGCGCCGCCATGCCGAAACGCGCCCTGTGCATGGGGAATGCGGCGGCTACATGGCCCTGGGTGAGGCGCTGATCGACAAATCGGGTGCGCGCCACCGGATGGCCGGACTGCTGGGTCTTGTCACCAGTTACGAAAAACGGAAATTCCACCTGGGCTATCGGCGCGCGGTGCTGCGCTCGAACATGCCGGGGTTTGCCCCGGGCACTGCCCTGCGCGGGCATGAATTTCATTATTCGAGCATCCTTGAACAACCCGACCCGCCGATGGCAGAGGTGCGCGACGCCGATGGCAATCTGGTGCCCGAGACAGGCTCGCATCGGGGGCATGTTTCGGGGACGTTCTTTCATCTCATTACGCAAGAGGAAGACGCATGACCGGCTTCGTCAGCTTCGTGGGGTCCGGGCCAGGCGATCCCGAGCTTTTGACAATCAAGGCCGTGGACCGGCTGCAGCGGGCGGATGCGGTGCTGTTCGATGACTTGTCCTCGGGCCCGATTCTGGACAAGGTGCGCAGTGGCGCCGATCTGGTGGGGGTCGGCAAGCGCGCCGGGCGACAATCGCCCAAGCAAAACCACGTCAGCCGCTTGCTTGTGGATTATGCAAAGCTTGACCAGCGCGTGGTGCGGTTGAAATCCGGCGACAGCGGCATTTTCGGGCGACTCGAGGAAGAGATCCTTGCCCTGAAAGAGGCCGGCATCCCCTACGAGATCATTCCGGGCATCCCGTCGGCCTGTGCCGCGGCAGCCGCAGCAGGCATTCCGTTGACCCGGCGGCTGACGGCGCGCCGGGTGCAGTTTGTCACCGGCCATGACGTGACTGGCGATCTGCCAGAAGACATGAACCTTGCCGCGCTGGCCGATCCGTCCGCGTCGACGGTGGTGTTCATGGGCAAGCGCACCTTCCCGAAACTTGCGGCCATTTTGATCGACGCAGGGCTGCCCGCCAGCACCCCTGCGCTGTTGGCCGAAGCGGTCGGCAAGCAAGCCCAACATATCGAACGTCACACGGTCCAATCGCTGGCTGACCAGTTAGCACGGGAAATAGGCGATAACCCCGCGCTCATCCTCTATGGGCCGTTATCGGAGCCATAGATGTCGCTTCCATACTTGTTCACAAAGCGATCACCTGTAATACTAAACCATACGGCGACACGTCACGTGTCATAATAGGGAACCGGGTGAAAATCCCGGACTGCCCCCGCAACTGTGAGCGGCGAGCTTGAAGGAAAACCACTGGCCGACAAGGCTGGGAAGGCCGGAAGCGCAACGACCCGCGAGTCAGGAGACCTGCCGTAACAACCACTAATTGCCGTGCAAACGGTACATCCTGCTGCCGGAGGGGCAGCCACAGAAACGAGGGATACCCCATGCATATCGAACCCGGCGTCGTTGATGGCGCAAAGATGGCTTTCGCTTACGCGACCGCAACCGGCGCAGTCGCCTATTCAGCGAAACTGGCAATGGATGATCTGCGCGCCCATCCGGCCGGATCATTCGCCGCACGCACCCTCATGGCCACGGTCGGCACGTTCGTGTTCTTTCAGATCCTGCCGCATTTTCCGGTCGGCGTGTCCGAAGTTCACTTCATCCTGGGCACAACCCTGTTCCTGGTGTTGGGCGCTGCGCCGGCGGCGTTCGGGCTTGCGCTGGGGCTTTTGGTTCAGGGGATGTTCTTCGCCCCGTCCGATCTGCCCATGTATTTCGTCAACGTGACGACATTGTTGGTCCCACTGCTTGGCATTACGGCACTGGCACGGCGGATCATCCCGGCCCGCACGGCCTATGTTGATCTGGACTATGCCAGCGTGCTGAAACTGTCCGCGATGTACCAGGGCGGTGTGGTTGCCTGGGTCGCCTTCTGGGCCTTTTACGGTCAAGGCGTTACCGCTGAAACCTTCCAGTCTGTCTGGACATTCGGCGCAGCCTACATGCTGGTGGTTCTGGTCGAACCGGTTGCCGATCTTGCCGTCCTGGCCGGTGCCAAAGCCCTGCGCGGGCTGGAACAGTCGGGCGCGGTTCACAAGCGCCTGTACAACGCGGCCTGAACCCACGATTTTCATTGCCCGGGTCGATACTGCGACCCGGGCTTTTTTATGCCCGGATGCCTGAATGATGAACACGGCCCGCAAAATCTGGCTGATCGGCGTTGGTACCGGAAACCCTGCGCATGTGACGATTGAAGGCATGCGCGCGCTGCGCGATGCGGCGCTCATCCTGGTGCCGCACAAGGGGCAGGGCAAAGACGACCTGGCCGAAATCCGCTACCGCATCATCGCGGCCTCGGGGTCACAGGCCAAAATCGTTCATTTCGAATACCCAAAGCGTGATCCAGGCCTGCCCTATCAGGAACGGGTCGCAAGCTGGCACGATGAAATCGCCCGCCGCTGGCAAGCCGCGATCGCAGCGGCCCAAACCGATGGCCCGATTGCGCTGCTTGTCTGGGGGGACCCGTCGCTTTATGACAGCACGCTGCGGATCGCTGCGCGGCTACAGCCCAAGCCTGCGGTGCAGGTCGTGCCCGGCATTACCGCGATTCAGGCCCTGACGGCCGCCCATGCCATCCCGCTAAACGTGGTGAACGGGTCGGTGCATATCACAACCGGGCGCCGTCTTCGCGCAGACGGCATCCCCCAAGGGGAAGATACGGTGGTGGTAATGCTGGACGGGCAATGTTCGTTCCAGTCGCTTGACCCCGAAGGGGTGCACATCTGGTGGGGGGCCTATCTTGGCTCTGACAAGCAGCGATTGATCGAAGGACCGCTGGGCGAGGTTGGCAACGATATCGTCCAGACCCGCGCCGCGGCGCGCGAAAAACACGGCTGGATCATGGACATCTATCTGCTGCGCATAGGCTGAGCCCAGATTTCCCCCATGCCAGACCGGCGCGCTGGGTCCGCCACCCGACCGTCAATGAATTGGCGCAGATTTTCGCACATGCGTTGAAAAGCGCCTGCGCGGGTCTGGCGGCCACGCTGCCCGTTTTCGAACCACGCCCCCAGACCTCTGGGTAGTCCAGTTTTTGGATCCCATTGCAGGCGCAAGCGCGGTGGCGGTGTTCACTCCCACCGTAGTCGCGCGGCCGCTTTGTTTACCACAAAATACAGGGCTATCGTCATGACGGCCAGTGTGATCAGGCTGGCAAACATCAGATCGGTCTTGGCGCGGCCGTTCGCAAGCAGCATCAGATAGCCCAGCCCCTTCGATGCGCCCACCCATTCACCGATCACTGCCCCGACCGGGGCGTAAACAGCGGCCAGTTTCAATCCTGTTCCCAGCGATGGAAGTGCATGGGGTATCCGGATCCGCCGCATGATCTGCCATTGCGTGCCGTTCATCGTCTGCGCCAAATCGGCAATATCGCGCGGCACGCGGACAAGCCCGTCGTAAAAGGCGCTGGTCACCGGAAAGTAGATGATCAGAACCGCCATTATCACCTTGGATGACATGCCATACCCGAACCACAAGGTCAGAATGGGGGCCAAGGCAAAGACGGGCACGGCTTGTGTGAAAACCAACAGCGGCATCACCAACCGGTGCAGGCGCTGTGAGCTGGCCAACTGGATGGCTGTCGCAACGCCCAGCAGGGTTGCCAGTACAAGGCCCAACATGACTTCGGTCGCGGTGACCAATGCATGTTCGCCAATCAGTACGCGGTTTTCCCACCCGGCTTGGGCCACGCGCCAGGGGGACGGCAGAATGAAATGCGGGGCCCCCGTGATCCAGACCATCCCTTGCCAGAGCATTAGTGCGAAAACGATGGCGCCCAGACCGTAGCGAAGTTGGCTCATGCCAGCCCCCTCAGCTGCGCCAAGAGTGCCGCCTGGCATGCGATTGTGTCGGGGGCGTATTGATCGCGCACGGGGTCGGTATCCGGCAGATGCCGGGGCGCGGCGCCGTCGCGCGTCAACACCACGATCTGATGGCCCAGCCGTACCGCTTCGGCCGGATCATGGGTCACTATCACAACGGTTTTTCCTGCAAGCAACTGCGCCGACAAATCCTGCATGTCCGCGCGCGTGCTGGCATCGAGTGCTGAAAACGGCTCGTCCAGCAGCGCTATGGGACAGTCTTCCATCAGGGTGCGGGCCAGCGCCGCGCGTTGGCGCATCCCGCCCGACAAGGCGGCAGGTTTGTGGGAATGATACCGGGCCAGGCCAACGCGCCCGAGCAGGTCTTTGGCGCGGTCCATGTCGGGGCTGGCGCCGCGCAGGCGCGCGCCAAGCACCACGTTTTCAAGGACGGACAACCATGGCAGCAGCAAATCGGATTGCGCCATAAAGGCGATCCGTCCGACCAGCGAGTCGTGGTCTGACGCGGTAACATGGCCTGTAAAGACCCCCGCGCATTCCAGCCCTGCGATCCGTCGCAAAAGCGTCGATTTTCCAACCCCGGATCGCCCCAGGATGCAGGTGCATTTTCCAGCGGGCAGTTTCAGGTCAATTGAAGAAAACAGCGGCCTGCCGGCGATGCTATGGCTGCCGCAGACATGGATTGCGGGCGCATCGCTCACGCCGCCCGCAGCCCCATGTCCCAGAACGCCGCCTCGAGCTGCGTCGCTGTGGTGAACCTGCGCTGAAGCTGCGCCCACCGGGGCGAGGCGGCGGGATCATTGCCCAACCGCCGCGCCACCGCCTGATCGATCATCCGGCCGACATTGGCCATTACCGATTGGTAATCCTGCGCCGCATAGGTCTCAATCCACGCCTGATAGGGCGTCGCGGGCGCGCAGGTACGCGCCAGACGCAGGCCAATTTCGCCATAGCCAAAACAACAGGGCGCCAGCGCAGCCATCAGGTCAAGAAAATCCCCCTGCAGGCCCGCGTCCAGAACATAGCGCGTGTAGGCCAGGTTTTCGGGCGCTTCGGATGCCGCGAAAAGCGTGGCTTCGTCGATCCCTTCGCCGGCACAGGTTTCGACGTGCAACGCCATTTCATGATTGACCAGCGCGTCGACGGTGCTGGCGCAGGTCTTCATCTCGTCCAGTGTTTCCGCTTTGACCACGGCGAATGACCATGCCCGCGCAAAATGCACAAGGAACACGTAATCCTGGATCAGATAGTGAACGAATGCCGCGCGCGGCAAACTGCCGTCACCCAGCCCGGTGACAAAAGCATGATGCGTATAGGCCTGCCATTCTTGGGGGCAACATGCGCGCCAGCGCGCAAAGGTCTTGCCATAGGGTTGATCGGTCATTGCGCTGTCACATCAATGGCGATTTTCGAAACAGGGTTTATCGCGGGTATCAGGCGCGCGTCGGACAAGAACGCTTCAAACGCCGCATAGCGTCCGGCGTCCATCGCCGTCGGGCGCAGGGCAAAACGGGGCAGCGTGTCGGCCCACGCGCGTTTGTTCAGCTCATCTTGAAGCTCGGGCGCTGTGCTTGAAAAAATCTGCCACGAGGTTTGCGGGTGGTTGATGATGTACTGCGTGGCCTTTTCGGTGGCGGCCAAGAACCGGCGGATCATATCGATATCCATCGTGTTCGGATTGGCGACATAAATCAGTTCGTCATAGGGCGGCAGGCCTTCTTCCTCGACGTAGAAACACCGGCCCGGCGCGCCTTGGATGGCCATTTGGTTCAGTTCAAAATTTCGAAATGCGCCGATAACCGCGTCTACCTGCCCGGACATCAGGGACGGTGACAGCGACCAGTTCACGTTGATCAATTCCACATCGTCCAGCGTCAGCCCGTGGGTGTTGAGCATATGACCCAACACCGCTTCTTCCACACCGCCAACGGAAAAGCCCACCTTGGCCCCTTTCAGGTCCGCAGGCGTGTCAATCGGCCCATCAGCCAGTGTCAGCAAACAGTTCAACGGTGTGGCGACCAACGTTCCGACACGCTGCAATGGCAACCCTTCGTGGATCTGCAGATGCAGCTGCGGCTGGTACGAAATTGCCAGATCCGCGCGACCTGCCGCGACAAGTTTGGGCGGATCAGACGGATCGGCCGGGGCGATCACGTCGACGTCCAGATCTGCATCGGCGAAATACCCGTTCTCCTGTGCGATGATTATTGGCCCGTGGTCAGGATTCACAAACCAATCCAGCAAGAGCGTCATTTGATCGCGTGCACAAAGCGGGGCCGCGCAAAGGGAAAAAGCTGCGGCGAGCAAAACGGATTTCATGACTGGTTTTCCTTTTGGGACTGATAGAGCGCTGCGAAATGATGGATTGGGCCGTGACCCGACCCGACCTGCAACTGATGGGCTTGGGCAATCGCGGCGCTTACATAGGATTTGGCCGCGCCAACTGCCGATGGAATATCACCCGTGCGCGCCAACTGCGCCGCCAGCGCCGAGGACAAGGTGCAGCCTGTCCCATGCGTATTGCGCGTGGGCGTGCGGGGGCTTTCAAACCACGTGACCGTGTCAGCGGACACCAGACAATCGGGGCTGTCATTCCCGCGCAGATGTCCGCCTTTCAACAACACCGCCCTTGGGCCAAGCGCACACAGCGCGCGCGCTTGGGCCTGCATGTCGGCGCGGGTGGTGGCGATGTCGACGCCAAGCAGATGGGCAGCTTCTGGCAGGTTCGGGGTCAGAACCGTCGCCATCGGCAAAAGCGTATCGCGCAGCACGTCAACGGCATCGGGTTGCAACAGGACCGCGCCGCCTTTGGCGATCATGACCGGGTCAAGGATGATGGGGGCATTGCGCCCGGACAAAGCCTTGGCCGTGGCCTGCGCGATCTCGGCGTTTGCAATCATCCCGACCTTGATCGCATCCACTTGTATGTCGTCAAAAACGGCCCTGATCTGGCTTTGAACAAAGGCAGGCGGTACCAGATGAATGCCGCTTACTCCTTGGGTGTTTTGCGCGGTCAACGCCGTCACAGCCGCCATGGCATAGGCGCCATTGGCACAGATGGCTTTCAAGTCGGCTTGAATGCCGGCGCCGCCCGACGGGTCCGACCCCGCGATGCTGAGAACATTGGCGATCATCACTGCTCCTTGCCTGTAAAACGTTGTGCCGCGGCTTTGGGATCAGGTTGCCCGCATATGGCCGAAACCACGGCCTGACCGTCCACCCCGCTGGCCAGGACCTGCGCTTGATGGATCGCCTTTAGCCCGCCGATCGCGACGGTGGGCAAAGCGGTCAGTTGCGCAAGGCGCGCCAACCCGTCAAACCCGATGGGGGCTTTGTGATCTGTCTTGGTCGCGGTTCCAAACACCGGGCCCAGCCCCAGATAGTCGACCAGACCCGGGTCTGCGGCTTGCACGGTCTGTTGGGTTTCGCACGACAAGCCCAGGAATTTATCCGGCCCCAGCAATGCGCGCGCTTTGGCAGGCGCCATGTCCCCTTGGCCGATATGGGCGCCATCGACATCCGCCGCGATTGCCGCATCCAGGTCATCGTTGACGACCAGGGGAACGCCTGTTCCGCTCAGCGCGTCTTTCAACGCGATGGCCATTTGCACCCGATCCCGTGTCGCCGCGTCCTTGGCGCGCAATTGCACCATAGTGACGCCCCCGGCCACGGCCCGGCGCACTGTTTCGACCAACCCGTCGTCGCGGCAGAGCTGCGTGTCGGTCACCAAATACAGCCGCAACTGTTGGCGCAACTTTTGGCGCAGATCGGTCATGATTGGATGACGCCGGCCAAATCACCGGGCTGCGTTGTGCTGATTGCATCCAGAAAATGCATCTGGAAACTGCCCGGTCCATTGGCGTGTTGTGCCGCCCTGGACCCGGCAACCTTGAAATGCGCAGCCGTGGAAACGGCGGCCTCAAACGCGGGGCCGCAGGCGGCGTAGGCGCCCATCAACGCTGTTTGCGAACACCCTAGGGCCGTCACCATAGGCATGATATCCGAGCCACCGGTCACCGTGGCCGACCGGGCCCCGTCGGTGACAAAATCTACCGGGCCGGTCACGACGACAACGGATCCATGCGTCTGGGCGATGGACCGCGCCGCGTTCTGTGCGTCGCTTACGCTGTCGCCGCTGTCAGCGCCTTTGCCGGCGCCTGCTTCACCGGCCAGGGTCATGATTTCAGACGCATTGCCGCGCAGGATGGTCGGGCGCAACGCAAGCAGAGTCTGTGCAACGTCCTTCCGGTAGCCCGATATGAAATGCGCGACGGGGTCCAGAACCCAGGGAATTTGGTTGTCATTGGCAGTGCGGGCGGCGGCCAGAATGCTGGCGGCCCAAGGCGCCGACAGCGTGCCGATATTGACCGTAAGCGCGCCGCAGATGGGGGTGAAATCCTCGATCTCGTCGACGGCATGCACCATCGCCGGCGATGCGCCAGCCGCAAGCACCACATTTGCCGCGATATTCATGGCGACGTAGTTCGTGATGCATTGGACCAACGGGCTGTCGTTGCGCAATGTGCCAAGCAGGTCTGCAGGGGCCATTGTGTCTCCTTTTCAAACGGAAAAGGGGACAACGCGTGCAGAAAATCACAACGTAGCACCTCCCTCCGCCAGCATTATCTGGTTCAGGTTCAAAGGGTACGTCTCAGCCTTTCGGCGCCCCTGGTGGGGCTTTGATAGATTGATTGGCAAGGCGGGTCAAACGGCCAAATCTGCGCGATGCAAAAACCGCGCGCGGCACTGATGATCCAAGGGCGGCGTTGCCTTGCCCGGCACCACCAGCGTCGATCAGCTCGCCCATCGGCCAATTTTTCGGCCAGCCCAGGGGGCGGCCCCGAAGGCATTGTTCATAGGAATAACGCGGCTGAGGCTTTGATCCACCGGCCCTGCCTCTGGCCAGCCATGGCCGGTGTTGACGGCGCGCCACACGGCATCGCCAACCGGCCCCGTATCAAGGCCCGTTGCGCCGCATTTCGCACAGGACAGCGGGCTGAACAGACCTCAGAGCGCGACAGGCGCGCGCGGTTGAGCGCACCGCAATGTCGCTGTTATGTCGCTCGGACCATGCGCCCCCACAGGTCGTATTCCCCTGCTTCGTCAACCTCGACAGTCACGATATCGCCGACCGACAGCCCACTGGTGGCGTCGTCGATGAACAGGTTGCCGTCAATTTCGGGGGCGTCGGACTTGGTGCGGCAGGTGGCGATGCCGTCGCCGTCGATATCGTCGACGATGACATCCATCTGCTGGCCGACCTTTGCAGCCAGTTTCGCTTCTGAAATCGCCTGCGCTTTTTCCATGAACCGGTTCCAGCGGTCTTGCTTGACGTCATCAGGCACGTGATCGGGCAGCGCGTTCGACCGCGCTCCGGCGACGTTTTCGTATTGAAAACAACCGACACGGTCCAATTGCGCCTTGTCCATCCAGTCCAGCAGGTACTGGAATTCATCGTCGGTTTCGCCGGGGTAGCCGACGATGAAGGTCGAACGCAGGGTGATATCGGGACAGGCGGCGCGCCATGCGGCGATTTCGTCCAGCGTGCGGGCGCTGGCAGCCGGGCGCGCCATGCGTTTCAGCACATCCGGGTGCGCATGCTGAAAGGGGATGTCCAGATAGGGCAGCACCAGACCATCGGCCATCAACGGGATCAACTGGCGCACATGTGGGTAGGGGTAGACGTAATGCAGGCGTACCCAGGCCCCCAGGCTGCCCAGATCGCGCGCCAGATCGGTGATATGGGCGCGATGTCCGCGATCTTCGGCGTGTTTGATATCCACGCCGTAGGCGCTGGTGTCCTGGCTGATCACCAGCAATTCGCGCACGCCGCTGTCCACCAGCTTTTCCGCCTCGCGCAGGACGGCAAAGGCGGGGCGGCTGGCCAGGCGGCCGCGCATGTCGGGGATGATGCAGAACTTGCACTTGTGGTTACAGCCTTCGGATATTTTCAGATAGCTGTAGTGGCGCGGGGTCAGGCTGACGCCGCTGGCGGGCAGAAGATCGATATAGGGGTCGGGATCTGGCGGCACGGCGCCATGTACGGCGTCCAGCACCTGTTCGTACTGGTGCGGGCCGGTGACGGCCAGAACCGACGGGTGCGCGCCGGTGATGAATTCGGGTTCTGCCCCAAGGCAGCCGGTCACGATCACCTTGCCGTTTTCGGATAGCGCTTCGCCGATCGCATCCAGGCTTTCGGCCTTGGCGCTGTCCAGAAACCCGCAGGTATTCACGATCACCGCGTCGGCGCCCGCGTAGTCCGGGCTGATCGCATAACCTTCTGCGCGCAAGCGCGTCAGGATGCGTTCGCTGTCGACCAGCGCCTTGGGACAGCCCAGGCTGACCATGCCGATCCGGGGTTGGCCGGGGCGGGGGGCATCGTTGAAGCGGGCCTTGGGGGCGAGGTCGGGGCGAAGCTCGGGCGGGTTCTGGCTCATGTGCGGGCATATAGGGCAGGGCGCGGGCCAAGGAAAGCGTGACCTGACGCGCGCCACGGCCCTGCGCCGGCCTTGCGCCGGGCCATCAACCCCATCCTTGGCGGGTCCGCGTCGCGGCGTTTCCGGGCGCATCGGCTTTTCTGTTCGGGCCAACCACGGCGATGCGCGGCGCACGGTCAGTGGTCGCGGCTATGGGCGCGTCGCCCGCGGTGCCAAAGCACTGGCCGGGCCGACAGGGCGCGCCCGGATCAAGATTTCCGCCCGTTCGCGCCAACAGGCACCGGCAGACAGGGCAAGCAGGCAGGGCAAGGCGCGCCATACAAGATCGGTTTGCGCGCGGCGGAAAGGGTGTGGGCGTGATCGGCGTCAGCAGGGGCGTTGCGCCGCCGCCTCGTGCGCGACAAGGGTGTCCAGCGTATTGGCGTCGATTTCGCCCACCACAAGTGTGCGCCCCACAACCAATGCGGGTGTGCCGGGCAGGGCAAAGCGTCTGGCCAGCGCGGCCGAATTTTCCAGCGCGGCGTCGGTTTGGGGGCTGGTCATGGCGGCGATCAACTGGTCCGGATCGATCCCGATCCCCTCGGCCAGCGCGCGCAGATACCCCGCGTTGGCCACGACCACGCTGCGTGACAACCGGGCATACATTGCATCGCCAACCCCCAGCGATTCCGCGGCCACCGCCGCGCGCGCCGCGGTAAGCGAGCTGGACCCAAGACCGCTCAGCCAATGCCGGCGCAGCGTGATCCCGTCGGTTTGGGCCAGAATTCGCGACAATTCACGGCAATAGGGGCAATTGTAGTCAAGGAAATAGGCCACGGGCACGCCGGTGTCCGCAGGGGGAAACAGCGCCTGGCAAAAATCGCCCTGTACTTCGGGCACGGCTGTCGCGGGATCCAGCCCGGCAAAGATCGCGCTGCCGGGTGAGGTCGCCGCCCTGGGAACGGCGCGAAAGCCGGGCGGGTCGTCCAGTTCGACCATGTCGGGAAGCCTGCCAGGCAACAGGTGCGGCGCCCCCTGTTGCAGCGCAATGACCAGCGCGACGGCGATGGCGACGACGTGCCACGATTTCATTCGCGCAACCTCCAGCCGGTTTTGAAGATCCACCAGATGATCCCAAGGCACAGCAGCAGGAACACTGCGACAGCCCCAAGCGACACCCCGACCGGCACGTCCGCAACGCCAAAGAACGACCAGCGGAACCCCGAGATCAGGTAGAGTACGGGGTTCAGACGCGTGACCGCCTCCCAAAAGGGCGGCAGCATCGATGCCGAATAGAACGCGCCGCCCAGAAATACCAGCGGGGTGATGATCAACAGGGGCACAAGCTGAAGCTGTTCGAAATTCTTGGCCCAGATCCCGATGATAAAGCCCAACAGCGCAAAGCTGATTGCCGTCAGGATCAGGAAAGCCACCATTGCAAACGGGTGCGCAATGGTCAGATCGACGAAGAAATTGGCGGTGATCAGAATGATGACGGCAATCATGATCGCCTTGGTCGCCGCCGCGCCCACATAGCCCATCAGCACTTCGATAAAGGAAATCGGCGCAGACAAAAGTTCGTACACCGTGCCGACGAACTTTGGAAAATAGATCCCGAAGCTGGCGTTCGATACTGATTGCTGAAGCAAGGTCAGCATGATCAGGCCGGGCACGATGAACGCGCCGTACGCGATGCCCTCAACCTCTTGGATCCGCCCGCCGATGGCCGACCCGAACACCACGAAATAGAGCACAGTGGACAGAACCGGTGACAGGACCGATTGCGCCAATGTGCGAAAGGTGCGAGACATTTCATATAGATAGATCGCTTTGACGCCGCGCAGATTCATGCTGTTTCTCCGTCCACCAAGCGCAAGAAGACCTCTTCGAGCGAACTTTTTTCACTGTCCAGATCGCGCACCGAAATTCCCGCATCGGCCAGATCGGCAATCAGACGCGTGATCCCGGTGCGCTCTTGGTGAATGTCGTAATCATAGACCAACGTGCGCCCGCCATCTTCAAGCTGCAAAGCATAGCCTGACAGGATTTCCGGGATGGCGTCCAGTGGGGCGGTCAGTTCCATGCGCAGGTGCTTGCGGCCAAAGTCGGCCATCAGTTCCGACTTGTTCTTGACCAGCAGCAGCTTGCCCTTGTCCATCACGCCAATCCGGTCGGCCATTTCCTCGGCCTCTTCGATGTAATGGGTGGTCAGGATGATCGTGACGCCCTGGGCACGCAACTGGCGCACCAGATCCCACATTTCACGGCGCAGCGTTACGTCGACCCCGGCGGTCGGTTCGTCCAGAAACAGCACGCGCGGCTCGTGCGATAGCGCCTTGGCGATCAGCACACGGCGCTTCATGCCGCCTGACAATTCGCGGTTTTCGTTGTTGCGCTTGTCCCAGAGCGACAGGGCGCGCAGGATTTCTTCGATCTTGGCATCGTCCTTTCGCTTGCCAAACAGCCCGCGTGAAAAGCGCACGGTGCTTATCACCGTCTCGAATGTTTCGACGGCCACTTCCTGCGGCACCAGCCCGATCAAGCTGCGCGCCGCGCGATAGTCGGCCTGGATGTCGTGCCCGCCCACGGCGACGCTGCCGCTGGTCTGGTTGACCAAGCCGCAGATGATGGAAATCAAGGTGGTCTTGCCAGCCCCATTGGGCCCCAACAGGGCCAGGATTTCGCCGTCTTCGATGTCCAGGGACACGTCGTCCAGCGCCTTGGTGCCCGATGCATAGTTCTTGGACAGCGACTTGATGGATATGATTGGCGCCATGAGGGCCCTCCCTTGGTTGACGCAAAACTAGGGTGGCGCGGGCCGCGCGCCAACCCTTTACCACGGCACAGACTTGCTACATAACTGCGCAAAATTGTTTCTAAACTTGCAATTGCACGGCGAATCCAGAAAGTTGTCGGAAGGTTTGGGTAGAGAGTTCACCACGCATGTTATTGTCCCTTCGCTATTCTCGCGGCGAGTACGATGCCGTGTGGCACGATTTCCTTTTACGTTTGTCGCAAGAGCCGGGTTATGTGGATGACCCTGACTGCGCTGCCCTGACCTTTGCAATCCTGACGCGCATGCGGCGAAACGTGGATATGATCGCCGCGCAGTTGCGCGAGGCGGGGTATCGCTTTGCGGCTGACACGCCGCGCATGGCGACATTGGACAGGCACATGAATGCCCTGCGCAAAGCCAAGGCGCCGTTCACCGTCATTGCCTTTGCCGAAATTGTCGGGACCGTGGATTTCCGCGCCGCCAGCGGCGACGGCGTGGCAAGCGGGCTGGGCCGGTATGATCCGCTGGTGTTTGATCCGGGCTATTTCGCCGCCGATTACGCGAACAAGGATTGGCGCGCGGCGCAAGAGGCCGCAACCCCCGGCAAGCTTGCCATGGATTTTTCGCCCGACGCGTTTCACAAGGCCAATGTGTCCGGCGGGGAAAGCTACGCCATTGATCTGCCGTGCGAGCGCGCCGATCCGATCGTGCGCCCTTTGGGCATCGCGTTTCTGCCGCTGATGCGTCAATCCATCGCGCAGGGCGGGTTTTGGGGGATCAGCGCCCCGATCTGCGCGCAAACAGACGGGCAAACAGATTGGGACAACGCATCTGAAATAGCCGAAGGGCGCCGTCTGCCCGACAGCGCCCTTCTGAAAGATATCCGAGCGGCCTTGCAGCCGTTTTAGCGACGGCGGTCGCGACGCGAGGACATCGGCTGGAACGCCACGCCGACATGGGCCTCGCAATAGGGTTTGCCAGCCTGGGTCGCCAGCCCGCAGAACCAGAATTCGTCGGTGGCCGGATCGCCGATCGGCCATTTGCACGTCCGCTCGGTCAGTTCCATCAAGCTCAGTTTCTTGGCCTTTTTCTCGATCTCGCCCACCTTGGCCAGTGCCTCGGGGCTGATTTCATTGGCCGATGGCTGCGGGGGCAGGGGCTGGCCTGCCGGAATGATCTGGCGGCGCAGGTTGGTCGAACGGGGCGGTGGTGCGGCCGGTTCGGCGGCGGGCGGTTCGGCTTCGGGCTTTGCGGCGGGCTTGGCCTTGGCCTTGACGGCGGGCTTGGCCTTGGCCTCGGGCTTGGCCGGTTTGGCCGGGGCCGCACCAGCGCCCGAGCGGTTGGACAGGCCCAGCCGGTGCACCTTGCCGATCACCGCGTTGCGCGTCACGCCGCCCAGTTCCTTGGCGATCTGGCTGGCCGATTGTCCTTCGGCCCACATCTTCTTCAGCGTTTCTACACGCTCATCGGTCCAGGACATTGCGTCCTCCTTTGGAAAAAAGCGACCCACGCGGGCGCTTGCCTGCGGGGTCTCTTTGGCTCATTCGTGTTTGGCTCTATTGTAATGGGCCTGCTGCAGGATACAAGACACAGCACGCAAAGGAGTGGGCAGGCATGAGCAATACGACGACAGGAATGGGTGTTCGCCGGTTCGGGCGGGTCAATTGGCTGGGTCTGTGGACGCTGATCACGCGCGAGGTGCGCCGCTTCACGGCGGTCTGGACGCAGACCTTGCTGGCGCCTTTGGTGACCGCGGGCCTGTTTCTGGCGATTTTCGCGCTGGCCATCGGGCCCAGCCGGGGCATGGTGCAGGGCGTGCCGTTCGTGATGTTCCTGGCGCCGGGTATCCTGACGATGACCGTCATCCAGAACGCATTCACCAACACGTCGTCGTCGATCATGGTTTCAAAGGTGCAGGGCAATATCGTCGATACGCTGATGCCGCCCTTGTCGCCGCTGGAACTGGTCGTGGGCTATGCGGTGGGCGGGCTGGCGCGCGGGTTGACCGTGGCCATCGCGATCTGGCTGGGGCTGGCGCTGACGCTTGGCATGGGCCTGGCCCATCCGGGCTATGCGCTGGCGTTCCTTGCGCTGGGGTCGGTGTTCATGGGCGCACTGGGTATCGTCGCGGGCATCATTGCCCAAAAGTTCGACCAGATGGCCGCCATCACGAATTTCATCATCACGCCGCTCGCCTTTTTGTCGGGCACCTTCTATTCGGTCGCCGCGATGCCCGAGGCCTTGCAGATCATCACCCGCTTCAACCCGGTATTTTACCTGATCAACGGTGTGCGCCATGGGATGATCGGCACCTCGGATGCGGATCCTGACCTGGGGCTGTTGGTGCTGGGGGTGGTGACGCTGGCGGTTCTGGCGCTGTGCTGGCGCTGGTTCAAGACCGGCTATCGATTGAAGAGCTGACATGCCCGACTTTGATCTTGTGATTTTCGACTGCGACGGGGTTCTGATCGACAGCGAGGTGATCTCGGCCCGCATGTTGATCCAGGAATTGCGCAGCTACGCCGTTGCGGTCGATATCGCCTATGTCGCGCGCCATTTCCTGGGGCGCAGCTATTCTGCGGTTCTATCGCAGATCCGAACCGACTTCGGGGTGGATTTGCCGGACGGGTTCGAAGCCGACTATCGCGCGCGCCTGCTTGCCGCCTTTGCCCGTGACCTGCGGATCATGCCCGGCGTGGCGGCGGTGATCGATGCCCTGGCGGTTCCCTATTGCCTGGCCACATCCTCCAGCCCCGAACGTTTGGCGACATCGCTGCAGATCGTGGGGCTGACGCAAGCGTTCGCAGGCCGGTGCACCACGACAAGCGAGGTCGCCAACGGCAAACCCGCGCCTGACATCTTTTTGCACGCGGCCGGCAAAATGGGGGCCGATCCGGCGCGCTGCCTTGTCATCGAAGATTCGTTTTCCGGCATTGCCGCCGGGCTGGCCGCGGGCATGACGGTCTGGCGCTATGTCGGGGGCAGCCACCTGCACGGGCTTGACCTGCCGCCCGCCGCCGGGGCCCGCCCGCACAGGGAATTTGCATCCTACGGCGAATTCTTTCATTTATCACATGGGCTCGGTGGGAAGGGATAGGCAATGGCCGCTGGTGTTGGCGACGAAGATGATGTTCCTGCGCGCGACCTTGCGGTGCGGGCGGCTTGGATGTCGCTGGTCGGGGGGCTGACCCAGGACCAGATCGCACGCGAGCTTGGGATTTCGCGCCAGCGCGCGCAGCGGTTGTACGCCCGCGCCCAAAGCGAAGGGCTGGTGCGCGTGCGCATTGAACACCCGGTCGCGGAATGCCTGGAACTGGAACGGGCGCTGAAATCCCGCTTCCATCTGAGCCGCGCGCGCGTGTCGCCCAGTATCGGCCCCCAATCCGACGTGTTGCCCGGCCTGGCGGCCTTTGCCGCGCCCGCGCTGGAGCGGATTTTCCAGGCCGATGTGCCGTCCGTCGTCGCGCTTGGCACAGGGCGAACGCTGCGCATGGTGATCGACCGCATGCTCAGTCTGGACGGCAGCCAGCACAAGCTGGTTTCGTTGATCGGCAACGTCGCCCCAGACGGATCGGGATCGTTCTACGAGGTTATCTTCCGACTCGCCGAAAAGACGAATGCGCCCCATTATCCGATGTCCGCCCCTGTTTTTTCCACGTCGCTGGACGAGCGCGATCTTTATCGCAGCCTGCCCCATGTCAGCGCCACGATGGCGCTTGCCCGCTCGGCCGACCTGGCCATTGTCGGGATCGGGCAGATGGACGAAACCGCGCCCTTGTTGGTGGATCGGTTTATTTCGCACGACGATCTGCGCGAATTGATGGATGCCGGCGCAGTGGGCGAAATTTGCGGCCAAGTGTTTGATGGCCAAGGCAATCTCATCGATCATCCGGTGAATGACTGGTCCGTTGGCATCGTCGTTCCGGGCGGCCAGGTGCCGCTGCATTGCATCGCGGGCGGCCCCAGCAAGCTGGCCGCTTTGCGCGCCGCGCTGGCCGGAAACCTGCTGGATGCCCTGACCACGGACGAAACGACCGCGCGCGCGCTTTTGGGCTGATCTCTGCGACTGGGAAATTTCCATGTTGACAAGTCGCAGGCCCATGGATGAATATTTGCCCACGGGATGAACAAATGCTCATCCACACTTGGGAGGATACCTATGACCTATTCGTTCCGCGCCCTCATGGGGGCGTGCGCTTTTGGCGCTTTGGCCACCGGGGCCGTTGCCGAAACGCTGACCATCGCCACCGTGAACAACGGCGATATGATCCGCATGCAGGGGTACACCGACGATTTCACCGCCAAGACCGGGCACGAAGTCGAATGGGTGACACTGGAAGAGAACGTGCTGCGTCAGCGTGTGACCACCGACATTTCCACAAAGGGCGGCGCTTTTGACGTCATGACGATCGGCATGTACGAAACGCCGATCTGGAGCGCCAACGGCTGGCTGGTGCCGCTGGACGATCTGTCCGAAGACTATGACGCCGCAGACATCCTGCCCGCCATGGTTGGCGGGCTGAGCTATGAGGGCACACTTTATGCCGCGCCGTTCTATGGCGAAAGCTCGATGATCATGTATCGCAAAGACCTGATGGAAAAGGCGGGGCTGGAAATGCCCGATGCGCCCACCTGGGCCTTTGTGCGCGAAGCCGCTGCGGCGATGACCGACCGCGAAAACGAAATCAACGGTATCTGCCTGCGCGGCAAGGCCGGCTGGGGCGAAGGCGGCGCATTCATCACCGCGATGTCCAATTCGTTCGGTGCGCGCTGGTTCGACATGGACTGGAACGCGCAGTTCGACACCCAGCCCTGGAAAGACACGCTGGAATTCTACGTCGGCATGATGCAAGAATCCGGCCCTCCGGGCTATGCGACCAACGGGTTCAACGAAAACCTGTCGCTGTTCCAGCAGGGCAAGTGTGGCATGTGGATCGACGCGACCGTCGCGGCGTCTTTCGTGACCAACCCCGACGATTCCACCGTGGCTGACAGCGTCGGCTTTGCGCTGGCCCCCGACAACGGTCTGGGCAAACGTTCGAACTGGCTGTGGGCATGGGCATTGGCCATTCCGGCCGGGTCGCAAAAGGTGGACGCGGCCAAGCAGTTCGTCGAATGGGCAACGTCGAAGGACTATATCGCCATGGTCGCCGCCAAGGAAAGCTGGGCCAACGTGCCGCCGGGTGCGCGCACGTCGCTGTATGAAAACCCGAACTACAAAAGCGTGCCCTTTGCACAGATGACGCTGGATTCGATCCTGTCAGCCGATCCCAACAATTCGACCGTCGAACCGACGCCCTATGTTGGTGTCCAGTTCGCCGCGATCCCCGAGTTTGCGGGCATCGCCACCGAGGTCAGCCAGGAATTTTCGGCCGTCTATGCAGGTCAGCAAACCATCGAAGAAGCGTTGGAAAAGGCGCAGGACCTGACCAACGATGCAATGGAAGCCGCGGGCTACCGGTAACAGACGCTCCGGCGTCTGCCGGGGGGCAGACCTTCCGCTGCCCCCCGGCCTTTCACAAGACCCCGCGATCTTTCGATCATCATCCGAGGCGGTAGCCCCGCCAACGACGGAGGTACCCCATGGCGACCCAACATTCCCGCACCGCGGCCCGCATGATGATGGCCCCAGCCGTGATCCTGCTTTTGGGCTGGATGCTTGTGCCCTTGTCGATGACGCTGCTGTTTTCGTTCAAGAGATACCTGCCCTTGCGCGGCGGCGATCTGGGCTGGGTCGGATTCGAAAACTACGTGCGCTTCATCAGTTCCAGCAGTTTCTGGCCCAGCGTGCAGACCACGCTGATGATCGTCGGGGGGGTGCTGGTGATCACCCTGGTACTTGGCGTGATCTTGGCGCTGCTGCTGGATCAGCCGATGTGGGGACAAGGCGTGGTTCGTATCCTTGTCATCGCCCCGTTCTTCGTGATGCCCACCGTATCGGCCCTGGTCTGGAAGAACATGTTCATGGATCCTGTGAACGGGCTTCTGGCGCATCTTTGGAAATTCTTTGGCGCAACGCCAGTGCAATGGCTCAGCCAGGAATCGCTGCAGTCGATCATCATGATCGTCAGCTGGCAATGGCTGCCCTTTGCCACGCTGATCTTGCTGACGGCGGTGCAGTCGCTGGACAGCGAACAGCTGGAAGCGGCCGAAATGGACGGCGCCCCGTTCATCAAGCGGTTCTGGTACATCATCCTGCCGCATCTGGCGCGCTCGATCACCATCGTGATCCTGATCCAGACGATCTTTCTTCTGTCGATCTTCGCCGAAATCTTCGTGACCACCGGGGGTGCCTTTGGCACCAAGACCCTGACCTACCTGATCTTCCAGCGCGTGCTGGAAAGCCAGAACGTGGGGCTGGGATCGGCTGGCGGTGTCTATGCAATCATTCTGGCCAACATCGTTGCCATCTTCCTGATGCGCATCGTCGGCAAGAACCTGGACGCGTAAGGAGCCCGAGCCATGGCACGTGCCGTCACGACCCAACGCAAGATGCTCAATACTGCGGTCGCCTGGGGGGTTGGTCTGCTGATCTTCTTTCCGATCCTGTGGACAATCCTGACCAGCTTCAAGACCGAAGCCCAGGCCATCGCCGATCCGCCCATCTTTCTGTTCTTTGACTGGACGCTGGAAAACTATTCGGTGGTGCAGGAACGTTCGAACTATATGAAATATCTGTGGAATTCGGTGATCATCGCGGGCGGATCGACCGTGCTGGGGGTGATCGTCGCGGTGCCGGCGGCCTGGTCGATGGCCTTTGTGCCATCGAAACGCACCAAGGACATCCTGCTGTGGATGCTGTCCACGAAAATGTTGCCCGCGGTGGGCGTGCTCTATCCGATCTACCTGATCTTCATCAAACTGGGCATCCTGGACAGCCGCATTGGCCTGACCCTGGTGCTGATGCTGATCAACCTGCCGATCATCGTGTGGATGCTCTACACCTACTTCAAGGAAATTCCGGGTGAAATTCTGGAAGCTGCCCGCATGGATGGGGCGTCGCTGCGCGAAGAAATCCTGTACGTCCTGACGCCGATGGCGGTGCCGGGAATTGCGTCGACCATCCTTCTGAACTTTATCCTGGCCTGGAACGAAGCCTTCTGGACGCTGAACCTGACCGCGGCAAATGCCGCGCCGCTGACGGCCTTTATCGCCAGCTATTCCAGCCCCGAAGGCCTGTTCTTTGCCAAGCTCAGCGCGGCCAGCACCATGGCCATTGCCCCGATCCTGATCCTTGGCTGGTTCAGCCAGAAACAACTTGTCCGCGGCCTGACCTTTGGCGCAGTGAAATAAGGAGAACGCACATGGGACGCATAACGCTCGATAAGGTGCGCAAGGCTTTTGGCGAAATCGAAGTCATTCCACCGCTGGACCTGACCATCGAAGACGGAGAGTTCGTTGTCTTCGTCGGGCCGTCGGGATGCGGGAAATCCACGCTGCTGCGACTGATCGCGGGGCTAGAAGATGTCTCGGGCGGGGAAATCCGCATCAATGGGAAAGATGCCACCAACGTGCCGCCCGCCAAGCGCGGCTTGGCGATGGTGTTCCAGAGCTATGCGCTCTACCCCCACATGTCCGTGCGCAAGAACATCGCCTTTCCCATGAAAATGGCCGGTGTGCCGCAGGACGAACAGGACAAGCGCATTGCCGCGGCGGCGGCGGCGCTGAACCTGACCGATTACCTGGATCGCCGCCCCGGCCAGTTGTCGGGCGGGCAGCGTCAGCGCGTGGCCATCGGGCGCGCCATCGTGCGCGAACCTGACGCCTTTCTGTTTGACGAACCGCTGTCCAATCTTGATGCCGCCCTGCGGGTTGGCATGCGCATGGAAATCAGCGAACTGCACAAAAAGCTGGCCACAACGATGGTCTATGTCACCCACGACCAGGTCGAAGCGATGACCATGGCCGACAAGATCGTGGTGCTTCATGCCGGCGTGATCGAACAGGTCGGCAGCCCGCTTGATCTCTATCGTGCCCCGCGCAACAAATTCGTGGCCGGGTTCATCGGCTCGCCCAAGATGAATTTCATCGAAGGCGCCGAAGCCGCCAAGCACGGCGCGCATAGCGTTGGCGTGCGCCCTGAACATCTGGCCGCCTCGCCCAGCGAAGGCACCTGGAAAGGCACGGTCGGGGTCAGTGAACACCTTGGATCGGACACGTTCCTGCATATCCACGACACCGGCCTTGCTGACACGATCACGGTGCGGGTGGGGGGCGAATTTGGGCTCCATCACGGTGACACGGTGTATCTCACGCCCCAGCTCGACAAGATCCACAAATTCCAGGCTGACGGGCTGCGGATCGAATGAACCGCCTTGCCGGGAAAACGGCACTGATCACCGGTGCGGCCCGCGGGATCGGGCGGGCCTTTGCACGGGCCTACGTGGGCGAAGGCGCACGGGTGGCCATTGCCGATATCGACCACGCTGGCGCGCAATCTGCAGCCGGCGAACTGGGAAATGGCGCCATCGCGGTGCCCTTCGATGTGACCGATCCGGCCAGCATTGATGCGGGCCTGGCGCAGGTGGCCGGCACGTTCGGCGGCGTCGATATCCTGATCAACAACGCGGCGATCTTTACCGCCGCCCCCATCACCGCGATCACGCGCGACGATTACGCGCGCTGCTTTGACATCAACGTGGCGGGCACGCTGTTCACCCTGCAAGCCGTGGCCAAACACATGATTGCGCGCGGGCAGGGCGGCAAGATCATCAACATGGCCAGCCAGGCCGGTCGGCGCGGCGAACCGCTGGTGGCGGTCTATTGCGCGTCCAAGGCGGCGGTGATCAGCCTGACCCAGTCGGCAGGGCTGAACCTGATCGAACACGGCATCAACGTGAACGCCATCGCGCCGGGCGTGGTCGATGGCGACCACTGGGACGACGTCGATGCCTTTTTCGCGAAATTCGAAGGCAAGCCCTTGGGGCAAAAGAAAAAAGAGGTCGGTGAAAGCGTCCCCTATGGCCGGATGGGCCGGGCCGATGATCTGACCGGCATGGCGGTGTTCCTGGCCTCGGACGATGCCGATTACATCGTCGCGCAAACCTATAACGTGGACGGCGGCCAATGGATGAGCTGATGACCCTCACGAACGCAACCCTGGCCGATCTGCCTGCTGGCGTGGATGTCCCGCGATACGACCGCAGCGCGCTGCGGGCCGGGATCGTGCACATTGGCCTGGGCAATTTTCACCGCGCACATCAGGCATGGTATCTGCACCGTCTGATGCAACAGGGCGCGGCGCTGGACTGGGCCATCGTGGGCGCCGGGGTGCGGGCCTATGATGCCGCGATGCGCGACAAGCTGGCAGCGCAGGACTATTTGACCACCCTGATCGAACTTGATCCAGCTGGCACTTCGGCCGAGGTCAGCGGCGCGATGATCGACTATGTGCCAATTGCCGATGGCAACGGCCCGCTGATCGCGCGCATGGCCCAGCCTGACATTCGAATTGTGTCGCTGACCGTCACTGAAGGCGGCTATTTCATCGACCCTGCCACCAAAGGGTTTGACGCCAGCCATCCCGAGATCCGGCACGATGGCGCCAACCCCGGCGCCCCCCGTACCGCCTTTGGCGCGATCATCGCGGCGCTGAAGCTGCGCCGCGCAGCCGGCACCGGGCCGTTTACCGTGCAATCCAGTGACAACCTGCAAAACAACGGGGCCATCGCCCGGCAGACCGTGGTGTCGCTGGCCCGCCTGTCCGATCCCGCGCTTGCCGCCTGGATCGACGGGGCCTGCTCCTTTCCCAATTCCATGGTCGATTGCATCGTGCCTGCGACCGGACCCAAGGAACTGGCCTTGGCCCGGGATCTGGGCATCCCGGACGCCGCGCCGGTGACGCATGAAAACTTTCGCCAATGGGTGATCGAAGACGATTTCTGCGCCGGTCGCCCCGACTGGGACAAGGTCGGCGCGACCTTTTCGGACCGCGTCCACGATTACGAGGTGATGAAGCTGCGCATCCTGAACGCCGGGCATCAGGTGGTCGCGAACGCGGGCGAGCTGCTGGGCATGACCACGATCTCAGACGCCGCGACACACCCCAGGGTTGGCGCCTTTTTTCAAAAGGTGGCGACGCAGGAAATTGTGCCGCAAGTTAACAAAGTGCCCGGAATGTCGCCGGTTGAATATGTTGATTTGATCCGCCGGCGGTTTTCGAACCCCGCCATCGTGGACACGGTTCGGCGCGTGGCCTTTGATGGCTCGTCCCGGCATCCCGGCTTCGTTCTGCCCAGCGTGGTCGATGCCCTGGCCGCAAACGGCGCGGTTTCGGGGCTTGCGCTGGTCGAAGCGGCCTGGGCGCGCATGTGCGAAGGCACCCGCGAAGACGGCAGCACGATTGCGCCGAACGATCCGTTCTGGGGTGATCTCAACGCGGCCGCCATCGCCGCCAAGCGCGACCCGCAAGCCTGGCTGGCGATGCGCCAGACCTATGGCGATCTGGGCCAGGACCCGCGCTTTGCCGATGCGTTCTGTGCCTGGCTGTCCCTGATCTGGGCTGACGGAATCGAAGCTGCGATTGACCGTTACCTGGCCGATCAGGCGCCATCCCAATAAGGGGCGCGCAACGCGCGCTTCAGAACCTTACCAATCGACGACCGGGGCAGATCAGCGCGGGATTCCAGCGCACTAATACGGTGCGATTTGCCAAGTTTGGCATTGGCATCGGTCAAAATAGCATCCAAATCGCGCGCATTCTTGCGCAGGACGACCAGCCCCAACGGGGTTTCGCCCCAGGTATCGGACGGCACAGCAATCACCGCGGCGTCGGTGACATCGGGGTCGCCCAGCAGCACCTGTTCCAGATCGTCGGCATAGATGTTCAACCCGCCCGAAATGATCATGTCTTTCTTGCGGTCTGACAGAACCAGAAACCCGTCTTCGTCCAGCCACCCCATGTCCCCCGAGCGAAAGAACACGCGGCCCTGATCGTCGTGCCACACATAGTCTTCGCTCAGATCGTCCCGGCCGAAATAGCCCGACATCATGGTGGCCGAGCGCCCGACGATTTCGCCGATCTCGCCCGGGGCGACTTCGGCGTCATCGGGGCCGATGAACTTCAGCTCGCTCTGGGGTGCAGGCTGGCCGACCGTGTGCAGTTTGGTTGGGGTTTCGCTGGCGTGCAGCACGGTGGACGCGCCGCCTTCGGTCAAGCCGTAGTATTCCACCAAACGGCCGGGAAAGCGCGCCAGCACGTCCCGTTTCACATCCGCCCGCAACGGCGCGGATGTCGAAAGTTTCACCCGCACCGACGACAGGTCGAACCGGTCGAAATCGGGCACCTCCATGATGCGCTTGTACTGCACCGGCACCAGCATGGCGTGGGTGATCCTTTCGCGCGCGATGATGTCCAGCGCCCCGCGCGCATCGAACTTGCGCATGAGATGCACCGCGCCGCCCCCGGCCAGTGCGGGCAGAAAGGCCACGATGGTGGTGTTGGAATAAAGCGGCGTGGACAGCAGCGTGATCGCCGTTTCGTCATAGCCTGACGGCGCGCGCCGGTCTTGCTGGACGGCGCGCATCCAGTGGTTGTGCAAGATGCCCTTGGGTGTGCCGGTGGTGCCAGAGGAATAGATGATATTGAACGGATCGTCCCAGGCGATGGGCACCATCGGATCGCTCTGGGATGCGCCGGCCAACAGCGTATCATAGGATTGCCAGCCCTGCGCATCGAAGTCGATCGCCACCCGCACGATGTCCAGCCGGTCGATGAAAGGGGCGGCCAGATCGCGGTATTGTTCGGCCACAAAGATCATCTTGGACCCGCTGTCGCGCACCATTTTTTCCAACGCCGCGCCCGGGGCCATGGTGGAAAGCGGCACCATGCAGGCCCCGGCGCGCAGCGTGCCCATGAACACCTCGGCGTAGTCAGCGCTGTTGGGCGACAGGGCCGCCACGCGCGCGCCCTTGCCGACCCCCAGGTCGATCAGCGCGTTCGCCACGCGATTGATGCGCGCGTCGAACTGGGCCCATGTCAGGCGCCGGTCGTCGCAGACCACGGCCTCGGCGGCGGGGTTGCGCCTGGCGGCAGCGCGGACCAGATCGACGACGTTCTGGGCCGGTGTGACGGCGGGCGTGGCGGGGGTTATCGGGGCCATGATGTTCCTCCTGCGGTATGGTTTCGCACCGCCGCCCGCTTGTCCAGCGCACATCCTTCTTTGCAGATGGCTTCTTTACAGACGGGCAGTCGGGGCGTATCAGCCCCAGCATGAACGGACCGGCCATATATTTGCCTACCCGACGTCTGCGCCGACGCGCCTGACGCCGTTCACCCGTGCCTTCGGGGCACACCCTACTCAAATCACCTGTTGAATTGTTGACATGAAGCCCCGCCACGTTGCACCCATGGGGCTTCCCGATCCCGCAAAGGACCTTGCGCCATGATCACCACCGTTTTGCCGACCTATAATCGGGCCCCCCTGTCCTTCGTCAAAGGCGAAGGCAGCTGGTTGGTGGAAGCGGACGGGCGCCGATTTCTGGACCTCGGCGCAGGGATCGCGGTGAACGCATTGGGCCATGCGAACCCCGATCTGGTTGCGGTGCTCAAGGATCAGGCCGACACGCTGTGGCATGTCTCGAATCTGTACAAGATCCCGCAGCAACAGGCCTTGGCCGACAAGCTGGTGGACGAAACATTTGCCGACACCTGCTTTTTCACCAATTCGGGCACCGAAGCGGGTGAACTGGCGATCAAGATGGCGCGCAAGTACTGGTCGGACAAAGGCCAACCGGACAAGATCGAGATCATCACCTTCGAAGGCTGTTTTCACGGCCGCTCCACCGGTGCCATTGCGGCATCGGGGTCGGAAAAGATGACCAAGGGCTTTGGGCCGCTGATGCCCGGCTTTGTGCATCTGCCGTGGGGCGATCACGACGCGCTGCGCGCCGCCGTGGGCGAAAAGACCGCGGCAATCATGATCGAACCGATCCAGGGCGAAGGCGGTATCCGCACCGTGCCCGATCAGTGCCTGAAAGGCCTGCGCGATCTGTGCGATGAAAATGGCATCTTGCTGATTTTCGACGAAGTCCAGACCGGCGTCGGCCGGACCGGCAAGCTGTTCGCGCATGAATGGGCGGGCGTATCGCCCGACATCATGATGGTGGCCAAGGGCATCGGCGGGGGCTTTCCGCTGGGCGCGGTTCTGGCCACCGAAGACGCGGCCAGTGGCATGGTCGCGGGCACCCATGGCAGCACCTATGGCGGCAACCCGCTGGGCTGCGCGGTGGGGCTGAAGGTGATGCAGATCGTCGCCGATCCCGCCTTTCTGGCCGACGTAAACCGCAAGGGCGCGCTTTTGCGCCAGAAACTCGAAGGGTTGGTGGCCAGCCATCCGGATGTATTCGAAGCGGTGCGCGGGACCGGCCTGATGCTGGGGCTGAAATGCAAGGTCGCACCGGGCGATCTGGTGACCAGGGGCTATGACCAGAACGTGTTGACCGTGCCGGCCGCCGACAACGTGGCGCGCCTGCTGCCTGCCCTGACGATAACCGATGACGAAATCTCCGAAGCTGTCGCACGGATCGACGCGGCGGCCTCGGCGCTAGAAAGCGAAACGACATGAGACATTTTCTGGATATCCACACCACCACGCCGGACGATCTGCGCGCGATCATCGACACCGCCAAATCGGTGAAAAAGGCCCGCGAAGGGCAACCCAAGGCCGCGCTCGATGCCGAGCAGCCCTTGGCGGACCGTATGGTGGCGCTGATCTTTGAAAAACCGTCCACCCGCACCCGGGTCAGCTTTGACGTTGGCGTGCGCCAGATGGGCGGGCAGACCATGGTCTTGTCAGGCGCTGACATGCAGTTGGGCCACGGTGAAACCATCGCCGACACGGCGCGCGTCCTGTCGCGCTATGTCGACATGATCATGATCCGCACGTTCGAAGAATCGACCCTGCACGAGATGGCCGAATACGCCAGTGTGCCGGTCATCAACGGGCTGACCAACCGGACCCATCCCTGCCAGATCATGGCCGACATCCAGACCTTTGAAGAGCATCGCGGCCCGATCGCGGGCAAAAAGGTGGTCTGGTGCGGCGACGGCAACAATGTCTGCGCATCCTTTATCCACGCCGCCGGGCAGTTCGGGTTCGACCTGACCTTTGCGGGGCCGCCGCCGCTCGATCCCGAGCGCGGGTTTATCGAAGAGGCCCGCGCCAAGGGCGCCACGATCGAAATCGTGCGTGACGCGCAAGAGGCCGTGAAGAACGCCGACCTGGTCGTGACCGATACCTGGCTGTCGATGCATGACAGCCAAAGCGCGCGCGAGCGGCGCCACAACATGTTGCGCCCCTACCGGGTGGATCGCAAGCTTATGGGGCATGCCAACAAGGACGCGATTTTCATGCATTGCCTGCCCGCCCATCGCGGCGAAGAGGTCAGCAACGCGGTCATGGATGGCCCGCAGTCTGTGATCTTTGACGAAGCTGAAAACCGCCTGCACGCGCAAAAGGCGATCATGCGCTGGTGCGTCGAAGGCTGACGGGGTTCAACGCCCTGACCACCCGGCGCGCGCCCCGGTGCGCCCCGGTCACACGAACAGCGCGTTCAGCACCACAAAGATCACACCCGACAGCAGCGCGGCCGCCGGCACCGTTATGATCCAGGCCGCCACGATCGTCAGGAAATGCGACCGGCGCACCAGCTTGCGGCGCCGGCGCTCTTCGGGGGCGATTCGCTTGCCGGGATGGCGGCGCGACCGGCTCTCGCGGGCGCGTTTTTCGGCGTGCCATTCGCGAAAGAAGCCCACGCCGAACACGCCGCCAACAGCGATGTGGGTCGAACTGACCGGCAGGCCCAACCAACTGGCCACGATCACCGTGATCGCCGCCGACAGCGCGACGCAATAGGCGCGCATCGGGTTCAGCTTGGTGATCTGGCCGCCGACCATTCGGATCAGCTTGGGGCCGAAGAGCATCAGGCCAAAGGAAATGCCGAACGCGCCGATGACCATCACCCACATCGGGATGTTCACCTCGCCCGCGAATCCGCCGAATTCACCGGCATGCACGATGGCGGCCAGCGGGCCCACCGCGTTCGCCACATCATTGGCGCCGTGCGCAAAGCTGAGCAGCGCCGCCGAGATCACCAGCGGGATGGCGAACAGCGCCTTGAGCGATTTGTTCCGGTTTTCCATCCCTTCGGACTGGCGCCGGATCAGCGGCACGGAAATGGCCCAGAACACAACGGCGGCGCCCAGCCCGATCAGCAGCGCCAGGTCCAGTTCGACCGAGACGATTTTCTTCAGCCCCTTGACCGCCAGGTACGAGGTGAACGCCCCGGCCATGATCCCGATCAGCACCGGCACCCAGCGCCGCGCGGCCGCGATCTTGTCGTCGACATAGATGATCCGCGCCTTGATAAAGGCCAGGAATGCCGCCGCGATCACCCCGCCCAGCACCGGCGAGATGACCCAGCTGGCCGCGATCTTGCCCATCGACGGCCAGTTGACCGCCGTCAGACCGGCCGCGGCAATGCCCGCCCCCATGACCCCGCCGACCACGGAATGGGTCGTGGACACGGGCGCGCCGACCCAGGTTGCCAGGTTCACCCACAGCGCGGATGAAATCAGCGCCGCCATCATCGCCCAGATGAACACGTTTTCATTCTGGACCGACGCTGGATCGATGATGCCTTTGGATATGGTGGACACAACGTCGCCGCCCGCCAACAGGGCCCCCGCGCTTTCGCAGATCGCGGCGATCACGATCGCCCCGCCCAGCGTCAGCGCATTCGCGCCCACGGCCGGCCCCATGTTGTTGGCCACGTCGTTCGCGCCGATGTTCAGCGCCATGTAGGCCCCGACAATGGCCGCCGCAACGACGATCATGTTGCTTTGCCCTGCGCCAAACAACAGCCCGGCGCCCAGACCCGCCAGCACCAGGAACGCCAGCGCGATACCCAGCCCGACCATCGGGCGCGCGATGTAATGAGCCGCATATTCCAAGTGGCCGATCCGCCCGAGATCCTTGTCGAGCGTTTTCCACTGGCGATTGTTGTCGGTCATGCGGCCTCCGTCGTGCAACGGTCACATCGTCGTTACACTTCGGCAGGGGGGGTAGCGTCTTTGCTCGGCTGGATCAATCTTGGATTTCGCGAAGCAGGCGTTTCAGGCCCGGTTCGCGGACCATGTCCACCGCGCGGTCGATTTCGACCCACTTGCGCTTGCGTTCCTTGGCTTCGGGGAAATCGTCGGCAACCTTGCGCACTTCCAGAGGGAAAACGTCGGCTTCGACGGGCAGGGGCAGGCCATCGTCCAACACCTTGTGATAGCCAAAACTGCCAAGCGGTTCCGAGGCGATATGGCCACGTTTGACCCCCGCTTCTTCCCAGGCTTCCAGTTCCGCTGATGCCGCCGCCGAAAGCCCGTCTTCGTGCCAGCCCTTTGGCAAGATCCAGCGCCCTGTGCCGCGCGATGTGACCAGCAGGACTTCGCGTTTGCCGTTCTTGTCCCGATAACACAACGCCGCCACCTGCCGCGCCGACGGGCGGCGTACCATGGGCGACAAATAGCTTTCCCAGACCTTTTTCAGTATCTCGTTCACGATGAAACCGCCTAGATTATTCTTTTTTTTATTTTGCACAGTTTAGCTTAACAAGTTGTAAACTGCAACTTATCCACAGGGCATGGGTTGCGGTGTGTCATCGCTGCGTTAACTTGGCGACAGCACGCAAGGAAAAGCACAATGGCGCTAACATGGCACGAATAGGGTTGTACGGGCTGGGGGTGATGGGCGCGAACCTGGCCCTGAACATTGCCGATAGCGGGTTCGATGTGGCGGTGTCGAACCGCTCGCAGGATGCGATTGACCGGTTCGCCGATATGGCCGCGGCGCAGGGCCTGGCGGGGCGCGTTGTGGCCCAGCCCGATCTGGCCGCCCTGGTGGGCGCGCTCGATCAGCCGCGCTCGGTCATCGTCATGGTCGCCGCCAGCGCGGTAGACGCGGTGATCGCAGATCTTGCGCCGCTCTTGTCGCAAGGCGATACGATCATCGACGCGGGCAATGCCAATTTCCACGACACGCGCCGGCGCGAGGGCGCGATGCGCGAGCGCGGTTTGCACTTTATCGGCATGGGCGTGTCGGGGGGCGAAGAGGGCGCGCGCCACGGGCCATCCATCATGGTTGGCGGCGCCAAAGCCAGTTATGCCCCGATCCGCGATATCATCGAAGCGATCAGCGCCAAGTACCAGGGCCAGCCCTGCGCCGCCCATCTGGGCCCCGATGGCGCGGGCCATTTCGTCAAGACCGTGCATAACGGCATCGAATACGCCGATATGCAGATCATTGCGGAAGTCTACGGCCTTTTGCGCGATGGCGCCGGCTGGCCCCCTGCGCGCATCGGCCAGCTGTTTGAACGGTGGAACAAAGGGCCGCTGCAAAGCTATCTGATCGAAATCACCGGCAAGGTGCTGCAGGCCACAGACCCGGCCACCGGCGGGCCGGTCGTGGATGTGATCGTGGATGCGGCGGGCCAGAAAGGCACCGGCCGCTGGACCGTGATCGAAGCGCTGTCTCTGGGCCAGTCGGCCTCCAGCATCGAAGCGGCCGTGGCCGCGCGCAGCTGGTCGGCCCTGCGCCGCGCGCGCGCCCATGGGCAAGAGCTGTTTGGCGCGATCGAGCCCGGTGACATTCCCGGCGAAGAGGCGCTTGAGCAAGCCCTGCTGGCCGCCAAGGTCATCGCCTATTCCCAGGGGTTTTCGCTGCTTCAGGCGGCGTCGGACGAATACGGCTGGTCGCTGGATCTGGCGCGCTGCGCTGAAATATGGCGCGCCGGCTGCATCATCCGATCGGCGCTGCTGGACGATATGGCCAACGCCGTGCGCGACGGGCTGCCCGAAGGCCAGTTGATCTTTGCCCCGTCCTTTGGCGACGCGATGCAGACCGGGGCGCGCGCGCTGCGCAGCGTGGTCTCTGGCGCCGCGCTCAAGGGGCTGCCGGTGCCCGCCTTTTCGGGCGCCCTGGCGTTTTTCGACACCATGCGGCAGGCGCGCGGATCGGCCAACCTGATCCAGGCCCAGCGCGACTTTTTCGGCGCCCACGGCTTTGTGCGGCTGGATGACGCCCGCCGCGATCAGCATGGGCCCTGGGGTCAGGGCTGAGGGAGAGCAGGGCCTGAGGGAGCGGGGCCGACGATTGCGGGCTTGAGTGTTGCGGGCTGATCGCTATTTGCGCGGTTTGGCCCGCAGGGTCGGATCGGCCTGCGTCGGATCTTCGGGCCAGGGGTGCTTGGGGTAGCGTCCGCGCATATCCTTGCGCACATCCGCATAAGACGTCTTCCAGAACCCCGGCAGGTCCATGGTGGTCTGCACGGGGCGGTGCGCCGGTGAGGTCAGCGTCACCCGCAGCGGCGTGTGCGCGGGGCCCACGGTGGGGTGGGTGGATGTGCCGAACATCTCTTGGATGCGGGCGGTAATCTGCGGGTGCTCGCCTGCGTAGTCGATCGGGATTTCGCGGCCCAGCGGCGTGGTGAACCGGGCCGGGACGGCAGCGTCCAGCGCCTGCATCTGGGCATAATCCAGCCGTGCGCGCAGGGCCGGTAGCAGATCAAAGACCTTCCACTGGGCCGCGGTCTTGATATTGCCCAGAAACGGCAGCAGCCAGTCTTCGGCGCGTTCAAGGAGGGCGGTTTCGGACATGTCCGGGTACCCTTCGCCCATCAGCGCCACGCGCGCGCAAAACCGGCGCGCCGCGTTCGACATCGGCAGCCCCAGGGCACGCACCCCGTCCAGCATGGCGCGGGCCACCGCGTCATCGGGCGCGTCTTTCCATTGCCGGTCATCCAGAACCAGCGCGCCAAAGCGTTCCTGGCGGCGGGCCATGACGCGCCCTGCGCGCCCGTCCCATTCGCAGATGTCGTGCCAGCCGATCTGCGCGCCGAAAAGCCCGCGCAATTCGGCCTCGCTCAGCGCGCTGGCCTGGCGGATGCGCGCCTCGCGCGGGGCGCCGTCGGTATCGGTGACCACGATCAGCCGCTGCCCGGCCAGCGCATCGCTTTGGTCCATCACCGCGCCCTTGCCGCCCGATAGCAGGTAGCGCGCCTCGTCGCCCTTGCGGCGCAGGCCGATGCGGTCGGGATAGGCCAGAGCGGCCATTTCACCGGCGCTCATGGCGGGGGCATCGGGCAGAGTGCGCGCAAGGCGCTTGGCTTCGGCGCGAATGCGGTGCAGCGCGCCCGTGTTCGCGGTGCTGGCCCCATTTCCGGCCCCGTCGCTGGCCCCGCTTCGTCCCCCCCTGTCTGGGCGGGTGCCGTCACGCAGGGCGCGCAGGCGCAGCGACAGATCCACCCCGGCGCCGCGCAGCGGGTCGCGGTCGGCCAGCAGCGCGGCAAGCGGCGCCGCCTGGCGCCCGGCCACCGCCAGCATATGCCCCAGACGCGGGTGCAGCGGCAGGGCGGCCAGCTTGCGCCCGTGCGCGGTGATCGTGTGCCCGTCCAATGCGCCCAGCATGCCCAGCAGGGCGCGGGCTTCGGCAAAGGCGCCCTCGGGGGGTGGGGTCAGAAAGGGAAGCTGATCGGGGGTCGCGCCCCACAGCGCCAGCTCAAGCGCCAGGCTGGACAGATCGGCGGTTTCGATTTCGGGCGGGGCATAGGCACGAAGCGCGCCTTCTTCGCCGCGCGTCCACAACCGATAGCACACGCCTTCGGCCACACGTCCCGCGCGCCCGCGCCGCTGCTCGGCCTCGGCCCGGCTGACCCGTTCAGTCACCAGCCGTGACATGCCGCTGCCCGGATCGAACCGCGCCCGCCGCGCCAGCCCGCCGTCCACGACCACGCGAATATCTTCGATCGTCAGTGACGTTTCGGCAATCGATGTCGCCAGCACCACCTTGCGCCCGCGCGGCATCGGTGCAATCGCCGCGCGCTGCTTGTCGAACGCCATCGCCCCGAACAGCGGCCGCACCGCCACGTCATCGGGCAAGCGGCCGGCCAGGCTGGCCTCGACGCGGCGAATTTCGCGCTCGCCGGGCAAGAACACCAGAACGCCGCCGCTGTGTTCGCCGATGGCGCGCACCACCGCATCTGCTACCAGCCGCTCTTGGCGCGTGTCGCGCGCGGGCCGCGCCAGCCATTCGATCGCGACCGGAAACGCCCGCCCTTGCGAGGTGATCACCGGCGCATCGTCCAACATCGCGGCCACCGGTTCGGCGTCCAGCGTGGCCGACATCACCACGATGGCCAGATCTTCGCGCAGCGCGCCGCGCACCTCCCAGGCCAGCGCCAGACCCAGATCGCCGTTCAGCGAGCGTTCGTGGAATTCATCGAAGATCAGCACGCCGATCCCTTCAAGCCCCGGATCGCTCTGGATCATGCGGGTCAGGATACCTTCGGTCACCACTTCGATCCGTGTCGCTTTTGACACGCGCGCCTCGCCGCGCACCCGGTAGCCCACCGTTTTGCCCACCGGTTCGCCCAGCGTCTGGGCCATGCGCTCGGCGGCGGCGCGCGCCGCCAAACGGCGCGGCTCAAGCATCACGATCCGGCCCGCCGCGCCCGCGCGCAGCAACGCCAGAGGCACCCGCGTGGTCTTGCCCGCGCCGGGCGGCGCCTGCAAAACCGCGCGCCCATGCGTCTTGACCGCCGCGCAAAGGGCGCCAAGCACATCATCCACCGGCAGGATATCGGAAAACCCATCCATCCGCCGCGCATACCACGCCTTCTACGTCTGTGAAATATCCCCGCGCCAGGCCCGCCGCGCCAGCTTGGGTGCGCCCGGCCCAAGGCTGCGCGCCGCCGGTGTTCACAGAGATCCACAGGCAAAATGGCGCGCGGGCACGCGGTGTCTGGACACCCACTGCGCCATCGGCCAAAAAGCCCCCATGACCGATCTGGCCCAACGCATCCTCAATGGGGAACGGCGCGCCCTTGCGCGCGCAATCACCCTGGTTGAATCCGCCCGCGACGATCACCGCGCGCAGGCTGGCGCGCTTTTGGCGCAGCTGGCGAAATCGAACCGGCAGGCCCTGCGTATCGGGCTGTCGGGCACGCCGGGCGTGGGCAAATCCACCTTTATCGAAGCCTTTGGCATGATGCTGACCGGGCAGGGGCTGCGCGTTGCCGTGTTGGCGGTCGATCCGTCGTCGGCGCGCACCGGCGGGTCAATCCTGGGCGACAAGACCCGGATGGAGCGCCTTTCGCGCGATCCCAATGCCTTTATCCGCCCCTCGCCCAGCCGGTCCGAACTGGGCGGCGTGGCCCGGCGCACGCGCGAAGCTGTTGCGCTGTGCGAAGCGGCCGGCTTTGACGTGGTGCTGATCGAAACCGTTGGCGTAGGGCAGTCCGAAACGGTGGTGGCCGACATGTCCGATCTGTTCTTGCTGCTGCTCGCCCCGGCGGGCGGCGACGAATTGCAGGGCGTCAAGCGCGGCATCATGGAAATCGCCGACATCATCCTTGTGAACAAGGCCGATGGCGATCTGAAAGCCACCGCCACGCGCACCTGCGCCGATTACGCCGGGGCGCTGCGCCTGTTGCGCAAACGCCCCTATGATCCCGACGGGTTTCCCAAGGCCCAGACGGTTTCGGCGGTTGAAGGGGCCGGGCTGGCGAAGGCGTGGGAAGAAATCCAGACCCTGATCAACTGGCGCAAGGCCCACGGCCATTGGGAAGCGCGCCGCGCGGCCCAGGCGCGCCACTGGTTCGAAGAAGAACTGCGCCAGGCCCTGCTGGCCGAACTTTCCCGCCCCGGCCCGGTGCGCGACACGGTTCGTCGCCTCGGGGCGCAGGTCGAAGCGGGCGAACTGGCCCCCTCGGCCGCCGTCGATCAGGCGCTGGCGGCGATGGGGCGCGAAAGCCCAGGGCAGGGCGCGAAAGCGCAGGGCGAGGCGCGAAAAACCCGCCATCGCGCTTGACGCACCCGCGATTCCCCCGTAAAGGACCCGGACGGAATTCAGGGCACGGCCTTTGGCGGTGCCTTTTCACATTCGAGGCCGCGTCATCCGCGGCACCCATGTCTGAAAAGACGTAAGCTGAGACGAAGGAGCGAAGGCATGTCGCGCCGTTGCGAACTGACCGGAAAAGGGCCGATGACTGGCAACAATGTCAGCCACGCCAACAACAAGACCAAGCGCCGGTTCCTGCCGAACCTGAACGATGTGACCTTGATGTCGGAAGCCCTGGGCCGCCCCGTCAAGCTGCGCATCTCGGCAGCTGCGCTGCGCACCGTGGACCATCGCGGTGGCATCGACGCCTTCCTGGCGAAAGCCAAGGACGTCGAACTGTCGGCCAATGCGCTGAAAATCAAGAAAGAGATCGCCAAGCTTCAGGCCACTGCCTGATCGCTTTGCGGCGTCGCACCGGGGGATTATCCAGGTGATGACCCGGGTGATGGCATGGTTTGACCGCGTTGGTTGATCGGCCTGCTTGATTGGTTCGTTTGACTGGGCTGATTAACTGGGTTGCGTCCCCGCCCTGCGGGATCACGCAGCCGGATCGCTGCGCCACATGATCGAAAAAGGCTCCGCTCTGGCGGGGCTTTTTGCGTTGGGGCACCATGTCGCAATGGCATTCCCGCACTGGAATGTTTATCTGGGCCTCATGATGCTTTTGCGCCCCATATGCGCGCTGTTTCTGGCGCTGACGATCACGCTCACCTCGGGTGCGTTGGCGCTGGCGCGCGGGAACACGCAGGTCGGGGTGGGGCAAATGGCGCTCTGCACCGGTAGCGGGACCACGATCGTCACCGTCGATGCCGATGGTCAGCCCGTCGGCCCCAGTCACTATTGCCCCGATTGCGCGCTTGGCGCGTTCTTTATGCCGCAGGCCACGGCAGGCGCGCTGGCGGTGACACCTGTGGCCAGTCGCTTGGCTGTGGTTGCGCTGACGCCGTCGTTCTTGTCTGTTGAAACCGCCGATCCGTCGGCGCGGGGGCCGCCCGGCGCGCTCTGATTTCCCAACGTTTTCAATGTTTTGCAAAAGGAGTGACATCATGTCTCTCAAATATACGCTTGTCGCCGCGCTGCTGGCCGCCACCCCCGCTCTCGCCGATATCGAAATCGTCGATCCCTATGCCCGCGCTTCGGGCATGTCTGCCAAGGCCGGGGCCGCCTTCTTTGAAATCCGCAACACCGGCGATACCGACGACCGGCTGGTCGACGCGGCCGCGAACATCTCGCAACGGGTCGAATTGCATACCCACAAGGACATGGGCGATGGCGTCATGAAGATGATGCATGTGCCCGAAGGGTTTGCCGTGCCCGCCGGGGGCAGTCACACGCTGCAGCGCGGCGGCGATCATGTCATGTTCATGGGCCTGAAAGAGCCGATGGAACAGGGCGATGTGATCAACGTTACGCTGACCTTTGAACAGGCCGGTGACGTGGTGGTTGAAATCCCCGTCGATCTTGAACGCAAGCCGATGCACGGTGCCATGAATCACGGCGACATGAAGCATGGCGACATGAAAAAGAACGGCATGACCGAGATGTCGAGCTGACCGGCGCGGGGCGGCAACGCCCCGCTGCCCATATCGCGGCGCGGGGCACCTGCCGGGCGCCGTTTTTCGTGTCGCCCCCAGCTTTGATGCCCAGTCTTGATGCGCCCAGCCTTGTTGCCCCCGGATTTCAGTGTGTCTGGGGCCTTGGCCCGCCCGGACACAGCCCCTGGATCTGCGGCCCGTCTGGCGTCAGGATTTCTGGCCCCAGCAACCTTCGCCCCAGCAACCTTCGCCCCGGCACCTCTGGCCCCGGCAGCTCTGGATTCAGCGCGCCAGAACCTCGGCGACCCAGGCCGGGACGATCTCGCTCGCCGGGCCATAGCGCGAGGCGACGAAATCAGTCGCCACGTCCGACGGTTCCAGGTTTAACTCTAGCGTGACAGCCCCGATGTCGCGGGCCATGGCGGCAAATCCGGCCGCCGGATAGACATTGCCCGACGTGCCGATCGCCACGAACAGATCGCAGCCTGTAATCGCGTCGGTGATCTGGTCCATGTGATAGGGAATTTCGCCGAACCACACCACGTCCGGGCGCCCGGCGGGGGCGGCGCAAGACGGGCAGGGGTGGTGCGGCTGCATGTCTTCGGGGGCGTCCCAGCGGTGCCCGCACCCACCACACAGCGCGCGCATCAGCTGGCCGTGCATATGGATCACGTCGCGGCTGCCCGCCTGTTCGTGCAGATCGTCCACGTTTTGCGTCACCAGCGTCAGCCGGTCGCCCATGGCGCCCTGCAATTCAGCCAGCGCCGCATGGGCCGCGTTATGCGCCGCATCCCGCAGGTTCGCCCGGCGCGCGTTGTAAAACCCCTGAACAAAGGCCGGGTTGCGCGCATATCCTTCGGGCGTTGCCACCTCGTTCAGGTCGTATTTGGTCCACAAGCCGTCCTTGTCGCGGAACGTGCCCAGCCCGCTTTCGGCCGACACGCCCGCGCCGGTCAGAACGACGATCCGGTCTCTGGTGCTTATCATGGCGGGCATGTTAACCTGCTCCAACCACGATGAAAAGGAGCGCGCCGTGATCCTGTTTCTTTGCCTGGGCAACATCTGCCGCTCGCCCACCGCCGAGGCAATCGCCCGGTTTCTGCGCCCCGACCTGGCCTTTGACAGCGCGGGCACCGGCGGCTGGCACGCGGGCGAGCCGCCCTATGCCCCGATGCGCGCCACGGCTGCGGCGCGCGGGCTGGACATGTCGGCGTTGCGCGCGCGCCAGATCACCGCGCAAGACTTTCAGCAATGCGATTGGATCGTGGCGATGGATGAACAGAACCTGGCCGATGCGCGCGCGGCGCAACCCGCCGGCAGCCGCGCCCGGCTGACCTTGCTGCTGGATCATGCGCCCGCACTTGGCCTGCGCGATGTGCCCGACCCCTATTACACGCGCGACTTCGACGCCGCTTACGACATCATCGAAGCCGGGGTGACGGGATTTCTGAAGCCGCTCTGAGCGGTTACGAGCAATAGTCCTGCGCGACCGCGCCAAATGCCTTGTAGCGTTTCCAGAACACCTCGTGGCTGCGGTTGTCCGACTGGCGGATGTCCTGTGCTTTCTGGGGGTCTTTGAAAAAGCGCGCGGCCATGCGCTGATCGCCCGTGCTGAGCGTCTGATCGGCGACCTGCTGGATGCAGCCGCACAAGGCGCGGCTGGCGCTGCGGTCTGATGTCAGACAGGCCCGTTCAATGGTGCCTGCATGGGCGGCGGTTGCGATTACGCTGGCCAGGGCGGCCATCATCAGGGGGTGCTTCATGTTTCTGCCTCGATCCGTGCGGGGGGCCTGTTTGTTGATCACAGTGTCTCCCACGCTTGGTTAACCCTGCGTGAATCCATGCCAGAAACCGCAACAAAAATCAATCGCGCCGATGGTCCTGGGTGCTCGAACGTAGCGTGGTCGGTAGGGCGGCCGAACGCTGGATGGTCGCTGTTTCATGTTTCGCGCGCGGATTCCGCCCCGATGCGCCCAGATACACCCAGATACACCCAGAACCGCCCCGATGCGCCCTGATCTGGCCGCCGTTTCCATTCGGCGCGCGCAGCGTGTCTTTGCCCGTGGCGCCGGGATGTCCGGCGCATCGTGCGGCCAATGTCATCTCCCCTTGCCAATCGGCCGATTCCGCCGCATATCCAGCGGTCATGACCGAACTCGCACAGATCCGCAATTTCTCGATTGTCGCCCATATTGACCATGGGAAATCGACCCTTGCCGACCGGCTGATCCAGCTGACCGGCACCGTGGCCGAGCGCGACATGAAAGAGCAGATGCTCGACGCCATGGATATCGAGCGCGAGCGGGGCATCACGATCAAGGCGAACTCGGTGCGGATCGAATATCCGGCCAAGGATGGGCAGACCTATGTGCTCAACCTGATCGACACCCCCGGTCACGTCGATTTCGCCTATGAGGTCAGCCGCTCGATGCAGGCGGTCGAAGGATCGCTGCTGGTGGTCGATGCGTCGCAAGGCGTCGAAGCGCAGACCCTGGCCAACGTCTATCAGGCGATCGACGCCGACCACGAAATCGTGCCGGTGCTGAACAAGATCGACCTGCCCGCCGCCGACCCGGACCGCGTGCGCGAAAATATCGAAGACGTGATCGGCATCGAAGCCCATGACGCGGTGGAAATCAGCGCCAAGACGGGGCTGGGCATTCCCGACGTGCTCGAAGCCATCGTCCAGCGCCTGCCCGCGCCCAAGGGCGAGCGCGACGCGCCGCTCAAGGCGATGCTGGTGGACAGCTGGTATGATCCCTATCTGGGCGTGGTCGTGTTGATCCGCGTGATGGACGGGGTGATCAAAAAGGGCGATCAGATCCGCATGATGCGCACCGGCGCGACCTACAAGCTGGACAAGCTGGCGGTGCTCAAACCCCAGATGGTGGATATCCCGGAACTGGGCCCGGGGGAAATCGGCGTCTTTACCGCGTCGATCAAGCAGGTGCGCGACACCAAGGTCGGCGACACCATCACGCATGAGAAAAAGCAATGCGCCGCGCCGCTGCCGGGCTTTAAACCATCGATCCCGGTGGTGTTCTGCGGGCTCTTTCCGGTCGACGCCAACGATTTCGAAGACCTGCGCGACGCCATCGAAAAGCTGCAACTGAACGACGCCAGCTTCAGCAGCGAAATGGAAACCTCCGCCGCGCTGGGGTTTGGCTTTCGCTGCGGCTTTCTGGGCCTGCTGCACCTGGAGGTCATCCGCGACCGCCTGGAACGCGAATACGACCTGGACCTGATCACCACCGCGCCCAGCGTTGTCTATCATATCCACATGAAGGACGGCACGGTCGAAGACCTGCACAACCCCGCCGACATGCCCGACATCACCAGGATCGACCACATCGAGGAACCGCGCATCAAGGCCACGATCATGGTGCCCGACGAATACCTGGGCGATGTGCTGAAACTGTGCCAGGATCGGCGCGGCATCCAGATGGACCTGACCTATGCCGGCACCCGCGCCATGGTCGTCTATGACCTGCCGCTCAACGAAGTCGTGTTCGACTTTTACGACCGGCTCAAATCGGTCACCAAGGGCTATGCCAGCTTTGACTATCAGATGATCGGCTACCGCGAGGATAACCTGGTCAAGATGTCCGTGCTGGTGAACGAAGAACCCGTCGATGCGCTGTCGATGATGGTGCACCGCGATCGGGCCGAAGCGCGCGGCCGCGTCATGTGCGAAAAGCTCAAGGAACTGATCCCGCGCCACATGTTCAAGATCCCGATTCAGGCGGCCATCGGCGGCAAGGTCATCGCGCGTGAAACCCTGTCGGCCATGCGCAAGGACGTGACCGCCAAATGCTATGGCGGCGATGCGACGCGCAAAAAGAAACTGCTGGAAAAGCAAAAGGCCGGTAAAAAGCGCATGCGCCAGTTCGGCAAAGTGGAAATCCCGCAAGAGGCGTTCATCAACGCCCTGAAAATGGACAGCTGACGCCGGCCTTTTTGGCGCCGCGTGCGGGCGCCGGATCTGCGCGGCGACTGCCCGCCCGGCTTGGCCTGATCCGAGGGATGTGCCCCGTTATTCACTGCGCCCGGCGCGCGCCACCACCGGTCCCACCCCCTTGGTCCAGCACCGATCCCACCAGTGCCCCGCAGGGCGGGCGCTGCTGCGAATCCCCCACGGCGCGCGCGCCGCATCTGAAGAGACGATCGTCGCGAAACACAACCAATGGTAGATTTGCGCGCGCACGATACGCGCCAAAGAGGCTTTAGCGCGGACAAAGCCGTCCGCGACTTTCACTTAGTGCATTGTGCCCCACCCATGCATGTTGAACACTGCCCGCTCATATTTTTCGGATGGTTTTCATGAAACGATTTTCCCTATTTCTTTTCGCCGTGTTGCTCGGCGCAAATCAAGCGATGGGGGCGACGGTAGCTCTCACAGATTTCACGCCGCCGCCCGTCAACACGCAGTTCAACCCCTGGGCGTTCACCCATGTCGAAGCGCTGTTGGAAATATCCGTCGTGGGCATTTCGGGCGATGACTCGGCGCTGCGCCTGAAGACGACAACTGTCGACCGGACCTATGGTCTGCCGTCAAAAACGGCCAGCTATTCTACGCTGGGTGCAAATCAGGTGCTTGTGTCGGAATTTGAACAGAGCGGCTTTGACCTGCGCAATGTGAATTTGCTCTACGGGCCATATTATGAACGCGCCGCCGAAAAACGGGACTACACGTTCGAATTCCAGAACTCTGGTGCCGGCGACGCGGTGGTCACCATGCAGGTCCAGACGGGTATCGCCCTGCAGGCCGAATACAACCCCGCTCATCGGGACAATATCGCAGCCGGCTACGCGGTCACAAATGCATTCGGTGAATCGAGCGAATACGCCACGTCCCTGGGGGCGCTGCACCACTTGGGGCTCTATTATCCCTATCGCAGCTCATTACTTCCCGACGTGGTCGCCAGCGGGTTTATTGAAACGTCCATATTCTACGTGGATCTGCTGTTGCCCGCCGGACAAACCATAAGCGAAAGCGCGCAGTTTCAGATCGGGGCGCTGGCAATCGCGCCGACGCCCGGCGCGTTCCTGTCACTGGCGACGGGTTTGGGCCTGTTCGGGCTGTGGGGGAAATCGCGCAGGACGCTCGCCTAGGGCAGAGCGTTGGCGCAGACGCTTGTCACAGCCACTTGGCGCCGACGGACAATGCAGACAGGCCGCGCTTGACCGTGGCGCAAGGGCCATGCCGCAGGGGACATAGCGCAAGGGTCATCGCCGCAGGATCATGACGGCGCGCGAATGCCGCAGGGACGGCGCAGGGACACGGCGCGTTCCAACGTTCGCACGCCCAAAACGGAACCCCGCCCCCTGTTGCACGTTGTCCCCTCAGGTCCACCCAAATGGAAAGGAGCCTGAGATGTTTGACAGATTGGCATTCGTTCTCGCGCCGCTGACGGTGCTGTGCATCGCCGGGGCGGTCGTGATCGCCGGGATGGCGATGGGGTATTATGCCTGGCCGCTCTATCTGGTCGCAGGGTTGGTGGGATTGGCCTGCGGGCTGCCCACGGCGTACTGGTCGTCCAAGCGCATCAAGCGCAAGGATCCGAACTGGCCGCGCCACCGGTCCTGAACCCACCCGAACGAAAAACGCCCCCTGCCATCGGCAAGGGGCGTTTTTTTTCATGTGGGCGCTAGATCAGTTCGCGATGTCGTCTTCGGCTTCTACGGCGGCGCCCTGGATGCCTTCGCCAGCGTTTTCGATGTCTTGGCCGGCGCCTTCAATGGTGCTGCAGGCGGCCAGCGACAGGGCAAAGGCGCTGAGGATCAGGAAGCGGGTCATTGGAAGTCTCCTTGTTGCATGTTTCGAATATAACGCGGGCGGTGCGCGATCGGTTCCCTGATCGCCGCGCCGGGGCGCGCCGGGGCAGACTCGGTCAAAGGCGGTCTCTGGTCGCTGCCCGACGTTCTGCCCGACATTCCGCCCGACAAGGTGCCCGACATTCTGCCCGACAGATATCCGACGCCATGCAGACAGTTTGCAGACCGTTTGCAGACGGGGCGCGCCGACGCTTTGCCGACGCGGTGCCAAGGGCGTTTTCAGCGGGGGTGGGGTGTCTGCGGCGCTTCGGCGATCACCACCTCGGTTCCCCAATCGCCGCACCGGCGCGCCAGGGCGTCGGGCAGGGGCTGATCGGTGAAAAACGTGTCGATCTCGGACAGCGAAGCGATGCGCGCCGGGGCCGTGCGCGCCAGTTTCGAATGATCGCTCACAAGGAAAGTTTGCCGTGATTGCCGTAAGATAGCCTGACTGACGCCGACCTCTTGAATGTCGAAATCCAGCATATCCCCGTCGGTGTCCAGCGCCGAGCATCCCACGATCGCAAGGTCAAACTTGAACTGGCGAATGGTTTCGGCCGCCAGGTTGCCAACCAGCCCCCCATCGGCCCGGCGCAGGTTTCCCCCAGTCACCACGATTTCGCAATCCGGGTTGGATACCAGAATGTTCGCCACGTTCATGTTATTGGTAACAACCAATAAATTTCGGTGATGCCGTAGTTCTTGCGCGACGGATTCGGTCGATGTGCCGATGTTGAGAAACAGGGAAATGTTTTCCGGGACGCGGGCAGCGCAAGCCCGTGCGATTGCCTTTTTCGCCTGTGGATTCAACGACCTGCGCTCTTCATAGCCGATGTTCACCGTCCCAGAGGGCAAGATCGCCCCACCGTGCACGCGCTCTAGCCATCCCGCGTCGGCCAGTTCGCTCAGGTCGCGTCGGATCGTCTGCAGCGTGACGTTGAAATGGGCGGCCAGACCTTCGACTGTCACCCTGCCATGCCGGCGCGCAATTGCCAGAATTTCGGGGTGGCGAAAGGTCTGTGACATAGGAATCCGCGGCTTGGTTTTCGCTTATGTTCGCATTTCGGCGCCAAGACGTCCAGCGCGTCGTTGTGCGATTTGAGTGCCTTATCGGCCATTCTTGTCGAAAGTGGCGGGGAATGTGGGGCTATTGCACCCAAAATCATGCAGAGACGTGATTGCGCGACGCTTTGAATACGCTCTACAAACCCCAAAGCGAACATAAACGAAATAGTTTTTGTTTCTTTTTTTCGGGAATCGCGCGATACTTGCATCAGACTTTCGCGTTCTGAGAGTTCGCGTTCTGGGAGGAGGCGCATGGCCGCACCATCGGAACAGTCACCCGTCGATCTCTTTATTATCGGTGGCGGGATCAACGGCTGCGGGATCGCACGCGATGCTGCCGGCAGGGGTCTGTCTGTCCGTTTGGCCGAAAAGAACGATCTGGCCTCGGCGACCTCGTCCGCGTCTACCAAACTGTTTCACGGCGGGCTGAGGTATCTTGAGTATTTCGAAATTCGCCTTGTGCGCGAGGCGTTGATCGAACGCGAAGTGCTGCTGCGCGCGATGCCCCATATCAGTTGGCCGATGCGCTTTGTGCTGCCCTATCACCCTGATATGCGGTTCGAAAATGACACCCCGACGTCGAAACTGCTTGGGTTGGTCATGCCATGGATGCGCGGCCGGCGGCCGGCCTGGCTGATCCGGCTGGGCCTGTTTCTTTATGATCATCTGGGGGGGCGCAAACTCTTGCCCGCCACCACTACGGTGCGCCTGCACGGGACACCCGAAGGCGCCCCATTAGAGGATCGGTTCGAAAAGGCGTTCGAGTATTCCGATTGCTGGGTCGAGGATTCGCGTCTGGTCGTGCTGAACGCACGGGATGCACAGGCCCGTGGTGCCCAAATCATGACCCACACGCGGGTCGTGTCGGCCCATGTTGAAAACGGCCTCTGGCATGTCACCACCGAGGCCGCTGGCGGGCATCGCGCAACGCATGTTGCCAAGATGCTGGTGAATGCGGGCGGCCCGTGGGTCGGCGACATCTTGCACAACACCGTGCGGATCAACAGCAGCGAAGGCGTGCGGCTGGTGCGTGGCAGTCACATCGTGACGGCGCGCCTTTTTGAGCACGACAAATGTTATTTCTTCCAGGGCACGGACGGGCGGATCATTTTCGCCATTCCCTACGAGCAGGACTTCACCCTGATCGGCACCACCGACCAAGAGCATGACGATCCCGACATCGCGCCGGTCTGTACGCCCGGCGAACAGCAATACCTAATCGATTTCGCGAACGCGTATTTCAAGAGTGACATCGGCCCCGCCGACGTGGTCTGGACCTATTCCGGGGTGCGCCCGCTTTATGACGATGGCGCATCGAGCGCGACAGCCGCGACGCGCGATTATACGCTCAAGGTCGATACCAGCGCGGGCGCGCCAGTGCTGAATGTGTTTGGCGGCAAGATCACCACCTACCGGCGCCTGGCCGAATCCGCACTGAAAAAGATGTCTGCGCATATCGCGGTGGCAAAGGGGGACTGGACGGCGGGCGTGGCGCTGCCCGGCGGCGCCTTTGCCGTCGGCGAGGTCGACGACATGATCGCGCGGCTGGTGTCGTCCTATCCCTTCCTGTCGGATTTCTGGGCGCGCCGTCTGATCCGGGCCTATGGCACCGAGGCATGGGACATTCTGGGCAGCGCAAAAAAGCTGGATGATCTGGGCGGGATGTTCGGCGCGACACTGACCGCGCATGAGGTCGAATGGCTGATGCACAACGAATACGCACGCGGCGCCGAAGACATCCTTTGGCGGCGCAGCAAGCTGGGCCTGCGTGTCTCGGGCGATCAGGTGAAAGCACTGCAGGACTATATGGATGACCGTTTGCGCCAGCGCGAAGCTGCTGCAGCGGAATGAAAAGGGGGCGGCGCATGACGCTGGAACTGAAGGGCGTGTCGAAGATCGTGGGGCGGGACACCCACATCGCACCGACCGACCTGACATTGGACACCGGCACGATGAACGTGCTGCTGGGGCCCACCCTGTCGGGCAAGACCACGCTGATGCGGCTTATGGCGGGGCTGGAACAGCCCAGCGACGGGCGCGTGTTCTGGCAGGGCGAGGATGTGACCGGGATGCGGGTGCAGGATCGGCAAGTCGCCATGGTCTACCAGCAATTCATCAACTACCCATCGATGAGCGTTTACGACAACATCGCCTCACCGATGAAATTGATGGGCGTCGAGCGCGCCGAAATCGATCGCCGCGTCCGCGACACCGCCGATATGCTCAAGCTCACCCCAATGCTTGATCGCAAGCCGCAGGAACTTTCGGGCGGGCAGCAGCAGCGCTGTGCTCTGGCGCGGGCACTGGTCAAGAACGCCGGGCTGGTGCTGTTGGATGAACCGCTGGCCAACCTGGACTACAAACTGCGCGAAGAGTTACGGATCGAAATTCCGCGCATCTTCGAAGAAAGCGGCGCGATCTTTGTCTATGCCACCACCGAGCCGGAAGAAGCCCTGCTGCTGGGTGGCAACACCGCGACACTGTGGCAGGGGGGCGTGACCCAGTTCGGCCCGACGCCGCAGGTCTATCGTCGGCCGGTCGATGCAACGACGGCCCGGGTTTTCAGCGATCCGCCGATGAATTTCCTGCCCATTGCCAAGGCCGGGGCCAAGCTGATTTTCGGCGACGGTCAGAGCGCCATAGCGGCCGGCAATCTGGCCGGGCTGGCCGATGGCCGCTACACCGCCGGTTTCCGTCCCAACCACTTGGAAATCAAGCAGCACACGCCGGACGCGATGAAGTTCACGGCGACGCTGAGCGTAACCGAACTGACCGGATCGGAAACTTTCGTGCATCTGGATCATCACGGGCAACGCTGGGTCGGACTGATTCACGGGGTGCACGATCTGACCATTGGGGCGGCGCTGGATGTCTGGCTGGACCCCGGCCATGTCTATGTCTTTGACGAAAATGGCAAACTGGTCGTGCCTGCGGCCTACGCCGTGGCAGCATAGGGGGAGATCATGGCAAAAATCACATTGGACAACCTGGCGCACAGCTATTTGCCGAACCCGACGTCTCAGGACGACTATGCACTCAAGGAACTGAACCACGACTGGGAAGACGGCGCGGCCTATGCTTTGCTTGGGGCATCAGGTTGCGGCAAGTCCACGCTGCTCAATATCATCTCGGGGCTCTTGCAACCCAGTCAGGGGCGTATCCTGTTCGACGGTCGCGACGTGACCCACGCGCCCACAACCGAACGCAACATCGCGCAGGTCTTTCAGTTTCCGGTGGTCTACGACACGATGACCGTGCGCGACAACCTGGCCTTTCCGTTGCGAAACCGCGGTCGGGACGAAGAATACGTGGCCGAACGGGTTCACGAAATCGCCCGCATGATCGGAATGGAGGACATGTTGAACCGCAAGGCGCGCGGTTTGACCGCCGATGCCAAGCAAAAGATCAGCCTTGGTCGCGGCATGGTGCGCAAGGACGTCAACGCGCTGCTCTTTGACGAACCGCTGACTGTGATCGACCCGCACATGAAATGGGAACTGCGCACCCAGCTGAAAAAGCTGCACCACGATTTCGGGCATACGATGATCTACGTGACCCATGACCAGACCGAAGCGCTGACATTCGCCGACAAGGTGGTCGTCATGCACGACGGGCGGGTGGTCCAGATCGGCACGCCCGAAGAGCTGTTCGCCCGCCCCGAACACACTTTTGTGGGCTACTTCATCGGCTCGCCCGGCATGAATGTGATCCCGGCGCGCGTCGAAGGCCGCACCGCCTATATCAACGGGCACAGCCTGGACCTGGCCCACGGATATGGCGCGCTGGATGGCAAGGTGGAACTGGGTGTGCGGCCCGAATTCGCACGCTTGTCCGATGCAGATGGCCTGCCGGTGAACGTGCGCCGGGTCGAAGATGTGGGGCGCCACAAGATCATCCGCGCCGATTTTTTCGGCACCGACATCAACATCATCGCGGGCGAAGGCGACGCGGTCGGGCCGGACATGACGCGCGTGGTTTTCGATCCGGCGCATGTCAACGTCTACGCCAATGACTGGCGCGTGCAGGGGGGGGCAGTTTGATGGACAAGACAACCAATCACAAGGCGTGGTTCCTGGTGTTGCCGGTGCTGGTGCTGGTGGCGTTTTCCGCCGTCATCCCGCTGATGACGGTGGTGAATTATTCCGTTCAGGACACGTTCGGGAACAACCAGTTTTTCTGGGTCGGGCTTGAGTGGTTTACCGAGATGCTGGAAAGCGAACGCATGTGGGATGCGTTGTGGCGCCAGGTCGCCTTTTCCGCGATCATTCTGGCGATCGAAGTGCCCTTGGGCATCTTTGTCGCGCTGAACATGCCCAAGGGCGGGTTCTGGGCCAGCTTCTGTCTTGTCGTGATGTCGCTTCCGCTGCTGATCCCCTGGAACGTGGTCGGCACCATCTGGCAGATTTTCGGACGGGTCGATATTGGCCTGCTGGGCTACTCGCTGGCCAGGATCGGCGTGGACTACAACTATGTGGCCGATGTGTTCGACGCCTGGGTGACGGTGATTGTCATGGACGTCTGGCATTGGACGTCATTGGTCGCGCTGCTTGCCTATGCCGGGCTGCAATCGATCCCCGAGGCCTATTATCAGGCCGCCAAGATTGATCAGGCCAGCCGCTGGAAAGTGTTCCGGTATATCGAACTGCCCAAAATGGCGGGCGTGCTGATGATCGCGATCCTGCTGCGTTTCATGGACAGTTTCATGATCTATACCGAACCGTTCGTGGTAACCGGCGGTGGGCCCGGGAATGCGACGACTTTCCTGTCGATCGACCTTGTGAAAATGGCCATCGGCCAGTTTGACCTGGGGCCGGCAGCAGCGTTTTCACTGATGTATTTCCTGGTGATCCTGCTGATTTCCTGGGTGTTCTACACGGTCATGGTGAACCTGGATAAGCGGGAGGGGAAGTGATGTCGGATGCCGCGCTGAATTCCGCCCCCGCCCGCCGCACCGCACGCGTCAATACACGTGCGGTTGTGATGACGCTCTACCTTTTGTTCCTGTTCGTGCCGATCTACTGGCTGATCAACATGAGCCTGAAGACCAATGCCGAAATCCTTGGTGAATTTTCGCTGTGGCCGCGCGATGTGACATTCCAGAACTATGCCACGATCCTGACCGACCCATCCTGGTATATGGGCTATGTCAATTCGCTGATCTACGTGGTGTTGAATACGGTGATTTCAGTCGCTGTCGCGCTGCCCGCAGCCTATGCGTTCAGCCGCTACCATTTCCTTGGCGACAAGCATCTGTTCTTCTGGTTGCTGACCAACCGTATGGCCCCGCCGGCGGTCTTTGCCCTGCCGTTCTTTCAGCTCTATTCATCGGTGGGGCTGTTCGACACGCATATCGCCGTGGCACTGGCGCATTGTCTGTTCAATGTGCCGCTGGCGGTGTGGATCCTGGAAGGGTTCATGCGCGGTGTGCCCAAGGAAATCGACGAAACCGCCTATATCGACGGCTATTCCTTCGGGCGGTTCTTCATCAAGATCTTCATGCCGCTGATCGCGTCAGGCATCGGCGTGGCCGCGTTCTTTTGCTTTATGTTCAGCTGGGTCGAATTGCTGTTGTCGCGCACGCTGACCACGGTCGATGCCAAGCCGATTGCGGCGATCATGACACGGACGCAGGGCGCATCGGGCATTGATTGGGGCGTGCTGGCCGCGGCGGGTGTGTTGACGCTTCTGCCGGGGGCATTGGTGATCTATTTCGTGCGCAATTACATCGCCAAGGGCTTTGCCCTGGGGCGGGTGTGATGCGCGCCCATACAACGACAGGAGGCATCTGATGGAATGGATGGCATGGACATGGCCCACGGCCGTATTCTTCATCATCATTGCAGGGCTTTTGATCGTCTTTACGGTCCTGGCGATCCGCGACCCCGAAACCCCGCGGATCGGTGTTCTGGGGATCGAAACGACACGCGGAGATCGCCTGTTCATCACGCTTCTCGGCTCGGCCTTTCTCAACCTGGCCTGGCTCGGGTTGATCGACGCGCCTCAGTGGGGGGCGTTGATCGTATGCCTCATCTATGCCGCAGCGGTGTTTCGCTGGGTATAGCCGTGGCCCACCGCGCCCAGGAGGGGGCGCCACTGAAACCAAGGAAGAAATCCAAAGGGAGGATGCAAGATGAGACTAGGACTGAGATCAACCACAGCCATCGTGCTGTCGCTGGGGCTGGTGGCCCCCGCGTTCGCCGGGATGGAGGAAGCCAGAGAATTCCTCGATGCCGAAATCGGGGACATGTCGTCGTTGTCGCGCGCCGAACAAGAAGCCGAAATGCAGTGGTTCATCGATGCCGCTGCCCCGCTGGCAGGGATGGACATCAAGGTGGTTTCGGAAACCATCACCACCCACGAATATGAGAGCCAGGTGCTCGCCCCCGCCTTCGAGGCGATCACCGGCATCAAGGTCACCCATGATCTGATCGGCGAGGGTGATGTGGTGGAAAAGCTGCAAACCCAAATGCAGTCCGGTGAGAACATCTATGACGGCTACGTCAACGACTCTGACCTGATCGGCACCCACTGGCGTTACCAGCAGGCCCGCAGCCTGACTGACTGGATGGCAAACGCCGGTGCAGATGTGACCTCGCCCACGTTGGACCTCGATGATTTCATCGGCACCCAGTTCACCACCGGCCCGGATGGCGACCTCTACCAACTGCCCGACCAGCAGTTCGCCAACCTCTACTGGTTCCGCTACGATTGGTTCACCGATCCCAAATCCATGGCCGACTTCAAGGAAGCCTATGGCTACGACCTCGGCGTGCCGGTCAACTGGTCGGCCTATGAAGACATCGCCGAGTTCTTCACCGGGCGCGACATGTCTTATGCGGGCGGCCCCGACAGCGGCGTCTTCGGCAACATGGACTACGGCAAGAAAGACCCTTCGCTCGGCTGGCGCTACACCGATGCGTGGATGTCGATGGCTGGCATGGGGGACAAGGGTGAACCCAACGGCCTGCCGGTTGATGAGTGGGGCGTTCGGGTCAACGACAAATCCCAGCCCGTCGGCTCCTGTATGGCCCGTGGCGGCGCAACCAACGCGCCCGCTGCTGTCTATGCCGTAGAAAAGGCGATTGAATGGCTGCAAAAATACACGCCGCCTGCGGCTCAGGGCATGACCTTCGGCGAAGCCGGCCCGGTCCCGAGCCAAGGCAATATCGCCCAGCAAATGTTCATGTATACCACCTTCGTACCCTCGCTGGTCGAAGAGGGTCTTCCTGTCATGAACGACGATGGCACGCCCAAGTGGCGCCTCGCCCCGTCGCCCCATGGCGCTTACTGGGAAGAGGGCATGAAGATCGGCTATCAGGACGTGGGGTCCTGGACGTTGTTGAAGTCCACCCCCGATGACCGCGCCAAGGCGGCCTGGCTCTATGCCCAGTTCGTCACCTCCAAAACCGTGGACGTGAAGAAAAGCCACATTGGCCTGACCTTCATCCGCGAAAGCTCGATCGCACATGACAGCTTCACCGAGCGTGCGCCGAAACTGGGCGGCCTGGTCGAATTCTACCGCTCGCCAGCCCGTGTCCAGTGGTCGCCCACCGGCACCAACATCCCCGACTACCCCAAGCTGGCGCAGCTGTGGTGGCAGAATATCGGCGATGCGATGTCTGGCGCAAAAACCGCTCAAGAGGCGCTGGACAGCCTGTGCGCCGATCAAGAGCGCGTGTTGGAAAGGCTTGAACGCGCAGGCGTTCAAGGTGACCTGGGGCCGAAGTTGAATGACGAAAAAGACCCGCAGGAATGGCTGAGCATGGCCGGTGCTCCCAAAGCGAAAATCGACAATGAGGATCCCGCGCCGCAAACCGTCAGCTATGACGAACTGATTGCCTCATGGCAGTAAAACGATGATGGGCCGGGGCGGCGTGAATCGCGTGGCCCCGGCTTTTTCTTCGGCCTAAGCTGGCCAAAACGTCAAAAGGGGTAGCCATGGGGCATATTCTGGCGATCGATCAGGGCACCACGTCCAGCCGCGCCATCCTGTTCGACAAGGACTTGCAGATCACGGCGGTGGCCCAACAGGAGTTTCCCCAGCATTTTCCGAAATCTGGCTGGGTTGAACATGACCCGTCGGACCTGTGGTCTTCCACTGCCGCCGTCTGCCGCGAGGTGATGGAAAAGGCCGGGCTGCGTGCAGCCGATATCGCCGCCATCGGCATCACCAACCAGCGTGAAACCACTGTGGTCTGGGACCGAAAGACCGGCAAGCCGATTCACAATGCGATTGTCTGGCAGGACCGGCGAACATCAGAATTTTGTCATGAATTGCGGGACGAAGGCTTCGACGCCGAGATCACGGCGCGCACCGGCCTGCTGGCCGATCCGTATTTTTCCGGCACCAAGGTGCGCTACATCCTGCAAACCGTTGACGGCGCGCAAGCGCGCGCCGCGGCGGGTGAACTGGCGTTCGGCACGGTCGATAGCTGGATCATCTGGAACCTCACCGGCGGGGCGCGCCACGTGACAGACGCCACCAATGCCGCACGCACGATGCTCTACAATATCCACGAAGGGGCCTGGGATGACACGATCTGCGCGCGCCTTGGTGTGCCCAAGTCCATGCTGCCAGAGGTGCTGGACAGCGCTGCTGACTTCGGTGCCGCGCGGGCAGATCTTTTCGGGCGCGAAATTCCGATCTTTGGCGTGGCCGGTGACCAGCAGGCCGCGACGGTCGGGCAGGCGTGTTTCCAGCCCGGCATGTTGAAGTCGACCTACGGAACCGGGTGCTTTGCGTTGCTGAATACTGGCGACCGGCCTGTGACCAGTGAAAACCGGCTGCTGACCACCATCGCCTACCAACTGGATGGCAAACCGACCTATGCGCTGGAGGGATCGATTTTCGTCGCCGGGGCCGTGGTGCAGTGGTTGCGCGATGGATTGAAGATCATCCGCGACGCCGCCGAAACCCAGCCCTTGGCCGAACGGGCCGATGACGGACAAAACGTCGTTCTGGTGCCCGCGTTCACGGGGTTGGGCGCCCCCTATTGGAACGCGGACTGTCGCGGTGCGGTGTTCGGGCTAACGCGCAACACGGGCCCCGAGGAAATGGCCCGTGCCGCCCTGGAAAGCGTCGGTTATCAGACGCGCGATCTGCTGGACGCAATGCGCGCAGACTGGACGACGCAGGCCGATACCGCGCTGCGGGTCGACGGCGGCATGTCGGCCAGTGATTGGGCGATGCAGTTTCTGGCGGATATCATGGGTGCACCGGTGGACCGGCCGCAAGTGCTGGAAACAACAGCGTTGGGCGCGGCATGGTTGGCGGGCCAGCGCGCAGGGGTCTATCCCGATATGGATGGTTTCGCGCGGACATGGGCGCTGGACCGCGCCTTTGTGCCAAACATGGAACAAAACCAACGCGATCAAAAATATGCTGCTTGGAAGCGGGCGGTCCGCGCCGCTCAGGGGTTCTGAGGGCGCAGACGCAGACCGTTTAGTGCACGTTTACAGGTGCAAAGTCGTGCTGGCGCGCCAAGGCAAAAGCCAGGCGGCGGTCGGCCACCAGAGCCAGCTGTTCGCCATCGGTGTTGTGCACTGCGAACAGGCGCTCGGCGCCTTGGACGGCATCCTGTACCTCTTGCGGCAGGTCCACCACGTTGACCGGACGGACGTAGACAATGCGGTCTTCGCCGCCGGGCAGTTTGTCAAATCGCGTATTCATACCCTTACCTCCGATTGATCTTTATTTCTTGAACGATAGTGTCGGGAACGGATCGGACAAGGTCGATATGCAAAAGACCGTTTTCCATGTCCGCGCCGTTTACATCGACGCCCTCGGCCAGAACGAAGCTACGCTGGAACTGGCGTGCCGCTATGCCGCGGTGCAAGAACACACGGGCCTCATCGGGTTCGCCCTGTTTGCCCCGGATCACCAACTGGCGGTCTTCCAGCGTAATCGACAGGTCATTTTCGGAAAACCCCGCCACGGCGAGAGAGATGCGATAGCTGTGATCGCTGGTTTGTTCAATGTTATACGGGGGATAGCCGCCTTGATCGGATTTGGCAGTCCGTTCAACCAGCCGTTCGAGCTGATCGAAACCAAGAAGGAAAGGGTGCGCCCCAAGCATCATTTTCGTCATCGACACGTCCTGTAGTAGCAACGTTTGCGGGTTGGGGTCCCGGTTCCGGCAACCCCCTCGTAGCACTGAATATGGGGGTCGATAGCCCGCCATACAAGAGAGCACGCGCGCACGCGGCGATCATGACGCTTGGCGGATGGAAAAAAATTTCCTACTAAGAGCGCAGTTAGGCGAAACCCAGCGGAAAGTGGCATGGAGACATGGATATGTCATCCAAGATGGACCCCAAGGAAATTCTGCGGGTCAAACTGGAAGTACTGCGGCGCGAACACCGTGATCTGGACGATGCGATCCACGCATTGCAGGACAGCGGGCGCGGCGACACCCTGCAACTGCGTCGGCTGAAAAAGCAGAAGCTTGGGCTCAAGGATCGTATCGCGATGATCGAAGACAACCTTTTGCCTGATATCATTGCCTGATTGCAGGTTTTTTCCAGCCCGCTATAGTGCGCGCTCTTTCAACCGAAGGGCCACGGAATGAGCGTTGAAGTCGGCATCATCATGGGCAGTCAAAGCGACTGGCCGACCATGAAACTGGCAGCGGAAGTGCTGGACGAACTGGGTGTCGCCTACGAATCCAAAATCGTCTCGGCGCATCGCACGCCTGACCGCCTGTGGGACTACGGCAAAACGGCGGTCGAGCGGGGGCTCAAGGTGATCATCGCCGGGGCAGGGGGCGCCGCCCATTTGCCGGGCATGATGGCGTCAAAAACGCGTGTGCCCGTGATCGGGGTGCCGGTCCAGACCAAAGCCTTGTCGGGCGTCGACAGCCTGTATTCCATCGTGCAGATGCCCAAGGGTTTTCCTGTGGCGACCATGGCGATCGGGGCGGCTGGCGCGGCCAACGCAGGTCTCATGGCGGCCGGGATCCTCGCCACGTGCGATGCCGGTTTGGCCACACGTCTCGATGCTTGGCGCGACGCTCTGTCTGCGTCGATCCCCGATGAACCACACGATGACTGACCCGCTTTCACCAGGTGCCACGATCGGCATTCTCGGCGGTGGCCAGCTGGGCCGGATGTTGTCGGTCGCGGCCAGCCGTCTGGGTTTTAAGACCTGCGTATTCGAGCCGGGCGGCGATTGCCCGGCCAGCCACGTTTCGAACGCTCATTTCAAGGCGTCTTACGACGACAACGACGCACTACAGCGCTTTGCCGATAGCGTGGATGTCATCACCTATGAGTTTGAGAATATCCCCACATCGGCGCTTGATTTTCTGGACGGGCGCAAGCCGATCCGACCGGGGCGCGAAGCTCTGCGCGTCAGCCAGGACCGGCTGACGGAAAAACAATTCCTGACAGGGCTTGGATTGCAGGTTGCGCCTTTTGCAAACGTTGAATGCCTGGACGACCTTTGCGTGGGCCTGGACACGCTTGGCACCCCGTCGATTTTGAAAACACGCCGCATGGGGTATGACGGCAAAGGGCAGGTGCGGCTCTCTGATCCGGCGCAGGCGGATGAAGCGCTTGCGGCAATGAACGGCGCGCCCGCGGTTTTGGAAGGGTTCGTCGATTTCCGTCGCGAGGTGTCCGTGATCGGCGCGCGGGGCATCGACGGGCAGATTTCATGCTTTGACCCGGGCGAAAACGTGCACAAGGATGGCATTCTTGACACCACGACCGTGCCGGCGACGTTGAATGTGCATCAAAGTTCGGATGCGGTATTGATTGCGGGCAAGATCCTGAATGCACTGGATTACGTCGGCGTGTTGGGGGTCGAGCTTTTCGTCACTCCAGACGCGCTGATCGTGAACGAGATCGCGCCTCGGGTCCATAATTCGGGGCATTGGACGCAAAATGGCTGCGTGATCGATCAATTTGAACAGCACATCCGCGCCGTTGCAGGGTGGCCGCTTGGGGACGGTCGGCGGCATTCAAACGTGCAAATGCTGAACCTGATCGGCGCAGACGTTGATCGTGTGCCCGAACTTGCGACCGACGGTACTGTGGCAATCCATCTCTATGGAAAAACCCAAGCGAAACCGGGCCGCAAGATGGGTCATGTCAACCGCATCCTGGGCCCGGCGGAAACGTAACCTCAGACGGCGTTCAACTGTTCCAGATCGCCAATGCTCAGACGCGGATGGCGCATGGCGCCAAAAGCGGCCAGTTCGGAAAGGTACGGAAACAGGTTGAGGAAACGCAACCGCAGATCGCCGGGTAAGCGGGATGTGCAATTGGCGCCCGGGTGGTAGGTTTCCAATTCGATCCCGTTGGCCCGGATCACATCATGCCGATCCAGAGCGATGTGAAAGGTCTGGACCGCGGCGATGGGGCTGATCTTGATGACATTCATGCCATCCGCCAATGATGATGCCGGCGCCAAGGCTTCGGATGTCCCCAAATAGCCCAACAGGGCGTCCGATTTCATCACGTATCGCGCATTCGGTCCAAGCATCAGGTCCGGGGCGGGCCGCCCGAATCCGAAACTGTCGGCCATCACGCGATAAAGACCCGAGGACGTGTCACTGCGCATTTGCGCGTCGGGAGCAATGGACATCGAGCCGATCCACCGAATTGGCGCCAAACCTCCACTGGCTGTTTCGACGCGCATGCCAGGCACCAGATCTTCGATGGCGATGGTGCCAAATTCGGTCGGGATCAGCGTGCCGCGTGCGAAGGCGCTGAAGGCTTCTTCGAACACGGGGATCGCGGGGGCTTTGATCGCCGCGTCCTTTACCGCGCCCATCGCATCCAGCCAGCACATAGAATAGGGACGCAGGGCGACCGTCGGCGGCGCTGCGACGGTTTTTCGCCGAACAGTCCACGTTTCAGAAAATTTCGGCCGCGTTGTGGCAATCGCACTATGCGCGGGGCGGGGGGCATACGTCATGCAACCAATCCTTTGACTCGTTACATCTGCTCGGCCCCCACCGAAGTCGCAAATGTCGTATCAACGATGATCACAACTGGCGTGCATTGTCAAAAATAGGCGGAAATTCGCTCATCGCGGCCCGGTAATGAGACGCTCGGCGCCGCGATTGTTTCGGGAAAACCATGAGATTGATCCGCAGGTAACGTTAACACCATGACGGACAATCCGAATCATATTTTTGGGGCCCAATTTTTCAGGCGCCCGCATGGGGCGGCAAAAAAAAATGGGCTGCAACGCGTGACGCGTGCAGCCCGAGGCACCTTTGAGGGAATGAGGGTCTTAAGCCTCAGCAGCTTTCTTTGTGGCATCCGCGCTGCGGGCGGAAACGGCGGCTTTGCGGGCCGCGCCACGGGTCCAGGGCAGTTTGGTGTCGCATTTGACTGATTGTGCGATCACCGATTGCATCCAACGTTTCTTCATCGTTTCGCTCCATTCACTGGCAGTCGTGCCGCTCTGCCTCTGGTGACCACTTTGTTGTGGCTTGTTTGAATTTCTGAACGGTTAATGGGGCATGTTCGTGACCAAGATGCGAAAAACTAAAAAAACTTCGCAGGACGGCCACAACTGGGTGAAAACCGCTCAAAGCGTTGGAAATAGTGGGTTCAATGACGGGTTCTTATGGTGGTGTCGGGGTTTTTTCGTCAAATTTGGCGCAAAAGTGGCGCAACTAAAGGCGAATTGCCGCAATCAGGCGGCCATAGTCGGCCTCTTGGCGATGGACAGAGCGCCGGTAGGAATAAAACAGCGCCGGATCGCCATAGGTGCAGTAACGCGTCCATTCCGCGTGTCCGACACCGGCCTGTCGCAGCCTGTGCAATCCGAAGCCCGGAAGGTCAAAGTGATATCGCCCCCCGTTACCGTTCGCGAAGAAGCGGGCGTTGTCCGGGTCCTCGGCCAGAAAATCCTCTAGGAATTCCTCGCCGACTTCGTAGTTTTGTTGGCTGATAGTCGGCCCGACGATCGCGGAAATGTCGGCCCGTTCAGCGCCGAGATCCTCCATCGCATCCAGCGTCGCTTCCAGCACGCCCGCAATGGCACCCTTCCATCCGGCGTGAGCAGCGCCGACGACACCCGCTTTGCGATCGGCAAACAGGACAGGCTGGCAGTCGGCGGTCAGCACGGACAGGGCCAGCCCCGGCGTTGCGGTCACAAGCGCATCCGCTTTCGGAACGCCGCCCCGGTGCGGGCCCGTGACCTTGACCACGTCGGCCGAATGCACCTGGTGGACACCGATCAGCTCCGATGGTGCGACGTTCATCGCATCGGCGACGCGCGCGCGGTTGATTTCAACAATGTCAGATTGATCCGAACTGCCGGGGCCGCAGTTCAACCCTTCAAACACGCCCGAGGATGCGCCGCCGCACCGGGTGAAGAACCCGTGCGTTATTCCGTTCAGAGCAGCCGCAGTCAAAATTTCCATTGTCATGGATCGAACCCGGGTGGACAGGTGGACCCGTTAGCGTAAAGAGCGAGGGCCTTGAACAACTGTCCCATCTTTTCAGGGTGGGTCAAGCGTCGATGCGCCGCGATATGGGCATCCAACGCTACACCCGTAAGGTTTTCTGCAAGTGCTTGCGCGCGCGGTGTGATGCCCAGGCGCTCAAGTAGAACCCCTTGTGCGGTCAGGCCGGACACGGCCACCCCGTTCGATCGGGCAAGCCGGGCTATCGGTTCAAAATCGACATGGGCGGTCACGTCGGCCTGGCCGGGATTGGCAAATGGGTCTTCAAACGCGTGATCGCGCACGGCCTGCAGCGTGTCACCCAGTGATCGCCAGTCACCGTAATCAACGATCAGGGCAGCGCCCCCATTTTGCGCGATGTGGCCCGATATGGTTTCCACGATATCATCCGCCTGCGGTCTGAGTTCGACAATGCGTCCGTCCGGGGTGTCGTCCAGTCGGGCGCTTAGCTGCGGCACCGGCGTGGGCGGACCGAATTGCGACTTGAGGCCTGGTCCGACCATCCGTTCGCGCCAACTATCGCCCACGCGCTGAAATTGCCGAACTGGCAAAGCGTCGAAGAATTCGTTCGCGACCAGAAAGAGCGGCAAGTCTGGAAGATCCGTGACTCTGTCGTGCCAGATCGCTTGCGCCAACCGTTCACGCTGCGCGTCCCGCAAGGCAGGAGAGGTTTCCACCAAATGCACCCTGGCCGCGTCGTGAAAGCCCGGCACAACCGCCGTCGCGCGCAGAATGTCGGCCATCAGCGTGCCGCGCCCCGGGCCCAGTTCTGTCAGGGCAAAGCGCCCGGGGCGGCCTTGATCCACCCAGCTCTGGGCCAGGCACAGTCCCAGCAACTCGCCAAACATTTGGCTGATTTCGGGGGCGGTTATAAAGTCGCCCGCGGCCCCGAACGGGTCACGCGTGGCATAGTACCCGTATTGGGGGTGCGACAGGCAGGCATCGATATATTGGTCCAGGCGCAGCGGCCCCGCGCTGCCTATGGCCTTTTCCAGAATTTCGCCGAGCGGTGTCACGTCTTGCGGCCCATTGCCAGCGCCAGCCCCAAGATCACCATGCCTGCGGCAACCATCGGCAGCGACAATACCTGCCCCATGGTCAGACCGGCGAAGACATGCCCGTGCGGGTTTTGCGCGGTGATGTATTGCGCATCGGCCAGTCGAAAGAATTCGACCGTGAACCGCGCCAACCCGTACCCCAAAAGGAAAACGCCGATCAGGGTGCCGGGCCGTTTCAATGCGCCGCCGCGAAACGCCAGCCAGATCAGCACTGCGCCAAGCGCGAGCCCTTCGAGCGCAGCTTCGTAGAGTTGCGAGGGATGGCGCGCGCAAAGGCCCTGCGCGGTGTTGCTGCAGGCCAAGGCCGCATCCCCAGGAAAGACAACGGCCCAAGGCACAGTAGATGGGCGCCCCCAAAGTTCTGCGTTGATAAAGTTGGCCAGCCGGCCCAGCAGCAACCCAGCTGGCGCGCCAAGCGCCAACAGATCGCCGAGCGACGCGGCGTTTAATCCGTGGCGCCACGCGAACACCAGCCCGGCCACGCCAACCCCCAGGAAACCGCCGTGAAATGACATGCCCCCGCGCCAGATCGCGATGATTTCGCCGGGATTGCTGAGGTAATAAGCCGGTTGATAAAACAGCACGAACCCCAAGCGGCCGCCGATGATGATGCCCAGGATGATCCATGTCATCAGGTCGCTCAGTTGCTCGCCCGTCATTGGGGGCCTGTTTTTCCACAACCGGTCGCGGCGCAGCGCCATCTTGGCCAATTGCCAGCCCAGCAAAATTCCCACGATGTAAGCCAGCGCGTACCATCGCAACGCGAATGAGAACCTGCCCAAATCGATCGTGAAAATCTCGGGGGCGATATCGGGGAATTCGATCACGGCGCTGAACATGTCGCATGCATCGCCGGGGCATTTGCCAAAGTCAACCACGTGCATCTTGGGTTGAGACTCGGCGCGCGCGCCCCCATATATAAGACAACGCAGTTTCCGGAGACCCGCAATGCAGACCCGCAACAAGTTTTTTGACGATATGTCTCAGTTGATGACCAACGCGATGGGCGTGGCGCAGGGTGCCAAGGATGAAGCCGAAACCGCGATGAAGAGTTTCTTTGATCGTTGGCTGGCGGACCGCGACTTTGTCACCCGCGAGGAATTTGATGCCGTACGCGCCATGGCGCAAAAGGCGCGGGAAGAAAACGAAGCGCTCAAGGCCCGTCTCGATGCTCTGGAGAAGGGCGGCGAGTAAACGCTTGGACGGTACGAGTGTTTTGGGCGCCTTTCGGCGCCCTTTTGCTTGCCAGACGCGCGCTCTTCGATCCTCTGGTGAATTGATGAGGTTTTCCAGCTGCACGATACCTCAACGTTCGAAGTCATCCGCAAGTCGGGCAAAGAACCTTATAGCGGCCTGATCGCGAACAAACAAAGTTGTTCAAGCAAGCGATTGGGGTTTTCTGGCAGGGGTGACAGGTGAAATGCGATACGCATTAGGGGTGACTGGCAGGGGGATTGCGCGGCGCGATAAACGGTCCGGTTGGTCACGGCGCGTCGTACCGTTTTGACTTATTCCATATTAGGGGCAGAGGGAGCCTTCGCGTTTGTGTGGTGCCGCAAAATCGGTCTGATGAATTTGGAAATGCAGCGCTCAGTGGCGGCCCCGATCCGTTCAATCCAGGCGAACACGGGCGCTTGGCATTGCGCCTGCGAAACTTGACGCCATTCTCGGTTCTTTCGTTGATCGGTGTTGACCGAGCCTGTGAGACCTTTGGGGGGGAGAACGTCGGACCGTCCTGCACGATCAAGAAGAAGGGCCGGTCGAGCGGCAATGATCGCGACGTTCTGATCTCCGGCCATAAGCGAAACTCAGACAGAAACTGCGACGCGCTCCACCCGCGACCCGGATCATTTTGCTGGGGATAAATTCAAATTACCGCTTTACAGGTCTGCCTTATCCCGACACCATATCTAGTAAGGATGGCGGCGATCCCTGCTTTCCTTTGATCGGGCACCAAGTCCTAGTGGGCCAACCAGAGCCTAGGGGCGACAACAAACGAGGCCACCATGGCGTTGACCGAGCACGCACTTTCCACCGAAGACCTGCACCCTATCGATATCGTCGAACATCTGGCGGAAACCCATGACTGGGATTTCGACAGGGTCGCCGACGATCAGATCGCCATGGCTGTCGAAGGGCAGTGGCGCACCTATTCGGTGACCTTGGCATGGTCCGGGCAGGACGAAACGCTGCGCATGATCTGCACCTTTGAAATGGAGCCGCCGGAAGACAAGCTGCTGCAGATCTATGAGGTGCTGAACAGCGTGAACGATCAATGCTGGTCCGGGGCGTTCACATACTGGCACGAGCAGCGCCTCATGGTGTATCGCTACGGTCTGGTTCTGAACGGCGGACAGATGGCCAGCGCCGAGCAGATCGACCGCCTGATTGGTGCGGCCGTGGCAGCGTCCGAGCGGTTCTACCCTGCCTTCCAACTTGTCGCCTGGGGCGATAAATCCGCCAGGCAAGCGATGGATGTCGCAATCTGCGAAGCATACGGGCGCGCCTGATCAACAGATTCTGATTTCTTGCGCCCCGCAGCCCTGTCTTGCGGGGCGTTGTCGTGCGCAATACTTGCTTGCGGGGTCAACGCGCACCCGGCATCTTGGCGGCGATGGACGGAGGCAACATGAATTTCGATACTATTTCCGAACGTGGGTTGGTCATGCTGGGGTGCGGCAGGATGGGGTCAGCCATGTTGCAGGGCTGGCTGGGGTCTGGCTTGTCGGCGCAGGCGGTCTGGGTGGTCGACCCGAACCCGTCGGACTGGGTGCGCGATCAAGGCGTACACATCAATGCCGATTTGCCGGATGCGCCGGCCGTCGTGCTGATCGCCGTCAAGCCACAGATGATGGGCGAAGCGCTGCCGACCCTTGCCGGAATGACGTCGCCCGATACAGTCTTTGTGTCGGTTGCGGCGGGCACGCCGATTTCGGCCTATGAAACCGCCTTGGGCGCAGATCGCGTTATCGTTCGGACCATGCCGAACACGCCCGCCGCGGTTGGGCGGGGGGTCACCGCAATCATCGGCAATGAAAACACGGGCGCGCCCGATCTGGATCTTGTCGAACAGCTTATGTCCGCCGTGGGAGAGGTGGTTCGGCTGGACAACGAGGATCAGATGCACGCGGTCATCGCGACATCGGGGTCGGCGCCCGCCTATGTATTCAACCTGATTGAGGCCATCGCAACGGTCGGCGCCGAAATGGGCCTGGCGCCCGATCTGGCGTTAAAGCTGGCCACTGGAACCGTGGCAGGGGCGGGCCATCTTGCGCAGACGGCGAACGAAGGTCCCGATCAGCTCCGCATCAACGTGACATCGCCCGGCGGCACAACTGCTGAGGCGCTGAAGGTGCTGATGGACGATCAAAAGGGGCTGACGCCACTGATCCGCGCCGCGATGCAGGCTTGCGCCGCCAGATCGCGCGAGATGGCAGAATGATCACCTTTGACGATTTTCAGAAGGTGGATATCAGGGCCGGCTGCATCGTGCGCGCCGAACCCTTCCCCGAAGCAAGAAAACCGGCGATCAAACTGTGGATTGATTTCGGCGCCGAGCTTGGGGAAATGAAAAGCTCGGCGCAAATTACCGCCCACTATTCAGTGCAGAGTTTGCCGGGCCGTATGGTGATGGCCGTGGTCAATTTCCCTGCCCGCCAAATCGGGAACTTCATGTCCGAAGTTCTGGTCCTTGGGGTGCCGGATGAAGATGGCCAGGTCGTTTTGCTGGCACCGGATCGGCCTGTCGCGCCAGGAGCGCGGATGTTTTGAAACTACTGGTGACCCGCAACCTGCCCGATCGCGTGATATCCGCCCTGGACGGCCAGTTTGACTGCGACTTTCGCGAAGGTGCCACACCGCTGGACGAAACTGCCGCGCGTGACGCATTGCAGACCTATGATGCCATTTTGCCCACCTTGGGCGACCAATTGGGCGCCGGGGCGTTCCCTGAGGCGCCGCGATGCGGGCTGCTGGCGAATTTCGGGGTCGGTGTGAACCACATCGATGTTGCCGCTGCGACTGCTGCCGGCGTTGCTGTGACCAACACGCCCGGCGCCGTCACGGATGCAACGGCGGATGTCGCGATGATGTTGATGCTGATGGCGGCCCGGCGCGCCTCTGAGGGCGAAGCGATGGTCCGGGCGGGACGCTGGACGGGGTGGCAGCCAACGCAACTGCTGGGGTTGCACCTGACAGGCAAAACGGTGGGAATCATTGGAATGGGGCGCATCGGGCAAGCCATCGCCAAACGCGCGCACCACGGATTTGGCATGCGCGTTCTATACCACAACAGATCGCCGAAAGGCCCTTTGGGTTTTGACGCCACCCAACTTGACCTGGATGCTGTCTTGGCGCAATCGGACGTTGTGGTCATGGCGGTTCCGGCCACCGCACAAACCCGCCATTTGATCGGCGCGTCCGAGCTGGAAAAAATGCAGCCCCACGCCATTTTCGTGAACATTGCACGCGGTGACGTGGTGGATGAACAGGCGTTGATCGACGCGCTGGAAGCCCAGAAGATCGCCGGTGCAGGCCTGGATGTCTACGAGTTCGAACCCACCGTGCCCGAGGCCTTGCGCGCGCTGAAATCTGTCACTCTGCTTCCGCATCTCGGCACGGCCGCGCTCGAAGTGCGCGAGGCGATGGGCATGATGGCTGTCGACAACCTGATTGCGTTTGCGCAAGGTAAGCCTCTGCCGAACCCCGTTCGCATTTGATCTTCCCGTGGTGACCCAACGTCAACACTAAGTGGTTTCATCCATTGCTTTTTGGGTATTGAATGCGGGTAGGATGCTGCCTGTGTTTCGGGTGCGTCAGCGGAATTGGTGAGCGAGAGTGACGATGGCGAATGATTTCAACGATGGCTTGCCTGAAACCGACGGCAGACGGGCACAAAAACTGCGGACGCGGCGCAAGTTGCTCCGCGCCGCGCAAGAGATGATGGCCAGACAAGAAGCGATCACTGTCGGGGCCGTAGCCAAGCAGGCCGGCATATCGGTGGCAACGGCCTATCGGCATTTTTCGGACCCCGAATCGATCCGTCTTGAGGCGGTGGTCGAAATGAATTTGGGTCAGCGGGGCGATTTCATGGCCGATCTTCAAGCCCGTTGCGAGGGTGTGACATCGGTTGTGGACCGTGTGCTAGCAGCCCAGCGACTTATGACAGAGTTCGTGGCGCACAACGAAGATGCCTATCGTCTTTTCATCGCCAAGGGCCATGAACAGCTGGTTGCGCATCGTGGCAAGAACAAACCGGCGCCCCGCGGTGGTCGGCGCTTGCCCATGATCGAGTTTGCCCTGGAGCCGTGGCGCGGTGCCATGTCCGCCCCCGATTTCCGCAAGATTGTGCAGACCGTGACCACCGTCTGCGGGACCGAAAGCTATTTCGTTCTGCGCGATCTATGCAATCTTGCCGTCGATGATATTGCGCAGGTCAGCGAAGATGCCGTGCGGCGCGTCGTCGAATCGTTGGCCAAGGAATTTGGCCTGCCAGAGTGACGATCCGGTCAGTTCTCGGCCTTTAGGGCGCCGTTTTCCCATTCGCCGTTCACAACCTCGCCCGAGGCATATCGAATGGTGCCGGGGCCTTGGCGTTTGCCATTCTTGAACGTTCCTTCGTACACGTCCCCGTTGGCATAGGTTGCTGTCCCGGTCCCGTCGATTTCGCCAGCGGACCATTGGCCAGTATAAGTAAAGCCGCCCGGCATGGTAATGGTCCCTATCCCATCACGCTGGCCATCAACGAAATTCCCTTCGTAGACGGTCCCGTCGGAATAGGTGGCTTTGCCCTGACCCTGGCGTTGCCCTTCGACCCACTGACCTTCGTATACGTACCCGTCCGAATAGGTCATCTTGCCGAATCCGTGGTTCTGGGCGCTTTTGAATTCCCCCTCGTACACCAGCCCGTTGGTATATCGCGCCACACCTTTCCCTTCGATGACACCATAGGTCCATTCGCCATCATAGGTGTTGCCGTCGGGATAGGTGATAACCCCCCGTCCGTGGGCCAGATCGTCCAGAAAGTCGCCTTCGTAAATTGACCCGTCGGGGTAAACCACGCGGCCCTTGCCTTCGATCCGGCCTTCAACCCAGCCCCCTTCATAGGCGTACCCGTCCGAGCCTGTGAACGTGCCCTTGCCGTGCCGTTTGTCGTTTTCGAAATTGCCTTCGTAGACATCGCCATTGGCATAGATCACCTTGCCCGGCCCTTGCCTTTGGCCCATCGCCAGCGTGCCGATGTAGATATCGCCGTTGGGCTGGGTCAGTTTCCCTTGTCCGTTGATCTGACCGTCGGCCCATTCCCCGACATAAACCAAGCCATCGGGCATGGTCAGCGTGCCGGTTCCTGCGCGCTTGCCCCCGATCATTTCCCCTTCGTAGACAGCGCCATCGGGGTACGTGATCTTGCCCACGCCTTCTTTGGCGCCCTCAACCCAATCGCCGTCATAGACATAGCCTGTGGGGCTTTCCATACGGCCCTTGCCGTGGTGCAGCGCATTGACGAAATCGCCATCGTATCGCACGCCGTTGGCGTAGATAGCGACGCCTTTTCCGTTGATCTTGCCGTCGGCCCATTCCCCTTCATAGGTGCCGCCGTCGGCGAATGTGATCTTGCCCTGACCTTCCGGTTTGCCATTGGCAAACGTGCCGACATAGACGGATCCGTCGGGAAACTTTGCGACACCTTCGCCGCGGATTTCGCCTTCGACCCACTGGCCCGAATATTCGTACCCATTGGGCAGCCGGTAGGTGCCTTGGCCGTGCTGTGCGCCATCTTTGAACGTGCCTTCGTACACGCCGCCTTCATCATACTGCTTGGTGACGATTTCGCCGCCCTGAGCCAAGGCGGGAAGCGCTGCCAGAAAAGCAGCCGAAGTCAGCAAACCCTTGATGGTCGTGTGCACGCGTCACCCCCTGATCGTATTCCAACCGCAGTCCCCGCTACGGCGGTGGGGTCAAGGTTACCTGCGGCGCAGCTTGCTCGCAACGCTTTTTGCCGGGGGGTGCTTTTCCTCGGGCGCAGGTCTGGTAAGAGAGAGTGGATTGATTGAAAGGGCCGACATGGCAGCCAAATTTCGCCTGACACTGGCGCAGATGAACCCCACGGTCGGGGATATCGCTGGCAATGCCGCCAAGGCGCGCAAGGCGTGGGAAGCGGCGCGCGATGCCGGCGCCGACATGGTTGCCCTGCCCGAAATGTTCATCGCCGGCTACCAGACGCAGGATCTGGTGATGAAGCCGGCCTTCAGTGCAGCCTGCATGGAGGCGATCGAAACCCTGGCGCGCGATTGTGCCGATGGTCCGGTGATCGGGATCGGCGGCCCCTACGCCTATGGCGATCATCTGTATAATGGTTGGTGGGTGCTTGAGCGTGGCAAGGTCAAGGTGATCGTGCGAAAGCATGAATTGCCCAATGAGACAGTGTTCGACGAGGTGCGCCTGTTTTCCAGCGGGGAAATCACCGGCCCCTACACGGTTGGTCCGGTTCGCATTGGCACGCCAATCTGCGAGGATGCCTGGCACGAACCCGTGTCCGAAGCGTTGGCTGAAAGCGGTGCGCAGATCCTGCTGGTGCCTAACGGTTCGCCCTATTACCGCAACAAGTTCGACAGGCGTTTGGCGCATATGGTGGGCCGCGTGGTCGAAACGGACTTGCCATTGGTGTATCTGAACATGGTGGGGGCGCAGGACGATCAGGTGTTCGATGGCGCCTCTTTCGTGCTCAACCGTCACGGCAAGATCGCCGTCAAGCTGCCGGTGTTCGATGAATGCTTGTCCCATGTCGATTTTGAAGACACGGGCGACGGCTGGGTGGCGCAAGAGGGCCAGATTGCCCATGCGCCGGACGAATGGGAGCAGGACTACCGCGCCATGGTTCAATCCTTGCGCGACTACATGTCCAAGACCGGGTTCAAAAAGGTGCTGCTGGGGCTTTCCGGCGGGATCGACAGTGCCATCGTGGCCACCATTGCGGTTGACGCGTTGGGGCCTGAAAATGTGCGTGGCGTGATGCTGCCGTCGGAATACACATCGCAAGGGTCGTTGGACGATGCCAAAGACGTGGCGAAGCGGCTCGGCTGTCGCTACGATTTTGTGCCCATCAAACAGGGGCGAGACGCGATTACCGATACGCTGGCCCCCCTGTTCGAAGGTACCGATCCCGACATTACCGAAGAAAACATCCAGTCGCGCCTGCGCGGTCTACTTCTTATGGCGTTGTCGAACAAGTTCGGCGAGATGCTGCTGACCACCGGTAACAAATCCGAGGTGGCGGTCGGGTATGCCACGATTTATGGCGACATGGCAGGCGGTTACAACCCGATCAAGGATCTCTACAAGACCCGCGTTTTCGAACAGTGCCGCTGGCGCAATGCCAATCACCGGGACTGGATGATGGGTCCACCCGGAGAAGTGATCCCGGTCTCAATCATCGACAAACCACCGAGCGCCGAACTGCGCCCCGATCAAAAAGACGAAGACAGTTTGCCCCCCTACGAGGTGCTGGACGCGGTTCTTGAGGGGCTGGTCGATCACGAATTGTCCGTGGCCGAGCTGGTCGAGCAGGGCTATGACCGCGATATCGTCAAGCGGGTCGAACATTTGCTGTATATCAGTGAATACAAGCGCTTCCAGTCAGCGCCGGGCCCGAGGTTGACGCCGCGAAGTTTCTGGCTGGACCGTCGCTACCCGATCGTGAACCGCTGGCGCGATCCATCCTGAGGGTTGGCAGGGGCGCATTCACCCCGCACATTTTCGAACAAAAGACCGTGGTGTCGCGCATTTTGGGCGGCTGGTACGCATCTACGTCGCGCTGCGGCCAATATCTGGCGGCCAGAGGTTCTGATCTGGACAGCAGATCGAAATATCCAACCCCCAAATTGCCGCCGTTTTCCATGCCGTGGCAGGAGCCCACAGCGTGTCGGTTGAATAAGCCGCCAACGCGGCCCGCTCCGTTGTAATTCGGCTGACGGGGCGCGAGGCGGCGTCACAAGAGATCATCAAGGGGGCCAAGGCCGGCCGGTGTGTCACAAGGCGATGACCGACATTCCCAAAGCCACGCCCGAGCGCCCGATGGGCTATGCCAGCACAACCACTGGCCTGATCAGTTTGCTGCGAGGCGTTCTATGGTGGTTGCCGAGAGTGCCTCTTGCGCGCCTTGCAATGTGCACAGCTGCGTGCCTTCGGTCAGGCAGCAAGCAGCGGCTGCCGCGACACCGTATTTCAATGCGTCTTCCGCCGCCGCGCCCTGTGACAGGGCCAAGGCAAAGCCTGCGACGAAACTGTCGCCCGCCCCGATGGCCGAAACGACCGAGGTGACAGGGCAGGCGGCGTGCCATGCGCCATCTTGCGTCGCCATGGTCGAGCCGTCCGCGCCCCTTGCGACGATGACGATATGCGCCGCTGCGGTGGCGCAAAGCGCCTGTGCGAAACCGGCGGTATCGATGCGGGTGGGCAAGGGGCGCCCGGCAAGCTGCTCGGCCTCGTGCGCGTCCATGCGCAAGACATCCACGCCGCCACCGCCCGCAGCAAGAGCGGCCAGCGGCGGCCCGGAAATATCAACGATCAGACGCGCGCCGTGATCGGCGCAAAGGCGGGCAATGCGGTGCGCCATGTCGTCCGGAACGCCGGGCGGGTTTGATCCCGACAAAACGGCGATTGTGCCGGTGGTGAGTTCCTGCTGGATGCGAAAGAGGGCGCGGTCAATATCGGCGGGGTCCCAAGCAGGGCCCGGCATGACAAAACGGTATTGCTGACCTGTGCTCTGTTCGGTGACGGCAAAACTCTGGCGGGTTTCGCCGGGCAGGTCTTGTGCGATCGGTGTGATGCCCTGGTCGTGCAACAGTTCGAGCAGACGTGCGCCGGTTGCGCCTGCCAAGGCCACAAAGCAGTGGGATGTCCCCCCCAGATGACCGATCGCGCGGGACACGTTGATGCCGCCGCCGCCCGTTTCGGCCACCGGAAAATCGCAGCGCAGTTTTGGGCCTGGTTTAATCACCGGTGTCTGGGTCGACAGATCCAGCGCCGGGTTGAGGGTGATTGTCAGAATTTCGTTCATGATCGTTCCGTCCCCCCCGAACGCGTTCGCCCGCGACCATCAGGCGCGGGCGTTCGAAAAAGGTCAAGCATCAGATCGCGGGTGGTCCCGTCGATCAGAGCATTTGCTGGTACGTCGCGGGCACATAGTGGAAACCGTCGCCGCGGGTATCGACATAGCCAAGCGCCGGGAAAGGCATGTGGTAGCCAATCATCGGAATGCGTTCGGCGGCGATCATGCCAAGCATCTTGCGGCGTGTTTCGGCGGCTTGCTCTTTGTTCTGGTCAAAGCGCACTTCCCAGTCAGGATAAGCCAACGACCAGACATAGTGATTGGCGACATCCGCGATCAGCACCAGCTGCTTGCCACCGCTTTCCAGCATATAGGCCATGTGCCCCGGTGTGTGGCCAGGGGCCATCATCGCCGTTACGCCTGACGTGACGCTGGCGCCGTCGTCGATCATTTCGATCTTGCCTGCATCGGCCAGTGGGCGAACCTTGGCTTCGAACGCTTCGTTGCCTGTCGAGGCCCATGCATCAAATTCGGTGGCGCCCGTGTAATAGGATGCGCCTTCAAAGGTCTCAGAGGTGCCGTCCATCAGGCCGCCGATGTGATCGCCGTGCATGTGGGTCAGGACCACCTTGGTGATGTCCGCAGGGGTGTGGCCGGCAGCGCTCAAGGCGGCCTTCAGTCCCGCAGGATCCGTGCCGGTGTCGAACAGGATGATGTCGTCGCCGGTTTTGACCAAGGTCGGGGTAAAAAAGAACTGTGCCACATCTGTCGGGATGAAGGCAGCGCGGCTGGCATCGGCGAATTCTTCTTCCGATACGTTCATGCCAAAGATCGTCTGCGGATCGGGCACGGGGCTTGTGCCCGCAAGCAGCGTTGTGACCTGCATGTCGCCAAGGTCAAAGCTGCGATAGGGGGCAAACCCCAGGCCGCCATCTTCGGAATTGCCAGCAGCAAGGGCGGTTCCACCCAGTGCAGCGGTCAGCGGCAGGGCAGCGGTTGCGCCCAAGGCGGCGCGGCGGGTTAGTCGGGGTGGGGTGTTCATCGGATACCTCCTGATGGATTGAACTGGCAAAATGTAACTCGCCGTCGGGACTTTTCCAGTTCTCGGGCGCATAAATCGGGATTTTTCAAGAAGTCCCTCGGTTTTGCCGGTCGTGGGGTCGAATGGCGCCTTGGCCGTCTAGCGAAAGCGCGGGATGTCCTGCCGGGCGCGGTTTGCGCACCGATGCGCTTAAGCAACCGGCCTGGGGCTATTCCCACCACCGGTCGATGCGGGCAATGTCTGCGTCCGTCCAGCCGAAATGGTGGGCCAGCTCGTGCACGGTCACGTGGGTGACCAGATCCGACAAATCCACATCGCCGCGTGCGATCCATTCGTCCAGGATCGGGCGCCGGAATAGCCAGATGGCATCGGGTTCGGTGGGTTGATCGAAGCTGGATTTTTCAGTCAGCGGGATACCAGTATAAAGGCCGGTCAATTCGAATGGCTCTTCGATGCCGATCTCGGCCAGCAGTTCGTCGGGGGCGAATTCCATCACGCGCAACACCAGCGTGTTGGCTGCGACGGCGAATTGCGGCGGCAGGTCGGATATGGCGGTGCGGGCGAGTTCCTCGATCGTGTCGAGGCTGGGGGGCAGCGTTGTCATGCCCTTCATATGGACAATCCGGAGCGATTGTGAAAGAGCATCGCGCCAATAGGAGAGTCCCATGACCGTCACCCGTTTCGCGCCATCGCCCACCGGTTACATCCACGTCGGGAACCTGCGCACCGCCCTGTTCAACTTTCTGATCGCACGCAAGGCCGGGGGGCTGTTCATTCTGCGCCTCGATGATACCGATCCCGCACGCTCAACCCAAGAGTATGCCGATGCGATCCAGCAGGATCTGGAATGGCTGGGCCTGCAATGGGATCGGCTTGAAAAACAGTCGGACAGGCTGGATCGATACACAGCCGCGGCTGACGATCTGCGCGCCATGGGCCGGTTTTACGAATGTTTCGAGACCCCGACCGAACTGGATCTCAAGCGCAAGAAACAACTGAACATGGGAAAGCCCCCGGTCTATGATCGCGCGGCGCTGGACCTGTCGGAGGCCGAAAAGGAAAAGCTGCGCGCCGAGCGCGGTCCCGGCCACTGGCGCTTCAAGCTGGATCACGAACGGATCGAATGGACCGATGGCATCCTGGGCGATCTGTCGATTGATGCGGCAAGCGTGTCGGACCCGGTGCTGATCCGCGCGGATGGACAGTTTCTGTATACGTTGGCGTCGGTCTGCGATGATATCGATTTTGGCATCACCGATGTGGTGCGCGGGTCTGACCACGTGACAAACACCGCCACGCAGATCCAGATCATCAAGGCGCTTGGCGCCGCGCCGCCGGCCTTTGCGCACCATTCGCTGCTGACCGGTCCGCAGGGCGAGGCGCTGTCGAAACGGCTGGGCACCCTGTCGCTGCGCGATCTGCGCGCGCAAGGGATCGAGCCGATGGCGCTCTTGTCGCACATGGCGCGGCTGGGCTCGAACCAACCGTTCGAAATGGCCAGCAGCATCGACGATTTGGTGGCGGGCTTCGATCTGTCGACCTTTGGCGCCGCCCCGACCAAGTTTGATGTGGCGAATCTGGGGCCGCTGACTGCGCGCTACCTATCCAGTTTGCCCTTCGACGCCGCGCGCGAGGACGTGCTGGCCCTGGGCGTTCCGGCCGACAAAGCGCAGGCTTTCTGGACCGTGGTGCGCGACAACATCGACACCCGCGCCGACATGGCCGACTGGTGGGCGCTGTTCCAGAATGGCGCGTCCGCCCTGGTCGCAGAAGAAGATCGCGAGATGATCGAAACCGCATTGTCCCTGCTGGGTGATCCGCCCTATGACGCGGACACCTGGGGCAGCTGGACCGCCGCCGTCAAGGACGCGACGGGGCGCAAGGGCAAGGGGCTGTTCATGCCGCTGCGCAAAGCCGTCACCGGGCGCGAGCGCGGCCCGGACATGGGCGACGTCATGCCGCTGCTGCAGGTCAAGCCGCGGCTCTGACTGACGGCCCAAGTGTTTCTGTTGCGCTGAAAACGGTCGATGTTTGCCCGATAAACAGGCACGATTGGGTGGTCAGGCAATCGCTCTGGCAATCTAGCCCTTGCTGGAATCGGTCCGCCCGCGTAACCAAGGATAACCCCGCCTGGGGAGAACGGGACACGTCCCGTGCCGAAGGAGCAACCGCCCCGGTAAACTCTCAGGCCCCAGGACCTTGGCGGGCAAGAACTCTGGAGAGTGGCGCAAGCGCGCCCGCCGAAGGGATAACGATCTCAGGCGCAAGGACAGAGGGGGCATCGAACGGGCTGTCAGGCCCTTATGCGATGCCGGGTCGATCCGGCCGGAAGGAGACGGGATGGACGGGCTGAAGCGCACGGGGCTTTACGATCTGCATGTCGAACTGGGTGCCAAGATGGTGCAATTCGCGGGCTATGAGATGCCCGTTCAATACCCTTTGGGCGTGATGAAGGAACATTTGGCCACGCGCGAAACTGCGGGTGTATTCGATGTGTCGCACATGGGGCAGATCCTGATCAAAGGGCCATCGCCTGCAGCCGCGCTGGAACGGTTGGTGCCCCAGTCGGTGCAAGGGCTGGCCGCCGGGCGGCAACGCTATGGGTTCCTGACCAACGACGCGGGCGGCATTATCGACGACCTGATGATCGCGGCGCTTGACCCGGCGCATCTGCAGGTGGTGGTGAATGCGGCCAACAAGGATTCAGTGCTGGCCTATATGCAGACCGAAATGCCCGGGCACGACGTTGCCTTGGTTGGCGAGCGCTGCCTGATCGCCCTGCAGGGCCCGCAGGCCGAACGGATCGGCGCCACCCTGCTGCCAGGCGTGGCCGAGATGCGTTTCATGGATTGCCTTCAGCTGGATTCGGATTTCGGCGCGCTGAGCGTGTCGCGGTCCGGTTATACCGGCGAAGATGGATACGAGATTTCCGTTGAAGCGGCGCGGGCACCTGATCTTGCGCGCGCGATGATTGACGCGGGTGCGCAGCCCGTCGGTCTGGGTGCGCGCGACAGCCTGCGCCTTGAGGCGGGGCTGTGCCTCTATGGTCACGACATTGACGAAACGACGTCGCCAATCGAGGCAAATTTGAATTGGGCCATCCAGAAGGTCCGCCGGACGGGCGGGGATCGCGCGGGCGGGTTTCCCGGTGCCGAACGCATCCTGCGCGAGCTGGAACAGGGCCCGGATCGGTTGCGCGTTGGCTTGCTGCCGCAGGGGCGCGCGCCGATGCGCGAAGGTGTGCCTTTGTTCGCAACCGAAGATGCCGCGGGCCCGATCGGACAGATCACCAGCGGCGGGTTCGGCCCCAGCCTGAGCGCCCCGATCGCCATGGGCTACGTGCCCCGCGATCTGGCCACGCCCGGCACCGTGCTTTGGGGCGAAGTGCGCGGCAAACGCCTTGCTGCCACCGTGACCGATCTGCCGTTTCGCCCCGCCAATTATCAACGCTAAGGAGACCCATATGAAATTCACAGAAGAACACGAATGGCTGCGCGTCGAAGATGACATCGTCGTTGTGGGCATTACCGAACACGCCAGTGAACAGCTGGGCGATATCGTGTTCGTGGAACTACCCGAAGAAGGCACCACCGTCGGCAAGGACGACGAAGTTGTCGTGATCGAAAGCGTCAAGGCCGCATCCGATATCCTGGCGCCGCTGGACGGTGAAATCGTCGAGGTAAACGGACCGCTGGTGGACGACCCCGGCAAGATCAACGACGATCCGCAAGGCGAAGCGTGGTTTTTCAAGATCAAACCCGAGGACATGAGCGCGCTCGACGATTTGATGAGCGAAGCGGAATACAAAGACTACATCGGCTGATCCCGATCCAATCGACAGGCTGGCTCAATGACCACGTTTACCCCTTCGACCTACGATCCCTATGATTTCGCCAATCGCCGCCATATCGGCCCAAGCCCGGCCGAGATGGAAGAGATGCTGAAAACCATCGGGGTACCCACGTTGGATGCCCTGATTGACGAAACGGTGCCGATGGGGATCCGCCAGATGGAACCGCTGGGCTGGGGGCCGTCGACCGAGCACCACGTGCTGGAGGAAATGCGCAAGGTGGCGAAAAAGAACAAGGTTCTGACGTCGCTGATCGGTCAAGGGTACTATGGCACCGCCACGCCCCCGGCGATCCAACGCAATATCTTGGAAAACCCGGCCTGGTACACCGCCTACACGCCCTATCAGCCCGAGATCGCGCAGGGCCGACTTGAGGCGCTGTTGAATTTCCAGACAATGGTCAGCGATCTGACGGGCCTGCCTGTCGCAAACGCTTCGCTTCTTGACGAAGCGACGGCCTGCGCCGAGGCAATGACCATGGCAAAGCGGGCGGCCAAGTCAAAGGCCGGGGCGTTCTTCGTCGATGAAAATTGCCATCCGCAGAATATCGCCGTGATGCGCACGCGGGCTGCGCCGCTGGGCATCGATCTGCTTGTGGGGCCGGTCGAAGAATTGGACGCCACAAAGGTATTCGGGGCAATTTTCCAATACCCCGGAACCTATGGCGCACTGCGCGACGTGACACCCCAGATCCAGGATCTGCACGCAGCCAAGGCGATCGCCGTCGTTGCTTGTGATCTGTTGTCGCTGTGCTTGATCAAGGAACCTAGCGCGATGGGGGCGGATATCGCGGTCGGCAGCGCGCAGCGGTTTGGGGTGCCCTTGGGGTTTGGTGGCCCCCATGCGGGGTTCATGTCGTGCTCGGATGCGCTGAAACGGGCGATGCCTGGGCGGATTGTCGGCGTCAGCAAGGACGCGCGCGGGGAACGGGCCTACCGCTTGGCGCTACAAACGCGCGAACAGCATATCCGCCGCGAAAAGGCTACGTCGAACGTGTGCACGGCGCAGGCGCTCTTGGCGGTCATGGCGTCGTTCTACGCGGTGTTTCACGGGCCCGTCGGGCTGCGCGCCATCGCCGAGCAGGTCCATTTCAATGCGCATCGTCTGGCCAATGCGCTGCAGGCGGCGGGCTTTACTGTTGCACCGCAGGCATTTTTCGACACGATCACCGTGACCGTGGGCGCGATGCAGGGCGTCATCCTGCGTTCGGCGGTGGCCGAAGGGATCAACCTGCGCAAGGTCGGTGCCGCCCAGATCGGGATATCTGTCGACGAAATGACCGATGTCGACATCTTGGCGCGTGTGCTGCGTGCCTTTGGCGTTGAGGATGCGGATTTGGTATCGGACGTGGGCATCGCGTTCCCCGATAGCCTGATCCGCCAGTCCCGCTATCTGACCCATCCGATTTTCGGGATGAACAGGGCCGAAGCGGAAATGACCCGCTACATGCGGCGCTTGGCCGACCGTGATCTGGCGCTGGACCGGGCGATGATTCCGCTGGGCTCGTGCACGATGAAGCTGAACGCAGCCGTGGAAATGATGCCAGTGACATGGCCCGAATTCAGCAACATGCACCCTTTCGCCCCGCAAGAGCAGACCGAAGGTTATAGCGAAATGCTGGCCGATCTGTCAGCCAAACTGTGCGAGATCACCGGCTATGACGCCATGTCGATGCAACCCAATTCGGGTGCGCAGGGCGAATATGCCGGGCTTTTGACGATCAAGGCGTATCACCGGGCAAACGGGCAGGGTGGGCGAAACATCTGCCTGATTCCGGTGTCGGCCCACGGAACCAACCCCGCCAGCGCACAGATGGTCGGCCTGAAGGTGGTGCCCGTCAAGTCGGCGGCGAATGGCGATATCGATCTTGACGACTTTCGCGCCAAGGCCGCCGAGGCTGGCGACAAGCTGGCCGCCTGCATGATCACCTATCCGTCCACGCACGGCGTCTTCGAAGAGACGGTCAAAGACGTCTGCGACATCACTCATGAATACGGGGGGCAGGTCTATCTGGACGGGGCGAACCTGAATGCGATGGTGGGCCTGTCAAAACCCGGCAAGATCGGCAGTGACGTCAGCCACCTGAACCTGCACAAGACCTTCTGTATTCCCCATGGCGGCGGCGGGCCGGGCATGGGGCCGATCGGCGTGAAAAAGCACCTTGCCCGGTTCCTGCCAGGCCACCCGGAAACGGGCGGCGACTGCGGGCCGGTATCGGGCGCGCCCTTCGGCAGTGCTTCGATCCTTCCGATCAGCTGGGCCTATTGCAAGCTCATGGGCGGTGCGGGGCTGACGCAGGCGACCAAGGTTGCGATCCTGAATGCCAACTATATCGCCGCGCGGCTCGAGGACGCCTATGGCGTGCTCTTCAAGGGGCGTCAGGGCCGCGTCGCGCATGAATGCATTCTGGACACCCGCCGCTTCGCTGACGTGGGGATCACCGTCGATGACATTGCCAAGCGGCTCATGGATTGCGGCTTTCACGCGCCAACGATGAGCTGGCCGGTTGCCGGCACCTTGATGGTCGAGCCAACCGAAAGCGAAACCAAGGCGGAACTGGACCGGTTCATCACCGCCATGCTGGCGATCCGGGCCGAAATCGCCGAGGTGGAATGCGGCAACATGGACGCGGAAAATAACCCGTTGAAGCACGCGCCCCATACGGTCAACGACCTGGTGGCGGATTGGGACCGGCCCTACACCCGCGAACAGGGCTGCTTTCCGCCGGGGGCGTTCCGGGTCGACAAGTACTGGCCGCCCGTGGGCCGGGTCGACAATGCCTGGGGGGATCGCAACCTGATGTGCACTTGCCCGCCGGTGGAAAGCTATCTGGACGCGGCCGAGTGATCCGCGCGGGCCTTGAAATGGCCGGCCTGGCCATTATATTCCGTTTCACGAATTTGATGGAGGCGCACAATGGCTGATGCCGTGAAACTGACATGTACCGCCTGCGGGCAGGGCAACCGCGTGCCGATGACCAAACTGTCTGCCGGCGCAAAATGCGGCACCTGCGGGGCCAAGTTGCTTGATGGCAAAGTTGCCGAACTGGACCCGTCTATCCTGGCCAAGGCGGCCCGTACAGACGATCTGCCGCTGCTGGTAGACTTTTGGGCGCCGTGGTGCGGCCCGTGCCGGATGATGGCACCGGAATTCGCCAAAGCGGCGAACTCGATGCAAGGCGAGGCGCGGTTCGCCAAGATCAATACGCAAGATTTCCCCGAGGTCAGTCAAAAGAACAACATTCGCGGTATTCCCGCGCTGATCCTCTATCAACACGGGCGCGAAGTGGCCCGTCTGGCCGGCGCGCGCCCGTCTCAGGACATCGTGGCCTTCGTCAAGCAAAACGCCGGCG
>NZ_JBNFVY010000013.1:0-63785 GCF_049943335.1 Aliiroseovarius sp. PTFE2010
AAAAAGGCGCCGGCGCTTTTGTGCCGGGTGATTGGATACCCGGTTTGGGTGGGCCGGTTTCCGGTTTATCGGGCGATTTCATACGGCACCACGCCGCGCGCATTGTGATCGACATGCAGCCTGTGGGACACGGGCGGCACGGCCCGCTGGTGACATTGGTCGCGTTCACAAATGCGGCAGGAAATCCCGATCGGCTCGAAGGCTTTGGGTTTGGTCAGGTCCAGATCATCCGCATAGGTCAGCTGCTCGGCATGCTGCACTTCGCAGCCCAGGGCGATCGCGTATCGCTGGGTGGGCGCGTGGAAGGACCCACCGGGTTTGGACACATCGCGCGCAATCGACAAATACCGGACCCCGTCCGGCGTTTCAGCCAACTGGCGCAGGAACCGTCCCGGCGTTTCGAACGCCTGGTGTACGTTCCAAAGGGGGCAGGCCCCGCCATAGCGGGCGAACTGAAACCGCGACGCCGAATGGCGCTTGGTTATGGTGCCTGATTGATCGACCCGCACGAAAAAGAACGGGATCCCTTTTGCGCCGGGTCGCTGCAAAGTGCACAGGCGATGGGCCACCTGTTCGATCGACGCGCCGAAAATGTCGGCCAATCGTTCCAGGTCGTGGCGGGTGTCTTTCGCGGCCGACAGCATGGCCTGGTACGGCATCATGGCCGCGCCGGCGAAATAGTTGGCCAGGCCGATCTTGGCGATGGCGCGCGCCTCTTCCGATTGGAACCGGGCCAGATCCAGCGTCGCTTCGAACAGTTTGTCCTGCGAGACCAGCGCCAACTGGTGCAACAGTTGAAATCGCTGCGTCGGGCCGGCCACGCGCGTGGACAGATGCAGCACTTTGCCGTCAAAGTGCCGAATTGTGCCGCTGTCGTCGTGGCGGATTTCAATGCCGCGGGCCGCAAAAACGTCGCGGGCGGCGGCGATGACGTCGCGCGGTGTGGCGCCGGGCGCTGCGAAATGTTCGGCTGCGCGGTCGACCGCATCAATATAGTTGTCGCAATAATGAAAGAAGTCGCGCACCTCTTCCCATGCGCTCGGCTGATGGGTTACGCCCTCGCGTCCGAGCGCTTCGTCCAGCGACGCCAGTCTTTCGGAATTCTGCCGATAGGCCCGGTGCAGCGCCAGAAACGCCCGTGCCAGCATCGGCGCGTTCGACGCTGCCAGCCTGAGGTCTGCAAGGGGCGGCGCGTTTTCGGCAAAGATCGGATCCGCCAGGGCTTCGCGCATATCCGTGACCATCCGTTCCGCATCGCCCGTAGACAGTTCGGTGACGTCGAACCCGAATTCCTGTGCCAGTGCAAGAACAACGCCGGTCGATACCGGACGGTTGTTGTTCTCCATCTGGTTCAGATAGGGCAAGGATACGCCCAACCTCTGGGCAAATGCTTTCTGGGTCAGGCCAAGTCGCACGCGGGTTTCACGCAGCTTTGCACCGGCATAGAGTTTCTGTTGCGCCATCGGACACCTTTGCAGATTTGCGGTAAGGCTGTGTAGCCTTTGCAAATTGCGTCAGGCAATCCCCAATCTTTTCTCGCGGTGCATTACCGACAGGATTGCCGCGACACCCAGCAGGCAGACCAGCAACATGAGAAACAGCAACGGGAAAGCGCCCGTTCCCGGGCCCAGCAATGCGCCTGCGATGGCCGCCAGCGCCGCCCCGCCGCCGATCATCAGCGCACTGGCCAACCCCGACGCCGTGCCTGCCAGATGCGGGTGCACCGACAACACGCCCGAGGTGCCATTGGGGATCACCAGGCCGTTGCCGAACCCTACCAGCGCCATGGGGGCAAAGAAGTTGATCGGCGACCCGTATCCGTTTTCAAACAAGAGCAGCGACACCCCAACCCCAAGCGCCGCGATGATTGAGCCGGTCAGGATCATGCGGTTGATCCCGACGCGTTCCGCCAGTTGGCTGGTGGTGAAATTGCCCAGAAGATAGCCGCTGGCGGGGGCGCCGAACCAGAAGCCCAGCTCGGCCGGGGCCATGTCAAAGAGCGTCGAACCGACAAAAGGGGCGCCGCCAAGAAAGGCAAAAAAGGCCCCCGACGAAAACGCGGTTGCTGCTGCGTAGCCCCAGAACCGGGCCGAGCGCAACAATGCGGGATATTCAGCGAATTGCTGCGAAAGGCTCAGTCCACGAGAGACATTCGTTTCGCCCAGGTCCGCCCAGACCAGCGCCAGGGTCAATGTTCCGCCGATGGCCATAAGCCAGAAATTCGATGCCCAGCCGAATGTGTTGGTCAATCCGCCCCCGATCATCGGGCTGAACATGGGAACAAGGGACATGCCCATGGTGACAAAGCCGATCATGGCCGCCGAACGTTCGGGTGGGAACATGTCGCGCACCACGGCGCGTGACAGCACAAGGTTCACGGCGACGGTGGCCTGCAGCATCCGGAAAAACAGAAAGACACCGGCCGACGGTGCGTAAATGCACCCTAGACTGGCAACGATGAATATCGCCATGCCACCCATGATGACGGGCCGCCGGCCGAGGTTGTCTGACAGCGGGCCGATGACCAATTGACAGCTTGCACTGACGGCCAGGTAGAGCGCCACTGACAGCTGCACAACGTCATAACTGGTGCCGAAATACTGGGCCATTTCGGGCAGGGCGGGAAGAAACACGTTCATGACCATCGCCGACATCCCGGTCATGATGACCAGTGTCGCAATATGCGGCGGGGTGTTTCGATCCAGAAACCGGACCTTGGGCTTGTCAGACATATGTTTGACCTAGCCCCCGGTTTGGGGGCTGTCCATCGGCTTGACTGTGCGCCGATGCGCAGACTTTTGGAAACCTCTGCGGGGGTGTGTGCAGGGCTGGGCGGGGCAGGGGTATGTCGGGGGAAATGGGATGATGGGAAAAAGAGCGGGCCGCCGTCGCGATTAGCGAATTTGCAATTTGCCTGACTCGCCCTGCCAAGTGTTTGCAAATTTTCCGAATGTCTCTTCCCTTGACTTGCCTTGGCCGCGTAGATTGCGCCAAACGTTTTCAGGAGGCCGCCCCATGAAAGACATCATCAGCGAATTGCATGACCGCCGCGAACAGGCCCGCTTGGGCGGGGGGCAGCACCGTATCGACAGTCAGCACAAAAAGGGCAAGCTGACAGCCCGCGAACGCATCGATCTGCTGCTGGACGAAGGCAGCTTCGAAGAATTCGACATGTTCGTTGCCCACCGCTGCACCGATTTCGGCATGGAAGAAGAGCGCCCTGCCGGTGACGGCGTGGTCACCGGGTGGGGCACGATCAACGGTCGCATGGTATATGTGTTCAGCCAGGACTTTACCGTGTTCGGGGGATCGCTTTCGGAAACCCACGCGCAAAAGATCTGCAAGATCATGGATATGGCCGTTCAAAACGGAGCGCCGGTGATCGGGCTGAACGATTCGGGCGGCGCACGTATTCAAGAGGGTGTCGCATCGCTCGCCGGGTATGCAGACGTGTTTCAGCGCAACATCATGGCCTCGGGCGTGGTGCCGCAGATCAGTGTGATCATGGGCCCCTGTGCGGGCGGCGCGGTCTATTCGCCGGCGATGACCGACTTCATCTTCATGGTGAAGGACACCAGCTATATGTTCGTCACCGGCCCCGATGTGGTCAAGACCGTCACCAACGAACAGGTCACCGCCGAAGAACTGGGCGGTGCATCGACCCATACGCGCAAGTCCTCGGTCGCCGATGGCGCATTCGAAAACGATGTCGAAGCGATGACCGAAGTGCGCCGCCTGGTCGATCTGCTGCCGCTCAACAACCGCGAAAAGCCGCCCGTTCGCCCGTTCTTTGATGCGCCCGATCGGATTGACGAAAGCCTCGACACCCTGATCCCCGACAACGCCAACACCCCCTACGACATGAAGGAGTTGATCCTGAAGGTCGCGGACGAAGGCGATTTTTACGAGATCCAGGAAGATTTCGCCAAGAACATCATCACCGGGTTCATCCGCCTCGAAGGGCAAACCGTTGGCGTTGTGGCCAACCAGCCGATGGTTCTGGCAGGCTGCCTGGACATCGACAGCAGCCGCAAGGCCGCGCGCTTCGTGCGGTTCTGCGATGCCTTCGAAATCCCGATCCTGACCTTCGTGGATGTGCCGGGCTTTTTGCCTGGGACCAGCCAGGAATACGGCGGGGTTATCAAACACGGCGCCAAGCTGCTGTTCGCATATGGCGAGGCGACGGTGCCCAAGGTCACGGTCATCACCCGCAAGGCCTATGGCGGTGCCTATGACGTGATGGCGTCCAAGCACCTGCGGGGCGATTTCAACTATGCCTGGCCCACCGCCGAAATCGCGGTGATGGGTGCCAAGGGCGCGACCGAAATCCTCTATCGCAGCGAACTGGGCGACCCGGACAAGATCGCCGCCCGCACCAAGGATTACGAGGACCGGTTCGCGAATCCGTTCGTGGCGGCGGAAAAAGGGTTCATCGACGAGGTGATCCAACCCCGCAGTACTCGCAAACGGGTCAGCCGTGCCTTTGCCAGCCTGAGGAACAAAAAGCTGCAGAATCCATGGAAAAAACACGATAACATCCCGCTCTGATCGATGTGGGCGCGCCTGGCCGTCATTGCCGTTCTGGTAGCTGGCCGGGCAGGGGCCGATCTGGCCCCCCGCACGGTCGAGCCGATCATTCTGCCCAGCGGCCATCGGGTGACCTTTCACGAGGTTATCTCGGATGCCAAAGGATACGGGCTGACGATACGGTTCAGGTTCCTTGCCCCGTGGCTGGCCGAAACGATTGAAACGACGGACTACCAGGAGATCGAAGCCGACATGGCGTTCCTTTGTGAAACCTACGCATTGCCGCGCGTGCCGGACATCGGGCCGCAGCCCGCGATGATCGTCGTGTCGTTGGCGCAGGCGAAGGTGCCATTTGGCGAACCGGCACCGGGCGTTGCGCAGATCTTCGAAGCCTACCGCCCTGACGCTGGCGTTTGTCTGTGGGAGGGCCTGTAATGGTCAGGCATTCCCGCGATCTCGATCGGATGGCAACTTGCTATCGTGGCATGGCGACGTGCGACGGTAACCAAGGCGTCAGGGGATGGGATCGGCGAAATGGGCCGGACTTGTCGCCACGGCGTTTGCGCGCCCGGGCTTTGTCATCCCGCCACCGGACCACGGCGGGAAAAATGCGGCGCATGATCGCGGGCGCTTGGACTCAGGGGGCCTGGATGCGGGGGGCTTGTCTGACGGCCGCGGGTCCGGCCCAGCTGTCTGGTGGGAACGATCAACGGGGGCGCATCTGATGGCCCTTCCGCCGATGACCAAACACCGGGGCTTTCCCGGACGCCTGCCGGGAACGGACGCGCAGTTCATAATCCGGCGCGCCAACCCCAAGGGAATCACGCCGCTGACCCGGCGCGAACGCCATGCCGATCGTCGCCCGGCCGACCGCCGGGCCGATGCAGGGTTCATGAAGGCGCTGTGGGACTATTTCGGCGACGAACCGTTCGAACGCGGCAATCTGGACGCGGGACGGTTGAGTTGGTTGTGGGGGCGGGAAGTGATTCCCGCTGAGGATCCGTTCGATACGAAAAGCTATCAGGCGTTGATGCGAATTGACGTCAATGTGGCGCGCGCCAGCTTCCCCGAGGTGTTCGAATGACCGTTTTGCGAGAAGGTCTGAGCGAAGTTCCCCTTCCCTTGCGTCAACCTGAGCGGAAAATAGCCGACAGGGCCGCAATCGCGACGTGTGCTATTGCGCCGACCACGCGCGGCCAGCACACTGAGAATGTGATGGCGTGTTCCAGCAAGCGCGCCGGCACAAATTGTCAAAACCGTTACCCTTCCCCTTCGGAGAGGTCTGGCCATTCCCGGGTCAGACCTCTCCATTCTTTTGCCTGTGCGGATGGGCGGAACGTTGCCGATGGGAACCAATTGGGGCAATTCGCGTTTGCCTTTCATATGCCGGACGTGATTGCGTCCGGACAAAACGAAGCAGAAGGGCAAGAACAATGCGTAAATCAATTTGGATCGTCAGTGTCGTGGCACTCACCGGTTTGGCCGCCTGTGGTGACTCGCCGCTTGAACAAGGCCTCATGGGCGCCGGCGCCGGCGCGGCTGCGGGTGCCGTCACGGGCGGCGACGTCGCTACGGGCGCCGCAATCGGCGCCGCGGGCAACGTGCTTTACTGCCAGCAGTATCCGACGCGCTGCAACTGATCTGCCCCGCGCCTGCGGGCGCAACCGACATCGCAAGGTCATCGGGCTTTCCGGCCCGGTGGCCTTTTTCTGTTTGAGCCGCGGCAAAGCGCCGGGCAACTGGGACTGAAAGGAAGGGACAGGACATGTTCAAGAAGATCCTGATCGCAAACCGGGGCGAAATCGCCTGCCGCGTAATCAAGACAGCGCGCAAGATGGGCATCCAGACGGTGGCCGTCTATTCCGATGCCGACAAGAACGCGCTGCACGTCAAGATGGCGGATGAAGCGGTCCATATCGGCCCGCCTGCGGCGAACCAGTCTTACATCGTGATCGACAAGATCATGGACGCCGTCCGCCAGACCGGCGCCGAGGCGGTCCACCCCGGCTATGGCTTCTTGTCCGAAAACAAGCTGTTTGCCGAAGCGCTCGAAAAGGAAGGGGTCGCCTTTATCGGACCGCCTGCCAGCGCGATCGAGGCGATGGGTGACAAGATCACGTCGAAGAAACTGGCACAAGAAGCTGGGGTCAGCACCGTGCCGGGGTACATGGGCCTGATCGAAGACGCCGACGAAGCGGTCAAGATCAGCAATCAAGTCGGCTACCCGGTGATGATCAAGGCCTCGGCCGGGGGCGGCGGCAAGGGTATGCGCATCGCCTGGAACGATGACGAGGCGCGCGAAGGGTTCCAGAGCTCCAAGAACGAAGCGGCCAGCAGTTTCGGCGACGACCGGATTTTCATCGAAAAATTCGTGACCCAACCGCGCCACATCGAAATCCAGGTGCTGGGCGACAAGCACGGCAACACGATTTACCTGAACGAACGCGAATGTTCGATCCAGCGGCGCAATCAGAAGGTCGTCGAAGAGGCCCCGTCGCCCTTCCTTGACGAAGCCACCCGCAAGGCAATGGGCGAACAGTCCGTGGCCCTGGCCAAAGCGGTGGATTATTGCAGTGCCGGGACGGTCGAATTCATCGTCGATGGCGATCGCAACTTCTATTTCCTCGAAATGAACACCCGCCTGCAGGTTGAGCACCCTGTGACCGAACTGATCACCGGCATCGACCTGGTCGAGCAGATGATCCGCGTCGCCTGGGGCGAGAAACTGGCGTTCGAGCAATCGGACATCGGCATCAACGGTTGGGCAATTGAAAACCGGCTCTATGCGGAAGACCCCTATCGCGGCTTCCTGCCGTCGATTGGTCGGTTGAGCAAATACCGCCCGCCAGAAGAACGCCATACCCCCGAAGGCGCCGTGCGTAATGATACCGGCGTTTTCGAAGGCGGCGAGATCAGCATGTACTACGACCCGATGATCGCCAAACTGTGCACATGGGCGCCGACCCGCGCGCAGGCGATTGAGGAAATGCGTGTCGCGCTGGACAGTTTCGAAGTCGAAGGCATTGGCCACAACCTGCCGTTCCTGTCGGCTGTCATGGATCATCCGAAATTCGTATCAGGTGACATCACAACGGCCTTCATCGAAGAAGAATACCCCGAAGGTTTCGAAGGCGTGACCCTGGGCGGCGACCAGTTGCGCCGCGTGGCTGCGGCCTGCGCGGCGATGTACCGGGTGACTGAAATCCGGCGCACCCGCGTGTCCGGGCGGATGGACAACCACGAACGCACCGTCGGAAACGAATGGGTGGTGTCGCTGCAGGGCGAAAGCTATCCGGTGCGGATCGAAGCCGATCACGACGGCTCGACCATTCACTTCGATGATGGCACCAAATTGCGCGCAGCATCGGATTGGGTGCCAGGCATGTCGCTGGCCGTGGTCGACATTGACGGCGGGCCGCTGGTGATGAAGGTGGGCAAGCTGCCCAACGGGTTCACGATCCGCGTGCGCGGAGCCGAACTCAAGGTTTATGTGCGCTCGCCGCGTCAACACGAACTGTCGCTCTTGATGCCGGAAAAACTGCCACCCGACACGTCCAAGTTGCTGCTGTGCCCAATGCCGGGCCTGGTGGTGAAGATCGACATCGAGGTCGGCGCCGAGGTTCAAGAAGGCCAAGCGCTTTGCACCATCGAGGCGATGAAGATGGAAAACATCCTGCGCGCCGAGAAAAAGGGCACAGTATCCAAGATCAATGCAGGGGCGGGCGACAGCCTTGCGGTTGACGAAGTGATCATGGAATTCGAATGAGCCAGTCGGCCAGAGGGATCGGTGTGGTGCTTGTCACCATCGCGGCCTCTTTGGCCGTCTTCGCTGCGATGCAACTCGCAGCGGTGGCAAAGGCGGGGTGGGTGTTCGAATACCCGCTGGACGACCCCTATATTCACCTGGCGATTGGCGAACAGATCGCGGCCGGGGGCTATGGGATCAATCCCGGTGAATACGCCAGCGCGGCGTCTTCGGCGCTCTATCCCTTGCTGCTGGCGCCCATGGCCGATTGGCAACTGGCCCCTTTGGTCTGGAATATGGTGGGTCTGGTCGCCGCCGCATGGCTTTTTGCGCGTATCATGATCGAAAGCGGGTTCGCTGCGCGTTTCCCGCGCGCGGTGTGGCTGGCGGCCCTGGCGCCGTTGGCGGTGAACCTGCCCGGCCTTGCCTTCACCGGGATGGAGCACACGCTGCATGCCGCCGCCTCGCTGGCGATTTTGCTCGGGGTTTTGCGCGTGGCACAGGGGCGCGGGATCGGGCTGATGCTGGTGGCCGGGGTGTTTCTTGCGCCGGCGCTTCGCTTGGAAGGGTTGGGCTTGGCGCTGTTGGCGGCAGTGGCCGTGGCCTTCTTGCGCGGGGTCATTCCGGCGGTCGGTCTGGCCGCGACGGCCTTGGTGCCTGTGGCCGGGTTCATCGCATTCCTGACGGCGCGCGGGATTGGCCCGCTGCCGTCATCGGTCATGGCGAAAACAGGCGATGGCGGCATGGCGGACGCGTCGCTGGCTGACCGGCTGATGGCGACATTTTCCAATAACATGGAAACGGTGCCGGGCATAATGCTTGGTCTGATGACGCTTTTTGCCCTGCTGGCCGGGCTGCGCGCCGATGACCGGACCAGTAGCACAATCGCCCTGGTTGCCGGGCTGGCGGGGGTGGCGCATCTGTTTCTGGGGCAGGTGGGGTGGCTGAACCGCTACGAAGGCTACGTCGCGCTGACCCTGGCTGGCGCCCTGTTGGCGACTGCGCCGTTCCAAACCGCCTTGCGCCCGCTTATGGTCTGGGGAAGCGGCGCTGTTCTGGCCGTCATGGGCGCGGCATACACGATGGATTTTGCGCGCGTGGGGTTCTGGGCGCCGCGCGGCATATACTTGCAACACGCGCAAATGGCACGGTTCATTCGTGACTATTACCCCCATGACGTGGCCGCGAACGATGTGGGGCGGATCGCGTGGCAGAACCCAAACCACGTGCTTGATATCTGGGGATTGGCATCAGACACCGCGCGCAAAGCTCGGCTGGCTGGCCAAGGGGCGTGGGCCAGTGATCTGGTGCGCGCCGACGGGGCCGGACTGGCGATGATATACGCGGATCATCTGGACGGCGCCTTTGAAGGTTGGACCAAGCTGGGCGATCTGCAACTGAAATACCCGCGCGGATTTCTGGGCGGCGATGCCATGCAGTTCTACGCCACGCGCGCCGAAACCGTGGCCCCGCTCAGATCGGCGTTGGCGCAGTTCGCGCCGACCCTGCCCGAAGGCGTGCGATTTTTCGAAGCGCCCGAGGTGGGCTCATGACCCTAGCGCGCTTCCCTCAGTTCTTGCTTGCGGATCGGCATCTTGTCGATGGCGCGACCAATCTCGCGCACGTCCCATGGGAACGGTTTGCGTTGGGCGATCTGACCGTCCTTGGAAATCAGAACCAGGCTAAAGCCGCGCGGGCGCAGGTCGGTTCGGATATCGCTGCGCGCGTCCGGGTCGGTATCGTAGATCACCACGACGTCGCGTTCGGCCAATTCGTTCGCCCGGGCTTCCAACAGCTCCATCTGGCGCACAAAGGCTGGGTCGAACGGGCTGTCGGCAAAGACGACAATCGGCCGCGCGACCCATTTGAATTGCGCCAGCGTCAGCCCTTCAGCCGCAACCGGTTCCCACACAAGGGGATCGGCCGCAGCGGGCAAGTCGGCATCTATGGCCTGGGCCACGACGGGCAAAGCCGCCGCAGACAAGCACAAGGCAAGAAGTGTCTTTTTCATCGAACCTCCGGGTTGCCCGATCAATATAGGGTCGCCCGTGCCAAAATCGAAGGGGCGGCGCATCCGCCCAAGCAAAGGAGTTGCAGTCAATGAGCGACGTCAAGAGCACATGGAAATCCATCGCCGAAAAGGAACTGCGCGGGCGGCCCGTGGACGATTTGACCTGGCACACGCTGGAAGGCATCGATGTACAGCCGGTTTATACGGCGGATGACATCGACGGGCTGGACACCGACACGATCCCGGGTCAGGCGCCCTTCACGCGCGGGGTCAAGGCCACAATGTACGCTGGCCGTCCCTGGACGATCCGCCAGTACGCGGGTTTTTCCACCGCCGAGGAATCCAACGCATTCTATCGCAAGGCCCTGGCTGCCGGACAGCAAGGTGTGTCGGTCGCTTTCGATCTGGCCACCCACCGCGGCTATGACAGCGATCACGAACGGGTCGTTGGCGATGTGGGCAAGGCGGGCGTGGCCATCGACAGTGTCGAGGACATGAAAATCCTGTTTGACGGTATCCCACTGGGCGATATTTCGGTGTCGATGACAATGAACGGCGCGGTTATCCCGATTCTGGCCAATTTCATCGTCACAGGCGAAGAACAGGGCGTGGATCGCGCGCAATTGTCGGGCACCATTCAGAACGACATTCTGAAAGAATTCATGGTCCGCAACACCTATATCTATCCGCCCGAACCATCGATGCGGATCATTTCGGACATCATCGAATACACGTCAAACGAAATGCCGCGTTTCAACTCGATCTCGATTTCGGGCTACCATATGCAAGAAGCGGGCGCGAACCTTGTGCAAGAGCTGGCGTTTACGTTGGCCGACGGCAAGGAATACGTGAAGGCCGCGATTGATGCAGGCATGGACGTGGACAAGTTCGCCGGGCGGCTGTCGTTTTTCTTTGCCATCGGCATGAACTTTTTCATGGAAGCAGCCAAGCTGCGCGCCGCGCGTAAACTGTGGTGGAAGATCATGGACGATGTCGGCGCCAAGTCGGATCGGTCCAAGATGCTGCGCACACACTGCCAGACGTCGGGCGTCAGCTTGCAAGAGCAAGACCCCTACAACAACGTCATCCGCACCGCATATGAGGCGATGAGCGCTGTTCTGGGCGGCACCCAGTCGCTGCACACCAACGCACTGGACGAAGCCATTGCGCTGCCGACAGAATTTTCCGCCCGTATCGCGCGGAACACCCAGTTGATCTTGCAGGAAGAAACCGGTGTGACCAACGTGGTGGACCCGCTGGCGGGCAGTTACTACGTCGAAAGCCTGACCGAAGAACTGGCCACCAAGGCCCTGGCGCTGATCGAAGAAATCGACGAGATGGGCGGTATGACCAAAGCCGTTGCCAGCGGTATGCCCAAGCTGCGGATCGAAGAAACGGCCGCCAAGCGTCAGGCCATGATCGACCGCGGCGAAGAAGTCATCGTGGGGGTCAACAAGTACCGCAAGGACCAAGAAGACCCGATCGACATTCTGAACGTCGACAACGTGGCCGTGCGTGAAAGCCAGATCGCAAGGCTCGAAAAAATGCGCGCCACGCGGGATCAGGCCGCCTGCGACGCCGCGCTGGCCGAACTGACCCGCCGGGCCAAGGAAGGCGGGAACCTGTTGGAAGCGGCCGTTGAAGCTGCGCGCGCGCGTGCGTCGGTAGGGGAAATCAGCATGGCAATGGAAAAGGAATTCGGGCGTCACCGCGCCGAGGTCAAGACGCTGGCCGGTGTCTACGGCGCCGCCTATGAGGGTGACGAAGGGTTTGCCGCGATCCAGCAGGACGTGGAAGCCTTCGCCGAAGAAGAAGGCCGCCGCCCCCGCATGTTGGTCGTCAAGATGGGCCAGGACGGTCACGACCGCGGTGCCAAGGTGATTGCAACAGCCTTTGCGGATATCGGGTTCGATGTGGACGTCGGCCCGCTGTTCCAGACCCCCGAAGAAGCTGCGCAAGATGCCATTGACAACGACGTGCATATCGTCGGAATTTCAAGTCAGGCGGCAGGGCACAAAACGCTTGCGCCCAAGCTGATCCAAGCGCTCAAGGACCAGGGTGCGGAAGATATCATCGTGATCTGTGGCGGGGTCATCCCGCAGCAGGACTATGACTTCTTGACCAATGCGGGCGTCAAGGCCATCTTCGGTCCCGGAACGAATATTCCCGAAGCGGCCAAGGACATCCTGAAGCTGGTTCGGAAGATCCGCGCATCCTGAGCAGGTGCGTAGAAATACGGTTTGCGGAGAAAGACCCGAACCGTAATCGGGGCGGCGCCTGAGGAGGAGACGCCGCCCCACCTTGTTTCGCCCCCGGCGGTCTGGCGCGTGCCACGTCGCGTCAGGTGTGGGCCTGTCAATTGCGCGTCTGGGCGCTGTTTTGCCAGTCGCTTGGCCGATGACTTTCCGGTGCGATCCGCACTGACCTGTCGGCGCGTGGCATTTTGATCCAAGGCTTCTTTGCCCCCATGAAAACGGCTGTCAAATGATACTGCGCCCCGCCAAAGCTCCCGATGTTCCAGCGCTGATCGCTATCATGACGCCGATCATCGCAAACAGTACCGCGTCGTTTTCCGACGAAAACCGCAGCGCCGCCGACTGGGGGGCGTTGATCGCTGCGCGCCGAACCAATGGCCGCGAAGTTTTCGTAGCCGAAGGGGCGGGCGGTGTGCTGGGCTATGCCACATATGACCAGTTTCGCAACAACTCCGGGTATCGGCACACGATGGAGCATTCGGTCTATGTGGCAGAGGCGGCGCAGGGGCAGGGCGTCGGGCGGGTTTTGATGGCCGCGGTGGAAGATCACGCACGCGCTGCCGGACACCATTCGATGTTCGGAGGGATCGACGCCGACAACGCAGGCTCTATCGCGTTTCATGCCCGTCTGGGCTATCGGCAAGCGGGGCGCCTTCCGCAGGTCGGGTGGAAATTCGGTCGCTGGCTGGATCTGGTTTTGATGCAGAAATTCCTGTGATCGCGCCTGACAATTCTGCGCGGCAGCGTTAGGTTGGGGACATGTCGCTCTGGTCACGTATAGCTGATGCCCTTGCCGCCCTTAGATCGGGCGAGGGGTTGGCGAATGTCTTTGACAAACTGCGCACACCGCCTGAACAGCGGGTCGGTTTCGCCATCGCCGTCATAGCCCTGGGGGCAAAGATGGCCAAGGCCGACGGACAGGTCACCCGCGACGAGGTCATGGCCTTCCGCGAGGTGTTTTCTATTCCCAAGGGCGAAGAGCAAAATGCCGCCCGCGTGTTCAACATGGCCCGCACCGACGTCGCCGGATACGAGGATTACGCCGCCCGGGTCGCGCGCATGTTCGGGCCGGGATCGGCAACGCTGTGCGACGTGATCGAAGGCCTTTTTCACATCGCGATGGCCGACGGTGAGTACCACCCCGGCGAAGACATGTATCTTGCGCGTGTGGCAGAGCTGTTCGGCATCGACGAACGTCGGTTTCGCGCCATGCGCGCCCGTTTCGTGCCCGGTGGTCGGGCCGACCCGTTCGAAGTACTGGGCGTGGATCCGGACACGCCGATGGCCGACATCCGCGCAGCCTATCGCGCGTTGGTGCGCGACACGCACCCCGATGCGCTTGCCGCGCGCGGCGTCCCGCCCGAAGCGGTCAAACTGGCCGAAGATCGGCTGATCTGTATCAACAACGCATGGGACGAGGTGCAAGCCCTGCGGTTGGAAGACAAGCCGGCGTGATGCGGATCGCGACTTACAACACCGAATGGTTCGACGAGTTGTTTTCGCGCGACAACCGTTTGCTTGCCGATGACAATTGGTCCCGGCGCTACAATGTGACCCGCGCCCAGCAGCTCGAAGCGCTTGGCAAGGTGTTCACCGCGCTGGATGCGGATGCAATCATGGTTATCGAAGCCCCGAACGCCCATACCGCCGCCATCGGTCAGCAGCGGCTAGAGCTGTTCGCCGCTTGGGCCGGGCTGCGCGCGCGCAAGGCCCTGATCGGTTTTACCAATGAAACCGAACAAGAAATCGCGCTGCTCTATGATCCCGACGTTTTGTCGGCGAAACACGATCCGATGGGCGCGCCGGGGTCGCAAAGGGCCGGTGAATCCCCCAGGTTTGACGGCACCTATCGCATCGATCTGGATATCGACGCGACGCTTGACGTCGTGCGCTTTTCCAAGCCGCCACTTGAAGCGCTGGTGACGCATCTGGCCAGCGGGTTCGAATTTCGCATGATCGGTGTTCACGCCAAGTCCAAGGCCCCGCACGGCGCTGATACACCCGACGAAATGACGCGAATTTCCATTGCCAATCGGCGCAAGCACCTTGCCCAATGCATATGGCTACGCGAGCGTATCGAGGCGCATTTGAATGCGGGCGAGTCGCTGATTGTTCTGGGCGATTTCAATGACGGTCCGGGGTTGGACGAATATGAAAAGCTGTTCGGACGATCCGGGCTGGAAATCGTGATCGGCGAAGGTGACGGGCCGCGCTTGCTGGACCCGCACGCGCGTTTGATCATGTCGCAAAAGATGGGGGCCCGGCCGACATCGGCGCGGTTCTATATTTCATCGGAAAAATGCTATCTTCAGGCGTTGCTCGATTATGTGATGCTCAGCCCGGATCTGGTGGCGCGGCGGGCAGTCTGGCGCATCTGGCATCCCTTTGACGATCCGGGGATTTACGCGGTGCCTGAGTTGCGCGATGCGCTGCTGACCGCGTCGGATCATTTCCCGGTGTCGGTGGATATCGAATTTTAGCGCCTAGGTCGCCTTGCGCAAGGTTCGGAACTTGACCACGGTCTCGGCGCCCAGTGCCGCGCCCAGTGCGGCAAAGCGCGCGGCGGCCACTTCGCCGAACAAGCACTGGTAATCCTTGTCCAGCCGCATTTCGAGAATGTGCTTTTTGGGAAAATAGCGCAGATTGGCAATGCTGTCTGGCGCTTCGACCGAAAACATGGCGCCGAACCGCATGGCGCGGCCCAGAACCTCGGCTTCGTTGATCTGTTTTTCCGAAAGCAGGTCGAACAGGGGTTCAAACGGCGTGCCCTTGCGCGAGCTCTTGTACCGGTGCAGCAGCGCCAGCCCCAGAAAGACGCGTTCCTGATGGGTCAGGCCGCCCAGATTGGCGCGCGTCGCGTTGTCAAAACAAACCTCGGCGCGATAGTCGGGATGGGCGCGCCATGTCACGTCATGCAAAAGGCAGGCCGCCCGTGCGATCCGCAGTTTTTCGTCGTTCCAGCCGGAAAACAGGGGGCGCAGAAAGCGAAACAGCGCCTTGCCCGATCCGGGCATGCGCGCGTCCTTGTGTTCGGCAAAGCGGCAGGCTTCGATCAGGGGGTCGCGGTCGCGCAATTCGCGCGGCATTTGTTCATACAGCATGCCTTCGCGGATGCCGTAGGCCGAAATTGCAATGCCCTTGGGTTTGAAGCGTCGCACCATCTGGCGCAACACTTCGGCCGCGGTTGGAACCAAGGCCATCCGTGCCTCGGACGTGCCAGTCCGCGCGCGCAGTTCACCCAGATCCGCGGCCCGGATATATTTGACCGTGTCGATCACCGACTTCGGGGTCATGCGGTATTCGTGCAGAACGTGCAGAGGGTAAGCGCGGCGCTCCATGTCGACGCGGGCGATGGCACGCCACGACCCGCCGACAAGAAAGATGCGATTGTAGTGCGTGCCCATCACGTCGGCCAGCTTGTCCAGTTCGGCCGCGATGTGGGTCTTGAGCCCCCTGCTCCCGCCTTTGACCGAAGCCAGTTTCAACGGCCCCAGCGGCGAGGATACGCGCTTGCCCACCCGCCCATGGTGCAATTCGGCCAATTCCATGGATGACCCGCCAATGTCGCAGATCAACCCATAGGCGCCCGGCCAGCCCAGCAGCACGCCTTGTGCAGACAGTCGGGCTTCTTCTTCGCCGTCGATGACCCACAGTTTCAGGCCGGTTTCTTCTTCGATCTGCTTGCGAAACACCGGGCCGTCCTCGGCCTCGCGCATGGCGGCGGTGGCGACGGCGGTCAGGGGGGCCAGGTTCATCGCCCTTGCCAGCAGTTGAAACCGTTTGATCGCGGCCAGGGCGCGCCGTTTGCCATCAGGGTTGAGGCGGCCGGTTTCACCCAGCCCCGCGCCCAGCCCACAGAGGATCTTTTCATTGTAAAAATAGGCCGGACTTCGGGCCGCCCCGTCGAACACAACCAGCCGGACCGAGTTCGATCCGACGTCCACAACCCCGACACGATTCAGGCCGCGTGCGATCATGTCGTCGAAGATCGGTCGCCCGAACGGGCCCCAATCCGCTTCGGTGGTGGCAGCTTGGCTCACGTCGGCCCCCCGTTATCTGCCGGGCGACACTGCCAACCCGCGGCGCAGTCGTCAATACGGGTTCAGTCTTCGGTATGGGTCAATTCCGGCACGTCTGACGCCCCGGCCGACCCGCGCCCGGACAAGGACGGGTTTTCCATAAAGAAGCGGTGGCAATTGAACGGACGGTCATCGGGGGCGATGGGGGGGCGCGTCCAGGTTCCGTGCGCGTCCAGGATCCAGCTCTGGGCGACATCGGCCATGTTCGCCGCCATGATCTGGCTGACGATCTGTGCCTTGACCGTGGGGTTCGTCGTTTCCACCAGTGTTTCCACACGCCGGTTCAGGTTCCGCCCCATCCAGTCGGCCGAGGAAATGAACACCCGCGCTTTCTTGGACGGCAGACCTGACCCGTTGCCGAAACAGACGATGCGCGAATGTTCCAGGAAGCGGCCAACAATGGATTTAACCCGGATATTCTCGCTCAGGCCCTTGATGCCGGGACGCAGCCCGCAAATGCCCCGTATGACCAGATCGATACGGACCCCGGCCTGGCTGGCCGCATAGAGCGCGTCGATCACATCAGGCTCGACCAGCGCGTTCATCTTGGCCCAGATTTCCGCGGGCTTGCCTGCGCGGGCATATTCGGCCTCGGCTTTTATCAGCTCGATCAGCCGTGGTTTCAGCGAAATCGGTGAGATCGCCAGATTTTCCAGAGCCGCAGGTTCTGCATACCCGGACAGGTAATTGAACACTTTGGTCGCATCGCGACCCAGGGCCGGGTCACAGGTAAAGAAGGACAGGTCGGTATATATGCGGGCGGTGATCGGGTGATAGTTTCCCGTGCCATAGTGCGTATAGGTGACCAGCTTGTCGCCCTCGCGCCGGACCACGGTGCTGATCTTGGCGTGGGTTTTGTAGTTGATGAACCCATAAACCACATGCGCGCCCGACCGTTCCAGACGGCGCGATTGACGGATATTGGCGGCTTCGTCAAAGCGGGCCTTCAATTCAACAAGCGCGGTGACCGATTTGCCCTGTTCAGCCGCATCACAAAGCGCCGAGACGATCGGGCTGTCGCGCGATGTGCGGTACAGGGTCTGTTTGATGGCCACCACGTTGGGGTCATTGGCCGCTTGGTTGAGGAAACGGACCACCATGTCGAAGGTTTCATACGGGTGGTGCAAAAGCATGTCTTTTTGACGAATGGCGGCGAACATGTCCCCTTCGTGGTCCTGAACGCGTTCGGGAACACGGGGGGTGAAGGGCGGCCACAGCAGGTCGGGGCGTTCATCAAGCACCAGTTCGGACAGATCGGACAACCCGATGATGCCGTCCATTTCAATGGTTTCATGGTCTTCGACCTGCAGACGGTCCATCAAGAACCGGCGCAGCGCCTTGGGCGCGCCGGCCGAAACGCTCAGGCGCACGACTTCGCCGCGCCGGCGACGTTTCAGGGCGACTTCGAATTCACGGACCAGATCCTCGGCCTCTTCTTCGACTTCCAGATCGCTGTCACGCAGGATGCGGAAGGTGCAGGTGCCATCCAGCGCGTAGCCGGGAAAGATGCTGTCGATGTGCAGCAGCAGCAGGCTTTCCAACCGCAAGAACCGCAGGTCAGTGCCGTTTGCGGGCAGGGAAATAAAGCGGTCGATCTGGTGCGGAATGGGCAAGAGCGCCTGCAGATCGCGCCCGTCGCGCGTGCGTTTGAGTTGCAGGGCAAGGGCGAAGCCCAGGTTCGGGATGAACGGAAACGGATGCGCCGGGTCAATCGCCAGCGGCGACAGGACCGGAAACACGTTTTCCATGAAGACCTTCTTGAGGTGTTTCAGATCCTCTTTGGACAGATCGCCGCGTTCGCAGATCACGATGCCCTGATCGGCCATTTCGGCGCGCAGGGTCTTCCAGGTCGACAGTTGCGCTTCGATGAGCTGGCGCACGTCATCGTTGATCTGTGCCAATTGTTCGACAGGCGACAGACCATCGTCCGAAGGGGTCGTCACCCCGTTGTGGTGCAATTCGCGCAACCCCGCGACCCGGACGGTATAGAATTCGTCAAGGTTGGTCGCCGAAATCGACACGAACCGCACCCGTTCGAGCAGCGGAACGCGGGGGTTTTCCGCCTCTTCCAGGACACGCCAGTTAAACGCCAGCCAGCTCAGTTCTCGATTGAACAGACGCGCGGGGCCGGACAGGTCTACGTTGTCCAGTGTGACGGGGGCGGGAAGGTCTGCGTTCAGGAAATCAGTTTGGGTCATGACGCCGTTCTGCGCGAAGCACGTGAAAAAGGTGTGACAAGGTATTGGCAGGTGGCTGATTTTCTCAGCCTTGGCCCAGCTTGTCCAGCACTGTGCGTGCAAGGTCACGCGTGATACTGCGCCCTTCGGACAAGGCAAGAGCATCCAGTTCGTCCACCACACGCGCGGCGCCCGCCTGACTACGCTCCATCCGCGGCACCAGCCAGCTGATCAGACCGGGGGGCACAGCCAGTTGGCGGTCGGCGAACAGCTTGACCAACATCGCGTTGAGCAAGGCGTCATCGGGCCCGTTGATCCGCACCATCGTCGTGCCGTGCATGCGCGACACAAGGTCGGGCAGCGACAGGCCCCATTGCGCCGGGGGGGCATTTGCCGTGAGCAAAAGTCGCCCCCCCTCGGACAAGGTCAGGTTATGCAAGTGGAACAGGGCGGTTTGCGCGTCAGGGTGGCGGGCGATGGCCTGCACGTCTTCGACGACGACAAACCCTGCCGCCGCGATGCCCGGGACATCAACCGTGGTCAAGGACACGGCATCAATGACCTTCGCGCCGGTTTCGCTGGCCCAGACACAGGCCAGATGAGTCTTGCCCGCGCCCGCAGGCCCGACAAGCAAAAGCTTGTTGCCCGGCCAATCGGTCCAGCTGTCCAGCATCGTCAAGGCCGCCGCGTTCGACGATGAAACGAAGAAGTCGTCGCGTCCCAGGGCGGGGCGCACGGGCAGGTCAAACACCAGTTGCCGGGCCATGTCAGACTTCGGGATCTTGATCGGTCAGCCCGCGATACAGGCGACTGTCGCGGTATTGGTCGATAAAGAACCGCGCGATCACCCCAAGGGCCGCGGCGACCGGTACGGCGACCAGCATTCCGACAAAACCAAAGAGCGTTCCGAACACGGTCAAGGCAAAGATCAGCCAGACCGGGTGCAACCCGACGCTGCTGCCGACCAGATTTGGCGTCAGGATGTTGCCTTCAACGAACTGGCCAAAGATGAAAATCCCCGCCACCGCTGCGATCGCCCACCATTCCCCCCAGAATTGGAACAGCGCCAGCCCGATCGACAGGCCGCCGCCCACGACCGCCCCCACATAGGGAATAAAGGTCAGTGCGCCGGCGACCGCGCCAGCCACCAGCCCGAAATTCAACCCCACAAGCATCAGCGAAACGGCGTAAAAGGTTCCAAGGATCAGGCAAACCATGCCTTGGCCACGGATGAATGACGCCAGCGTGTGGTCGATCTGATGCGCAAGTTTGCGGACCACGGGCGCATGGTCACGTGGCAAGAGCCCGTCGATGTCGGCCACCATCTTGTCCCAGTCCAAGAGCAGGTAGAAGGTGATCACCGGCACCAGCACGACCAGAAGGGCCACGTTGATCAGCGACATGGCCGATGCCAAAACGCCGTTCAGCACCTCGCCGCCCTTGGATTTCAGCGTCGCCTGGATCGATGCGAAGGTTTCTTGCAGTTGGTTGCCTTCGACGAAAAGCTGCGGGAAGCGCGCCTGGAGGAAGGCCTGAAAATCCCGCACCAATTGCGGCAGGGTTTCGATCAGTCCCGCGGTCTGCTTGATCAGGGTCGGCACAACGGTCAGCGCAAGCAGAAGGAACAGCACCGCGGCGACTAACGTGATCAGCACCGTGGCCAGCGCCCGCCCGAGGCCCAACGCTTCCAGTCGATCTGCAATGGGGTCAAGCAGATAGGCCAGAGCCATCCCAAGCACAAACGGCAAAATCACGTCGCCAAGAAGGAAAAGAACGACAAAAAACAACAGGGCGGTGACGCCCCAATATTTTGCCTGCTGCCTTACTGGTAACACCATGACTATGAGGTCCCCTCAATACCTGCGTCTTGTATCGCGTGAGTCCGGGGCCGGTTCAACCCTGCGCTTGCGCAGATAGGGCGGGGTCGGGAAATCGTGGCCGGACTTTTGGGGGAAACTATACCAGATTTCCCCCGTTCATCAGATTCCGTTTCAGTTTAGTTAGGTGTCATGAACCGTTTTACTAAGTTTATTTCTGTGCTTGCGATTGCCTTTGCGATCTTGGGGGCCATTTTGCCCTCGGGTGGGCGTGCCGGGTTTGTCGACACGCCCACCGACGTCCTTGGTCTAGATTAACGCGAAGCCGCGATGGTGATCCGTCCTGTGGGTGGGATGGCAACGGCAAATGGCCCCACGTCAACCGTTGGTCTTGCCAAGTCAAGCGACATGAAGCACAAGCGAACCGCACTGAAATTTGAGGTCCGCCCATGCGTCTGTCGCGTTATTTCCTTCCGGTCCTGAAGGAAACCCCGTCCGAAGCCCAGATCGTCAGCCATCGGCTGATGCTGCGTGCCGGTATGATCCGTCAACAGTCGGCAGGCATCTATTCGTGGCTGCCGCTGGGGCTGAAAGTGCTCAAACGGGTCGAGCAGATCGTGAACGAGGAACAGCAGCGCGCAGGTCACATCCCGTTGCTGATGCCCACGCTGCAGTCGGCCGACCTGTGGCGCGAAAGCGGCCGCTTTGATGCTTACGGCGAAGAACTGCTACGCATGAAGGACCGGCACGACCGCGACATGCTCTACAGCCCCACTGCCGAAGAATTGTTCACCGATGTCTTTCGCAGCTACGTCAAGTCCTACAAGGACCTGCCGCTGACGCTCTACCAGATCCAGTGGAAATTCCGCGATGAAATCCGCCCCCGTTTTGGCGTGATGCGCGGGCGCGAGTTCCTGATGAAGGACGGCTACAATTTCGATCTGACCAAGCAAGACGCGCTGCACGCCTATAACCGGCATCTGGTCAGCTACCTGCGCACCTACGAACGCATGGGTCTGCAAGCGATCCCGATGCGCGCCGACAGCGGCCCGATCGGGGGCGACAATACGCATGAATTCCTGGTGCTGGCCGAAACCGGCGAGAGCGAGGTGTTCTACGACAGCGAGATCACGGACCTGACCTTTGGCGACCGCCAGATCGATTATGACAGCGTCGAGCAATGCCAGGCGGTGCTGGAGGAATTCACCAGCCGGTACGCGCGCACCGACGAAACCCACGACGAGGCCGAATTTGCCAAAGTGCCCGAAGAGCGCCGCCGCACCGCGCGCGGGATCGAAGTGGGACAGATTTTCTATTTTGGCACCAAGTATTCCGACGCCATGGGCGCCACGGTGCAGGATCGCGAAGGCAATCAGGTGGCCGTGCACATGGGCAGCCACGGCATTGGCGTCAGCCGCTTGCTGGGCGCGCTGATCGAAGCCAATCACGACGACAACGGGATCATCTGGCCCGAAGGCGTGACGCCGTTCCATGTGGGAATCGTCAACCTCAAACAGGGCGATGTCCAGGCGGATGCGGCGTGCCAGTCGCTGTACGACAGCTTCACGGCCTTGGGTCTTGAACCGCTTTACGACGATCGCAAGGAACGGGCCGGGGGAAAATTCGCCACGATGGACCTGATCGGCCTGCCTTGGCGGATCACCGTTGGGCCACGGGGGCTGAAAAACGGCGTGGTCGAACTGACCAGCCGCCGCACGGGGGCCAGTGAAGAGCTGCCGCCAGAGCAGGCGGTCGAAAAGGTTGCCAAGATCTATGCCGGGCTCTGACAGGCGCGCGGCTTGACCTTTGGCAAGCGCCCGGCGCACTGTCGCGCCGATCAGACTGCGGAGCCCGTTTTGCTAAAACCTTTCGCCCCTTTTGAATGGATGATCGCGTGGCGCTATTTGCGTGCACGGCGCAGCGAAGGCGGCGTGTCGGTCATGACCTGGATTTCCCTGATCGGCATCACCCTGGCCGTGGCCGCGCTGATCATCACGATGGCTGTGCGTTCGGGATTTCGGGCCGAATTCGTCGATACGATCCTGGGCGCCAATGCCCATGTCACGGTCTATTCCGCCGGACGCGTCGCGGCGAATGGCCAGTTCGACCGCGCGGTGCCTGACTACGACGAAATTGCGAAACGCCTGTCTGCGGTGGATGGGGTGATCCGCGCTGCGCCGCTGGTGCGGGGGCAGGTCATGGCCAACGCAGGCCAGCAGAACGCCTTTGCCGATGTGCGGGGCATCCGGGCCGCAGATCTGGCGGCCATTCCGCGCATTGCTGATCCTGCGACGTCGCAGGGGTCTCTGGACGGGTTTGAACGCGGCATTGCCTTGGGCTCGGAACTGGCGCGCGATCTTGGGGTGAGCCTGGGCGACCGGGTCAAGCTGATATCGCCGAACGGGGCCAAGACCCCCTTTGGCACATCGCCGCGCGTAAACGGCTATGAGGTGGTCTATATCTTTTCCGCAGGCCGCTACGACATCGACAAGGTCCGTCTGTACATGCCCTTTGCCGAGGCACAGAGCTTTTTCAACAGCGAAGGCGTGGCGGACGAGATCGAGGTCATGGTGGACAACCCCGACCAGATCGACAGCTTTCGCGCCCCGTTGATGAAGGCCGCCGGGGCGGGGGCATTGCTGTGGACATGGCGCGACAGTTCAGGGGCATTCCTGGAAGCGCTGGCGATCGAAGACACGGTGATGTTCGTGCTGATGGCGGTGCTGGTGCTGATCGCGTCGCTGAACATCACGAGCGGGCTGGTGATGCTGGTCAAGAACAAGGGGCGCGACATCGGCATCCTGCGAACCATGGGCCTGAGCCAGGGATCGATCCTGCGGGTGTTTTTCCTGTGCGGCGCCATGGTCGGGCTGATCGGAACCGCGCTCGGGGTGGTGCTGGGCTGCCTGTTCGCGCTCTATTTCGATCCGATTCTGGCCTTTGTGAACGGCGCCTCGGGGGGCGATGTCTGGGACGCGTCGATCCGCGGCATCTATCGCCTGCCAGCGGTTTTGCGTTGGCAGGATGTGCTGGGGGCCGTGGGCCTGTCGCTGATCCTGTCCTTTGGAATCACGATCTTTCCCGCGCGCCGCGCGGCCCGCATGAACCCGGTCGAGGCGCTGCGCTATGAATGATGTTCTGACGCTTGCAGGTCTGGAAAAAGTATACAAACGGGGACAACCCGGCGAAATCGTGGTGCTGCGCGATGCCAGCCTGGGCCTTGCGCCGGGCGAAGTGGTGGCGTTGACGGCGCCCTCGGGCTCGGGCAAATCCACGCTGTTGCATATCGCGGGCCTGCTGGACGCGGCCGATGCGGGTGTGGTCAAGATCGGCGGGCAGGATATGTCGGGGGCGTCGGATCGGAAGCGGACGGAAATCCGCCGCGCCGAAGTGGGTTTTATCTATCAGTTCCATCACCTTCTGCCCGAGTTCACCGCGCTGGAAAACATCGTCCTGCCGCAGTTGGCCGCCGGAACGACGCCGCGCGCTGCGCAAGAGCGGGCGCGCGGGTTGCTGGACAAGGTGGGGATGGGGCAACGGGCGGATCACCGCCCGGCCGAGCTTTCCGGCGGCGAGCAGCAGCGCGTGGCCTTTTGCCGGGCGCTGGCCAACCGACCGAGGATCCTGTTGGCCGATGAGCCGACCGGGAACCTGGATCCCGCGACATCCGAGGTGGTGTTTGGCGCCCTGATGGACCTGGTTCGCGATGAAGGTCTGGCTGCGCTTATTGCCACGCACAACCTTGAGTTGGCCGCGCGTATGGATCGGACCCTGCATCTGGAACAAGGCCGGATCACAACGGCCCCCTGATCCCCGATGACGCGGCCAATCTGATCGGGATCAAGGCGCCGCTGGCCTGATCCCAATAGAGTCGGGGCAGGAGGTATCCCATGAAAGTCCTTGTCCTGATTGCCAGCGTGATCGCCAGTAGCGCGATCGCGCAGGATGCGACCACGGGCGCGACGCTTTTCGCGGACCGTTGTGCGGTCTGTCACGGGGCCCAAGCAGCGGGCAATGGCCCCATGGCACCGGTTTTGACCATACAACCCACTGATCTGACGCAGCTGGCGGCCCGAAATGACGGGGTCTTTCCGACAGCCCGCGTGGCCGCACGAATTGACGGGCGCGATCCGTTGGTGGCCCACGGGTCGCCCATGTGGGTGTTTGGCGAATTCTTTGACGCGCAAGGGCCCGATATCGCCCTGCAACTGCCGGCAGGCGAGCGGATCATGGTCAGCGGCCCGATCGCGGACTTGGTTGCCTGGATCGAAACAATACAGGTTCATTCGTCAGAATGATCATTGGATCAAACCAAAAAGCGAGGTGACGCCCGGCCGGAAATGCACAGAAAAACAACCTGCCCCTACGGCAGATTCTTGAGTTCACTTTGTTCACAAATTGCGATAGTATGAATTTGTTTCTAATTTTTGGGAGAAATTTTGAATGACCATTTCACGCACATCCAAGCTTGGCTTTGCCAGCGCTGCGTTGGGACTGGGCCTTTTGGCCGCGACGTCGGCGAATGCGACCATCCTGACCATCTATGACGGAATTGCCGCCGGTAAAGCCGACTTCGACACAACTGTGGCCGCCGCAGGTGGAACGGTTGTGACGGACACCTGGACAGGCCTTTCGTCGTCAGCCAGCATTGACCGTGGCGACTACACCATCACCGCCAACGATGGCGGAACCATGTACTTTACCAGCTACGGATCGCTGTCCGGGCAGGCGATGGACATCGGCCCGGCGCTGAACAGCGGTGCATCCGAACCTTCGGGCTCGCGCGCTGACCCGATGGATTATTTTGATGCCGGGATCACGTTCTCGTTTGATTCGCCGGTGAATTCCTTTGGGTTCGAAGTGGGCGACTGGGCGACGTGCTGTAAGGCCCCCGTCACCGAATTGTTCATCTCATTCGACGGCGGCGCCGCGATTACGGTGGGTTCGGCAGGCGCCGGCGATGACGAACGCTTCCCGTCCCAGGCCAACCCCGCAGCCAGTGTCTACGAAATCTTTGTCGCGGCCTTTGACGACACGGATGAATTCAGCACCGTGTCCTTCTGGGGCAACGGGCTGGGCGAATACCTGCTTGCCGGTGGTGAGGTCAGCTATGCGCTGATCGATGCCGGATCGCTGCCGCCGACCGGCGCTGCGGTTCCCGTTCCGGCCTCGGCCCTGCTGCTGCTCAGCGGGCTGGGTGGTATCGCCGCGATGCGTCGCCGCAAATCCGCCTGAGGCGACGACACCTGTGAAAACCCGAAGGGCGCCAGCGTTTGGCGCCCTTTTTCTGTTGTGCGGGCTTGGCGCCGCCGTTGCGCCGTTATTGGTTCGGCGCCCCAATCAATTGCATGTTGGAAACGTGGCGCTGCACGTCCGGATCGGCCGCGGCGCGTGCGCGCTCTAGCGGTGGGTTGCGCAGCGCGTGATGGCGCAGCCCGGCAACGATCAGGGCCTTGTACCACGCGAACGGGGTCAGATCGCTGAAGCGCGCGTCATCCACAGCAACATATGTTGCGCAATTCACTTCATTTTCGCCGACCAGCACATCAACAACGCGCCGCGCATAGCCCGCGCCTTCGATCCCATCAAGTGTCACCGCACACACGGGCGAAAGGCTGAAGACCGCGCCAGTGGTCACGCTGCCGGGCGCGTCGAACACTGTCGCTTTGCCCGAACCGTCCTTGCCGCGTTTCGAATAGTCTGACGCGAAGTCCGGCAAGCGCGCCGCCCCGACCAGCCGCGCCGATGGGCAGCGGGCGCGCAGACGCGCAGGTAGCAGATTCGAGCCATAGGCGAAGTAGAGAACCTCAGACATCCAGTTCTTCGACAAACCGTGCGTTTTCCTGAATATACTGGAAGCGCAGTTCGGGTTTCTTGCCCATCAGGCGTTCGACCAGATCACCCGTTTCGCCCGGTTCATCTTCGTCGATCGTGACACGGATCAATTTACGGGTGTTGGGGTTCATCGTGGTGTCCTTGAGGTCTTTGGCGTCCATTTCGCCAAGCCCCTTGAACCGGCTCACCTCGATCTTGCCTTTCCCGCCAAGACCTTTTTGCATCCATGTCTCGCGCTCGGCTTCGTCCAGGCAATAGACCGTCTTGGCCCCCTGGGTCAGGCGAAAGAGCGGGGGGCAGGCCAGGTACAAATGCCCCGCGTCGATCATCGGGCGCATCTGAGTGAAGAAAAAAGTCATCAAGAGGCTGGCAATATGCGCGCCATCCACATCGGCGTCGGTCATGATGATGATCTTGTCATAGCGCAGATCGTCGAGGTTGAACCGCGTGCCCAGACCCACGCCAAGTGCTTGGCACAGATCGTTGATTTCCTGGTTCGACCCCAGCTTGGAACTTGCTGCGCCCAGCACGTTCAGGATTTTGCCGCGCAGGGGCAGCAAGGCCTGGGTCTTGCGATCCCGCCCCATTTTGGCCGATCCGCCCGCGCTGTCGCCTTCGACGATGAACAATTCGGTGCCTGCGCGGTTGGTGGCGCTGCAATCGACCAGCTTGCCGGGCAGGCGAAGCTTCTTTGTCGCGGTCTTGCGCTGCGTTTCCTTTTCCTGGCGCCGGCGCAGACGCTCTTCGGCCCGCAAAACCAGGAAATCCAGAATTGCGCCGGCCGATTTCGTGTCGGCCGCCAGCCAGTTGTCAAAGTGATCGCGCACAGACTGTTCCACCAGCTTTTGCGCTTCGACTGTGGCCAGGCGATCCTTGGTCTGGCCGACGAATTCCGGCTCGCGGATGAAGCATGAAACCAGTGCGCAGCCCCCGGTGACAAGGTCTTCGCGGGTGATGTCCTTGGCTTTTCGGTTGTTCACCAATTCGCCGTAAGCGCGGATGCCTTTCAGAATTGCGGCCCAAAAGCCGGCCTCGTGGGTGCCGCCTTCGGGGGTGGGTACGGTGTTACAATATGACTGGATGAACCCGTCGCGCGCCGGGGTCCAGTTGATCGCCCATTCCACCTTGCCGGGCACGGCGAAGCGCGCCTGGAAATCGACCGTGCCTGCAAAGGGCCGGTCGGCGTAGGTCGATGCGCTGCCCAGTGTTTCGGTCAGATAGTCGGCCAGGCCGCCGGGGAAATGGAAGGTGGCTTCGGTCGGGGTTTCGCCATCGTCGATGGCCGATTTCCAGCGGATTTCGACGCCGCTGAACAGGTAGGCTTTCGAACGTATGCTGTTGAACAGCCGCGCAGGTTTGAACCGGTGCGATCCGAAAATTTCTTCGTCGGCGTGAAACGTCACCTGGGTGCCGCGACGGTTGGGCGCGGCGCCGACCTTTTCCACTGGCCCTTGGGGTATTCCGCGCGAGAATGACTGGCGAAACAATTGTTTGTCGCGCGCGACCTCGACCACCATGGAATCGGACAGCGCGTTGACGACCGACGCGCCCACCCCATGCAGACCGCCCGACGTCTGATACGCCTTGCCGCTGAATTTGCCGCCCGCGTGCAGCGTGCAGAGGATCACCTCTAGCGCGCTCTTGTCGGGAAATTTGGGGTGCGGATCGACCGGAATGCCGCGTCCGTTGTCGCGCACGCTCAGCGAATAGTCGGCGTGCAGATCGACCTCGATGCGGTTGGCATGGCCGGCCACCGCTTCATCCATCGAATTGTCCAGAATTTCCGCGACCAAGTGGTGCAGGGCGCGTTCGTCGGTGCCACCGATATACATGCCGGGGCGTTTGCGCACCGGTTCAAGCCCTTCGAGGACTTCGATGGAAGAGGCGTCATAGGCGGGCTGCGCGCCCCCGAGAAGGTCGTCTGCCATGGGTGTTTGCTGCTCTTTATCTTGGTTTGATGGTCATTATGGCAGGCCGCACCGCCCGGGGGAAGGGACAAGCGTGGCTTGTCAGCTCAGGAAAGCGGCCACGGCCCCTGCGACGCGGGATGTCTTCTGGTGAATGACCCAATGATCCGCGTCCGAGATGGTCAGGCACGTCAGGTCCGGCACGTAGGCCTCAAGCCCGTCAAGCGATTCCGGCAGCAGCGCGGTGTCTTTTTGCCCCCAGATCAAAAGGTGGGGCATGGTGATCCTTGCGGCCGCGACCGGGATCGGATCAACGGCGATGGGCCTGCCAGGTTCGGCCACCTGAACGGGCGACGCGCGGTACCAGTTCAACATGCCTGAAAGACGCCCGGGGCGGGCCCATTCAGCCTTGTAGGCGGCCCTCTTTTCTGCCGTCATCCACGAAAAATCCATGTCTTCAGGAAAGAGCGAAAAGAGCTTTGTGAACCCGTTCGCGGACAGGGACTGTTCGGCGTCCGGGCGGCGCAGTTCATTGATGTAGCGCGAGGCCGCCGATTGCGCGCCGCCTTGCGCACAGGCGCGCAAGAACGGGCCCGGATGCACGCCGTTCGCCACGATCAGGCGGCTGATCAGATCGGGGTACTGGATGGCCAGCGCATAGGCCACCGCCGCGCCCCAATCGTGGCTCATGACGGCCATCGGGCCGCCTTCGGACCGGATCAGCATGGCCATGTCCTGTGCCAGCAGATGGGCGCGATAGGCGTCGGGTTCGGCTGGGCACCAGCTCTGACCGTAGCCGCGCTGGTCGGGGGCGATACAGTGAAACTGGCCCGCCAAGCGCTGCGCCAACCCGTCCCATGCGCCCGAATATTCCGGAAACCCGTGCAGTAACAGCAGTTTGGGCAGGGTCGGGTCCCCCCACCTGCGAACAAAAAACGGGTTGCCGCCCAAGTTAAGGAACTGTCCAGTCATGACGGGACAAGACATGGTTGCGACGGGCGGTGCAAGGGGCTATGGCCGTAAGGGCAGCCAATAGCGCACGGATCCGCCATGAAACCTCTCGTCATCACCGCCCTTTGCCTTTTGCCCGTCAGCGACTGCATCGCACAGGAGGTGGACGTCGAGACGTTCTATTGGGCGCGCACCACGGCCGGGGTTTCAGACAATGACATCCTTGCGGCCAATGTGGGGGCAACTTGGCGCGGGGATACGTGGTCAACGCGGCTTGGGGGCGCTTATGGCGTGCGCAACGAAGACTGGACTGGCGAATACCCGTCGCTGGCCGGGGTTGACCTGTTCCGCTTTCGCGACTTGCCGGACGGGCGTACCGGGTGGTCCGTCGCACTTGACTGGGCCGAAGACCGCACAACCGTGCTTGAGGCCGCGTGGGGGCGCGCCTGGGACCGGCCGCAGGCGGTGGGGCGCGTCACGGTTGGCGCCTCTGTCCTTGCCGACAATGACGACGTGCCGGGGCGCGATACGCTGTCGCCCGCCGCAGTGGGGGAATGGACATGGTACCCGCGCGATTGGGCCGCGATCGGTGCAGGCATGCAGGTGGATGACCGCGGCGTTCTGGGCGCTTTGCGGACCGATCTGAAACTGGCTGAAAACGCCTCGTTCCGGCTGGAATGGAGCTATACCGAAAACTACTATGATTTCGATGGCGCCTATTTCAACAATGACATCCGGGGCGGGTTGTTCTTTACCGTCCCTTTCGACAGCTTGCGCGAACGTGACGCCCGCCTGCCACTGCGCCTGACACACCGGTTTGCCCGCGCCCAGTAGGCCTTGATGCCGATCAAGGCGCAAGGGCCGGCAAACCCCTAATATTCCCCTGTCAAACGTACAGGAGAATGCCCATGCCCCGCGATGCCGCGCAATCCGGTTCCGTGTCAAAACCGCAGGCCCCGGCGGCCAAACCCACAAGTTTTCCACGCGTCGGGCATGATCAGATCCGGCACGCATTCGAAACCGGCGAATATCCCTATGCGGAAAAAATGCCGCGCAAGGAATACGAAGACGAAAAGGCGAAACTCCAGGCCGAACTGTTGAAGGTTCAGCACTGGGCGCAAGAGACCGGGGACAAGTTCGTGCTGTTGTTCGAGGGGCGCGATGCCGCCGGCAAGGGCGGCACCATCAAGCGGTTCACCGAACACCTGAACCCCCGCCATGCCCGCGTTGTCGCGCTGAACAAACCCAGCGATGTCGAGCGCGGTCAGTGGTTCTTTCAGCGCTACATCGAACATCTGCCCACGGCAGGTGAAATCGTGCTCTATGACCGCAGCTGGTACAATCGCGCGGGGGTCGAGCGTGTAATGGGGTTTTGCACCCCGAACGATTATCTTGAATTCATGCGCCAGACGCCGGAACTGGAACGGATGCTGACGCGGACCGGGGTAAGGCTTTATAAATATTGGTTTTCTGTCACCCAGGATGAACAGCGCGCGCGGTTTCAGTCGCGCGAAACCGACCCGCTGAAGATGTGGAAACTGTCCCCGATCGACAAGGCCAGTCTGGACAAATGGGACGATTACACCGAGGCGAAAGAAGCGATGTTCTTTTACACCGACACCGCCGATGCGCCGTGGACGATCATCAAATCGAACGACAAGAAGCGCGCGCGCATCAACTGTATGCGCCACTTTCTGTCCACGCTGGATTATCCCGGCAAGGACCTAGAAATCGTCCAAACGCCCGACCCGTTGATTGTGGGACATGCGGGCCATGTGGTGCACAAGTCTGCCCATATCCTGGGCACATCATTGCACCCGGCGCAGCGTCGTGTCTGACGTCGTGGCGGCTTGGTCAGGCGGCTTGGTCAGGCGGCTTGGTCAGGCGGCTTGGTCAGGCGGCTGTCGGGGCGCATATCGGGGGGCCTTGTGCCGCCCATGCGTCGTGGCTTGATCCGGCCCGCCACCCGCGCCGAACGGCCTATTTTCCCCGTTGCAAAGCACTGAACAAAGCACTGAACCTGGCGGCCAAGCCGCGCGGGTTTAACGGGGGCGTCGCGTCATCTGACGCGCGGCCTAGCGCGCCGCTTTTTCCGCAATGCCCGAGGTGCCGGTGCGCCGGTCAAGTTCGGCCAGAACGTCCGCCATCGGGATATCGCGCGCCGCCAGCATGACGGCAAGATGATAGAGCACATCGGCCGCTTCGTAGGTCAGGTTGTCGCGATCGTTCTTGGCGCAGGCGATGATGGCTTCGATCGCCTCTTCGCCGAATTTTTCGGCGCATTTATCGGGGCCTTTGGCCAGCAACTTGGCCGTCCAGCTGCTGTCGGGATCGGCCGATTTGCGTGCATCGATGGTGGCGGAAAGGCGGTCTAGGGGATGGGTCATTTGGGCCGTCTGCTTTCTGTCTGCTATCTGTCTGCGCGGCGTCTGCGCCGCGTCGGCTATCTGTCGGGCACATGTATGGCACGTCGTATGGCAGCGTGTCGGGCGGGTGTTCGCTCAGGTCAGCCGCATCGGGATTCCGGCGGCGGCCATATGGGCCTTGGCCTGGGCAATCGTGAAATCGCCGAAATGAAAGATCGACGCGGCCAGCACCGCGCTGGCATGCCCTTCGGTGACGCCTTCGACCAGATGGTCCAGCGTGCCCACCCCGCCCGAAGCGATGACCGGAATGGCGACCGCATCCGCGATGGCGCGCGTCATCGCCAGGTTGAACCCCGCGCGGGTGCCGTCGCGGTCCATCGACGTCAACAGGATTTCACCGGCGCCCTTGGCTTCGACCGTTTTGGCGAATTCGACCGCGTCAATGCCGGTGGGGTTGCGCCCGCCGTGGGTGAAAATCTGCCACTTGCCGGGCGCGACGGTCTTGGCGTCGATGGCGACCACGATGCACTGGCTGCCGAAACGATCCGCCGATCGCGCCACCACGTCCGGGTCGGCCACCGCGGCCGAGTTGAACGACACCTTGTCCGCGCCCGCCAACAGCAGGTCGCGCACATCTTCGGGCGTGCGCACGCCGCCGCCGATGGTCAGCGGCATAAAGCACTGCTCGGCCGTGCGGGTGGCCAGATCGTACATCGTGCCGCGGTTTTCATGGGTGGCGTGAATGTCCAGGAAACACAGCTCGTCCGCGCCGGCGGCGTCATACGCCCGCGCGCTTTGCACCGGGTCGCCCGCGTCGATCAGATCGACGAAGTTGACCCCTTTGACCACGCGCCCGTCGGCCACGTCGAGACAGGGAATGATGCGGGTTTTCAGCATGGCAATGCCCTTTTGCGGTTCTCGCCCCTGTCTAGGGCCAAACGGGCGGGGATTCCAGTGCCGCGCTCAGCGTGTGCGGCGCCGGTGCAGATGCCGGATCAGGTCACACAGCCCGCGCGTGCCAAGGCACAGCGCAAGAACGCCCGCGATGGGCCGGGTGATCAGTAAAAGCCAACCGGTCAGCGCGAACCCGCCCCATACCGGCCCCCAATCATGGCCGTTGACGATGCAGGCGTAGTGACGATGCAGGCGTAGCCCCCGCCTTGGTCAACCTGGCAATCGTGCTGGTCGGCAAGCCCCGACACCTATGTGATGGCGACAATGGGCTGAGGCATAGGCCCCGAGCGCGCGCGACATAGAGCGCCGCCTTCAGGCCCGCAATACGGTCAGCGCCTGGGCCAGATCAATCGCACCGTCATAAAGCGCGCGGCCCGATATGGCCCCGTTCAACGGCGCGCCGCAGGATTTCAGCGCCCTGAGATCATCCAGCGTCGATACCCCCCCGCTGGCGATCACGGGGATCGACACGGCATTCGCCAACGCAGCGGTTTCTTCGATATTCGGGCCTTGCATCGCGCCGTCGCGATTGATGTCGGTGTAAATGATCGCCGCCACGCCCGCGTCTTCAAACGATCGGGCCAGATCGGTGGCGACCACGTCGGTTTCCTGGGCCCAGCCCTTGGTCGCGACCATGCCCTTGCGCGCGTCGATGCCCACGGCGACCTGCCCGGGAAAGGCGCGCGCGGCCTGGCGCACCAGATCGGGGTTTTCCACCGCGACCGTCCCCAGGATGACGCGGGCCAGGCCCTTGTCCAGCCAGCGTTCAATCGTGGCCATGTCGCGAATGCCGCCCCCCAGCTGGGCCGGGACCTTGGTCTGGCGCAGGATGTCTTCGACCGGGGCAGCGTTGACCGGTTCGCCCGCGAATGCGCCGTTCAGATCGACAAGGTGCAGCCACTCGCACCCTGCGTTCACGAATTCCAGCGCCTGGGCGGCAGGGTTGTCGTTGAAGACGGTGGCTTGTTCCATTTCGCCCTTGTAAAGGCGCACGGCGTTGCCGTCTTTGAGATCGATGGCGGGATAGAGGATCATGGTACTCTCGGGTTGGCATCAGGTCGCGCCCGTGTCGCACGATCCGGCCCGAAATGCCAAGCCCCTACGTCATGCTTGCCCGGCACATTTGGGCACGCCGGTTTGAGGATGCGACACGCGGGGGATCGAATGAGGCGCGGGCGGGGCGGTGATTTGCGGGGCCATCGCGCACACGCGTGATGATTTGGATGATTCCTTACGCGACCGGGCGGGCCGGGCGCGCGTGATGAGCGGGGGCAGGGGCAAGGCTCAGGCGCTCCGGGCGAGTGTTCAGCGCGCGTTCAGGGCGCCCAATCAAGGAAATTGGCAATCATGTGCAGGCCGGCGCGCTGGCTCTTTTCGGGGTGAAACTGCATCCCGATCATGTTGTCGCGCCCGACAATTGCGGTGATGTCGCCGGCGTAATCCACATGGGCAAGGCGGTGGGCCGGGTCGGCGGCCACGAAGTGGTACGAATGGACGAAATACGCGTGTTCGCCGGTTTCGACCCCGTCCAGAACGGGGTGGGGGGCGTCGATGATCAGGTCGTTCCAGCCCATGTGCGGCACCTTGAAGGCCGGGTCGGCGGGGGTGATTTTCACGACATCGCCCCCGATCCAGCCAAAGCCACTGGTGTCGGCATATTCGCGGCCCCGGCTGGCCATCATCTGCATGCCCACGCAGATGCCCATAAAGGGTTTTCCGCCTGAAATCACAGCCTCTTCAATGGCTTCGAAGAGTCCTGTGTATTCGAACAAGTGGCGTTTGCAGGCCGGGAAGGCCCCGTCGCCGGGCAGCACGATGCGGTCGGCCTTGGCCACGACATCAGGTTCGGATGTGACCACGATGGTGCCGTGTCCGGCCTCGGCTGCCATGCGTTCAAAGGCCTTCTGGGCCGAATGCAGATTGCCGCTATCATAATCGACCAGGGCCGTCAGCATCAGAGCGCGCCCTTGGTCGAAGGGATGGCATCGGATTTGCGTGGATCGGTTTCCACCGCTTCGCGCAGCGCGCGGGCGACCGATTTGAACGCGGCTTCGGCGATGTGGTGGCTGTTGATCCCGTGCAGCGCGTCCACGTGCAGCGTGATGCCGCCATGGGTGCTGAGCGCCTGAAAAAACTCGCGCACCAGTTCGGTGTCGAAAGCGCCGATCTTGGCGGTGGGCAGATCGACATTCCACACCAGAAACGGGCGCGCCGACAGATCGATCGCGGTGCGCACCAGCGCATCGTCCATCGCCAGCAAACACGCGCCATAGCGCCGGATTCCGGTCTTGTCGCCCAGGGCCTGAACCAGCGCCTGACCAAGCGCGATGCCGGTGTCTTCGACGGTGTGGTGATCGTCGATGTGCAAATCGCCCTTGGCACGGATGGTCATGTCGATCAGCGAATGGCGTGCCAGCTGGTCCAGCATGTGGTCGAAAAAGCCCACGCCGGTCTGGTTGTCATAGGTGCCCGACCCGTCGAGATTGATGTCGACGGAGATATCGGTTTCCGCGGTTTTTCGCGTGATCTTTGCGGTGCGCATGGCGTTCTCCGAGTGACTTACGCGCCTTATAGGCGGGCGGTTTGCGCAATCCAAGCGCTGTCGGTTGGTTCGGGCGGGGGTGTTGCCGTGCTACATTCCCCAGATGGGGTCGCGTGCCCGAATTCTGTGCCCAAGCCTGTGATCAAATCTGGGCTCAATCCTGTGCCGAAACCTGCGTCTGGGCAGGGGGCGGCGGCAGGGGCCAGCGCGGGGCCAGCGCGGTGCAAGGTGCGCGCGGTCCGGGCGGGCGCGACATGTGAAACGGATGCCCCAAAACAGGCAAAAGGGCCGCGCTTGCGACCCTATGCATGTTCCCATTCTAAAGAGAATTTGGAGCGGGCGATGAGATTCGAACTCACGACCCTTACCTTGGCAAGGTAATGCTCTACCCCTGAGCTACGCCCGCATCCGTTGGGTGAGGCGGGATTTATACGCCGTTGTTCGCAGCTTCAACCCCCAAATCGCAGAATGACCGTTTTTTTTCATTCCGGCCTGCCAGGGCGGCATTCGCCCGCCGCCGGGCGCGGGATTTTTGCCCGCCGCCAGCGGGGCGTCACGACGCTTTGCGCCCAAGATCGAATTGCGCGCCATCGCCCACCGTGAAGCGTTCGACAAGGCGGTTCAGCTCTTGGGTGCCGTCGGCCAGGATCGAATTGGCGGCCGTCGTTTCTTCGAACATTGCGGCATTCATCTGGGTGACCGATTCCAGATCGTTGATGGCCTGGTTCGCCTCGTTCAGGCCGCGCGATTGCTCATGTGTCGACCTGGCGATCGAGCGCATCGACGAGGTGATCTTGTCAATCGCGCTCTGGATGCCTTCCAGCGCGGTGCCGGTGCTGTTGACCAGGTCCACGCCGTCGGTGATCTGGGCCACCGACGAACTGATCAACCCGTTGATCTGCTGGGCCGCATCGGACGAGCGCAGGGCCAGCGCGCGGACTTCCGAGGCCACAACGGAAAAGCCGCGCCCCGCTTCACCCGCGCGGGCCGCTTCCACGCCGGCGTTCAGGGCCAGCAGGTTGGTCTGAAAGGCGATGTCGTCAATGACGCCGGTGATTTTCTGAATCTCTTTCGACGATTCTTCGATCCCGGCCATGGCGGTCACGGTTTTGGCCATGATGGCGGTGCCCGATGCCGCGTCGCTGCTGGTGGTGTCGGCCAGGGATTGGGCGCGTTCGGAATCCTGCGCAACCTGCTGGATGGTCTGCGTCAACTGGTTCAGCGAGGCCGCGATTTCGGCCAGCGTCGCGGCTTGTCGTTCGGTCCGTGCGGAAAGATCGGTGGCGCTGACGGAAATTTCGACCGATTGCTGGCGGATCGTTCCCGATTGGCCGTGGACCGCGAACATGGCGTCCTGCAATTCTTCGGTTGCGGCGTTGAAATTGTCGCGCAGATCGCCAAATTCCGCCGCCAGCGGTTCGGTGATACGCGCACTCAGATCGCCATTTGCAAGGCTGTCCAGCTTGCTGCGCAACACCGCCAGAAGGTGTTCGAGATCCGCGTTGCGTTCGGCGCGTTCGGCAATCGCGCGCTCTTGATCCTGTGCGCGTTCCTGGTCTGCCGCGCGCGCGGTGGCCCGCGCCTGGTCGGCTTCGGCGGCCAGGTCGGCGGCGCGTTTGACGGCGTGCTCGGCGTCTTTGCGCGCTTGCTCGGCGGCGGCTTTTTCGTCCTGCGCCTGGGCGACTGCCTGGCTTGCGCGCGCCATCGCATCCTCAAGCACGGCGTTTTTCTTTTCCCCCGACTGATGCAGTTTGAGCCGGCTGTGAATCGCGAACAACAGCGCTGCGGTTTCCATCACGACGATCACGGCGTGCATGGCTGTGCGGACGATATTGAACGCCAGATCGCTCGAGGGGTAGACCAGCGCGGGCATTGCAAATGTCAGGGCCAGGTGGTGCACCGCGATCGTGCCGGCGGCGAAGATTACCGGGCGCATGCTGCTCATCATGACCAACGTCGCAAGCAGCGCGAAATAGAGCATATGGCTGTCGATCTGCAGCGGGTGGCCCATAAAGGCCGCGTTCAGCATGATCGCCTGACCCGTCAGCGCCTGCGCGGCAAGAATCCGCGGCGCCGGCCCGGTCCTTCGCGTGCAATAGAGCGCCAGCGCCGCAAACAGCAGCGATCCGATGGTGACAAGGATTTCATCCCGCCCGATCACCCAGCCGGCGGCGCTGACTGGCAGCGTCATGATCATGGCCAGACGCGCGACATTTTTCATCCCGCGTTGGCGTTCGTCTTCCAACGAAAGGTCTGCGTCAGACATCGGTGTTCCCTTCAAGACCACAGATTGCCGCCAGGGCGGCACTGTTTACGACGGCCCAGGCCCCGGCCTGCCTGGCGCGTTCAGAAAATTCCGGGTGGTTTGCCTGCGCGAAGGCGCCGAAAAGCGCCTGGTCCGGCCCGACCAGCCAGCCGCCCGCATCGGCCACGACAACGCCCGCATCGCGCCACGGCGGCGTGATGACCAGCGCGGGGCCATCAAAGACGTCGCCCCGGCCGGACAGCGCCATCAACGGGGCGGTCGCCAGGGTCGCAAGAACGATCAGTAAAGGTGCCGTATGGTCACGCATGAAACCTCCTGGAGCAGGAGCTGTTTCTAGGGCCCACAGATTACGAAGTGGATAACGCGGCCGCACCGAAAAGGGCGGATCGGCCCCGAGTCCGGCTATTCCAATTCGATCAACAGGTCTTTGGCGTCGATTTGTGCACCGGGCGCGACATGCACCGCTTTGACGGTGGCGTCGCGGTCGGCATGCAGGCCGGTTTCCATTTTCATCGCTTCGATGGTCAGCAGCATGTCGCCCTTTACGACCTTGGCGCCGGGCAGGACGGCCACGCTGGCCACCACGCCGGGCATCGGGGCGCCGACGTGGTTGGCGTTGCCGACTTCGGCCTTGGGACGGGCCGCGACACTGGCCTTGGACTTGCGATCGGGCACGCGAATGGTCCGGGGCTGGCCGTTGAGTTCGAAGAACACCTTGGCTTCGCCTTCGTCATTGGTTTCGGCCTGCGCCTGACAGCGGATTTCCAGCGTCACGCCGGGGTCGATGGACACCGAAATTTCTTCGCCCGGTACCATGCCATAAAAGAAGTTCTTGGTGGGCAGGGTGCGCACGGGGCCATAGATTTCGTGGCGCGCGACGTAATCGGTAAAGACCGTGGGGTACATCAGGTAGCCATTGAAGTCTTCATCGTCGAAATCCACGTCTTCGAATTTGGCTGCCAGATCCTTGCGCGTGGCGTCCAGATCGACGGGGGCGAGATGCTTGCCGGGGCGCTCGGTCGCGGGTTTTTCGTCTTTCAGCACCTTGGCCACGATGGCGTCGGGAAAGCCGCCCGGGGGCTGGCCCAGGTTGCCGCGCATCATGTCGATGACGCTGTCGGGAAAGGCCACGTCGATGTCGGGGTCTTCGACCTGCGCGCGCGTCAGCCCCTGGCTGACCATCATCAGGGCCATGTCGCCGACCACTTTGGACGACGGCGTCACCTTGACGATATCGCCGAACATCATGTTCACGCTGGCATAGGCCTGGGCCACTTCGTGCCAACGCTCTTCCAGGCCAAGGCTGCGGGCCTGCGCCTTGAGGTTGGTGAACTGGCCGCCGGGCATTTCGTGCAGGTAAACTTCCGACGCGGGGGCTTCCAGCCCGCTTTCAAAGGCGGCGTACTGTTGGCGCACGCCTTCCCAGTAGTTGCTGATTTCGCGGATGGCGGCGATGCTGAGCCCGGTGTTGCGGTCCGAAAAGCGCAAGCTTTCCACGATCGATCCCAGGCACGGCTGCGAGGTGCCGCCCGAAAACGCGTCCATCGCCGCATCGATCGCATCGACACCGGCGTCGGCGGCGGCCAGAACGGTGGCCGCCGACACGCCGCTGGTGTCATGCGTGTGAAAGTGGATCGGCAGGCCGACCTCTTCTTTCAGGGCCTTGATCAGGGCGCGCGCCTGCAGCGGTTTCAAAAGCCCCGCCATGTCCTTGAGCCCCAGGACATGCGCGCCGGCAGCGCGCAGTTCGTTGCCCATGCCGACATAGTATTTCAGATCATACTTGGCGCGGGTGGGGTCCAGCAGGTCGCCGGTGTAACAGATCGTGCCTTCGCAGACCTTGTTCGCATCGATCACCGCGTCCATCGCGACGCGCATGTTTTCCACCCAGTTCAGGCTGTCGAACACGCGAAACACGTCAACGCCGCTTTGCGCCGCGCGCGCCACAAAGGATTGCACCACGTTGTCAGGGTAGTTGGTATAGCCCACCCCGTTCGAGCCGCGCAGCAGCATCTGGGTCATCAGGTTGGGCATGGCGGCGCGCAGATCGCGCAGGCGCTGCCAGGGGCATTCCTGCAAGAACCGATACGCCACGTCAAAGGTTGCGCCGCCCCAGCATTCCACGCTGAAAAGCTGCGGCAGGTTCGCACTATAGGCGGGGGCCACGCGGATCATGTCGATTGAACGCATCCGGGTCGCCAGAAGCGATTGGTGCCCGTCGCGCATGGTGGTGTCGGTGATCAGCAGTTGTTTTTGCGCCGCCATCCAGTCGGCCACCGCTTGCGGTCCCTTTTCCAGCAGCAGGTTGCGCGTGCCGGGGATCGGGTCGCCCTGCGGGATCGGGGCCGTGGGCTGGCGCGCGTCAGCGGGCGGCTTGGGGCGGCCCGCGGTTTCGGGATGCCCGTTCACGGTAATATCGGCAAGGTAGGTCAGGATCTTGGTCGCCCGGTCGCGGCGGGGGCGAAAGTTGAACAGCTCGGGCGTCTCGTCGATGAACTTGGTGTGGTATTCATAGTTCAGAAAGGTCGGGTGTTTGAGCAGGTTGATCACGAAGTCGATGTTGGTGGACACGCCGCGGATACGAAATTCGCGCAAAGCGCGGTCCATGCGGGCAATCGCGGCCTCGGGGGTGCGCGCCCATGCGGTGACCTTGGTCAGCAGACTGTCATAATAGCGCGTGATCACGGCGCCCGAATAGGCGGTGCCACCGTCCAGGCGGATGCCCATGCCCGTGGCGCTGCGATAGGTGGTGATCCGGCCATAGTCGGGGATGAAATTGTTGGTCGGGTCTTCGGTCGTCACGCGACATTGCAGCGCATGGCCGTCCAGGTGCACATCATACTGGCTGGCCACGCCGGTGGCTTCGGTCAGCGATTTGCCCTCGGCGATCAGGATCTGGGCGCGCACGATGTCGACGCCGGTGACCTCTTCGGTGACGGTGTGTTCGACCTGCACGCGGGGGTTCACTTCGATGAAATAGAACTTGCCCGTGGTCATATCCATCAGGAATTCCACGGTGCCGGCGCATTCGTAATTCACGTGTTCGCAGATTTTCTTGCCAAGGTTGCACAGTTCTTCGCGCTGGGCGGCGGAAAGATAGGGGGCGGGGGCGCGTTCGACGACCTTTTGATTGCGCCGCTGGACCGAACAGTCGCGTTCATAGAGGTGATAGATGTTGCCGTGCGTGTCGCCGAGGATCTGCACTTCGACGTGGCGCGCCTTGAGGATCATCTTTTCCAGATAACCTTCGCCGTTGCCAAAGGCGGCCTCGGCCTCGCGCCGGCCTTCGCGCACCTTGTCGGCCAGTTCGTCGGCATTCATGATCGGGCGCATGCCGCGCCCGCCCCCGCCCCAGGACGCCTTGAGCATCAGCGGATAGCCGATTTGCTCGGCCTCTTTGGCGATTGCGGTCATGTCATCGCCCAGAACTTCGGTGGCGGGGATCACCGGTACGCCGGCCTGGATGGCCACCTTGCGGGCGCTGGCCTTGTCGCCAAGCGCGCGCATGGTTTCGGCCCTGGGGCCGATGAAGGTGATGCCGTTGTCCACACAGGCGTCGACAAAGGCGGGGTTTTCGGACAACAGGCCATAGCCGGGATGGATTGCGTCGGCGCCGCTGGCCTTGGCCACGCGGATGATTTCGTCAATCGACAGATAGGCTGCGACCGGGCCCATGCCCTCGCCGATCCGATATGCCTCGTCTGCCTTGAACCGGTGCAGCGACAGCTTGTCTTCTTCGGCGTAGATCGCGACGGTCTTTTTGCCCATTTCGTTGGCGGCGCGCATGATGCGAATGGCGATTTCGCCGCGGTTCGCGATAAGGATCTTCTGGAATTCCGGCATGGCGGTGGGGTCCGTGTGTTCAGGGCGTTTTTGCTGCGAGTGCACGGTGGCCAAGGTAGCGAGTTTCCGCCTGCGGTAAACAGGCGAATGGACAAAGTGTCGCTGCCAGCGCCCGGCAAAGCCGCTTTTGCCCGCCTGTTCAGGAAATGAGAGCGCTAACGGCGGCGGGGTTCAGTGTTTTTTGGGCCAGTAGTGGTCTGGGCGGCCAGCCGTAGAGGCAATAATGAAGACAATCATCTGGGAAATCACACAGGGGAACGGGCGACGCAGTGGGCCACGCCCTGCCCATTTGGACCGCGCAGGCGCGCATGTCCGGGCGCAGCAACGCTTCGGCCCCGGTTTCGCCCCCGCAATTTCGGCATCGGCGGCGCTGGCCAAGTGCTCTGGCGATAAGTGGGCGTTTTGCGGGCGATTTCAGCGCTTTGGGCAGCGCCTCCCAGATCGCTGCCAGATCACCGCGCCCCGCGAACAGAGTGTGAACACGCCCTTTTGTTTTGGCGCGGGGGGCGCTATGTTGGCGCAATGAGCAGTTTCGATGAAAGCGACGCCTTCGAGGCGGCAAGCGTCCCGCTGTCGCAGCGCGCCATGATGGGTCGCGCCGCGCCCTATCTGGACGAATTGAACCCCGCGCAGCGCGCGGCGGTCGAAGCGCTGGATGGCCCGGTGCTGATGCTGGCGGGCGCGGGCACCGGCAAGACCAAGGCGCTGACGGCGCGCATCGCGCATCTGCTGAACACCGGGCGGGCGCGCCCGAATGAAATCCTGGCCGTGACCTTTACCAACAAGGCCGCGCGCGAGATGAAAGACCGCGTGGGCCGCCTGATGGGCCAGACGGTCGAAGGCATGCCGTGGCTGGGCACGTTCCACGCGGTCTGCGTCAGGCTGCTGCGCCGCCACGCCGAATTGGTAGGGCTGAAGTCGAACTTTACCATTCTGGACACGGACGATCAGATAAGGCTGCTGAAACAATTACTTGTGGCCGCGAATATCGACGACAAGCGGTGGCCTGCCCGCCAGTTGGCCGGGATCATCGACCAGTGGAAAAACCGCGCCTGGACCCCGGACAAGGTGCCTTCGGGCGAAGGATCGGCGTTCAATTCCATGGGGGTTGAGCTCTATGCGCAGTATCAGGCGCGGCTGAAGGTGCTGAACGCGGTGGATTTCGGCGACCTGTTGCTGCATGTGGTCACGATTTTCCAAACCCATCAGGACGTGCTGGAACAGTACCAGCGCTGGTTCAAATACATCCTGGTCGACGAATACCAGGATACGAACGTGGCGCAATACCTGTGGCTGCGGCTGCTGGCGGGCGGGCACAAGAACATCTGTTGCGTGGGCGATGACGATCAGTCGATCTATGGCTGGCGCGGCGCCGAAGTGGGCAACATCCTGCGGTTCGAAAAGGATTTTCCGGGCGCTGTGGTGGTGCGGCTGGAACAGAATTACCGCTCGACCCCGCATATCCTGAAGGCTGCGTCGGGGGTGATCGCGGGCAACACGGGCCGTCTGGGCAAGGATCTGTGGACCGAGGTCGAGGCCGGCGAAAAGGTCCGCCTGATCGGCCATTGGGACGGCGAGGAAGAGGCGCGCTGGATCGGCGAAGAGATCGAGGCGATGCAGACCGGCACGCGCGGCATGCGGGCGTTTTCGCTGGATGACATGGCGATTCTGGTGCGCGCCAGCCACCAGATGCGCGCCTTCGAAGACCGCTTTCTGACCATCGGTCTGCCCTATCGCGTGATCGGCGGGCCGCGGTTTTACGAACGGCTCGAGATCCGCGACGCGATGGCCTATTTCCGCGTTTCGGTCAGCCCCGATGACGATCTGGCGTTCGAACGGATCATCAACACCCCCAAACGCGGTGTGGGCGACAAGGCCTTGCAGACGATCCAGCGCATGGCGCGCGACAATGGCGTGTCGCTGGTGAATGGCGCGGCGCTGGCGGTCGAACAGGGCGCGTTGTCGGGCAAGGCCAAGACCGAAGTGGCCCGTCTGATCGGGCAGCTGTCGATCTGGGGCCGGGCGGCGGGCGACGACGCGCAGAGCCACATTGAACTGGCCGAGCAGATTCTAGAGGAATCTGGCTATACGGCGATGTGGCAAAACGACAAGACGCCCGAAGCGCCGGGGCGGCTGGAAAACCTGAAGGAACTGGTCAAGGCACTGGAATCCTTTGAAAACCTGCAAGGGTTTCTTGAACACGTTGCGCTGATCATGGACAACGAACAGGACGACGGCGGTGCCAAGGTCAGCATCATGACATTGCACGGCGCGAAGGGCCTGGAATTTCCGGCGGTGTTTCTGCCGGGGTGGGAAGACGGGCTGTTCCCGTCGCAACGCAGCATGGATGAAAGCGGGCTCAAGGGGCTCGAAGAAGAGCGCCGGCTGGCCTATGTGGGCATCACCCGCGCCGAAGAACTGTGCACCATCAGCTTTGCCGCCAACCGGCGCGTTTATGGCCAGTGGCAGTCGGCGCTGCCCAGCCGGTTTATCGACGAATTGCCCGAAGAGCATGTGGATGTGCTGACGCCGCCGGGGCTCTATGGCGGGGGCTATGGGGCGGCGGCGCCGTCGGGATTCGGCTCAAATATCGAAGACAAGGTCGCCAGCGCGAATGTCTACAATTCGCCCGGCTGGAAACGGCTGCAAAAACGCAGTGGCCAACGGGGCACCAGCCAGCCGTCCGAAGCGCGCAACATCACCATCGACATGGCGGCCAGTTCATCCTTTACCGCTGGCGATCGCGTGTTTCACACCAAGTTCGGCTACGGCACGATTTTGGGGATCGAAGGCGACAAGCTGGACATCGAATTTGAGCGCGCAGGCGCCAAGAAAGTCGTGTCCAAGTTCGTTGTGCCGGCCGACCGGGCCGGAGACGATATACCATTTTGACAGGCCCGCCGGCGGTGTGATCCCCGGGCGATGCTGCGCCGGCGCGGCAAGAACGCGCGGTGTTCGCAAATCTGGTCGCGCTCAGAGCGATGGTTTTTGGCCAATGGACTCGCTTCGCGCTGTGCCATTTCCGCCGGTCGTAACTTGCCGAGTTGCCAAGGCAATCGCGATGTGCCCCGGCAACCGGTCGCCCGCACAGGCGCGATCACGGCCCGCCGACCCGCAATGCTGCTGCGCCGGCAAAGGTCAGGCGCGCGCGTTTGCCCGATCAACCATTCCACGCGATTTCAGCACACCCGGTCAGGCGCGAATGGTCGGCGCGCGGGCGCAAAGCCCACTTTGCAGGCGAATGAACCGACGCGGACAGGGGGAAGGGGGGCTGGGATGACAGTATGCCGAAAAAACAAAATGCCGGAAAAACAAAAAGCGGCAGCGTCAGGGAGGAGGAAGACGCCGCCGCTTGAGTTCACGACGCTCTCAGGGAGGAGGAGAGAGAGCACCGAACTGTTTGGGGCCGTAGCCCGAATTTCTGCGGAGACGTCAGGGAGGAGGAAGACGCCGCCGCAAATATACGATCCAAAGGGAGGAGGAGGACCGTATTTCTGATGGAAAGACCAAGCCTTTCCGAAGAAGCGCGACGACATCAGGGAGGAGGAGAGATGCCGCCGCTATACCCGACCCAAAGGGAGGAGGAGGGTCGAATGAGAAACCTTATTTGCCGTAAGCCGCTTCGTGAGCGATCTTATGGATGATTGCGCGGTTCAGACCCAGATCGGCCAGGTCACGATCGCTCAGCTCAGCCAGTTCACGAAGCGTACGGTGGTACACTTTGTATTGTGCAAACCGTTCGCCGATCGCTTTGAAAAAGCCGCCGCCAGCGTGGTGGTTCGCGCGGATGTTCGATACATATGCCATTGTGTTTGCCTTTATCGTGCGTCTCGTCAGTGAGGCACGGTGTTTTCTGAGTAACCGTATCTTGCCTCGTTGGAGTAAAGATGGGGTAAATGCTGCGGTTGCACAATACTGGATTTCAACAATGCTGCTATGCAGAAAATGCATATACCTTGCTGACCCAATTTTAGGCGGTTTGAGGGAGTTCACGGCGCTTATGCAACTATATGTTGTGCTCGGGGATGTGACGTAGGGTCACACGGACAGGGCAAAGGCCGGGGCCGTTTGTGGCCAAGCCTTGCGAATTGGTCTAGATGGAACGCGAAAAGAAAAGGGGTTGAGTATGGTTGACGTAAAAGCGGTTCGTGCGGCGCTGGATCGGATCGAAACCGGCCAGGGCACCTTGGGCGCACGCGACATGATCCGGGCGCTGGACGTTCAGGACGGCGCGGTGCGCTTTGTCATCGAGGCAAGCAGCGCAGACGAAGCGCGCGCGCTTGAGCCGGTGCGCGCCGCGGCGCAGGCGGCTGTCGAGGCGCTCGATGGGGTGGACACGGTCAGTGCCATGCTGACCGCGCATTCCGAAAAGGCACCGCCAAGCCTGAAGGTCGGGCGCCACCCGACACCCCAAGCCGGCCCCGAGGGCGTGCCTGGCGTGGCGCGCATTCTGGCCGTTGCCAGCGGCAAGGGCGGCGTGGGCAAATCGACCGTATCATCCAACCTGGCGGTGGCGCTGGCGCGGCAGGGCAAAAAGGTCGGGCTGCTGGATGCCGACATCTATGGCCCCAGCCAGCCGCGCATGATGGGTGTCTCCAAGCGCCCGGCGTCGCCGGACGGCAAGAACATCGAACCCCTGACGGCACATGGTGTCACGATGATGTCGATCGGCTTGATGGTGAAAGAGGATGAAGCGATCGTCTGGCGCGGCCCGATGCTGATGGGCGCCTTGCAGCAGATGCTGGGGCAGGTGACCTGGGGCGAGTTGGACGTCTTGATCGTCGATCTGCCGCCGGGCACGGGCGATGTTCAGCTGACCTTGTGCCAGCGCACGCGGTTGTCCGGCGCGATCGTCGTCAGCACGCCGCAGGACGTTGCCCTGCTGGATGCGCGGCGCGCGATTTCGATGTTCGACAAGCTGAAAACGCCGGTTCTGGGCCTGATCGAAAACATGAGCACCTATATCTGCCCCAATTGCGGCCACGAGGCGCATCTGTTCGGCCATGGCGGTGTCGCGGCCGAAGCGGAAAAGATCGGCGTGCCGTTTTTGGGCGCTTTGCCATTGTCGCTGGATGTGCGCCTGGCCGGGGATGCAGGCACCCCCATTGCGGCAGGGGACGGCCCCGAGGCCGAGGCCTATGCGCAAATCGCGCAGGGGCTGATCGCCGGCGGGATCGTCTGAGGGCGGGCAAACCGGGCCCCTCGGGGCGAACACGGGAATTCATGGACCAATCAGGGGTCGGCGCCGAATGAAATCGCGCCGGCCCCTTTTTTTATTGCGCCGGGCGATGTGCCTATAGGGGCGTGCAGGGCTGTGGATAAGTCTGTGTTCAAAATAATTTTGCATATTCATGGGATTTTATGGTCCTGTACCGCACTGGATACATGTAGTGTAATGAAGCCGAAAGAAATCAACATATTGTGATTTTTGCAGGCGCTGCTACCGCTAGACCTTGTTTTTCGACCCTGTGCAAAGCTACATCTTGTAGGTCTTGCGCAAAATTTCTATTGATTTCCATGAAGTACCATGTCATTCCTTTCCGTACGATGAGACGGGAACGAGGGGCGCGTTAAGACCCCGAACAAAAACCCCACAAAGTCAGGTTTCATACAGGCACCCGCTTTCATCGAAACAAGAGATCCGGCGCGCGAGCGAGCAGACATCCCCCCAGGTGGCGCGTGCAGTCGGACTTCCCCCCAAAGGGGGCTGGGCGGCGGATCAGGCAGTGGCAGCAGCTTGATCCGTCGTTTTGCATGAAAAGGCCCGTCACGTGCGGGCGAGGGACAGAGGAGCGGTTCGGCTTGGCCGGAATGTTCATAGGCGAATACACCTTCAAGGTGGATGCGAAGGGACGGATGTCGATTCCGGCCCTTTTTCGCCGTGAACTCGAAGAAGGCGATCCGAGCGCGCAGGCCACAGGGCGACCCAAGATGGTGATCGTCTATGGCCACGAAAAGCAGAAAAACCTGCAAGTTTACACCTATGAGGCGTTTCAGGCGCTGACGCGCGATGTGCTGAAGATGAAGCGCGGCACGGATGCGCGGCGCAAGCTGGAGCGTTGGGTGTTGGGCAAGGCCCACCCGACCGAGGTAGACCCGGACGGGCGGCTGGTGCTGCCGCAAAAGCTGCGCGCCAAGATCGGCCTGGAAAAAGAAGCCTACTTCATCGGGGCGGGCGAGACCTTTGAAATCTGGAAGCCCGAAACATTCGAAGCGGACAACGCCGCGTTGGAAGAGTCGCTGGACGATCTGCCCGACGATTTCGATACCCTGTCCTTGCTCGACACGGGGGAATAAGCGATGTCCGCGGCCGCAACGACCCCTTCGGATGCGCCCCACATTCCCGTTTTGCTGCGCCCGCTGATCGCAGCCGTGGCGCCGGTATCGGGGCGCTGGCTGGATGGCACGTTTGGCGCCGGCGGATATACGCGCGCGCTGCTTGATGCGGGGGCACAAAAGGTCTTTGGCCTGGATCGCGATCCGGTCGTGTTTCGCATGGCGGCTGACTGGGCCGACGCCTATGGCGACCGGCTGGAATTGGTGCAGACCACCTTTTCGCGATTGGACGAGGTTGCCGGCGATCTGGACGGAATCGTGCTGGATCTGGGCGTCAGTTCGATGCAGCTGGATCAGGCCGAACGCGGGTTTTCGTTCATGAAGGACGGGCCGCTGGATATGCGCATGAGCCAGGATGGCCCCAGTGCGGCGACGCTGGTGAACACGGGCCGCGCAAGCGAACTGGCTGATATCATTTATCAATATGGGGAAGAGCGGCAGTCGCGCCGGATTGCGCGGGCGATCGTGGCGGCGCGCGATGTCGCGCCGATCACCACCACGGCGCAACTGGCCGACATCATCGCCAAGTGCCTGCCGCGCTCAAAACCCGGCCAGAGCCATCCGGCCACGCGCAGTTTTCAGGCGCTGCGCATCGCGGTGAATGATGAATTCGGCGAACTGGTCGCGGGGCTGGAAGCGGCCGAGCGCGCGCTCAGACCCGGCGGCAAACTGGCCGTGGTCAGCTTTCATTCGCTGGAAGACCGGGTGGTGAAACGGTTCCTGGCCGATCGCGCCAGCACCGGGGGCGGCGCCAGCCGCTATGTGCCGCAAGCTGCGCCGCGCACGCCCGCATTTACCGATTTGTCCAAGGGCATCGGGCCGGATGACCAAGAGCTTGGCGAAAACCCGCGCTCGCGTTCAGCGCGCCTGCGCGTGGCCACCCGGACCACAGCCCCCGCCAGCGCGGTTGATCGCACGGCGTTGGGTCTGCCCAAACTGGTTTCCAAGGAGTAATTCGACATGCGGTCCTTGTTCTATGTCGTCTCGGCGCTGGTGGTCATGGCGCTTGCCTTTTGGGCCTACCGCGAAAACTACGCCACGCAGGCCTCGCTCAAATCGATGCAGGGGCTGCAACGTGATATCACCCAAAAACGCGAGACGCTGGCCGTGTTGCGGGCCGAATGGGCCTATCTGAACCGCCCCGAGCGCCTGCGCCAGCTGGCCGACCGCAATTTTGACCGCCTTGGCCTGTTGCCGATGACACCCGAACAGTTTGGGCGCGTCGATCAGGTGGCCTATCCGCAGGAAACGCTGGACCTGGTGCTGAACCCGGTGGATGTGGTCGGGATGCTGGAGGATGTCGAATGACGATGCGTACGCCGCTGCGCCCGCTGGCCCGTGTTCTTGAGGCGCGCTCAAAGGGCGAAAACCCCGATGCAATCGAGCGCGAGAACATCCGCCTGCGCCACGAAGACATGCGCGACCGCGCCCGCCAGCGCGCCGAAGGGCGTTTGCTGGTGCTGGCGATGTTCTTTATCTGCGCCTTTCTGGTCGTCGGGGTGCGCATGGGCACGCTGGCCGCGTCCGAGCCGTCTGAACCGCGCGCCATCACCACCGGCGCCAAGATCGTCGCCACGCGCCGCGACATCACCGATCGCAACGGCCGCATTCTGGCAACGAACCTTGTCACCCATTCGCTTTACGCGCAGCCGCCCCAGATGCTTGAGCCGCAGCGCGCCGCGCAGGAACTGGCCGCGATCTTTCCCGATCTGGATCAGGATCGGCTGACCCGCCAGTTCACCGGCGAGCGCAAATTCGTCTGGGTCAAGAAAAAGATCAGCCCCGAGCAGGTGCAGCAGGTGCATGATATCGGCGAGCCGGGCCTGATGTTCGGCCCGCGCGAAATGCGGCTTTATCCCAACGGCCAGCTGGCGGCCCATGTTCTGGGCGGCGCCAGTTTTGGTCGCGAAGGGGTGAATTCGGCCGAGGTGATCGGCGTTGCAGGGGTTGAAAAGGCCTTTGACGAAGAATTGCGCGACCCCTCGCAAGGTGGGCCGCTTGAACTGGCGCTGGACCTGTCGGTGCAGTCGACCGCGCGCGAAGTTCTGTATGGCGGGATGCGTCTGATGAACGCCAAGGGGGCCACGTCGGTCCTGATGGATGTGCACACGGGCGAGGTCATATCGTTGATTTCGCTGCCCGATTTCGATCCGAACGCGCGCCCGCGCCCGTTGAATCAAGGCACCGCCGAAGACAGCCCGCTGTTCAATCGCGCGGTGCAGGGGGTGTATGAACTGGGGTCGACCTACAAGATATTCGCGATCGCACAGGCGATGGAATTGGGTCTGGTGGGGCCGGACACGATGATCGACATCCGCGGGCCGCTGCGGTGGGGCACGCACCGCATTCGCGATTTCCACTATTACGGCAAGGAACTGAGCGCGACCGACGTGATCGTCAAAAGCTCGAACATCGGGACGGCGCGGATCGCGCAGATGATCGGCGCGGATCGCCAGCGTGACTTCCTTGGCAAGCTGGGGCTGCTGGACGCGACGCCGATCGAACTGGTCGAAGCGCCGGGCGCCAAGCCGCTCTTGCCGGCGAACTGGTCCGAACTTTCGGCCATGACAATCAGCTACGGGCACGGGATTTCGGCCTCGCCTTTGCATCTGGCGGCCGCCTATGCGTCGCTTTTGAATGGCGGAACGCGCGTCGCGCCGACCCTGATCAAGCAAGACTACGTGCCCAAGGGCGATCGCGTGGTGTCTGAAGAAACCTCGCGCCGGGCGCGCGACATGCTGCGCCAGGTCGTAGCGCGCGGCACGGCCAGTTTCGGCGATGTCAGCGGCTATGCCGTGGGCGGCAAGACCGGCACCGCCGACAAGCCGATTCCGACCGGTGGGGGTTATTATGATGACAAGGTCATCGCCACCTTCGCCAGCGTCTTTCCCGCCCACGATCCGCGCTATGTGCTGGTCGTGACCCTGGACGAGCCGGTGGAAACCAGCGGCGACAAGCCGCGCCGCACCGCGGGCTGGACCGCCGTGCCGGTGGCCGCCGAAGTGATCCGCCGGATTGCACCGCTGTTGGGCGTGCGACCAGAGATTGAACCTCTGCCTCTTGATAAGGTAGTGATGACCTCGAGCAGATAAGGCGTGATCATGGGCGAACCCGGGGTATCCACCAAGACACTGGCCGATTTGGGGCTGCATCCGATTTCGGGTGGCAACGTTGCGATCACCGGCCTGTCCGTCGACAGCCGCGACGTCAAGGACGGGCACCTGTTTGCCGCGCTGCCGGGCACGCGCGTGCATGGGGGCACCTTCATTCAATACGCCTTGCGGATGGGCGCGGCGGCGATTCTGACCGACCGGGCGGGGGCCGCCATTGCGCGCGCCGAAATCGACGCATCGGATGCGGCGCTGGTCGTGGTGCAGGATGCGCGCCAGACGCTGGCCTTTGCCGCGGCGCTGTGGTTCGGGCAGCAGCCGGGCGTTGTCACGGCCGTCACGGGCACCAACGGCAAGACGTCTGTCGCGAATTTCACCCGGCAGATCTGGGCCTTGCGCGGCTATGGCGCGATCAACATCGGCACCACCGGCGTCGAAGGCGCGTGGGAAGCTGCGTCGGCCCACACCACCCCCGAGCCGATCACGCTGCATCGCATGTTGTCACAGGCCGCGCGGGCGGGGGTGACCCATGCGGCGATGGAGGCATCTTCGCACGGGTTGGCGCAGCGGCGTCTGGACGGGGTGCACCTGCGGGTGGCGGCCTTTACCAATTTCTCGCAAGATCATTTGGACTATCACGCCACGTTCGAAGAATATTTCGACGCCAAGGCAGGGCTTTTTCGCCGCGTGCTGGATGACGACGGCGTCGCGGTGGTCAATATCGACGATCCGCGCGGCCCCGAAATCGCCGCCATCGCGGATGAACGCGCCATCGACGTGTTTCGGTGCGGGCGCGGCGAGGGCGCGGATTTTCGCATTCTGGGCCAGCGCTTTGATGCCACAGGGCAGGACCTGCGGTTCGAGGTTTTCAGCCGCACCTACCAATTGCGCTTGAACCTGATCGGTGGGTTTCAGGCCGACAACGTGATCGCAGCGGCGGCCACGGTGATCGCCTGCGGCGACGAGCCGACGGATGTTTTTGCCGCCCTGCCGGAATTGCGCGGCGTGCCGGGTCGGATGCAACTGGCCGCAACGCGCACCAATTCGGCGGCCGTGTTCGTGGATTATGCGCATACCCCCGATGCGGTGGCCACCGCGCTTGGGGCGCTGCGCCCGCATGTGATGGGGCGGATCATCGCGGTGATCGGCGCGGGCGGGGATCGCGACCGGACCAAGCGGCCGTTGATGGGCGCGGCGGCGGCCGCGGCGGCCGACGTGGTGATCGTGACTGACGACAACCCGCGCAGCGAAGACCCCGCCGCCATCCGGGCCGAAGTTCTGGCCGGCGCCCCCGACGCGACCGAGGTCGCGGACCGGGCCGAAGCGATCCTGCGCGGCGTGGACATGCTGGGGCCGGGGGATGCGTTGCTGATCTGCGGCAAGGGCCATGAAACAGGCCAGGTCGTGGGCGATGACGTGTTTCCCTTTGACGATGTCGAACAAGCCAGCGTCGCGGTCGCCGCGCTGGACGGGGGTCTGTGATGGCATTGTGGACAGCCAAGGACGCCGCCAAAGCCACCGGAGGAAAGGCCACCGGTGGAAAGGCCGCTGGTGGAAAAACCCATGACAAATGGGAGGCGACAGGCGTGTCGATCGATACCCGCACCTTGGAACCTGGCGATCTTTTCGTCGCCCTGACTGCAGCGCGCGACGGGCACGACTTTGTCGCCCAGGCGCTTGAATCGGGGGCGGCGGCGGCCATGGTCAGCCGTATTCCCGACGGGCTGGACACGTCTGCGCCGCTGTTGGTGGTGGACGACGTGCAAGAGGGGCTTGAGGCACTGGGCCGCGCCGGGCGTGCGCGCACGGCGGCCCGTGTGATCGCGGTGACAGGCTCGGTCGGCAAGACCTCGACCAAGGAAATGCTGCGTGCCATGCTGGATCCGCAGGGCGCGACCCATGCCTCCCAGGCCAGCTACAACAACCACTGGGGCGTGCCGCTGACCCTGGCGCGGATGCCGCGGGCCAGCGAATACGCGGTCATCGAAATCGGGATGAACCACCCCGGCGAGATCGAGCCGCTGGCCCGTCTGGCCCGCCCCCATGTCGCCCTGATCACCACCGTCGCCCCCGCGCATCTGGAGGCCTTTGACGACATCGCCGGGATCGCCCGCGAAAAGGCAAGCATTTTCAACGGGCTTGAACCGGGCGGCGTGGCCGTGATCAACAACGACCAGGACGTGACTGCGATCCTGAAGGAAGCTGCAGAACTGGCCGGCGCGCAGATCGTCACCTTTGGATCATCTGCGCATATCACGCTGGAACAGGCGCGCGTCAGCGGCGATGTCACCGTGGTCGAAGCCAACAGCGCCGACGGGCCGATCCTGTTCAAGCTGCACACGCCGGGCACCCATTTCGCGATGAATGCGTTGGGCGCTCTGGCGGCGGTGCAGGCGGCGGGGGGGGATCTGGGGCTGGCGGCGCTGGACATTGCGCGCTGGATGCCGGTCGAAGGGCGCGGGGTGCGTGAAACCTATGTCATGGATGTGGTCGACGACCATTTGCGGTTCGATCTGATCGATGACGCGTTCAACGCCAACCCGGTGTCGATGGAGGCCGCGCTGAACATTCTTGCCGACGTGCCCCCCGATGACGATATCGGCCGCATTGCCAAGGGGCGCCGGATTGCGGTGCTGGGCGACATGCTGGAACTTGGCCCGCAGGAACACGAGTTGCACGCGGCAATCGCGCAGGTCCCGGCCATGGCGTCGGTCGATCGCGTATATTGTGTTGGCCCACTGATGAAGACGCTTCATGACGCCCTTCCGCCGGACAAGCGCGCCGGGTGGTTCGAAGACGCCCCAAGCCTAGCCGCCAAGGCCCACAGTATCGTGGACGCAGGGGACGTTGTGCTGGTCAAGGGGTCGAAGGGCTCAAAGGTCAGTCTGGTGGTTGACGCGCTGCGCAAACTGGGCCATCCGCTGCCCGCCAATCAAATTAGAGCCGAATAAAGGACCCGCCCATGTTGTACTGGCTGACCAACCTGTCCGACGGGGGCGACGTGTTCAACTTGTTCCGCTATATCACGTTCCGCGCAGGCGGGGCGTTTTTCACGGCGCTGATCTTCGGGTTCCTGTTTGGCCGCCCGCTGATCAACCTGTTGCGCCGCAAGCAGGGCAAGGGCCAGCCAATCCGCCAGGACGGCCCCGAAGGGCATTTCGTCAAGGCCGGCACGCCGACCATGGGCGGGCTGCTGATCCTGTCGGCGCTGATCTCAAGTTCGCTTTTGTGGGCCCGCCTGGACAACGGCTATGTCTGGTTGGTCCTGTTCGTGACGCTGAGCTACGGGTTGATCGGGTTTGCCGACGATTATGCCAAGGTGTCCAAGGGCAACGTAGCCGGGGTGCCGGGGCGGGTGCGGATGGCGCTTGGGTTGGTCATTGCGGCGATTGCGGGGTCCTGGGCGATGTATCTGCACGGGCTGAGCGACGTCGAATTGGTTGCACGCACAGCCGACTATGACCCGCTGGCCGGGCGGCTGGCCTTTCCCGTCTTCAAGGACGTTCTGATCAACCTGAGCTGGGTCTTTGTCCCCTTTTCCATGATCGTGATCGTCGGCGCGGCCAATGCGGTGAACCTGACCGACGGGCTGGACGGGCTGGCGATCATGCCGGTGATGATCGCGGCGGGCACCCTGGGGGTCATCGCCTATGCGGTGGGGCGGGTCGACTTTACCGAATATCTGGATGTGCACTATGTGCCGGGCACGGGGGAAATCCTTGTCTTTACGGCCGGGCTGATCGGCGGCGGGCTGGGGTTCTTGTGGTACAACGCACCCCCCGCGGCGGTCTTCATGGGCGACACCGGGTCGCTGGCCCTTGGCGGGGCCTTGGGCGCCATCGCCGTCAGCACCAAACACGAGATCGTGCTGGCCATCGTTGGCGGGCTCTTCGTGATCGAAGCGCTCAGCGTGATCATCCAGGTGTTCTACTTCAAACGGACCGGCAAGCGCGTGTTCCTGATGGCGCCAATTCACCATCATTTCGAAAAAAAGGGCTGGGCCGAGCCGCAGATCGTGATCCGGTTCTGGATCATTTCGCTGATCCTGGCGCTGATCGGTCTGGCAACACTGAAGCTGCGCTAACGCGAAGGCGGGCAACAGCGCGGCCATTCACGCAACCGGTCGCGCGGCCATTGCGCTGCGCCCTGCGGCGCGGGATAGTTGGCGCGCGCGACGCAAGGGGGCAGGCATGATTCCGGTTCAGGGGTACAAGGACAAACAGGTCGCCGTTCTGGGGCTGGGCCGGTCGGGTCTGGCCACGGCGGCGGCGCTGACGGCCGGCGGGGCCACGGCGCTGTGCTGGGACGACAGCCCCGAGGCGCGCGCCCAGGCCCAGGCGCAAGGGCTGGTCATTCACGACCTGACGCGGGGCAACGCGTTTGACGATGTGGCCGCATTGATCGTATCGCCGGGCATTGCGCATCTCTATCCCGCACCCAATCCGATCATCGCGCGCGCCTGGGGCGCGGGCGTGCCGGTCGACAATGACATCGGGCTGTTCTTTCAATCGCTGGCGACCGGCGCGTGGTCTGAATTTGACCGTGCTCCGCAGGTGATCTGCGTGACCGGGTCAAACGGGAAATCGACCACCTCGGCGCTGATCCATCACGTGCTCAGCGAGGCGGGCGTTGCATCGCAGCTGGCGGGCAATATCGGAACCGGCGTGCTGGCGATCGACCCGCCCGGCGAAGGCGGCGTGGTGGTGCTGGAACTGTCCAGTTATCAGACCGACCTGGCGCGCGCCCTGACCCCGGATGTGGCGGTGTTCACGAACCTGTCGCCCGATCATCTGGACCGGCACGGCGGGATGGGCGGGTATTTCGCGGCCAAGCGGCGGCTGTTTTCCGAAGGCGGGCCGGATCATGCGGTCATCGGGGTCGATGAAAACGAAGGCGCCTATCTGGCCAACCAGATGGTCGCATCGCCCAATGACATGCGGCTGATCCGGGTCAGCGTCGCCGGCAAGCTGACCGGGCCGGGCTGGAACGTCTTTGCCCGCAAAGGGTTCCTGAGCGAATATCGCAAGAACAAGCAGGTGGGGTCGATCGATCTGCGCGCGATTGCCGGGCTGCCCGGCACGCACAATCATCAGAACGCCTGCGCTGCCTATGCGGCGTGCCGGGCGGTCGGGTTGGCGCCGCGCGCGATCGAAGAGGGGCTGGCCAGCTTTGCCGGGTTGCCGCACCGCTCGCAATTGGTGGCCACCCGGAACGGCGTGGCTTTTGTGAACGATTCAAAGGCGACGAATGTCGATGCGGCGGCCAAGGCGCTTGCCGCATTCCAGCGCATTCGCTGGATCGCGGGGGGCTTGGGCAAAGACGGCGGCATCGCGGCGCTCGGCGGCGCGCTGGCCCATGTGGAAAAAGCCTATCTGATCGGCCATTCAGCGCGCGATTTCGCGCTGCAGTTGGGCGACACACCGCATGAAATCTGCGAGACGATGGAAAGGGCCGTTGCGCGCGCGGCGGCCGACGCGTTGGACGGGGAAACGGTATTGCTGGCGCCAGCCGCGGCCAGTTTCGATCAGTATCCCGACTTTGAAAAACGGGGCGAGGATTTTATCGCCCAAGTCGCGCGTCTCTAGCTTTCGAGCAAGTCGATCAGACGGGTTTCGGCGGCGCTGAGCCCGGTGATGCGCTTGGCCGGGCGCATGTCTGATCCAGTGCCTGATCCAGTGCCTGACCGCGTGCTTGACCAAATGCCCAACCCAGCGTCGGCCCCCGTTTCGAGCGTTGTGCCGGAACTGGCTTGGGATTATGAAAAACCGGCACCATACGAGAGCAATTATTGCATGATTTTTATTAGCCATACCCACTCTGACAAGCCGGTAGTCGAGCCGGTCGCTTTGCGTCTTCGTGAAATTTTCGGAGAGGGAAAAGTATTCTATGACTCTTGGTCGATCCAGCCAGGGGATGGGATTATCGAGAAGATGAATGATGGTCTGACCGACCCGCGGTTTGTCTTCTTTTTCGTTTCCGAAGCGAGCTTGAAAAGCAAGATGGTAGAGCTTGAATGGCAAAATGCCCTTATGAAGGCCACTAAAGGTCAATGCACGATAATCCCGGTTCGCGTTGATGGGTCGTCGATGCCAGCTCTTCTCACCCAAACGCTTTACATCGATATGTTTTCAAACGGAATTGAAGTAGCGACGCAGCAAATCATTGGCGTAATACAGGGCACTAAGGGGTTCGAACCTGCCCATGAAAAGTTCTCCAATCTGACCTGGTCGGTGGAGGGCGACCCAACGAATGAGGTAACGGTTACGATACGCGCATCTCACCTCATGGAGCCCAACCCTTATTTCGCGGTCCTCTTGGACAATGATGACAAGCAGGTGAACGTTAAGCTCACCAATGGCGGTCCAAGTGTTGGCGGCTACAATCCTGGGATCGTGGTCTCGGGTCACAAAGTTAACGCTTGGGCGATTGCTCCGGTGGGTGGAGCGATCACACCAAAACACCCCCTTCAAATAACAATCACTTCTAAGGGCGGATCTTCGATACGCCTCCGTGGGGTCATGCACAAATCAAGTGGAGACGAATACACGAGCTTTCCTCCAAGCAAGCCCTTTTGAAAGAAGTGGGGCGTCTCGATTGCTCTCATATGATACGTCAGAGTTTTCGGCCAAGGGCTTCGCGAAAACACTGCAAGCGCATGAATGCGGTTCAAGATGCGCACGACAGGCCGTCGTTGACTGACGTAGGACAACTACGGTGACGCGTTACGAGGTTCGAATGACATCGGCGGGTTTCATCCCCGCCAACCGAGCCTCCAGCCACCTTACGTAACCGTTCAGGTTCTTCGTTGCCGGGCCACAAAATGGCTTGATGAACTGGTGGTAGCGGGAGTGAAGCAAGTTCACGTTCTGGATGTGATAGCAGCCTGCTTTGATGCGCGACCCTGGTTTGCTACTAACCAGGACGTGTTCAATGCTACGGCTTGCAGCGACGCCGCGAAATCCCCGGGCGATCGTCGGGATAATAGACCAGGCCAGTGGGGACGGTTGCCGGTGTCATGTCAGGCCCCGCGCTGCCCGGCCAGATGGTAGCCGTCGCGCTGGCGGGGGCAGGCCAGGGGGCGGCCCTGACGCGGTTTGTCCGGTTCCATTCCCCCTTGCCGCCTCGCGCGCTCAACATGGCATCCTCGTCAACTGTTGCTGGACATTGAACGCCTTGGCGCGGCCTTGGTTCCGTCCGCGCACGGGGCGCCAAAAAGCTGGCCACAGCGTGAAAATCCCGCTAGGATGCAGGTAGACCCGGAAAACCGGGCGACTGAGGCAGTTTGAGCGGTATCTATGACTGAGATGGTGTACGGCACGGTCCCGACGCGGGACGGCGAGCCGATTCTTCCACGCTGGTGGCGGACAATCGACAAGTGGTCGCTTTCGTGCGTGCTGCTTTTGTTCGGTGTGGGCCTGCTGCTGGGGCTGGCGGCTTCGGTGCCGCTGGCGGAAAAGAACAATCTGCCGCAGTTCTATTACGTGCAACGACAGGCGTTTTTCGGCGGTGTCGCGCTGGTCGTGATGATCGCGACCACGATGATGTCGCCCACGCTGGTGCGCCGTCTGGGGGTGCTGGGGTTCGGGGCGGCCTTTGTGGCGCTGGCGTTCCTGCCGATCTTTGGGACCGATTTCGGCAAGGGGGCGGTGCGCTGGTACAGTTTCGGATTTGCCTCGGTGCAGCCGTCCGAGTTTCTCAAGCCCGCCTTTATCATCATGAGCGCCTGGCTGATGGCCGCCGCGCAAGAGATCAACGGCCCGCCGGGGCGGCTCTATTCCTTTTTCCTGATGTGCGCGATCGTGCTGATGCTGGCGCTGCAACCCGATTTCGGTCAGGCCAGCCTGATCCTGTTCGGCTGGGGCGTGATGTATTTCGTGGCCGGGGCGCCGATTGCGCTGTTGGTCGGGCTGGCGGGCGCTGTGGTCAGTGTCGGGGTCTTTGCCTACAACAATTCGCAGCACTTCGCGCGGCGCATCGACGGGTTTCTGAACCCCGATATCGATCCGCGCACCCAGCTGGGCTATGCCACCAACGCAATCCAGGAAGGCGGCTTTTTGGGCGTCGGGGTTGGGGAAGGCCGTGTCAAATGGTCTCTGCCCGATGCGCATACAGACTTTATCATCGCTGTGGCGGCCGAAGAATACGGGCTGCTGCTGGTGCTGGTGATCATCATGCTGTTTGCGACCATCACGGCGCGCTCGCTCTGGCGTTTGATGCGCGAGCGTGATCCCTTCATTCGGCTGGCAGGAACGGGTCTGGCCTGCATGTTCGGTGTTCAGGCGATGATCAACATGGGCGTGGCGGTTCGGTTGTTGCCCGCCAAGGGCATGACGCTGCCATTCGTCAGCTATGGCGGGTCATCGGTGATTGCGTCGGGCATCGCGCTTGGGATGCTGTTGGCCTTTACCCGGACGCGCCCGCAGGGTGAAATCGGCGATGTCCTGATCAACAGGGGGCGCTGATGGCGCAGCCACTTCTCATTATTGCAGCAGGGGGCACAGGGGGGCACATGTTCCCCGCCCAGGCCCTGTCCGAAGAGATGTTGCGCCGTGGCTGGCGGGTAAAACTGTCGACCGATGCGCGCGGCGCGCGTTACACGGGCGGGTTTTCGCATGCGGTACAAATCGAACAAATGTCGTCGGCCACATTTGCCCGCGGTGGCCTTTTGGCCAAAGCGGCTGTCCCTTTTCGAATATTGGGCGGGGTCGTCAGCGCGGGCTGGAAAATGCTGCGTGATCGCCCGGCGGCCGTGATCGGATTTGGCGGTTACCCGTCGATCCCGGCGCTTGGGGCGGCCACCGTGTTGCGCCTTCCGCGCGCCATTCACGAACAAAACGGCATTCTGGGCCGGGTCAACCGGGTGTTTGCCAAACGCGTGGGCCTTGTGGCTTGCGGCACCTGGCCCACAGACCTGCCCGAGGGCATCAATGGCCTGCACACCGGCAACCCGGTGCGCGGCGCGGTTCTGGCTCGCGCGGCGGCGCCCTATATCGTGCCGGGCGATTATCCTATGTCGATCGTTGTCATTGGCGGCAGCCAGGGCGCGCGGGTCCTGTCCGACACGGTGCCTGCGGCCATCGCCCAACTGCCAGAGGGCATGCGCCAGTACCTGCGCGTCGCCCATCAGGCCCGCCCCGAAGACCACGACCGCGTCGTCGCCGCCTATGGCGAGGCAGGGATCAAAGCCGATGTGCAGCCGTTCTTTTCCGACATTCCCAAGCGCATAGCCGAAGCGCAACTGGTGATCAGCCGGTCGGGTGCGTCGTCTGTGGCCGACCTGTCGGTGATCGGGCGCCCGTCGATCCTGATCCCCTATGCGGCCGCGACGGGCGATCACCAGACGGCAAACGCGCGTGGGCTGGTGGCCGCGGGGGCGGCAATCATGGTGCCCGAGAGCAAATTGACCCCTGCGACCCTTGCGTCTCAGATCGAAACGATATTCATGCAGCCTGACGCTGCGAACCGCATGGCCAGGGCCGCCCTGGGCGTCGGAAAACCAAACGCCGCGGTCGAACTTGCCGACCTGGTCGAAACCCTTGCCGCAAAGGACATTTCCGCATGAACGCTGCCGCCACGAAACTGCCCACTGAAATGGGCGCCATTCACTTTGTGGGCATCGGCGGGATCGGCATGTCGGGGATTGCCGAGGTCTTGCTGAACCATGGCTATACCGTGCAGGGGTCGGATCTGAAGGCGTCGAAAATCACCGACCGGCTCAAGGAAAAGGGCGCGACGATCTACGAAGGCCAGCGCGCCGAAAATCTGGAAAACGCCGAGGTGGTGGTGATTTCCTCGGCCATCAAACCGGGCAATGCGGAACTGGATGCGGCGCGCAAGATGGGCCTGCCGGTGGTCCGCCGCGCCGAGATGCTGGCCGAGCTGATGCGCCTGCGATCGAACATCGCGGTGGCCGGCACCCATGGCAAGACGACAACCACCACCATGGTCGCCACGCTGCTGGACGCGGGCGGGATTGATCCCACGGTGATCAACGGCGGCATCATCCACGCCTATGGATCGAACGCGCGGGTGGGGCAGGGCGAATGGATGGTCGTCGAGGCCGACGAAAGCGACGGGACGTTCAATCGTCTGCCGGCCACGATTGCCATCGTCACCAACATCGACCCCGAACATATGGAGCACTGGGGCGATTTCGATGCCCTGCGCAAAGGCTTCTACGATTTCGTGTCGAACATTCCCTTTTATGGGCTGGCCGTGTGTTGCACCGATCACCCCGAGGTGCAGGCGCTTGTGGGCAAGATCACCGATCGGCGCGTGGTCACCTTTGGGTTCAACGCGCAGGCCGATGTGCGTGCGGTGAACCTGAGCTATAAAAAGGGCGCCGCCCATTTCGACATCGCCCTGTCCGGGGATGGGACGGTGATCGAAGGTTGCGTCCTGCCCATGCCGGGCGATCACAATGTGTCAAACGCCTTGGCCGCTGTAGCCGTTGCGCGCCACCTGGGGATGAAGCGCGATGAAATCCGCGACGCGCTGGCCGATTTCGGCGGCGTGAACCGGCGCTTTACCAAGGTGGGCGAAGTGAACGGCGTGACGATCATTGATGATTATGGCCACCACCCGGTGGAAATCGCCGCCGTTCTGAAGGCCGCGCGTCAGGCCAGCGAAGGGCGCGTCATCGCCGTGCACCAGCCGCACCGCTATTCGCGCCTGCATTCGCTGTTCGAAGATTTCTGCACATGTTTCAACGAAGCTGACGTGGTCGGCATCGCCGAGGTGTTTGCAGCGGGCGAAGATCCGATCCCCGGCGCCGCGCGCGAGGATCTGATCGAAGGGTTGATCCGTCACGGTCATCGCCATGCCCGCGCCGTCGTCAGCGAAGACGACCTGGAGCGTCTGGTCCGCGAACAGGCCCGCCCGGGTGACATTGTCGTGTGCCTTGGGGCCGGGACAATCAGCGCCTGGGCCAACAACCTGCCAAAGCGTTTGGGTGGTTGACGTGACAGCGCGCGGGGCAAAACCCATTGCGCTTGAAGCGCTAGATCGCAAAATCGGGCTGGGGCTGCTGACCCTTTACGGCATTGGCGTCATGGTGGGGGCGGGCATTTATGTGCTGGTCGGCACAGCCATTGGCGAAGCCGGGGTCTGGGCGCCGGTGTCGTTTTTGCTGGCCGGGCTGGTCGCGGTGCCCACCGCGTTGAGCTTTTCAGAGCTATCAACCCGCATCCCCGAGGCCGCGGGCGACAGTGTCTACGTCGAATTGGGGCTGCGCAGCCATTCCTTGTCGATGCTGGTCGGCTGGATCAACATCATCGTCGGCACTGTGGCGGGCGCGGCGGTCCTGCGCGGCGGGGTGGGATATCTGACGTCCATCGTCGATATTCCGTTCGCGGTCGGGGTTATCGGCCTGGGGCTGGCGCTGACGCTGGTGGCCGTCATCGGCGTAATGGAATCGCTGGCGCTGGCCGGTCTGTTCACCGTGATCGAAGTGGTCGGGTTGGGGCTGGTCGTCTGGGCCGGTTTTCAGGGCGAGTCGGTCGCCGATTGGTCCGCCCCGCCCGCGCCCTATTGGCCGGGCATATTCGGCGCGTCGATCTTTGCGTTCTTTGCGTTCATCGGGTTTGACGATCTGGTCAACATGGCCGAAGAGGCCAAGAATCCCGGGCGCAACATGCCCGCCGCGATCCTGATTGCGCTGGCCGTGACCGCGGCGCTCTATGCTCTGGTATCGCTTGCCGCGGTGCGAACCGTCCCGCAAGAGATCATTGCAACCTCTGAACGCCCCTTGGCGTTGGTGTGGGAAACCGCAACCGGGCGCAGCGCGGCGTTCCTGGCGGCCATTGCGGTGTTTGCGTCTTTGAACGGCGTTCTTGCGCAGATTGTCATGGCCAGCCGGGTGCTCTTTGGTCTGGGGCGGAGATCGACGCTGTTGCGCGTGTTCTACCATGCCCATCCGCGCTTTGGCACGCCAGTGCTGGCCACCTTGCTGCTGGGGGCGGCGCTGGTTGGCGCGGCGCTTGCGTTGCCGGTGGCGACGCTGGCCGAGTTTGCGTCGATCGCGTTGCTCTTTGTGTTTTCGGTGGTGAACCTGTCGCTGATCGTGCTCAAGCGCCGCGTTCCGGCGGCCCCGTTCCGCGTCTGGACCATCGTGCCGTATCTGGGGCTACTGGCCTGCGTCGGGGCGTTCGCCGCGTCGCTTGGCGGGTTCGACATGGGGGCGCATTGACATGAGCGGGGCGTTGATCTTTGCCTGCCTCTGGGCCATCGGATGTACCATCGTGGCGTTCCTGCCGATGCGGTATCAATACGCGCCGGGCACGTTGCTGCTGGTTGCCTTTCCCTTCCTGCTGGCCATGCTTGGCCGGGCCCATGGCGGCTGGGCTGTCGTGGTGGCGCTGATTGCGGCGGTGTCGCTGTTTCGCAAGCCACTGGCGCATCTGGCGCGATACATTCGGGCGAAACTGTCATGACCTGGTCTGTTGTCGCATTCTTCGTATGGGCCATTGTGGCGAACCTTGTGGCCATGGTGCCGTCTAGGCGCAAACACTGGCCGCAGGCCTATGCGCTGATCGCGGTGGGCATTCCGTTGCTGGGGTGGATCACCTTGGAAAACGGCCCCTTTTTCGGGCTGATCGCCCTGGCGGCAGGGATGTCGATGCTGCGCTGGCCGGTTCGGTACCTGGGGCGCTGGATGCAGCGGCAGATCGGGAAATGAGCGTGGCCCCCCGGTTCGTTGCGTTCCATTGGCGTGTGCGCGATCTTTGGGTATCGGGGCCGCGCCGCGGCGCGCCGGGATGGTTCGCGCAGCGCCGAGCAAGTGGGAATGAACGATGACAAACTGGCCTGCCGTGCGCGGCGCTCTGAGCGAACAGCGCCCCTTGAAGGATCTGACGTGGTTGCGCGTGGGCGGGCCGGCGGATGTGCTGTTCCAACCCGCCGACGTGGACGACCTGGCCGATTTCCTGCGCGATCTGCCGCGCGATGTGCCGGTGTTTCCGATGGGCGTCGGATCGAACCTGATCGTGCGCGACGGCGGGTTGCGCGCCGCCGTGATCCGGCTGGGGCGCGGGTTCAACGCGATTGACATCGACGGCACGCGCGTG
>NZ_JBNFVY010000014.1:0-61500 GCF_049943335.1 Aliiroseovarius sp. PTFE2010
GGTGGCGTCTGAATGGGAAAAGCCACCGCGCTGCAGGGATCGGGACATCGGCTCAGCGAAATTCTTGCAGGGCGTCGCGCAATCGCCGGGTCGCCCGCTGATAGCGTTTGCGTGTCGCCGCCTCAGACAGCCCCAACTCCGATGCGACCTCAGCCTGCGAGAACCCGTCGACGGCCACGCGGATCACCAGATCAGAATCCTTGCCGACGATGCGGACGAGATCGCGGTGGAGCAGTGCCGGGCTGGCGCTGGCTGGCGCTTCGCCGTCAGACGGGGTTTCATCGGGATCAGCGTCGGTAAGCTGGTTCTGGTGCCTGTCCTCGCGTTGACGCGTTCTGATCAGGTCGCGCTCGATGTTTCGGAGGATGGTGGAAGCGATCCAGTTGACGCGCTGCAGATCCAGACAGCGAATGGCCTCGGAGGCCCGTGCCAGGATTTCAGATGCAACCTCGTCACCGGTGCCGATCCTGCGCCAGGTCGATCTGCGCCGAACGGCATCCAGCCCCGGCCAGAGCGCCAGCAGCATGAGCGTCAGGGCACAATCGGCGGCCTCGTCGCCAGACTGTGCAGCCCGGACCAGAGCAACCAATATTCGGTTCTTCTCATCTGGCCCGCGGCTGCCGACTTGCAGCGTGTCCAGCAATGCAGCCGGATCAGCGAAATGCGCGAGCGGTTCGCTGATGCGCCGAAGGGCTTCGAAGTTCCTTTGGAAATTGAGAGTGGAAGAGGACAACATGAGGTGATCACGGATCTCGTGCCACGCGATAGACATTGGACGCCTGCCTTGCGGCCAGGCGTCCAGCGCCTTCTCGTGGCCAGGTCAGGACGTCGTGCGTCTCTGCGATTTCAGGGAATTGGAGAGATGCGCGCCTCAGCGCACGGGTGGTTGCGCCTGGTTCAGCGTGCCACAGCCGCGGCAGGTGGCCTGAACTGGAAAGCCCACGAGATATTCGTGTCCCCGTGCAAAACGCAGGTGCATACGGCCGTCCCGGCAGACGCCGAGCAGCTTGTCACAGCGCGTGCAGCGCCATTCCGGTCTCAAAGGGTTGGGGTTTGATTGTGCGCCGCCGGTCCAGCTCATCTGGGCTACCTGGCGGGAAGTATCGGGAGTCGGCATGGAAGTGCTCCTCTGACTGAGTGAGCCTTTCCAATAATCAACGATTTGTTAGACCGTCTCCCGGCGCATGTTAGACCGACGTTAGACGGGCCCTTCGGCCAGCGCATCGGAGACGTTTTCGGTCGGTTGCTCGGCGAGCACCAGACGCCAGTATCCGTTCTTTGCACCCTTGCCGATATAGACGTCCCGGATGCTGTCCCACATGTTTTTCCGGAACGTCTGTTGGGGACTTCTGGATTCGAAGCCTTCCATCAGCGCTTTGACCTGAATATCAGGACTGCCTTTCCCGGCGGCGACAACAAGGCGTTCGAAGATTGTAAGTTGATCGTTCCCGGTGAGGTGCAGCGGCGCCTTTCCCGGAATGAACAGGGTGCCAGACTGCGCACCTGTCCGGACGACCCGCGGCGACACGCCCCCGCGTGCGAGCGAGAGGTTGTTTCGATATGCGAGTTCGATGCTGTCGCGGGCGAACAGGAACTCCTCGTCGGCCGCTGCGAGATGGGATAGAAGTGGCACAACCACGTTGGAGCCGAGATGCGATGGCATTTCCTCACTGGCCGCGAGGATGATGCCGACGCCAGCTGTGTCTCGCGCGCGCAAAGCCAGGTCCAGCCTTTGGGCAGTTTTCGGGTCATTTAGGCGCCGGGCGAAATAGACGGGCACCTCGGCACCATCCACCCGCATTGCGCCGAGCATGGTCAGGTCCGGGTCGAGGATCTGGGCTGTTCGCTTGCTCAACAGCGGCTTTATCAGCCGCATGATGGTCTCGTGAAGCCATTGGCCGTTAATCGCGAACATCTCGACATCCGACACCGGGCGCTTGCCTGCGTCCTCGCCGAACGGGCCCACCGTGTTGACCATGCCCTCTGTCGCCGACGGCTTCACGGTGCCTTCGCCGTCGAGGTCGTCATCGTCGATCAGGACCACATCCTGACGGTCGCGTCGCTCAAGCAGCCCACCCTCGATCAGGCGACTGGCGTCGAGCCCGAGTTCCAGCAAGTATCCTCCGCTGACCTCATCTTCAACGCGGTCATGGAGTTGCACCAGTTGGGGGAAGATTGTCTGAAGGTCATCGGGCGCGATCTGCCGGAATGCGCTCAGGATCCCCAATTCTTTCAATAGAGCGAATCCCAGGGCGCGCTCTTCGGGATCCGTCTTGCTTTGCAGGTTACAGCTCTTCGTGCCGGAGATCGTGAGATTGAGCGTCCGCTCCTTTTCATCACCGACACGGTTGTAGGCGACAGCAATGGCAATCCGACTGAACGCTTCCGCGCGCCGAAAGATGTTCCGGGCCCCAAGATACTTGTCCGCAACCTCTTCAATATCGTCATCTACGGCGACCTTCAGTTGCAGCTTGCGGCGCCAGATCCCGAGCCGGATCTCGGCTTCCACGACGCGGACAAACGCGAATGCATAACCATCGATTTCCGGCGGCTGCAGACGAAGCGAGGTACGAAACCGCGAGAGGTTGTAACGCTTCCACGTCAGCGGTTTTTGCGAGATGTCGTGGCCGAGGGCAACTTCGGCGAACGAGTCGCTAACCGTCTGGCGCACCACGGGGCTGTCCGCGCAGACCTCAATCTGGCGGAGCGACGGCGTGTAAATAAGCGTCGCCTCGTTGGGTGGACGATAGTAGATGGTTCCCCTGCGTCCGTCATGTCGATGGTCATAGACGCTGGACAGCGGCCCGCCATGCCGGACGATCAACATGATGGACGCCGGGTGTGTTTCAGTTGCGGGCAGATCGAGCGCTTTCACCGTGCAGGAAATCTCGGGTTTCAGTTCGAGCACCCCCTTGATCTTGGCTGCCAGCACCACCTCGTCGATTGCGGTCGCATCGAGGGCGACATGGTTTTCGAGTTCGACCTCGAAGGCGTCATATAGCTTTCCGTGCTCACGAAACTGTCGTGCAAAATGAAAGCTTTCCGCGTCCTCAAACGTTTCACGCGCATTGAGATAGGTCCAAATGCTTCTGCAGAGCTGGTCTGGCTGCCGGTCGAACTCCTGCGACTGCGCATCATCAAGTTGCTGGTCGACAATGGTCATGAGGGAGGTCACGCCCTTTCCGTCGGCGAGCGCCCGGATTCGGCGTGATCGTTGCTCTGCCGGTCGCAGTTCGTCCTGGTCAAATTCAGAGAGCGTTTGGATGAGGTCCAGCCGAAACGCCTCCACGGCACCATCATCTGTCAGGTCAGATGGGTTATGTGGCAGGGCGAAATCTGGCTCGTTTTCGCCCTCTCGGACGGCAAGCGCTGCTCGAGCAAGGTCGATGCGCGCATCTTCGATCAACGCAAGAATATTTGGACCGATCGGAATTGCTTTGCGCGCCATGAACTAACCTCTCAATGCATGCTGTCTCTCAACTTGATTCAACCTCCGATAATCGTTGACGAAAGGCAGTTCCACAAGGGTCGATGTTCACTACCTGTTCGCATTTCGGTTGGCAGTCCAAAGCGCATGTCCCACAAAGGGCTGCCAGGTGGCTTTTGGTTGGTGACGACACCAGCAAGCACGGCCGCCCTAGACATGAAACGACCCAACCCCTTGCCACCCGACTATATGACGCCCGCGGAACGCCGCGCCGAGTTGTGCGCCCTGCTGGCTGTCGGGCTGGTTCGATTACGGATGCATAATCGGGCGGAAGTATCTGACGAAATTGGAGAAAGTAGCCTACACTATCCAGCCAACGAATGGCGTCATGCAACTCCAACTCACCGGAGAAACGCATGACCAAACAAGATCCCATTCCCGCCCGCCTGGCCGCGCTCAAGACCACCTCGACGCCAGACCTGAAGCAGCAATGGCGCGACTTGTTCGACAGCGAGCCGCCGCCGTTTAACCGGCGCTATCTGGAAAGTCGCCTGGCCTACCGCATCCAGGAACTGGCCTACGGCGGCCTGAAGCCGGACACGGTGAAAAGGCTGGAGGCCCTTGGCGAAAAACTTGATGGCGGTGATCGCAAAAAGAGCCGCATCCGGGCCGATCTGACGCCCATCGTCGGGACGAGGTTGATCCGCGAATGGCAGGGCATCGAGCATGTCGTCACCGTGACCGCCAACGGCTTCGACTGGCAGGGTCGCCCCTACAAATCGCTCTCAGCCATTGCCCGCGCCATCACCGGCACACGCTGGAACGGCTGGGTCTTCTTTGGACTGAAAAACCATCGGAGGGGCGCATGACCAAGCCGATTATCCGGAAGCTGCGCTGCGCGATCTACACGCGGAAATCCTCCGAGGAAGGGCTCGAGCAGGAATTCAACAGCCTGCACGCGCAACGCGAGGCCTGCGAAGCCTATATCGCGAGCCAGCGCTCCGAGGGCTGGGTACTGGTCCGTGATCAGTATGACGACGGTGGCATCTCCGGCGGCACGCTGGACCGCCCCGGCCTGAAGCTGTTGATAGCGGACATTGAGGACGGCCTCGTCGACGTGGTGGTCGTTTATAAAATCGACCGCCTCAGCCGCTCGCTGGCGGATTTCGCCAAGCTAGTGGAAGTCTTCGACCGCAATGATGTGACCTTCGTGTCGGTCACGCAGTCGTTCAACACAACCACGTCGATGGGGCGGTTGACGCTGAACATCCTGCTGTCCTTCGCGCAGTTCGAGCGCGAGGTGACGGCGGAGCGCATCCGCGACAAGGTCGCTGCGAGTCGAAAGAAAGGGATGTGGATGGGCGGGGTTCCGCCCTTCGGTTATTGCGTTGAAAACCGGAAGCTTGTCATCGACGACGAGCGCGCCGCACATGTCCGCTGGATTTTCGCCCGGTTCCTCGAGATCGGGTCGGGCACAGAGCTGGCCCGCGAAGTTGCAAATCGGGGCATCCGCACACCGCGTGGCAACCGGATCGACAAGAAGTACCTCTACCGCATGCTGAGCAACCGCGCCTATATCGGCGAGGCCGTGCACAAGGGCGACAGCTATCCCGGCGAGCATGATGCCATCATCGACATGGGTGTTTGGGACAAGGTCCACGCTATCCTGAAGGAGAGCCCCCGCAAGCGCGCCGCCCGCACGCGCGCCGATACACCCGCGCTGCTCAAAGGGTTGCTCTACGGCCCCGATGGCGCGGCGTTCTCGCCGACTCACACGCGCAAGGGCGGCAAGCTTTACCGGTACTATGTCAGTCAGACAGTTTTGAAGCACGGCTCCGGATCGTGTCCCGTGGGCCGTGTCCCAGCGGGCGAGATAGAAGCCGCCGTCGTCGACCAGCTTCGTGCAGTGTTCCGCCAGCCTGAGATCGTGGCCGGGACGTGGAAGGCGACCCGAGCGCATGACGGCGACATCACCGAAGAAGACGCCCGCGCCGCGTTGCAGCAGATCGATCCGCTGTGGGATGAACTCTTCCCCGCAGAGCGGACCCGCATCGTGGCGCTTCTGGTGGAGCGAGTGGAGATCGGGACGGAAGGCCTCAACGTGCGGCTGCGCGTCGACGGTCTCAGTGGCCTTGCGCTCGAGATGCTTGCAGGCGACATCGAGGCGGCGGCATGACCAGCGGGACGTCGATCCCGGACACCGTGACGCTGCATATACCATTCCACGTCGTGAAGCGCGGCGGGCGAAAGGAGATGCAACTGCCAGAGGGCGCTCCCCGACTGCGCCGGACCGACAGCACTCTCGTCAAGGCGCTCGCGCGAGCGTTCCGGTGGAAGCGGATACTGGAAACGGGTGAGTTCACCACCATCGCAGAACTGGCGGAACACGAGGGGATTGCGTCCTCGTACATGACACGCGTCCTGCGTCTGACCCTGCTCGCGCCCGAGATCGTTGAGGCGATCCTAGACGGGCAACAGGGGCGGGAAGTGACACTGGTGAGGGTGCTGGAGCCTTTTCCAGTTGAGTGGGAGAAACAACAGTTTTCGAAGAAAGAAACGACGTGAACGGCCCTCAGCTGCCGTTGGCCGTTTCGCGATTAGCTACTCTGCAGCTTCACTGAAGCTGACATCTAGGGCCGCGCGTAGGACGGCCATCCAAGCCATGGCCAACCAGTCCTTCGAGGGTCAGCTTTGCTCAGAAGTGAACAGTCCCTAACTGTGCAGTCTCAGGATCGCTTCCACGACGCCTCGGACACCTACGATGGGATTTTTCGAGCTGATCATAGCGGGAAGCTCCATGCGGAAAGTGACCGACTGGGCATCCACATGCTGATGGGTGATAACGTCATCGCGCCTCAGGACCTCAACTCCTGGGTCTGCCATGTCGTACCCACGAACAAAGGTCACGCCAAATTTAGTCGTAAACGGTGCTTCGTTGACCATCGTGGCATGCTCGTACCCGATGCCGGACTCCGTGCCGTAAACAGACACGCGCTTGAGGAACTCGTCGACCAAGCCGCCAGCTCCGGTGGCGATGAGACGCTCCAGAATGCTCTCCACCAAGGAAGGGATCGACAAAGCTGGCGCATTGAGATCGGCTTGGCACAGGCCGATGCTTACGAGGAGCAGATGCGATTCACCTGCCGTGTCATCACTGGCAGGGGTAGGTTCAATCTGGTGGATGCCATGGATGGCATGACTTGAGGTGGTGCCAGTAGTGGTTTTTATTTCTACGCCCGTGCCTTCCCATATGAAGTCCCTTGCCGAGCGGCGCCAACCATCCCAAGCTTGCACGATTGGTCCGACCTGAGGATCAGTCGCCCGTCGGCAAAGAGCGTCGAGTAGTAGCAGTTCCCCGATAAGTCCGAGGATCGCATTCTCGGAGATTTCCAAGCGCTTAATGGCAAGTTCGATCAGCGGCTCGGTGACGGCAAAGGCGCGCTCCAAATTGGCATCTGCCTTCTCGCGCAGCAGTTCAGCGGCAATAAATGCACCGACCTGGTCGAAATGCCCCAGCGCAGGCAAGCAAATGCGGTTTGCGTTCAGCGGAGGCAGAGTTTCACGGTGCCAGGAGTGGTAGTGAAGCGCAGTCTTCACCGCGCCGGTCCGGGGCCTTAACTCGTCGCCTGCAAGGAACAGCTCCAAATGGCCGCGACTATTCCTAGCGATCCCGACCACCTTCGCATCCGTCAACCAAGTAATGGCTCGGTCATCTCCATTTGTGCCCGCCGGAACGGTGTTGATCTGGTTTAGAACTGCTTCGTAGCTGGTCATGAGAATTCCTTCTAAACGATGGAAGCGCCAGCACGGGTGGCGGAAAACTGCTCTGGACCTCCCGCAGGAAGACAGACTCCAACTGCGACAGTGGGATGCTCGTCGTCCGAATGCTGATTGACGTAAAAGAGAATTTGACCGTCGGAACCGCTGGGTCGCCATCCTGTGTTGCTGCTCGACGGCACTTCAGCGCTACGGTGGTAGTAGTCGAAATAGACGTCGCCGCGATACTGGCCCGGACCGGCGTTGGGGTCACTCGCACCCCAAGTGGTCTTGAGTTCGCCTCCTGCTACCCTCTTTGTGGTGGCGCGTATTTTAAATGGAAGCCGTGCCAACGGGCTTTTCGATATGGTAGCACCGCCTCCATATCGAATGCCGATCCAGAATCGTGGTCGCTCGGCGTTCTTGCGGGTCAAGTCAGCGTAGGACCACAGATCGCTGGGCTGGCCGGTGACAAATAGGCCCGGAATCGACCGAGAGAGGCTGGCCGACCAAAGTCGAAGATAAGCGGCGATCGCATAGGGACAGGCTCGCCTCGGCTGGTCTCCCTCACTATGCCTTACCGGGGGTCGATAGAAAGGTGAGTCCGCTAGTGGGGCGACTGCGTTTGCACGGGCTTCGATATCGCTCCAGAATTCCGCGTAAAGTCCCTCGTTTCCAGGACGGTAATCCGCGAAAGTAAGACTATCTAAGAGTTCGGCGGCCTCGGTCAATTCGAGTGGATCATTTAGGATTCGGCCCCGCAGCACATTGGCGACAGTGAGGTCGCTGGATTCGGATGGCCGAACAAAGAGTCCAGCCACGACGTCTGCATTGGGATCCGCCCGGTGGCTGTCATTGATGACCGTAACGAAGGGGCGCGCACCCGGTGATAGTGGAAGGTTACCCAGGCCTGCGATCTTGCCTGTGGCTTCGAAATTGAGCCCCTGCAAGACGGTAGGTTTGGGCGTGTCGCTCATCATACGCTCAATGATGGCAGTTCGAACCGCTTCGTCGACATCGTGATAAGCACTGAAGAGGGAGAGTTGGTCGCTGGAGGCGAAGACGCGGCACATCTCAATATATGACCCTCGGTAACCGAACCAGCGCTGCATCTGCATCTGGGTGTCTGCCAACGGGTTGGCCGATGAGCGCTGAAACAACGCTGTGGTCATCCCTTCCAGTGTCAGCCCCCGGGCCATTACATTTCCTGAGACGAAGATCGTGCAAAGGTCACGAGCTGCTTTCCATTTGCCGGTTTCGGCATCCTGGATCGGTGCGTAGACAGGGCGATCGTCAGCGTTAGGGTCGCTGTTGACCACGGCGATCCTAGTTCCAGGTATCACCTCCCTAACCAATAGATCTTCGACAGTCTGCCAGTCCGGGAAACTCGCCGGTGGCAGAACGTCGAACTCCTCCTCGACTACTTTTGCGGAGGCACGATACTTTTCGAGCCATTGCGCCCATGGGGCGGGGTCTGCCAGCAGTTGTTCCACCAAGGTTTGCGGAAGCCCGGTATCTCCAGCTTCCAGGATATCTCGAGCCGTGGCTCGATCCTGAATCCCCGCCCAAATCAAGAGGTCCTCAGCACCCTTGAAGTGGTGCTGGATTGCAGCAGAGGGGTGATACAGCATCGAGTGCGGTGAAGTCACTTTAGTAAGGGCTTCTTCCCTGGTGTCGAACTGCATTGCGAGTGCGGACGCTGGGCCGAGCTTGCCAGAGCGGTATAGGCGGATGGCCCCCGCTACTAAAAACGCTCGGACGGCGTCGGCGAGGTCCTGCTGCACGGAGTCGGTTGTGGGCACGCAAAGTTTAGCTGCTTTCGCGCGGCGATAGAAAACCTCACCGCCGGTGTAGCAAGAACGAATCCCAGCCGCCTCGGGGTAAGTCGATGAGCGAGGGGCATCGAGATTGCCAGGGTCGGTGGTATCTACGGGATGGCCGACGTCAAGCGGCGTGCGAAGAGAGATCAGGAAGTCTCGTGGTGCCAGGGGGTTGTGGTCCTCCTGAAGGAGGTTGGCCTGGGGGGTCGCCGTGTAGGCGATGTAGGTCGAGAAGAGATTCGCAGGCGAACCTTGTGGAGGATCCCAGAGGTTGGCGATCGCACGCGGGATCTGCTTCAGGTTGCCGTAAATGGGGTCCTGCGAGGACTCAACTATGGCGTCGAGAATCGAGCCATCGTCGGCCTCATCGTCAAGCACGAGCATGTGGACGGTGCGACCAAGCTCGTTAACTTCTTTGAAAACGTTGTCACGGAGGCTTGCTGCCAGGGCATGTAGATGGTCAGTCTGCTTCATCGCCACGATGATCAGAGGCATGCCCTGACGCAGCCGTTTTCGAACCTGTGCAGACGACAAACGGTAGGTGGTTGTCAGCGAGTGGGCCTGTTCTGACAGAGCGATGCCAGGCGCAGGACACAGCAGGCGGCGTTTAACTTTCTGTGCGTTTTCCTCGCCAGAGTCCAACTGCTGCAGCAGCCTCTGATAAGTCTGGCGCCACAAGGAGAGGCGGGTCCCGGCGAGTACAACGATAATGTCGAGACCGTTGTCGATGGCCAAGGCTGAGACACCCAGCATTGAAGCGGTCTTGCCAGACTGAACAGAGCCCATGACGAGTCCCGTGCGCGAGCGGCGGAATGACCACTCGTCGGGCTTCGCGGTGTCGGCCGCCAATATTCCGCGCTGCAAAATGTAGCGAGAGTCTGCCTCAACTGCGGCACGCGCTGTGTCGGTCAAGCCGGCGAGTTGAGCCTTGTACCTTGCCCACCAAGAGTCCACCTCTTGGGGAGCGGGTGGATTGAAGTAGACGTGCTCGACGAGTGGGGAATGTCCTGGCACCGCTCTCAACTCTTCGGTTCGATGCGCATCCGCTGCAACGACGCGTACCCAGAGGTTCCAAACTGCAGACGCACTGCCTCAGCTGCTTGATCAGGGTCGATTTCCAACAGTTCGAGGAGACTTTTGCTAATCTTGGCGATGTAATCCCACTGAGTTTTCGTCTGCGTCTTTTCGGGACGTTCCCAGTCCTCAGCTTGCTCGCTCGCTGTTCGGATAGTATCAGCGTTAGCCTCGATGCGATCCTCGATGTCGTCTGGCGAGGCCGCTAAGGCCATGGCAATGCCGACCAGTGAACCTACGAGTTGGAGTTCCTGCCACTTGGCGCCCTTGCCGCCATCCTTGAACTGATCAGACCACAACTCATCGTGCGCTGAGTGGAGTTCGACAGCGTGTAGCAGCAGCGTGAACAGCTTGTTTAATGTCGATGAGTCGGCTAGCGGGTGCTGCTTGTTCTTCTGGATCGCGATCAGCAACTGGTCGATGTTACGGCTAGTCGATGCCAAGTCTTTTTCTTTGGTGTCATGCACCAAGACAGAGATGACCCAGGCGAGAACCTTAGTGCGCTTGTAGCGCGTGCCGCCAAAACCGTAGTCTGTCAGCGCCTCACCAAGGCGGTCAAGATCGTGGATGCCGGCAAGCGACCCGGAGATTTTGGCTACATCAGTGTTTGGGTCGGCGTCGCCGGCGGCGGCTAGGGTCGCGCGTGTAAGTTCGACCTCGTGGTAGACGGCGTTACGGATCTCTTCAGCATTCAGGTGCACACCCTGCTTGTTGTAGAGGCGAAAGACTTCATGGATCTGGGCTTGACTGGCCTTAGTGTATTCGATGACGGGAATCTTGTACTGTGCCGTTCCCTCGAACAGGTACTCAATGGTGGTTTGCTCACCAGCGACGTCGATCACCTGCGCCTTGATTTGCGTGTAGTACTTTCCGCGGAGAGGCTCAAGGTAGGAGCCAACCAGCCCGCCGTCTCCGGTCGTTCGCAGCTTGAATGGGAAGTAGTATTCGTTCTCATCTGCGGATTTAAGTGGGCTGCCTTCTAGCGCTTTCCAGGCACGGCGAAACGCAGGGTAATCGTCGTTGAAAAGATCTGTCAGATTCCTCTTACCCAGGTCATCAAGACGTCCTTGTTCGTTGAATCTTTTATCTTTGTGCCGAGCTGTGACCTCCGCAACCTTCTGCTTTGCGACAGGGTGCTTTCCTACAAACCGGAGAATGGCCGTGAGCCTCTGCTTGCCGTCAACGACCTCATGCGGTGTCGAAGGTCCGGTTCGCAGCAAAATGATGGATGGCAAAGGTACACCACGCAAGATGGACTCCAGCAACGACTGACGGTCGCTGTTGGTCCATACATCACCACGCTGGTACGACGGCGTTAGGTTGGGCGCCCTCATGGTGAGTTGGTAGATCGGCCATACGTCGGCCTTTGCCGTGACAGGCTCTGGGCTTACCACTTCCTCGATCCCGTCGATCTCGGCCCAAGCGTCAGCCCATGACTGGGTTGCCGTTGCGCGGTTAGTGCCCTTGGCCTCGAATTCTTCGAGAAAATTTCCCTGGAGTCGTACCGCTTTTTCGACACGCTCGTTTAGGCGCTCAAGCGCGCGAAGACTCAGCGGCGGGTTGACACCTCCGGGAGCAAGGAGGTCGGTCGGTTCAAGGTTGAACTCAGCGATTAGTGCCTGAAGGAATCGTTCGCCGCCTGTTAGCGGAAGGTCCTCGCTTAGGCTCAGCCAGCCTTGAACCTCAGCCAGTTTGCTCATCCACGAGGCAGAGGCGAAGTCGACGTCACTGCTGCTGAAAATTGACGAAACCGAGCGAACGCCGTCGGGCGTGTCAGAAGCCTCGGATAGTGTTGCCAGCCCGTTGGCGATGCTCTCCAGGAAGAGAACCCGTTGGTCTTCCTCGTCGAAGTCGTTTTCTTGTTCAATGTGATCAGTCATTCAGCAGCTCTTAAGGGTTCGAGGTCAGAGGTTATGCTCGACGTGGGCCGGATGAGCCCGTGCAACAACCGTTCGGCAATTGCTTTGACAACGCGAGCGTTCACTGCGTTCCCCAAAGCTTTGTACGCGTCGATGTCGGACGCTGGCAGTTGGATACCTCCGAGGCTCTGAAGTTCAGCGCATTCGGCTGGCGTAATGTAACGACGTTCACCGGCCAGGTTGGCACCGAGGATGGGCACTTGGGTCTGCGTGAAGGAGACAAGACTTGGGGAGGTAGTGGGACGCTTGATCCGTAGTCCTGACGCACGCACCTGCAGCACGAAGTCGTCGATGTCACGGTTCTCACCTTGCGCGTTCCACTCCATCTTCTGGAAGCTAGACGAGAAGCTTTGTGGGCTCCATCTTGAGATCCAAGGGTCGATCCAGTGGCGGTTGGCTAGGTAAAATTCGCGGTTTTGCCTGATAAAAGTCCGCTTCCACTGCGGGAAATTCAAGTCGCCTGGGCGGTTAGCGTGGCTAGGTATCCTCGTAAGTTGTTCGTCGAGCGAGCAGTCGAGAGACTGGCCGAAGCTGCCCTTAAAACCCATCCGGCTAAGACCTCGGACAGGTCTGCGAACCCAAACCCCTGCCGGTGTCTCGTCCAAGTAGGGATAGGTTGCCCCAAATTCCATCGACCAGATTGGGAAAGAAGGCAGCTTCAGCGAAGCCGGAGAGCACCTTAGGAAGTCGCCCCACATGTCAATGGCTCGCAGCGTCTGTTCCGGGATGGCGCGCCCGGAATGCCCTTCTTGGCGCAGCACCCATTGGATTTCGGTTGGACCTCTATGCTTCGCGGGCCAATCAAAATTATCGAGACCCTGTAGCGACCCTACAAAATATGCGCGGTCTCGCACCTGTGGAATGCCGAAATCGTGGGGCGAGAAGTGCTCAACAGCGACGGAGTAGCCGAGTTCCTCCAACAAGCGAATGATCGTAGTCTTAGTGCGACCGCCGTCGTGCTTTAGGATGTTGGGAACATTCTCCAAGATGAAATTGAGTGGCCGCTTGACGCGCAAAATGTCGTGCACCTTGAAGAAGAGATTACCCTGATTTGTGTCTTTAAAGCCCAGCTGGTCTCCTGCTTTAGAGAACGGTTGGCAAGGAAAGCCTGCAGTAAGTACGTGGTGATCGGGCACATTGAGGGCTATGATTTCGTCGCTGCTCAACTCATTGAGGTCACCCCAAGCATCGACACCGAAATTGACCTTATAGAGGGCCTTCAGTTTAGGCTCCCTCTCTGCAGCGAACACACCACGCCCGTCCAACTCCTCGAGCGCGACGTGAAAGCCACCCAGCCCAGCGAAGAGGTCGACAAAATGAAATGCCTCTTCACTGGTTCCCATATTTTTGCCTCCTCCGTCTCTGCCTGATTGGGCGAGATTTCTCATGATTTGCTCAATTATTTACATAGCCCCACTTCATGTGGTATGTCCAACGGTCTGTTGATCACTACGCGGACTTTGCTGTGCCTCCCGGAATCTCTCTTCCACGAGGAACTAGAGTCTGGCCCAATCCGCCCTTTCTTCTGGTGCCCTGGAATACAAAATAACTCCGAAACTTGATCGCTTCGGCCTGGTCAGCAAGAAGCGAAGGTTCGATTTCTGTTCCTTCTCGCCGAACGCCACCTGCGTCGAAGTGCTCAGGTCTCGGCTCCAGAAAATGCTTCTTTTTCAACGCCCTATAAGAAATTCACCAAATGGCAGAAGTCATGAGGTTCAGAGAAAAGCTCGCCGAGAGAACGGATTTTGTGCCGATTGCTGGCACGTTGGTGTTCAGCCGGTTCTGCAAACCCCTTTGAAAACGCGGAAAAATCCGGCCGCAGCCGGATCGAGAGAACGCTTTCGCAGGGGCAAGTGGCGGAGGAGGTGGGATTCGAACCCACGGTACGCTTTCACGCACGCCGGTTTTCAAGACCGGTGCATTCGACCACTCTGCCACTCCTCCGGCGAAGGGCTGTCTAGCGTGCTGCTCACGATTCTGAAAGCGTGTTTCGGGCTGCTGATTTTCGCCGAGCTGGCGGCGCGCTCTTTCCATGTTGGCGCGACGCCGCTAGACTGCGGCCAAAGTCGCGGGACGCCCGCGAAAAAACAGTTGAGCAGATCGTACCAGGCAGGCCGGATTGGCCGGGTCTGCAAGGGGGCAAAATGGCAAGTATTCGGGCAGCAAGATTATGGGTGGTCTTGAGCGCAGCGGTGGCGGTTGCCGGATGCGAAGACGGCGCCAACTTTCCGTTATTCCAGAAAAAACCGGGGTCAGACAGCGCCGCGCAAAGCGAAAACGCCACCACAATGATCGAACGTGACGTGGAATCGCCCGACGTGTTTTCGGCCACCGGCCAGGGCCTGTGGGATGGGCGCCCGTCGCTGGGTGGCGTGTGGGTCGCCCATGACGACGCTACCGACCCCGAACGGGTGATCATCCGCAATACGCAAAACAACAAGTTCGTGATTGGCGCGCTGTTCAAGCGCGAACGTTCGAACCCCGGCCCGTCGATCCAGGTGTCGTCGGATGCGGCCGAGGAATTGGGCATGCTGGCCGGCGCGCCCACCGATCTGTCGATCGTGGCCCTGCGGCGCGAAGAAGTGCCGGTCGAAGCCGAAGTCGACACCCCGGTTCTGGCCGATGCCGAAGCGATCGAAACCCAATCGCTGGATGGCGATCCGCTGGCTGCGGCCGCTGCGGCCATCGATGCCGCCGAAGCGGGCGAAGCGCCTGCATCGTCCGTCATCGCGCCCCCCGCTCAGGTCGCGTCGACGACCGCCAGCGCGCCAAAACCGACAGTCAATCTGGACAAACCCTTCGTCCAAATCGGGATTTTCAGCGTCGAGGCGAACGCCGCGCGCACCGCAGACATGATGCGCAAGGCAGGGATCGTGCCGACGATCAAACCTGGCACGTCGTCGGGCAAGTCGTTCTGGCGTGTCGTGGTCGGACCGGCCACGACCAGCGCGGATCGCAGCGCATTGCTCAAGAAAGTCAAAGGCATGGGCTTTAACGACGCCTATGCGGTCACGAATTAACGAAAGGCACGCCCTATGTTTCGCCTCACCCGCCTGATCACCGCCGTCATCGCGCTGATGCTCGTCGGGACGGCCGCGCAGGCCGCATTCGAAACCCGCGCACGGGCGGCCTATGTGCTGGATCTGACCACGGGCACGGTGCTCTTGGAAAAGGATGCCGACACGCCCCTGCCCCCGGCTTCGATGTCCAAACTGATGACGCTGAACATGCTGTTCGAGGCGTTGAAAGACGGGCGCGTCACGCTGGATACGCGGTTTGGCGTGTCGACCAAGGCCAAGTCGATGGGCGGCTCGACCATGTTCCTGAACGAAACCGACCGTCCCACCGTCGAAGAGCTGATCCAGGGCATCATCGTGCTGTCGGGCAATGACGCCTGCGTGGTGGTGGCCGAAGGGCTGGCCGGGTCGGAAGACGCCTTTGCCCGGCTGATGAATGACCGCGCCCGCGCCCTTGGCATGGACAATTCGACCTTTGCCAACGCCAGCGGATGGCCGAACCCGAACCACCGTTTGTCCATGCGCGATCTGGGCACGCTGGCCGCCCGCCTGATCACCGAATTCCCCGAATACTACGGCTATTTCGGGCAGGCTGAATTCCCCTTTGACGGGCGCGCGCCGCAAAACCGCTTTAACCGTAACCCGCTGCTTAAACTGGGCATCGGGGCCGATGGGCTGAAAACCGGTCACACGCAGGAAGCAGGCTACGGGCTTGTCGGGTCGGCGCTGCAAGGTACGCGCCGCATCGTTTTCGTCATCACCGGGCTGAATTCGGAAGCCGAACGCGCGCAAGAGGCCGAGCGTGTGGTGAACTGGGCCTTTCGCCAGTTCGTCGAAAAAAAGGTGATCGACAAAGACACCGAACTGGCCCGGGCCGACGTGTGGATGGGCGATCACCAGGAAATCGCCCTGCTCACCCCCGAGGACATCACCTTGCTGCTGCCCGCCACCCAGCGCGAGGCGCTGAGCGGCACGATCGAATACCGCGGCCCGCTGGAAGCACCCATCAGCGCCGGCGATGCGGTCGCCGAACTGATCATCGCCCGCGACGGGCTGCCCGAGGCCCGCGTGCCACTGGTTGCCGACCGTGACGTGGCGCGCGGCGGGTTTCTGCCGCGTCTGCGCACCGCCACGCAGGTGCTGTTGCGCGACGTGATCGGGCGCTCGGAATTGCTCAACTGACGGCCATGTTCATCACCTTCGAAGGCATTGACGGGTCGGGAAAATCGACCCAGGCGCGCCGGCTGGCCGCCTATCTGCGCGCGCAGGGCCGCGACGTGGTGCTGACGCGTGAGCCGGGCGGATCGCCGGGGGCCGAAGAAATCCGCGCGCTTGTGCTGCAGGGCGATCCCGACCGCTGGTCGGCCGACACGGAAATCCTGCTGTTCACAGCCGCCCGCCGCGACCATCTGGAAAAGACGATCCGCCCCGCATTGGCGGCGGGCAAGACCGTGGTGTGCGACCGCTTCGCCGATTCAACCCGTGTCTATCAGGGCGTCACCCGCGGCGATCTGCGCGCCAAAGTCGATGCCCTGCACGAGACGATGATCGCGATTGAGCCCGACCTGACCTTTCTGATCGACATATCGGCTGACACCGGGCTGGGCCGGGCCAAGGCGCGCCAGACCGCCGAAGAACGGTTCGAGGATTTCGGCCTGCCCATGCAGCGCCAGATGCGCAGCGCGTTTCTGGACCTGGCGCGTCAGCCCCGCTTTGCCGTGATCGACGGCGAAGGCAGCCCCGATGACGTGGCCGCCCGCGTCGTCGCCGCCTGGCAGGCCCGCGCATGAGGGCGACGCAGGTCGACACCCCCGACGTCGCGCCCCAGGCCGACTGCGCACCGGGCGCCCCCCACCCCCGTGACACCGCCCGTCTGATTGGCCAGGGCGCCGCCGAGGCCGCCTTTCTGGACGCTTACAATTCGGGCCGCCTGCATCACGCCTGGCTGATCACCGGCCCGCGCGGCGTGGGCAAGGCCACGCTGGCCTGGCGCATCGCACGCTTCCTGCTGGCCGAACCTGCGGGCGACGGGCTTTTTGGCGCGCCGCCCCCGCCCGGCACGCTGGATGTGTCGCCCGACGATCCGGTGGCGCATCGCATTGCCGCCCTGTCCGAACCCGGTCTGCACCTGATACGCCGTCCGTGGGATCAAAAGACGGGCAAGCACGCGGCGCAAATCACCGTCGATACGGTGCGCGGGCTGAACAACTTTTTCCACATGTCCGCCGCCGATGGCGGGCGGCGCGTGGTGATCGTGGACGCTGCCGACGACATGAACACCTCGGCCGCCAACGCCTTGCTGAAACTGCTCGAAGAGCCCCCCGCGAACGCCACGCTTCTGCTGATCGCCCACCAACCCTCGCGGCTGTTGCCAACGATCCGCTCGCGCTGCCGCGAATTGCGCTGCGCGACGCTGGGCGCGCAGGACCTGGCCGAAGCGCTGGCCCAGACCGGGGTCGAGGTGCCGGACGCCGGGTCACTTTCTGCCCTTGCCGCCGGGTCCGTGGGCGAGGCATTAAGGCTGACGACGATGGGTGGAACGGACATATATCACGAGATCACGGCGCTTTTTGCGACCTTGCCCCGGCTGGACCGCCAAAAGGCGCTGCGCCTGGCGGAAAGCTGCGCGGGCAAACAGAACGCCGATCGGTTCGATTTGATGCTGCGGCTGTTCGATCTGTTCCTTGCACGACTGGCGCGCACCGGCGCTGGCGCGCCGCCCGTCGTCGAAGCGGCGCCGGGCGAAACCGCCCTGCTGACCCGGCTGGCCCCCGGCCCCGATGCCGGTCGCGCCTGGGCTGAAATGCAGCAAAGCCTGTCCGCCCGCGCCCAGCATGGCCGGGCGGTCAATCTTGACCCCGCAGCGCTGATCCTAGATATGATCTTGAAAGTGAACGAAACGGCGTCCCGCGTGGCCGCCTGACAGGCCAGTATGATCCAACTTACCGACAGCCATTGCCATCTGGATTTTCCCGATTTCGATTCAGAGCGGCCCCAAGTCATCCAGCGCGCCATCGATGCCGGCGTCACGCGGATGGTGACCATTTGCACCCGCCTTAGCGCCGCGCCGCAAGTGCGTGCAATCGCAGAAGAATTCGCCCCCGTGTACTGGGCTGCGGGCACGCACCCGATGTCGGCGGCCGACGAACCGCTGGCCACGGTGGACGATCTGCTGGCACTGGCCGAACATCCCAAGTTTGTCGGCATCGGCGAAACCGGGCTGGACTATCACTATTCCGCCCAAAGCGCCGAGGTTCAGGCCAAAAGCCTGCGGATCCACATCGAGGCCGCCCGTGTCAGCCGCCTGCCGCTGATCATCCATGCCCGCGCCGCCGATGACGATATGGCCCGCATCCTGAGCGACGAAATGAAGGCCGGCGAATTCACCTGCGTGATGCATTGCTTTTCGTCGTCCCCGGCGCTGGCCCGCGTCGCGCTGGATCTTGGGTTCTACCTGTCGGCCTCGGGCATCGCGGCCTTCCCGAAATCCACCGAAATCCGCGACATTTTCGCAAGCGCCCCGCGCGAGCGGATCCTGGTGGAAACCGATGCGCCCTACCTTGCGCCCCCGCCCCATCGCGGCAAGCGCAACGAACCGGCCTATACCGTGCACACCGCCGCCCGCGTGGCCGAAGCGCTGGACATGGACATCGACGCTTTTGCGGCCCAGACGCAGGCCAATTTCGAGCGCCTTTTCTGGAAGGCCGCGTGATGGGTGAATTGCGCTTTACCATACTTGGGTGCGGGTCGTCCGGCGGGGTGCCGCGACTGGGCGGGCATTGGGGCGAATGCGATCCGAGCAACCCGAAAAACCAACGCCGGCGCTGTTCGATGCTGGTGGAACGGATCACCGACGACGGCACCACCCGCGTGCTGATCGACACCACGCCGGACATGCGCGCCCAGCTTCTGGACGCGGGCGTGGGCGATCTGTCGAGCGTGGTCTACACCCATCCGCACGCCGATCACGTGCACGGCATCGACGATCTGCGCATGATCGTGTTCAACATGCGCAAGCGGCTTGATGTCTGGGCCGACAATGACACGCAGGCGGCGCTGCTCGATCGCTTCGCCTATGTCTTTGTCCAGCCCGAAGGCTCGAACTATCCGCCGATCCTGAACCTGCACACGATTGACCGCGAAAAAGACGTGGTGGTGGATGGGCCTGGCGGGCCGGTCACGCTGACCCCGTTCCTGGTCGGTCACGGGGGCATCGACGCCCTGGGATTTCGCATTAACGATCTGGCGTATCTGCCTGATGTTCATACCATTTATGACGCCGCATGGGACAAGCTGACGGGGCTGGACTGCTGGGTCGTCGATGCGCTGCGCCGCACGCCCCATCCGACCCACGCGCATCTGGATATGACGCTGGACTGGATCGCCCGCGCCGCGCCCCGCCGCGCCGTGATCACCAACATGCACATCGATCTGGACCATTCAGCGGTTGAGGCCGAAACACCCGCCCATGTTTCGGCGGCCTATGACGGCATGACAATCAGCTACCCGCTCTGATGCAGGCGCTGGTCGACGTCATCCTGCCTGTCTTTCTGGTTATCGGTTTTGGTTACGTGGCGGTGTGGCGGCGGCTGTTCAGTGACAGCGCGATGGACGGGGTGATGCTGTTTGCGCAGAACTTTGCCGTGCCGACACTGCTGTTCAACGCCATCGCGCATCTCGATCTGGGCCAGAGCTTTAATCTGCCCCTGCTCACCACCTTTTACGGCGGCGCCTTCGCGGGCTACATGTTTGCCTGGGCCGGGGCGAAATACCTGTTCGCCCGCCCGCCCGAGGATTGCGTGGCCATCGGTTTTTGCGGGCTTTTTTCCAATTCGCTGCTGCTCGGGATCCCGATCACCGAACGGGCCTATGGCAGCGAAGCGCTGGCGTGGAACTTTGCGATCATCTCGGTTCACGCGCCGATGATCTATGCCTTCGGGATCACCATGATGGAGGTGACCAGATCGCGCGGCAGCGGCCTGCCGCTGGGCAAACTGGCGGCGCAGATCTGGCGCAGGATCATCCACAACCCGCTGGTCATCGGCATTGCGCTTGGCTTTGCGGTGAACCTGTCGGGCGTTCGCCCGCCCGAGCTGTTCTGGTCGGCAATCGAAATGATGAACCGCGCCGCGATTCCCGCCGCGCTCTTTGGTCTTGGGGGGGTGCTGTATCGCTATAAGCCCGAAGGCGACTTCAAGGTGATCGTCTGGGTGGTCGTGGCGTCATTGGCGGTGCATCCGGCCGTCGCCTGGGTGATCGGTGGGCCGCTTTGGGGGCTGGACACCGGCCCGCAGCGCAGCGCGGTGCTGACAGCGGCGATGGCGCCGGGGGTAAACAGTTACCTCTTTGCCAATATGTACGGGCGGGCCAATCGGGTTGCGGCCTCGGGCGTACTGGTGGGCACCGGCCTGTCGATCCTGACGATCTGGGGCTGGCTGCTGATTCTGCCCTGACCCACGCCGCCCACACCCGTATGTGCGCGCCATTCCCCACCCGATGGCAGCCGCTGCGCCGCGCCGCAGGGAAAAGCGGTTAATCAACGCGCGTGCGGTGATGACCCACGGTCCCCATTCTTGTCACAATCTGGTGCGAATTCCAAACTCCCGCATAGGGAGAAAGGTTTTTTATTTCATGACCTTAAAACGATACCCTAACGGAAATTAACCAAGGAATTCCCACACGCCGCCGCATCCGCGCCGAATTCGGCAAGCATAAACACGGTTAATGCAAAGCGTGACCGCGCCCACTTTCTGGGCGCTGAAGCGCACGTTGAATTTGAGTGGTAAAATATCATGCCGACGTATTCGGTAAATTTTTATAATTCCGATTATACCCGATCCTGGCCCAATTCCGCGGGCAACACATTTGTCTATTCCGGCCCCACCCAGTGGGATGGCTCGGCTGTCATCACCGAAACCGATGCCAACACCGAAGGCCAGACGCTTGTCGATGACAATTCGTCCGAAACCGCGACCGGCGACATCACCGTTGGGGGCACCACCTATTCGGGCGCCGAACTGGATGCCGAACAGCAATACACGATCCGCGACACGGTCACGGGCCAGACCTTTCAGGTGGTCCAGTTTCAGTACGAGTCGGGCCGAACCACCTATACCGGCACTTTGTCGGAAACCCAGCTTATCAACGGGCGCACCTACGAAGTGGTCGCGCGCGACACCTGGACGGATCTGGACGACGGCGATGTCGCCTTTGCCTACAGCGATTTTCGCGACGGTATCATCGACGGCACGGCCGGCAATGACACGATCGATGCCGCCTATACCGGCGATCCCAACGGCGATCGCGTGGACACCGGCGACGGGGTCAACGACACCGCCACGAACACCACCTTTCGCTGGGCCGACCTGCCCGATCAGGACCTGACCGGCGGCGCCAGCGCCACGATCAACGGCGCGCAAATCACGATCGGCTATACCGATCTGGGCGTCGGGCAGGAGTTTTCCGTTTACGACGGCGCAAACGATTATTTCAGCGGCGACGTCTACGTTGAAAACGGCGAACCCTTCGATCCCCAGTCGTCCGCCTTTCTCTTTGGGGACGGCACGGGCAACACCGCGTTGGTCGAAATGGACTTCGCGTCAACCAGCGCGGGCGTCGATGACGAAGTGCGCAATGTCCAGTTCCGCATCAATGACGTCGACCGGAGCAGCTTTGTCGATCAGTTGGTCATTGAAGCCTATGACGCCAACGGCAACCCTGTCGAAGTGGTCATCTACACCGACGGCGACGATGTCGTGTCGGGCAACACGATCACCAGCGGGTCGTCATCGGATGCGCCCGATAGCGATGACGGCTCGGTCCTTGTGCAGATAGGCGGCCCGGTCCAGAGCATCGACATCACCTATTCCAACCTTGGCTCGGGCACGCAGGGGGTATGGATTTCAGACGTCAACTACGACGTGATGACCCCCACATATGCTGACAGTATCAACGCCGGCGCGGGGGATGATCTGATCGTTGCCGGGCTGGGCGATGACACCGTTTCGGGCGGCGATGGCGACGACCTGATCGATCTGGGCACCGGCAACGATTCCGGTGAAGGCCGCGCAGGCGACGACACCTTCCTGGGCGGCGCGGGCAACGACACGATGGATGGCGGTTCCGGCATGGATTACGTGGATTATTCCGCGTCCGGCGCGGGGGTATCCGTCGATCTGTCCACCAACAGTTTCTCGGGGGGGGATGCGGCGGGCGACAGCGCCACCTCGCTGGACGGTGTGTTGGGGTCGGATTTCGACGATACGCTGATCGGCTCGGATGCGGAATACCTGACCCCCGGCCCGGAATTCCACACCAGTGACATTCATGGCGGCGATGGCGACGACTACATCGACGGCATGGGCGGTAGCGACAGCCTGTATGGCGATGCGGGCAACGACACGATCCTGGGCGGCGCGGGCGATGACCATGCCGAAGGTGGCACCGGCAATGACAGTATCGCGGGCGGTGCCGGGGCCGATACGATGCTTGGCGGAAGCGGCGCAGATACGCTGACGGGCGGCGCGGGCGCCGATATCCTGGATGGCGGCGACGGGGACGACACGCTTTTTGTCGGGTCGGGCGATACGGTCGCGGGGGGCGACGGCGACGATCTGTTCATCATCGACCCGACCCTGCTGACGGGCGGCACCATCACCATCGACGGGCTGGAAGGCGACGAGGACGACGGCGGCGACGTCATCGATTTCAACGGCACCCTGGCCGCGCCGATCATCTGGACCGCGCAGGGCGACGACCCGGGCGGGCGCGCGGGAACGGCCACGCTGGTCGACGGCACAGTCATCAATTTCTCGAATATTGAAAAGGTCATCTGTTTCGCGCGCGGCACCCGGATTCTGACACCGCGTGGCCCGGTGGCGGTGGAAAACCTGCGGGTTGATCACATGGTGCTGACCCGCGACAACGGGCTGCTGCCGATCCGCTGGATCAATGCGCGCCGGGTTCCGGCCACGGGTGATTTCGCGCCGATCCTGATCGCAAAGGGCGCGATGGGCAACGATACCGACCTGGTCGTGTCGCCCCAGCACCGCATGCTGATCAAAGGCCCCAAGCCCGAACTGCTGTTCGGCCAACGCGAGGTTCTGGCCGCCGCCAAACACCTGGTGGACGGGCGCACGATCCATCGGCTGGACGGCGGGCTGGTGGACTATTTCCACATCATGTTTGACCAGCACGAACTGATTTTCGCCGAAGGGGCGATCACCGAAAGTTTTCACGCCGGCGAAGCATCGCTATCGGGCATCAGCGATCCCGCGCGCGAAGAGCTTTTTGCGCTCTTTCCCGAACTGCGCAGCGCGCCCATGGCCCGCAGCAAGACCGCACGCCTGTGCCTGCGCAAACACGAAGCGCACCTGCTGCGCGCTGCGTGAGCCTTGCGCGCGGGCGCGTCCCGCCGCATCCTTGGGTATGACGCGCCATTGCGCCCTTCCTTTTCGCGCCGCGGGCTTGGCCATGCTGGCGGTCTCCTTTGCGGTGACGCTGGGGGGGCTGTGGCTGGACTGGCAGGCGGGTGGGCATGCGTGGCAACAGGCCGATTGGCTGATCCACGCCGACGCGGGCCCGGTGCGGCGCGGGCTGTTTGGATCGGCCATGTTGTGGCTGGCGGCGCTGAGCGGGCTGTCGCCTGTCACCGTCGTGATCATGGTGCAGGGCGCGCTGGTGATCGCGCTCTATGCGGTGACGTGCGTGCTCTTGCGCGACCGGCGGCTGGGCTGGATCGCGCCGGTCATCGCCTTTTCGCCCCTGTTTTTCGCGGTGTTCTGGGCGCAAGACCCAGATGGCGGGCTGCGCAAGGACCTGTGGGCCTTTTTGGCGCTGCTGATCCTGGCGGCAGGCGGTGCGCCGTGGCGCATGTGGCTGGCCGGGGCGCTCTTTGTCTGTGGGTTGGCCGGACACGAGGCACTGATCCTTTTTCTGCCGGCCATGATCGCGCTGGCGGCGCTGACCCAGCGCCGGCGCGCCGCGCTTGGCTTTGCGGCGGTGCTTGCACTGCTGGGCGCGGGGCTGATGCTGTGGCACTTGCGATTCCCCGTGGGTGATGCGGCAGCGATCTGCGCCGCACTGGCCGGGCCGGACCTGCCGCAAGGCTTCTGCGACGGCGCGATCCGCTGGGTCGGCGCGGCGCCCGAGGCCCATCTGACCCGCCCGGCTCAGCGTCTGAGCCCGTCCAACCTGGGGCAACTGGCGATATCTCTGGGGGCGGCGCTGGTGCCCTTGGTGTTGCTGTGCGCGGTCGGGACCGTGCGCACGCGCCGGATCCTGATGGCCGTGTTGGTGCTGTCGGCCCTGCCCTATCTGCCACTCTATCTTGTCGCCATCGACTGGGGACGCTGGATGAGCTTTCATATCGTCACCGTCGCGGCCCTGATGATCGCGTTGGTCCGCACGGGCCGACTATCGCCGCCCGCGACCTACCGCGCGCCGCTGATCGCGCTCTGTGCCCCCATTGTGGTGGCGCCGCATCATTATATCGGGGTCAATCCTGACGCTTGGGTCTTTGCCTTGCTGGGCGTGGTTCTGTGCCTTGCGGCGCTGGCGTGGCACGCCGCCAAACGGCGCGCCGACCCGGCCTGAACGACCTGCCCGGGGCCAAATCGCCCCCGATCAATCCACACCTGGCCAAACCCTAAACGAACAAACGCGCCCAAAGGCGCGCGTCACTGTCGAAATAGTCAGGGGGCTGCGGGGCTGTAGATCTTTGATCTGGGTACTCGCCACTGGTTTCGGCGAAACCGCTACCGCGCTGTGACCCTGTCTGAAGGCGGCCCACCTTTGCGGGGAAGGGTGTTTGGTGCGGTCGAGAAGACTCGAACTTCCACGGGTGTTACCCCACAGCGACCTCAACGCTGCGCGTCTACCAATTCCGCCACGACCGCACGTCCCAGCTTGGGTCCGCGCTAATTAGCCGAGGTCCCGTGCTTTGTGAAGGGGCAAATTCCGCCCCTTCACCAATTTTCCGCAAGCTCCGATTATTGCTGGATTTCAAAACTCGGCAGCGGGGCCGCAGCCGTGCCTGCTGCCTTTTCAAGCTTGGGCAGGTCGGGGGTACCCCCCAATGCGGCGGCGCGCAGCAGCGCGGGGCGTTCGGGCTGACCGGGGGCAAAAGCCGCCGGGGCACCCGCGTCCAGCGCGTCCAGCGCAATTTCGTACCAACCAGCGGCCAGGTCCGCACGCTTTGACGCGCCAAACCCCTGACTGAGGTGATGGCCCATCAGCTCGCCATAGACCTTGTCGCCCAATGCCACCAGCAGCAGTGCCGATCCCACGGCGACGTCGATATCGTCGGTCCGATAGCCTGCCGACAGACAGATCTTGGCGGTGCCCGACAGCTCAGCGGGGGACATGCCGCTGGTCAGGACAAATTCACTGACCTGGCGCAGCACCGCATCGCGCGGCTCTAGCGACAGGGCCGAAACATAGGGTTTCATCGCGGGGCCGAACCCGGCGCATTGCTGCACCACCTGATCCGGGGTCACCGACGGCAGCTTGGCGACCATCGCCTCGCCGGTGGTGATCGCATAGGTCCGGGCCAGGCACAGCTGTTCGGACAGCACAAAGTCGGGGTCTGACATCGACGACACGGTGGTGAACCCGCCATTGGTGTTGGTCAGAAGGCTGATCTTGTTGCAGTGGCTGTTCAGCGACGCGCCCGAAGCCTGCCCGCTGGCCATGAAGCTGGGCAGACCGCCCGCCTTGGGTGGTTCGGGGTCGCTTGCGGCCACTTCGACCGGGGCGGGCATCGGGGCCGCGGGGGCTGCCGCAGCAGCGGGCGGGGTGACCGTGACCATCGCCATCTGGCCGCCCATTGGGGTCATCGGCTGCGGCGTAACAGCGGCATAGGTGCCGGTGCCGCCCGCAGCCTGGTCGCGAAAGCCGTGCAGCAGACCCTGCACACCGCCGCGCTGCGCGATCATCTGGCTGACTGCCGGTCCGCCCGCCACCGCGCGGTGATAGGACGAAAACAGAAAGCTCTTTTCATATTCCGACAGATAGCCCGTCACCGGATAGCCCATATGCGCCTGAAAGCGCGAAATGCTGGCGCGGGTGCCGCTGCCGATCTGGCCATCGACCCGGCCCGCGTTGAACCCGAAATAGTTCAACGAGGTTTGAATTTCGCGGCCCTGCTGCGTCGCCGGAACAGACGGGCGGTAGGACTTTTTGTAATAGGTCTTTTTCTTATTCTGGTCGGCCATGATCGCGCCGCCGACGATACCGCCGATAATCCCGGCGGCCACAGCCGAGCCATCCGCGCGCGCCGGCGCGCTCTGGCCCAGTGTCATTGCAGTGCCAATCGCGGCCGTCATCATGAGTTTCGTGAAATGCATTGGATTATGTCCCCCTTACGCATGGTACAAACAAAGTACAAACAGACAAACTTACCCCCGTATAACATGATTCCCGCGATTTCCCGACTAGAACCTGCCGGTCTTTGCGCGGTATATTTGTATAAATGTCTGTTTTTTGGACACCGCACTGTTTTTGAACACCGCACTGGTTTTGGACACAGCACATGGTCGAATGGATCACCAGCACCGGGCTGACCGCCTATGACGACGCCGTGGCGGCCATGGACGCGCGCGTTGGCGATATCGCCGCCGGGCGCGCGCCCGAGGCGATCTGGCTGGTCGAACACCCCCCGCTCTACACTGCCGGAACCTCGGCCGACCCGGTCGATCTGGTCGATCCGGACCGCTTTCCCGTGTTCCAGAGCAAACGCGGCGGCCAGTACACCTATCACGGCCCCGGCCAGCGCGTGGCCTACGCGATGCTGGACGTGGGCGCGCGCGGGCGCGACGTGCGCGCCTTCGTGGCGCAAATGGAAGACTGGGTCATCGCCACGCTGGCCGAATTCGGCGTGACCGGCGAACGGCGCGCGGGCCGCGTCGGTGTCTGGGTGGTGCGCCCCGACAAGGCCCCGAACCCCGACGGCACCGCGCGCGAAGACAAGATCGCCGCCATCGGCCTGCGCATCCGCCGCTGGGTCAGTTTTCACGGGCTTTCGATCAATGTCGAACCGGATCTTGGCCATTTCGACGGGATCGTGCCCTGCGGCATCCGCCAGCACGGGGTGACCAGCCTGGTCGACTTGGGCCTGCCGGTCACGATGGACGACGTGGACGTGGCCTTGCGCAAGACATTTGGCGATGTGTTTGGGGATGTGGCCAGGGATGTAGCGGGCGACCCGGTTGCGGGTATGGCCGGGATCCCCCCGCGCCCTGCCCCAAGGTAAGCGCAGGGCCGGGAAAAGCGCGGGCCAGCCTGCGACAAAACTTCTCTCGCGCTCGCGGCGTTGCACACTATATTGCAGACCAAGATCAGAATTCAGCAAGCACTCAAAAGGAGAGCAGATGAAGTACGTGATGATTGCCGCCACAGCTCTGGCGGCCGCCACCGCAGCCCATGCCGACGGGGATGCCGCGGCAGGCGAAAAAGAATTCCGCAAGTGTAAATCGTGTCACACCATCGCCTCGGCCGACGAAGTGATTGTCAGAGGTGGCAAGACCGGCCCGAACCTTTATGGCGTCGTGGGCCGCGCGGCCGGCTCGGTAGAAGATTTCCGCTATGGCAACGACTTGCTGGCCGCCGGCGAAGCGGGCCTGGTCTGGGACGAAGAGCAGATCACCGCCTATATCCCGAACCCCAAGGAATACCTGGCCGATGTGCTGGACAAACCGGCCGCCAAATCCAAAATGGCCGGCCAGCGTGTCAAGGACCCTGCCGATGTCGCCGCTTACCTGGCGACCTTTTCGGACGAATAACCCAATCAGGCGCGGGTCAAGCGCTTGAAAAGGGACCGAAACGCGGCGCGGCGCCCCCGTTCAAGGGGCCCGCGTCATTTTTTCACCGGCTGCGGCCATGTGGAACATTGCCCCGCCGGGGCATTCGCTCTAAAACCCAAGCCAAATCCGTATTGAGTCCCGTAAACGGGCCTACGGTTTGGGACGCAACGCATAATCCGGGAGGACCGCATGGCAGACGCAGCCATTCACGGCCACGAGCACGAGGACAATCGGGGGTTTTTCACCCGCTGGTTCATGTCCACCAACCACAAGGATATCGGGATCCTCTACCTGGTCGTTTCGGCGGTCGTGGGTCTGATCTCGGTCCTGTTCACTGTCTACATGCGACTCGAGTTGATGGACCCGGGCGTTCAGTACATGTGCCTGGAAGGGGCGCGGTTCTTCGCGTCTGACGCGGCCTGTACCCCGAACGGGCACCTGTGGAACGTCATGATCACCTATCATGGTGTGCTGATGATGTTCTTCGTGGTGATCCCGGCGCTTTTCGGCGGCTTTGGCAACTATTTCATGCCGCTGCAGATCGGTGCGCCGGACATGGCCTTTCCGCGGATGAACAACCTGTCGTTCTGGATGTATGTCGCGGGTGTGTCGCTGGGCGTGGCTTCGCTGCTGGCGCCGGGTGGCAATGACCAGCTCGGCTCGGGCGTGGGATGGGTGCTCTACCCGCCGCTCTCGACGTCGGAAGGCGGCTATTCCATGGATCTGGCGATCTTTGCCGTGCACATTTCGGGCGCCAGTTCGATCCTGGGCGCGATCAACATGATCACCACCATGCTGAACATGCGTGCCCCCGGCATGACGATGTTCAAGGTGCCGCTGTTTTCCTGGTCGATCTTTGTCACCTCGTGGCTGATCCTGCTGTCGCTGCCCGTTCTGGCCGGCGCCATCACCATGCTGCTGACCGACCGTAACTTTGGCACGACCTTCTTTGATCCTGCCGGTGGCGGTGACCCGATCCTGTACCAGCACATTCTGTGGTTCTTCGGTCACCCCGAAGTGTACATCATCATCCTGCCCGGCTTCGGCATCATCAGCCACGTGATCGCCACCTTCTCGCGCAAGCCCATCTTCGGCTATCTGCCGATGGTCTGGGCGCTGATCGCGATCGGCGTTCTGGGCTTTGTCGTGTGGGCGCACCACATGTACACCGTCGGCATGTCGCTGACCCAGCAGAGCTACTTCATGATGGCCACCATGGTCATCGCGGTGCCCACCGGCGTGAAGATCTTCAGCTGGATTGCCACGATGTGGCGCGGTTCGATCGAATTCAAGGCGCCCATGGTCTGGGCCTTCGGGTTCCTGTTCCTGTTCACCGTAGGCGGCGTGACGGGCATCGTGCTCAGCCAGGCCGGGGTCGACCGGGCCTACCACGACACCTACTACGTGGTTGCACACTTCCACTACGTGATGTCGCTGGGCGCTGTCTTTGCCATCTTTGCAGGGATCTACTTCTACCTGCCCAAGATGTCGGGCCGCATGTATCCTGAATTTGCCGCCAAGCTGCACTTCTGGATGATGTTCATCGGTGCCAACCTGACCTTCTTCCCCCAGCACTTCCTGGGCCGTCAGGGCATGCCCCGCCGCTACATCGACTACCCGGATGCCTTTGCCTTCTGGAACAAGATCTCGTCCTACGGCGCGTTCCTGTCCTTTGCATCCTTCTTGCTGTTCTTCGGGATCATCATCTACACCCTGCGCGCCGGCAAGCGCGTGACCGAGGCGAACCCCTGGAACGAATACGCGGACACGCTGGAATGGACCCTGCCCAGCCCGCCGCCCGAACACACGTTCGAAACCCTGCCCAAGCAGGAAGAATGGGACAAAGGCCACGCCCACTGATCCCAAGCGACACGGTCAAGGCCCGGGCATCACCGCCCGGGCCTTTTTCTTTCCCCGCCATCCTTTCGAAATTTCCCGGGGCGCAGCCCCCCTGCCCCCCTGCCCCTGCCCCGGTAACCACACGGCACAGCCCATGCCCTATCGCTGGAACGATTCCGCCCAAACGGCCCCGCGCATTTCCGCCCACGCCAGCCACGCCGATGGCGATGCACCGCTGGCGCGTCTGACGCTCTGGCCCCACCGCTCGCTTGCGCCGAAGGGCTTTGTCGCGGTCATCGCGCTGATGTTCGTTCTGGGCCTGATCCCGGTGCTGCCGCTGCTCGGCACCACGCTGATCTGGATGATCCTGATCTTTACGCTTGGGGTATTGGCGGCGCTCTATTTCGCGCTGCAGGCCAGCTATCGCCACGGTCTGGGTGAGCACCTGCTGATCTGGTCCGACCACATGGAACTGACCCGCACCAACCCCAAGGGCCCGCCGAAAACCTGGGCCGCGAACCCCTATTGGGTGCGGATCGACCTGCACAAAGACGGCGGCCCGGTCGAACAATACCTGACGCTCAAGGGCGCGAACCGCCAGGTTGAACTGGGCGCCTTCCTGTCCCCCCACGAACGCAAACAGCTGCGCGATGACCTGGCCTATGTGCTGGATCAGTTGCGCGATGGCGGAACCACCTGAGATCCCGTGCATTGACCCTGAAAAGGAGCCTGTGCATGACCTATTCCCGTTTCGCCCTGATGATCGCCACCTCGACGCTGGTGATGTTCGGTCTGATGTATCTCAATACCTACGCCTTGGATCACGCCTTTTACAGTCAGACCCGCGCCTGGATGGCCCTGCTGATGGGCAGTGTGATGGCCATCGTGATGATGGGCTTCATGGCCCGGCACTACCCCAACAAACGGGTCAACGCGGGCATCATGATTGCGGGCGCGCTTGTGGCGGCCGGATCGCTTTACATGGTGCGCAGCCAGGTTCTGGTCGCCGACGTGGCCTGGATGCGGGCGATGATCCCGCACCATTCGATTGCCATCCTGACGTCAGAGCGCGCCGACCTGTCCGACCCGCGCGTGCGTGATCTGGCCGACGGCATCATCGACGCCCAGCGCCGCGAAATCGCCGAAATGAAACTCCTCATCGATGACCTGACCGACTAGGGCCAGGCGGCCGGCCAACTGGGGCCAACGGGGGCCGCCGCACAACGCGCGGTGCCCCGACCCGCGGGTGGCACGCAACGCGCGTTGCGTGCCTTGTCCATGTGATCCACAGAGTGCCAGACATTTTGCCCGACACATGTCCGACACTGTGCCAGACACCGTGCCCGACAACTGGGCCCGACACATGTCCGACGTTGGGCAGACGCCATGCCGACGGCCCGCAGACGCCAATCCGACGGGTTGCCGACACCTATTTCTCGTCCGGCAAATCGCCCCGCGATGTGCTGGCCATATCCTCTAATTCGTCCTCGGTCATGCTGTCGTACATGTCCTTGGACGCGCCTTGCAGGTCGCTGACCTTGGATTCGCCGCGCTTGGCCGACAGGGCGGCGCCGGCGGCTTTCTGTTGGGCTTTCGATTGCGCTTTCATGCCAGGTCTCCTTTCGGGAAGACCAACGCATGACAACGCCCGCGGGTTTCCCCACGGGCGTTTTTCGTTTTTTATGAGTGGCTTAGCTCAGCCGGTCCTTGACCAGCGGGCCGACCGATCCAAAGTCCAGTTGCCCGGTATACTTGGATTTCAGCACGCCCATCACCTTGCCCATGTCGCGGATCGATTCCGCCCCGGTGTCGGCAATGGCCGCATCGATCGCGGCGGCAGTTTCCTCTGGCGACAACTGGCGCGGCAGAAAATCTTCGATCACAGTGATCTCGGCCAGTTCCTTTTCGGCCAGTTCCAGCCGCCCGCCCTCTTCGTAGGCCTTGGCGCTTTCCTGGCGCTGCTTGACCATTTTCCCAAGGATTCCAAGCACATCGCTTTCGGTCACGCCATCTTCGTTGCCTTCGCCGCGCAGGGCGATATCCCGATCCTTGATGGCCGCGTTGATCAGGCGCAGTGTCGACAAGCGCACCGCGTCCTTTTCCTTCATCGCCTTTTTCATGGCGTCGTTGATTTGTGCACGTAGTGGCATTCGGTGTCTGATCCCATGACTTTTCCGAAGCCACCATCATACAGTGGGTTTGATTGGCCGACAACCATCCCATTTTCGCTTAAGCCCTTGAAAACGCGTCATTCTCAAATCTTCTCGTATCGGCTTGACCCGGCCCGTGCCATTCCTTAGGTTCCGCCCAATTTGTCATCCCGGGAGTCTCATCATGCCTGCTGTCGCCGCAACCAACGCGTCACAGAAACCGACCGCCTGTCTGGCGCTGGCAGATGGAACCCTGTTCTATGGCCGCGGCTTCGGAGCGACCGGTGAAACCGTAGCCGAGCTGTGTTTCAACACCGCCATGACCGGCTATCAGGAAATCATGACCGACCCGTCTTATGCGGGCCAGATCGTGACCTTTACCTTCCCCCATATCGGCAACGTCGGCACCAACCCCGAAGATGACGAAACCGCCACGCCCGTCTCGCAGGGCATGATCGTGAAATGGGATCCCACCGAACCCAGCAACTGGCGCACCGCCGAAGAGCTGGGCGATTGGCTGGCCAAGCGCGGCCGGATTGGCATGGGCGGTATCGATACCCGCCGGCTGACCCGCGCGATCCGCCAGCAAGGTGCACCGCATGTGGCCTTAGCCCATGATCCTGAAGGGAATTTCGACATCGAGGCCCTGGTTGCCAAAGCCCGCGAATTTTCCGGTTTGGTGGGGCTGGATCTGGCCAAAGAGGTCAGCTGCACCCAGTCTTACAAGTGGGACGAAATGCGTTGGGCCTGGCCCGACGGGTTTCCCAAGCGCACAGAACCGGGCCACAAGGTGGTGGCCATCGACTTTGGCGCCAAGCGCAACATTCTGCGCTGTCTGGCCAGTGCCGGGTGCGATGTGACGGTCCTGCCGGCCACCGCCACCGCGCAAGACGTTCTGTCGCACAATCCGTCCGGCGTGTTCCTGTCCAACGGTCCGGGCGATCCGGCGGCGACGGGCGAATATGCCGTGCCGATGATCCGCGGTGTTTTAGAGGCAGAGCTACCGGTTTTCGGGATTTGCCTGGGTCACCAGATCCTGGCCTTGGCCCTTGGCGCCAAGACGATCAAGATGAACCACGGCCATCACGGCGCCAATCACCCGGTCAAGGATCTGGAAACCGGCAAGGTCGAGATCACCTCGATGAACCACGGCTTCACCGTCGACGCCCAGTCCCTGCCCGACGGGGTCACCCAAACCCATGTCAGCCTGTTTGACGGATCAAACTGCGGAATTCGCATGACAGACCGGCCGGTGTTTTCCGTTCAATACCACCCCGAAGCCAGCCCCGGCCCCATGGACAGCTACTATCTGTTCGAGCGCTTCGCCGATGAAATGACGAAACGCGCCTGAAAGACCGGGTTTTAACGCCGTATTAACGCTATTTTACGACACCTGATCTGCCCGATACACGGACGGATCCATGACCTTTCCCACCTCGCACCCCTTGCACGCTGACCCGGCCGTGTTTCCGGCTGCGTCTGCGCAGGACAAGGTGCGGGTTCCATTGGGAAAAATGCTGGTCGATCGGGGCTACCTGGCGCCGGAAAATCTGATCAAGGCAATCGCCATTCAGGCGCGCGAGGAAGCGCGGTTCGGGGACATCCTGCTGGCCCATGACATGGTGCGCGAAGATGATCTGTATCGCACCCTGGCCGATCAGTACGGCGCGGTCGTCGCGGATCTGCGGACCAATCCACCGGACGTGCGATTGATCGATGCTGTCGGTGCGGCGCGCTGTTTGCGTGACGGCATGCTACCGTGGCGGCGCGTCGGCGGGGCCACGATCGTGGCGTGTTGTCGCCCCGAGCTGTTTGACAGCTATCGCGCCAGCCTGCCCAAATCCTTTGGCAAGGTCCGCATGGCCGTGGTCAGCGAAACCGACCTGCACCGGGCACTGATGCTGGCCCGCCAGCGCAGACTGGCCCGCTATGCCGAACGCCGTGTTCCCAGTCACGAAAGCTGCCGCGACTGGAACGTGCGCCCCTTCGTTGCGGTGGCTCTGGCAGCGGTCATTGCGGGTATCGCGCTGGCCGTCACCATGCCCCATATCCTGTTCGCGATCCTGTGCGGCTGGGCGGTTCTGACGCTATTGGCCAGTTCATTTCTGAAACTGGGCGCCGCCATCGCGCAGACCCGGTGGGCCGATCAGAACGCGCCCGGCCCTGTGCCCAGCGGTGCTGCTGCGCCGATGAAAATGCCTGTCGTGTCGGTGATGGTGCCTCTGTTCAAAGAACGTGCCGTCGCCGAGCGTCTGATCAAACGCCTGTCGCGCATTTCCTATCCCAAGGAACTGCTGGACATCCTGTTGGTGGTGGAAGAGGACGACATCATCACTCAAGAGGCCATTCGCGCCACCCACCTGCCCCGCTGGATGCGTCAGGTCATCGTGCCGCGCGGCGCGGTTCAGACCAAGCCGCGCGCGCTGAATTTTGCACTGGATTTCTGCCGCGGGACGATCATCGGGGTCTATGATGCCGAAGATGCGCCCGAGCCCGATCAGATCCACAAGGTCGTCCGCCGTTTTCACGTCAGCGGGCCGGAAGTGGCCTGCCTGCAAGGCATTCTCGATTTTTACAACGCGCGCCATAACTGGTTGGCGCGCTGCTTTACGATTGAATACGCAACATGGTTTCGTCTGGTTCTGCCCGGTCTGGAACGCATGGGGCTGGCCGTTCCGCTGGGCGGTACAACGCTGTTTTTCCGCCGCGATGCGTTGGAATTCCTGGGCGGCTGGGATGCCCACAATGTGACCGAAGATGCCGATCTGGGCATTCGTCTGGCGCGCCACGGGTATCGGACCGAATTGATCCCGACCGTCACCGACGAAGAGGCCAATTGCCGGGTGTGGCCCTGGGTGCGCCAACGCTCGCGCTGGCTGAAGGGCTACGGGATGACCTGGGCGGTACACATGCGCACGCCCCGCCGGCTGTTACGTGAACTGGGGGCGTGGAAGTTCTTTGGCGTCCAGTTGCTCTTTCTTGGCACCTTGTCGCAATTCGTTCTGGCGCCGATCCTTTGGACGTTCTGGTCAATCCCGCTTGGCCTGGGTCATCCGCTTCAGAACCTGATCCCCGGACACGGGTTTATCGTTCTGGGCACAGTGTTCTTTTTGACCGAGATCCTGTCGATCTGGGTCGGTGTGCTGGCCGTGTCCCGCCCCAAACACAAGGGCATGTGGATCTGGGTGCCGACAATGCACTTTTATTTCCCGCTGGGATCGCTGGCCGCGTACAAGGGCATCTGGGAAATCGCCACCCGGCCATTTTATTGGGACAAGACCGCGCACGGGGTCACCGAAGCGCACGACGACGATGACGAAAATGACGATGTGCCACTGGGAGACGTTGGCACACCGCGGCCCGCCTGATCAGTCGTCCGCCGTGTCGATCTTCAGACGTGTGACGAACGCCTGGCTGATGTGGGCACGCAGCGCTTCATAGGCCGCGTCACCGTCGCCTGCCGCGATCGCGGCAACAATGCGGCGGTGTTCGTCCAGCGCATCCGCACCCCGCCCCTCGGCGGCCAGCGATGTGGTGGCTAGCAGGGCCATGGATCGATGCACCAGATCCAATTGCTGAACCAGGAACCGGTTATGCGAGGCAAGGTGAATCAGCTTGTGAAAGCGCCGGTTGGACCGCGATAGCGCCGCGGGATCGCCCACCAGTTCCTGGTCTTCTTCGACCATTTCGCGCAACACGCGCACCTCTTCGGGCGTGGCATGACGCGCGGCCAGTCGCGCCGCCAGCCCTTCCAGTTCGGCGCGCACCACGTAAAGATCTGCCAACTGGTTGTGATCCAGCGATGCCACGATCAGCGAGCGCCCGTCGCGCGTCAGCATCGACTGGGTTTCAAGCCGTTGCAAAGCTTCGCGGATTGGCGTGCGTGACACACCGAACCTGTCAGCCAGTTCGCTTTCGACCAGACGGTCGCCCGGCTTGTAGATCCCGGTGTCGATGGCATCCAGAATGAGCCCGTACGCATCCTTCTGGGTCGTTTTCATGTCCCGCATTCACCTCTCCTTCGCGCCTGACGCACAGCTTAGACATGTCCGGCCTGCCCGATCAAGCAACGCATTGCCGCAGAGCGCGCTTGGCAGTAGCTTGACAGCCATGGTAGCCCGACATTTTTCGCATGTGACCCAATGGGTCTTTGACCTGGACAACACGCTGTATCCGCCTGAGGCACGCCTGTTCGACCAAATCGAAACGCGCATGACCGACTGGGTCATGGACATCGCCGGCGTGGATCGCACCGAAGCCGACCGCCTTCGGCTGCACTACTGGCAGACCTACGGCACCACGCTGGCCGGGCTGATGTGCGAACATGACGCCGATCCCGTGCCCTATCTGACCCACGTGCATGACATCGACTTTTCCCCGCTGGCGCCCGACCCTGCCCTGGCCGCGCTGATCGGCGCGTTGCCCGGCCGCAAGATCGTCTATACCAACGGCGCTCGCCCCTATGCCCAAAACGTGCTGGCCGCGCGCGGGTTGGATGGGTTGTTTGACGCGGTCTACGGGGTGGAACACGCCGACTTCCGCCCCAAGCCCGAACGCGCAGCCTTTGAAAAGGTATTCGCGCGCGACGGCATTACCCCGGCCACAGCAGCCATGTTCGAAGACGATCCGCGCAATCTGACCGCCCCGCACGCCATGGGCATGCGCACCGTCCATGTCGCGCCAGCACCACACAACGGCGCCCATATACACCACCATACCGATGATCTGGCGGATTTCTTGTCGCAGATCGTCGATGCCCCCTCGCCGCCGCGCGCCCCGCGCGCTAAGTCAGGCACATGACCCGGGAACAGATCGATATCCTTGTCGTCGGTGGCGGCATTGCGGGCCTTGTGGCCGCGGCGGCCATGGGACGGGCCGGGTATCGCACGGTACTGGTCGATCCGACCCCGCCTGTCACCGATGGCACAGCCCAAGGCGCCGACCTGCGCTCGACCGCCTTCCTGCGTCCAGCGCGCGATCTGTTCGCCCATATCGGCATCTGGACGGCGCTACGCCCCCATGCCACGCCGCTCGAAGCGCTGCGTGTTGTGGACACAAGCGGTGATCCGGTCACCGTTCGCGCCGAGCGGACCTTTCGCGGCGCCGAAATGGGGGACGAGCCCTTCGGCTGGAACTTTCTCAACTGGGTGATCCGGCGCGAGCTGTTGGCGATCATCCCGACAATCCCCGACGTCGAGCTACGCTATGGCACCGGGTTCAAATCGCTGGTCAACCGCACAGCCGGGGCCATCGTCACCCTGAGCGACGGCAGCCAGGTCCAGGCCAAACTGGTCATCGGCGCCGACGGGCGCGATTCACCCCTGCGCGACGCGGCGGGCATCGGCGTACACACCACGCGCTATGGGCAGAAATCGCTGGCCTTTACCGCCACCCATGCCTTGCCCCACCGGTTTATTTCGACCGAGATCTACCGCACTGGCGGGCCCTTCACGATGGTGCCTCTGCCCGACGTGGGTGGCCAGCCCGCCAGCGCCATCGTCTGGATGAACCCCGGCCCGCGCGCCGAAGCCTTGCGCGCGATGGACGACGATGCGTTCAACGCTGAAATGACCGAGCGTTCTGCGGGCCTGTTCGGTCCGATGCAGATCGCCAGCCCCAAAGGTATTTTCCCGATCATTTCGCAACATGCGCGCCACCTGACCGAAGGGCGCATCGCCCTGATCGCAGAAGCTGCCCATGTTCTGCCGCCCATCGGCGCGCAGGGGCTCAATACTTCGCTCAACGACATCTCTGAACTGCTGACACGGATCGAAACCGCGCCCGCCGACCCCGGGGCCGCCGCAACCCTGCAGGCCTATGAACGCAAGCGTCTGCCCGACATCACCGCCCGCGCCCGCGCAATTGACCTGTTCAATCGCGTCACTCGTGGCAGCGGCGATCTCAGCCAGATGCTGCGCCTGTCTGGCCTCACGCTGGCCCACGACATCACGCCGGTTCGGCGCGGCCTGATGCGCGCTGGCATGGCCCCGCTCTGACGCCTTCTTCTTTCTGGAAATCCTTGGCGTGAATGCGCCTGCACGGGTGCAAAGACGCAAAGCGCCTAGTCGGTCGCCGCATCCAACGCAGCCTCAAGCCGTGCGACAGAGGCGTCGACATCCATAAGCTTGTCCAGCCCGAAAAGCCCCAGCCGAAAGGTTGAAAATTCGGGCCCTTCGCCGCATTGCAAGGGCACCCCGGCAGCAATCTGGACCCCTTGCGCAGCAAAGGCCTTGCCCGTCTTGAACGCGGGATCGTCGGTATAGCTGACCACCACGCCGGGCGCCTCGAACCCTGGGGCGGCGACCGATTTGATGCCCCGCGCGGCCAGCAAGGCCCGCACGCGCCGTCCCTGTTCCCATTGGGCCTTGCACAGCTTGTCAAAGCCATAGTCGCGCGTTTCGAACATCGCATCGCGAAACGCACGCAGCGAATCGGTCGGCAGGGTCGCGTGATAGGCATGCCCGCCCCCGGTGTAGGCCGCCATGATAGATTGCCATTTGGCCAGATCAATCGCAAACGACGTACTTTGCGTTTCCCCAAGACGCGCAAGCGCGGCCTCGGACAGCATCACCAGACCGGCTGACGGCTGCGCCGACCAGCCCTTTTGCGGGGCCGAGATCAGCACATCGACGCCGCAGGCCACCATGTCGACCCAGGCGCAGCCGCTGGCGATACAGTCCAGCACGAACAGCCCGCCGTGGGCATGGACCGCCTGGGAAATCGCCTGCAGATAGTCGTCAGGCAAGATCACCCCCGAAGAGGTTTCCACATGCGGGGCGAATACGACCGCCGGTTTTACGCGGGCGATTTCGGCCACCACCTCATCAATTGGCGCCGGTGCAAAGGGCGCATCGGGCGTGTTGCCGGTGCGGCGCGCCGCAAGCACAGTCTCCGACGCCGGGATCGACCCGGCTTCGAAAATCTGGCTCCAGCGGTACGAGAACCAGCCATTGCGAATGACCAGCGCATCGCGACCCGTGGCGAATTGGCGCGCGACAGCCTCCATCGCGTAGGTCCCGCCGCCGGGCACAACCACCGCCGTATGGGCATTGTAGACCGCGCAGAGCGTGTCGTGGATGTCGCGCATGACCTGTTGGAAGGCGGCGCTCATGTGATTCAGCGACCGATCGGTGAAGACTACGGAAAATTCCAGCATCCCATCGGGGTCAATATCGTTGCGCAGGGCTTTCATGGCAGGCTCCGTTTGTGGTTCAGATTGGGTGTACCCGCCTGGGCCGGCAATGTCACCGCCCTGAGGCGAAGGTTGGGTATTCCATACTTTCCCCGGGGTCAACGAAACGGTATTCATTAGATGCTAGCGCCCATGCACCGCAGTTCTTAACGAGTGATTTGTTACCCTGTGGCTGACGCGTGATCGCAGCTATGCACCGTGATGCTTGGCTTGTCCGCGCGTTTGTCACGATCAAACTCAACATTACAACGAACAGATGGCCGCCCCCGTGGCCAACCCGGCGCTGGCGATATGTGCGGTCAGCAGCAGGGGGCGCTGCGCGCGCATTCCGTCGGATCGCGCTGTGTTCCCATTGCAGCGGTCAACGGCAAGGGTATCGTCGAGGCATCGTCGGGCACGGCGGCTTCGCCGCGGCTGGCAGTGTCATGCGCCAATACCGAAATCCGGAAAATACCCGCGCGAAAACAGGGCGGCTGTGAAATTTCGGGAACGTTCAGATCGGGCCTGGCCGGCGTTCTTCGGACAAAAGAACGTTCGCCTCGACGTTTCCAACCCCCGGCAAGGTCATGATGCGGCGGCGCAGGACGCGTTCGAAATCCGGCAAGTCCCGCGCAACCACCCGCAGACGGTAGTCGTAAAGCCCCAGTACGTGCTGGACGGTCTGAACCTCGGGGATGGCTGTGACCGCGCGTTCGAAATCTTCGAGACTCACACGCCCTTTGGTGGCCAGCTTGACCCCAAGAAACACCGTGACGCCAAAGCCGAGCGCCTGCAGGTCGAGATCGACCCGTCGCCCGGCCAGAATGCCTGCGTCGCGCAACCGCTTGGTACGCCGCCAGGCAACCGACTGGCTGATCCCCAGCTCGCGCGCCAAAGCCCCGGCGCTGCGGGTGCCGTCATGTGTCAGCGCGCGCAGAATGTGCCGATCAATGTCGTCCAGATCGCTCATAATGGCACCGTCTGGGCGTTCTTGATCGTGGCCACGTGCATCAGCGCTTCGATATCGGCGATATGCGGCAAAGTCAGGATCTTGCTGCGGTAAATGTTCTGGTAATGCGGCATGTCGCGCGCGACCACAAAAAGGCGCACATCCACCCGGCCCAGGAACGTCTGGATCGACGTGACCTCGGGCACGGCGCGCGCGGCATCGATGAAATCGTCGAACGCACGGGAATCGGTCTTGTCGAGCGTAAAGCGCAGCGACACTTCGACCCCATACCCCAAGGCGGCCCAATCAACCTCTTCGCGGAACGCCTTGATCAACCCCGCAGCGCGCATGCGATCCACACGCCGCTGGTAGGTCGCCGGTGTCACGCCCGCGCGCTCGGACAACGCGCGCGGCAGCGCCCCCGGATCGGCCTGAAGTTGTCGCAATATTCTGCGGTCAGTGTCGTCAAGTTGCATGATTTTTTCATCATTATACGATTCTAGGAATGATTCCTTAAAGAAATCCGTCAGAAGGTCAAATTTTGCGCGCCCTTTTCAATGCATCACATCTAGGCTGCGCCCATGTTTCAACGCCCCGGCAGAGGGCCAAAGAAAGGAAATGCCATGCGCGTTTACTATGACCGCGATTGCGACGTGAACCTGATCAAGGACAAGAAAGTTGCCATTCTGGGCTATGGCAGCCAAGGCCACGCCCACGCGCTGAACCTGCGCGACAGCGGCGCCAAGAACGTCGTTGTCGCCCTGCGCGACGGCTCGCCGAGCGCCAAGAAAGCCGAAGGTGAAGGGCTCAAGGTCATGGGGATCGCGGAAGCGGCCGCCTGGTGTGACGTCATCATGTTCACCATGCCCGACGAACTGCAGGCCGAAACCTACAAGAAATATGTCCACGACAACCTGCGTGAAGGCGCCGCGATTGCCTTTGCACACGGTTTGAACGTGCACTTCGGCCTGATCGAACCCAAGCCGGGCGTAGACGTCATCATGATGGCCCCCAAAGGCCCGGGCCACACCGTGCGCGGCGAATACACCAAGGGCGGCGGCGTGCCTTGCCTTGTTGCAGTCAACCAGGACGCCACCGGCAAGGCGCTGGAAATCGGCCTGTCCTATTGCTCGGCCATCGGTGGCGGGCGCTCGGGCATCATCGAAACCAACTTCCGCGAGGAATGCGAAACCGACCTGTTCGGCGAACAAGCGGTTCTGTGCGGCGGTCTGGTTGAACTGATCCGCTGCGGGTTCGAAACGCTGGTCGAAGCCGGGTACGCCCCGGAAATGGCCTATTTCGAATGCCTGCACGAAGTGAAACTGATCGTTGATCTGATCTATGAAGGCGGCATCGCCAACATGGACTATTCGATTTCGAATACCGCCGAATATGGTCAGTACGTCACTGGCCCGCGCATCCTGCCCTACGAGCAGACCAAAAAGGCGATGAAAGAGGTTCTGACCGACATCCAGCAGGGCAAGTTCGTCCGCGACTTCATGCTGGAAAACGCTGTCGGCCAGCCGACCATCAAGGCTGCACGCCGCGCCAACGACGAACACGCTGTCGAAGAAACTGGCGCGAAACTACGTGGCATGATGCCATGGATTTCCGCCGGCAAAATGGTCGACAAAGAGCGCAACTAAGCGCCGGTATGTAAAAATGGCAAGGGCGGTCCATTTGCCCTTGCCACACCACCCATCGCCTGGCGCTCAACCATCCAAGCCCGGCGTGGCCCGTTGGTGCACCTGTTGTTGCGCTTGGCACTCAAACGACATCCCGCGTTTCGGGCGATACGATTAGTCGGCCCCAACATGTTCGACGATCTCGACCGGAAACAGGTTCAAAAACCCCGTCATAGCTTGCGCCGTCAGACAGATGGTTTGGTGTCCTTTCGCACCAGACCACGCTAGGCATCAAACTCGGCGACGAAGCGATCAAAAACGAAATCTCTACCGTCCCGCTCACCGTTTTTGGCGCACAATGCAGCGATCGGCGTGAATACCGGTTGTCGCACGGGGTCCAAGCTGTTTGCGGGTCAGTTGGCAGCGCGTTGCACTTCGGACACGACACGGGCGACGACCTTGTCGAGCAAGGCGGGATCCTCGCATTCGGCCATGACGCGGATCAGCGGTTCGGTGCCGGATTTCCGGATCAGCAAACGGCCCTTTCCCGCCAATTCAGCCTCGCTTGCGGCAATCGCGGACTTGACTGCATCGGCGTCGAGCGGGGTTTGACCTGCGGCGTAGCGGACGTTTTCTAGCTTTTGGGGCACGGTATCGAACTGCTTGGCCAGTTCGCTTGCGCGTTTGCCGGTTTCGACCATCGCGGCCAGAACATGCAGCCCGGCCAACAATCCGTCGCCCGTGGTCGCGAAATCGCTCATCACGATGTGGCCAGATTGCTCGCCGCCCAGATTGAAGCCCCCCTCGCGCATCCGCTCAACGACGTATCGATCCCCTACCGCTGTGCGTTCCAACCGCAGGCCGCGGTTCTGCAAGAACCGTTCCAGCCCGAGGTTCGACATGACCGTGGCCACCAATACCCCGCCCTGCAGGCGCCCGGCGTCGGCCCAACTTGCGGCCAAGAGGGCCATGATCTGATCGCCATCCGCGACCGCGCCCGTCTCGTCGATGATCATGACGCGATCTGCGTCTCCGTCCAGACAGATGCCGACATCGGCCCCATGCGCGACGACCATTTCGGCCGCCGTTTGCGGCGCGGTCGATCCGCAATTGTCGTTAATATTCTTGCCATCGGGCGACACGCCGACTGCGATGACCTCGGCGCCAAGTTCCCACAGAACTTCGGGGGCGGTGCGATAGGCCGCCCCGTTGGCACAGTCGACGACCACCTTCAAACCACTCAGGGACAGGCCGCGTGGCAGCGTTCCCTTGACCCGTTCGTTGTAGCGAAACCGGCCATCGTCAACCCGCTTGGCCCGTCCAATGTTGGCCGCCTGCGCCGGGTCTACGCCGTCAAAAGTCATGGCTTCGATTTCGGCCTGTGCCTCATCGGACAGCTTGAACCCGTCGGGGCCAAAGAATTTGATCCCGTTGTCGTCTGCCGGGTTGTGGCTGGCCGATATCATCACGCCCACATCCGCGCGCATTGACGTGGTCAGCATCCCGACAGCTGGCGTCGGCACCGGCCCCAGCAAGAAGACATTCATGCCGGTCGACGTAAATCCCGCAGTCAGCGCGTTTTCAAACATGTACCCGGACAGGCGCGTGTCTTTCCCGATCACCACGCGGTGCTCGTGCCCGCCATCGCGCCGGAAATAGCGCCCGGCTGCAGCGCCCAGACGCAGCGCCATTTCAGCGGTCATGGGATAGGTGTTCGCCTGCCCGCGAACGCCATCCGTCCCAAATAATTTGCGGCTCATCCGGCTTTCCCCACTGTCGCGGCGCGCCATGTCGTCAGCGCCTGGTAGGTTTGTGGGATATCATGCACGCGAATGATTTGAACCCCTTGCGATGCAGCGGCAAGAGCAACCCCGACCGATCCGGGCATGCGGCTTGCGGCCTGCTTGACCCCTGTGAGAGTTCCGATGAAGCGTTTGCGCGATGCCCCCAGCAACACAGGGCAACCCAAGCTGTGAAACAGGCTGATCCGCGAAAGCAGCTCTAGGTTATGCGCCAGCGTTTTGCCGAAACCGATCCCGGGATCGACGCAGATGTTGGCGCGGTTTATGCCGGCCTCTTCTGCCAGCGCGATGCGCGCCGCCAGGTAGTCGTACACATCCAGCAGCACATCGTCATAGGTCGGCGCGTCCTGCATCGTCTTGGGGTCCCCTTGCGCGTGCATGAGGCACACCGGGACTTGCGCCTTGGCACAGGCTGTACCCATGTCAGGATCGTATGACAATGCGCTGACATCATTCACGATTTTAGCGCCGGACGTGATCGCTCGGGCGGCCACTTGCGCTTTGCGCGTATCGATGGATACCGGAACCGACATAGCTTTTCCGAGTGCCTGGATGACCGGGGCTGTCCGCGCGATTTCCTCGTCGGCGGGAACAAAGTCTGCGCCGGGGCGGGTGCTTTCGCCGCCCACATCCAGGATCGCCGCGCCATCCGCCACCATCTGCCGCGCATGTGCGATGGTTGTATCCAGATCGGTGAACTGGCCTCCGTCGGAAAAACTGTCCGGCGTTACATTCAAAATGCCCATCAGGTGGGGGCGGCCCATCGGTAGGCCGGCCAGATCCGAACGCGCTGCAGTCAAACGGGCCAAGGCATCGCCCGGAATGTCCCCGGCGGGCACGACAACCGCCTCACGTCCCCGCTCCAGGCATTCAACCAGCGTGAACCACCCTGCGCCACCGGCCAGGATCTGAGCATTATCAGGGCGCGTGGGCCCGAAAGAAACAATTGGTCGATAATAAATCAACGTCGCCTCTTAAATGTCTGGAATAAAATCAGTTTTTGAACTTCCGGGTCCCGACCCAGCATCCAGTTCCAGCGTTCGCACTGCGTTCAGTTCCCGGGCCAACCATTCGGCAAGCTCTTTGGGTTGCACTGTCCCCTGCGGGGCGCTCGCCGTATCGAGCACCATCTTGGCCGGGGACCAAACGAGCATTTGACCATGCTTCAACGCCCAATCGATTTCCGTGCGCGCGGACATGACCACACAGCGACGATCGCGTCCGGCCAAGACCCAGGCGTTCTGTTCGATCGCCGCCAGATCGATCCGCCGCTGCGCCGCTGGAACGTCAGATTGGGGGCGTGGTTCATCAGGAAGGCCGACGCATAACACGACCGGGACGCCCTGCCCCTGCAACTGATCCAGCCACGCCCCAATCCGGTCCGAAGCTATGGCCATGTTGGTCAAAAATACGATCTGTGGGGCCAACGCGGGGGCAGCCATCACAGACGCGTCGCTGGCCACATCGTCGTGGCTGCGGACAATCTCGACCCCCAGGGCACCGGGGCCACGGTCCAGTTTTTCAATCCGGACAAACACCCGCATGGCCCGCGGTTCGGTCAAAATGCGTTCGGCGATGCGCTCGGCAAGGGTTTCAAGCAGATTGACACGCTGGGCGAAAACCTCGGTTTGGATGGCTTCGGTGATGCGGTCATATGAGAGGATCCGATCAACATCGTCATCAACCCGCGCTTGCCCGGGGCGCACTTCGACCACGATGTTGAAGCATACCCGTTGACGGGTTCCGCGTTCGGATTGAAATGCCCCGATTTCAACTTCGATCACATGGTCGCGCAGGGAAATCCGGTCGCGCGGCGCCGATCCGCTTGTGGCGACGGCGCGGGCTTCGGGGTGATCGAACGCGTTTGAGATATCTTTGGTCATGCGCCCTCGGAGGTCAATCTCGCGAGGTGTCGCCGATCACACCCGTGAAGATTATGCGTTGCCACCGGGCATCCGGTAGAAGTGGTGAACGCCGATGGTTGTGGTGCGCGGAAATACGCGGGCCCACCGTGGGTTTACGGCACGCGTGTGGTAATGCGTTGCGCCCTTGGTCAGTTTGCGTTCGGCCCCGTCGACCATCAGGCGCGCAATCTTGCCCACGCGATCCCAGGCTTTCTTTTCGTGAACGACTTCGGCACGTCCATCACAGGTATAGGTGAACTGACACTGGTATCGTTTTCCTGTGCCTTGATTGACGACGCCGCAGATCGTTTCGGGAAAGCGATCGGATTCCACACGGTTCAGAATCACTTCGGCAACAGCCACCTGCCCCTTGACGCTTTCACCGCGCGCTTCGAAATAAAGCGCCTGGGTCAGGCAGTTCCATTCGTCGCCGCCCTTGGCAGCCGGCAAGCTGTCGACAAAGGCACGTGAATATTCGATGGTGATGCCTTGGGCCTGATCGGGTGTCGAGGGTTTGCCGACCATCTTGTTGGCGTCAAACGTTTGAAGGGCCAGGTGCTCCATGTTCACCAGAGCCATGACCTCATCGCCAAGTTGCAGCGATGGGTCGTTGGATTGGCTGACGGTCACTTCAGAATGGGCAGCGCTTGCAAAAAAAGCAGCTGCCACAAGCCCAATGGCCCGTGTCATTGTTTTGGTATCCAATTTGCCCCCAACTCGGCCCCCAGAAGGCCTTGGCAGTTTCGACTTGCCTGCGACTTAAGTCAAAATGTCCGCTTCGTAAAGGCTGGCACGGTCCGATGGACCCTGACGGGTTGTGGAAAACCGGTGGATATGGTCATCTGCCGTGCAACCCCCGACCCGCATTTTTTAAATGAATCAGATGTTTAACTGTTTCTGAAATTCAAACGGTCTGTTTTAGGGCCAGTTGCGCCGCAGCAAGCCGCGCCACCGGAACACGGAAGGGTGAACAGGACACATAGTCGAAACCTGCCGCCCTGCAGAACGCGATGGATTCGGGGTTTCCGCCATGTTCCCCACAGATCGATACGGTGATCCCCTTCGCGGCGGTCCGGGCGCGTTCTGCACCGATCATCAGCAATTCGCCCACACCTTCGATATCAAGCGTGTGGAACGGGTCTTCGGCATAGACGCCCAGATTGACATAGGCACCCATGAAACGGCCTGCGTCGTCGCGCGACAGCCCGTAGGTCATCTGGGTCAGGTCATTGGTCCCAAAGGACAGAAAATCCGAAAACTGGGCAATTTCACCCGCCCGCAGCGCAGCGCGGGGCGTTTCGACCATCACGCCCAGCTTGTAATCAAAACCGCATCGTTTTTCGATCCGAACCGCGGCTGCCACGGCATCGACGCGCGACTTGACCAATTCGACCTCGCGCATGGCCGACACAAGCGGAACCATGATTTCTGGCACGACCGCATCACCCGAACGGGATGCTTCCGCCGTCGCTTCAAAAATGGCGCGTGCCTGCATGTCGTAGATTTCCGGCACCGTGATGCCCAAACGGACCCCGCGCATCCCCAGCATCGGGTTGAATTCCGACAGCGCATCGATCCGCCGGGTCACGGTGCTCAGGGGGACATTCAGCGCTTCGGCCAGTTCGCGCATCCCTTCGCGGTCACTGGGAAGAAATTCATGCAAGGGGGGGTCGAACAGGCGGATGCAAACAGGCTGGCCCGACATGATCCGAAACAGCTCGATGAAATCCTTGCGCTGCATCGGCAGCAGTCGCGCCAGCGCGGCCGCGCGATCATCCGGATCGTCGGTAAAGATCATCTCGCGCATCACCGTAAGACGCTCGCCTTCGAAGAACATGTGCTCGGTCCGGCACAGGCCGATGCCCTCGGCGCCGAAGTTTCGGGCCACGGTTGCGTCCACAGGCGTATCTGCGTTGGCGCGCACCCCGATATCCCGGCGTTCGTCGGCCCATTCCATCAAGGTGTGGAAGGGGCCGTCCAGCGACGCCCCGAGCATCGGGACCTCGCCCACCAGAACCTGACCGCTGGTGCCGTCTAGCGTGATCGTATCGCCTTCGTGCAGAACACGGCCATCGGGAACGCGCAGGGATTTTTCGCGCCGGTTCAACGACATCATCGACGCGCCGACCACGCATGGCAACCCAAGCCCGCGGGCGATCACCGCCGCATGACTGGTCATTCCACCCCGTTCGGTGAGAACCCCGACTGAACTGTGCATCCCGCGAATATCCTCGGGCGCGGTTTCGCGGCGCACAAGGATCACCGGCTCGCCGCGCGCAGCCATCGCCTGCGCACAGGACGAGCTGAAGGCGACTTTCCCCACCGCAGCGCCCGGGCTGGCTGCGATGCCGGTGACGATGACATCGCGCTTTGCACCGGGGTCAACCTGCGGGTGAAGCAATTCGGACAGGGATCGCGGCGGGATACGGCTAATCGCATCGTCGTGGGTGATGACGCCGTCTTGGCCCAAGGCGACGGCAATCCGCACGGCCGCACGCGCGGATCTGTGGACGCGCACCGCATCCAAGATCGCCAACTTTCCCGCTTCGATCGTGAATTCGATCTGCATTTCCTCGCGCAGCTTGGTTCGGCAAACCGCGCCATAGCGCACCAGGTCATCGAAGATGTCCGGACAAAGTTCTTGCAGCGACGGGCCCCGCTGGTCGCGCGTCAGGAACATGGCCCCCTCCGGCTGCGACAGGGCATCGCGCGCTTGACACTGCGATGCATAGCGCCCGGTGATTTGTGGCTGCCCTGTCACCCCATCGACGAACTGGATCACGCCCGATCCGCTTTCGGCCGGTCCCAGACCAAGCGACATTTCCTGAACGACCAGTCCCAACCCCGCATCGGCCGGCGCACCCTTGGCCTGGCGCAGAAGTCGCGCTGTCGTTCCGCCCCAAGCGCGCGCCATCGAGCGGAGCACTTCGGTCAGCTGCGTCCCGACATCTTGTGGAAATTCCTCGTCGGTCTCGTCCTCATAGGCCTGCAACGCCGCTTCCAGCGTCAATTCGCCCTTGTCCAATTCGAACATTTCAGGGTCCAGGCGCGCGACGTGAATGGCAAAGGCTTGCACGAACCGAAGGTAAAGCGCATCGGCTGCCTTTTTCCCATGGCTTTCGATCAGTTCGGCGTGGCGGTCGTGGTTCATTCCGATGTTCAGGATTGCGCCCGGCCCACCCCAGTCTGGCACCTGAGACGACGGGCGCACCGAAACCAGTGTCTTTTCGCTGAAATGGCGCAGCAGGGCCTTGGCATCCGGGCGCTGGCCTTCGGCAATCCGGTGGACCGCATCAAAGCTCAGCGCGACGGTTTCCGGCACAGGAAAGTCCAGCCGGATCAGGCGTTGCAGGCATTTTGCGCGTCCGCCATGCGTGTCGACCGCAATCGGGGCGACCCGGCGGATTCGCGTAAACCCTGAGAATTCAACGTTTTCTTGCATCGCTGCTATCCTTGCCCCCCGCGCGGAAGATACTCTGGTGAGTGCGCCATGCAACGAAAACGTTACAGAAAGGGGAATTTACCCTTCAATGCGGGTCAGGTCCGCCACGCCCAGACAGGTGCTGCGAATGCGCGCCAAGAGATTCAGCCGGTTGCGTCGTACCACATCTTTGTCGGCGTTGACCTGAACCGCCTCAAAAAACGCATCAATTGGCCCGCGCAAATCGGCCATCGCAGCCATTGCGGCGGCAAAGTCCTGCGTTTTTATCGCCGGGTCGATCCGTTCTTGCGCCCCATCAAGGGCGTCGAACAGCGCGATTTCAGCCGCGTCTTCTGCAAACTTGCGGTCTGCGCCAAAGCTGTATTCGACACCGTCCTTTTCTTCGGCCTGCGTCAGGATGTTATTGGCCCGTTTGAACCCCTGGATCAGGTTTTCACCGTCTTCGGTGCTCAGCATGTCCTGAAGCGCGCGGGCCCGCGTGACCAGCAGCGCAAGATCATCCGATCCGGGCATGGCCAACGATGCGTCGATCACGTCGTGGCGCAGCCCCTCGCCGCGCAAGTAAACCTTTAGGCGGTCGTGGATGAAGGCCAGCAAATCGGCGGACCTATCCGGGATTTCCGCTTCGATACGCACCAGATCGGCCGGCTCGTCGCCCTCGATCGCGTCCTTGACGACGCGGACAGCCGCCCCGAACACGCCGTGATCGGCAATCTCGTCGAGCAGGTTATGAAGCAGCTGCTCGGTCTCTTGGGAATGCCCGTTCAGCGCGATTTCATGTTTGAGCAACTGGCTATCGATGAACCGGTCCAGGTTGAGCCGCAGCCCACCGTCCAGAATGATGCGGATCACCCCCAAGGCGGCGCGGCGCAGCGCGAAGGGGTCCTTCGACCCGGTCGGCTTTTCATCGATGGCCCAGAACCCGGTCAGCGTGTCCAGCTTGTCGGCCAGCGCCACAGCGCGCGATACGGCCCCGCTGGGCACGTCGTCAGATGGGCCAAGCGGGGAATAATGCTGCTCGCACGCTTCGGCCACGGCATCAGGCAGGCCCGCAGCCTGCGCATAATAGCGGCCCATCAAACCCTGAAGCTCGGGGAATTCATAGACCATTTCCGAGGACAGATCGGCCTTGGCAACGCGCGCGGCCTGTCTGGCCAGCTTGGCCTGAGCGCCGGTGACCGGCGCCAATTCGCCCGCCAGAGATTCGATCCGCGCGATCCTGTCGGCTTGACTGCCCAGCTTGTTGTGGAAGGTCACGTTGGCCAGCTGTTCGGTCCATTTTTCCATCCCCGTCCTGGCGACGCGCAGGTCGTTTTCCCAAAAGAACTTGGCATCCGACAGGCGTGCGAACAGAACCTTCTGATTGCCTGCCAGAACCGTTGCGCCATGGTCGGCGGTTTCGCGGTTGGCCACGGTGATGAACCGTTCGATCCGGCCCGTCTTGGGGTTGCGCACCGAAAAGAACTTCTGGTGTTCCTTCATCGATGTCTGCAGCACCTCGGGCGGCAGGGCCAGAAAATCGTCGTCGATCTGACCCATCAGCGTCACCGGCCATTCGACCAGCCCGGCGACCTCGGCCAGAAGGCCCGCGTCTTCGACCAGTTCCAACCCTTGGGCAAAGGCCAGTTGCTCGGCGTCATGCTTGATATGGTCGGCGCGTTCAGCCGGGTCCAGCATCACGAACGCCTTTTTCAGCTTGGCAGCGTAGTCATCAAAGCCCGTGACCGTGATCCTGCCAGGCGCCATGAAGCGATGCCCCTCAGTGGTATCCCCCGCGCGGATCCCATCGATGTCCAGCGGAACGACGGTCGCGCCGGCGTCGTCGGACAGAATGCAAAGGATCGAATGGAGCGGGCGAACCCACCGCAAACTGCCCGCGCCCCATCGCATCGATTTGGGCCAGGGGAAATTGCGCACGGTCTTGTCCAGCACCTCGGCCACGATATCGGCGGCGGGGCGGCCGGGCTTTTCGATCACGGCGAAAAACACCTTGCCTTTCTTTTCGTCCCGGATTTCCAGGTCGTCGCGCGACACCCCTGCCCCGCGCAAGAACCCGTCAATCGCCTTGTCGGGCGCATCGACACGGGGCCCTTTGCGTTCTTCGCGCGTGGTCGGCGAATGCTCCAAAAGCCCTTCGACGGCCAGAACCAGACGGCGCGGCGTGGCGAAGGCCCCCGCATGGGCATAGGTCAAACCGGCTTCGACCAGACCGTCAGTGACCAGCTTTTTCAGGTCCTCGCCGGCACGCTTTTGCATGCGGGCGGGGATTTCCTCGGAAAAGAGTTCGATCAGCAGATCAGGCATGTCACTGTCCTTCGGGTACGGGCGGGCAGCCCTCGGGGGCGCGGGCACCGTCAAAGACGACTGCGCCGCATTCATTGATCTGGTTCCAGGCATAGGCACGCCCGTCACCGAATACGGCGATCACGCGGTCGATGCCGTATTCAATGTCTTTCTGGCCCAGAAAGGCCGTTGCAGCCCCGCTTTCCAATGCCGCACCGATCGCGGCTGCGTCAAAACAGTCAAACCACCCCGGTGCGGTCAACGGTTCGGCGTGCTCATAGATTTCGAAGGTTTCCGTCATCATCGCGGCCGACATCGTCACGTTGAAACAGGCGCGGTAGCGGATTGGCGAGCTGTCGGCATCGATCCCTTCGAACCCGGTCACGGGCACGGGTTCTTCCATCCCGTCCAGCCGTGTCAAAACAACCGGCGCGCCGCCCTCCGGCACCGGTTCGTAAAAGGCGTAGACCTGCAGATAATAAAGGGACACCCCAGCGACGAGCGCTGTGATCACGATGAAGCCTGCCAGAATTTTCCCGGTCATTGCGCCACCTCTGGGACAAAACCGCCCGCCTCGGTCTGCACGAACGCATCGGCGCAGGCCTTGGCCAAAGCGCGGACACGGCCGATGTAGGCCTGTCGTTCGGTCACTGAAATCACCCCGCGTGCATCAAGCAGGTTGAAGATATGGCTGGCTTTGATGCACTGATCATAGGCCGGGTGCACCATGATGATCCGCTTGCCGGTCTTGGGGTCAGATGCCGGTTCCGTCAGCAGGGCGTGGCATTCGGCTTCGGCCTCTTCGAAGTGCTTGAGCAGCATCGCGGTGTTGGCCGCGTCGAAATTGTGGCGGCTGTATTCGGATTCAGTTTGGCGGAACACGTCGCCATAGGTCAACGGCACCGGCGACTGGGGATCGTTGTAAGGCATGTCCATGACGTGATCGACACCCAGCACATACATCGCAAGACGTTCCAGTCCGTAGGTCAACTCACCCGACACCGGATGGCAATCGTGCCCGCCGACCTGCTGAAAATAGGTGAACTGCGACACTTCCATGCCATCGCACCAGACTTCCCAGCCCAGCCCCCAGGCGCCCAGCGTTGGGCTTTCCCAGTCGTCTTCGACAAACCGGATGTCGTGCATGTCCATGTCGATGCCGATCGCTTCGAGCGAGCCAAGATAGAGCATCTGCAGATCGGGCGGGCTGGGTTTGATGATCACCTGATACTGGTAGTAGTGCTGCAAGCGGTTCGGGTTTTCGCCGTACCGCCCGTCGGTGGGTCGGCGCGACGGCTGGACATATGCCGCTGCCCACCCGCGCGGGCCGAGCGCGCGTAGCGTGGTGGCGGGATGGAACGTGCCTGCGCCGACTTCCATGTCATAAGGTTGCAGCATCGCGCATCCCTGCGCCGCCCAGTAGGATTGCAGGCGCAGGATGATTTCCTGAAAGCTCTTGGGCTGGGCGGGTTTGGCCATGGTGCGTCCCTCTTGAAAAAGCGTGCCCTGATTAGGCGAGCGCGCCGGCAGGGTCAATTGCGCTGGCGCCGCTATATTGATCTTTCGCGATGGCGGAAATTCCTGATAACAGGGGGGTCAGCACGCGCAACAGGCAAGATAACGGCATAGGCAAAATGACGACCCTAATCAAACGCACACTCTTCGCAGCTCTCATTTCTTTTTTTCCGCTGGTCAGCGCGGCACAAAACGTCTGGATCCAGATCGAGGCACGCCCAAGTCTGGAACAGGCGCAGGACCGGGTGCAAGCCTATTCCGGCGCGCTGGACAATGTGAACGGGTTTGCCCTGCGCGGGGGGTGGTATGGCATCGCGCTCGGGCCCTATGGAACGGCTGACGCGGATGCGCTTCTTCGCCAACTGCGCGCGGCCGGCCAGATTCCACGCGACAGCTTCATCGCCGATGGCAGCCGCTTTGCCCGGCAGTTCTGGCCTGTGGGCGGGATCCGCGCGCCCCAGAGCAACGGATCCACGGCGCCGGCCGAGCCTGTCGCCCTGCCCGAACCGGTCCCGTCCGACGAAACCCCCGCCCAAGCGCGCCGGTCCGAAGCACATATGTCCCGCCAACAACGCATGGAACTGCAGACCGCCCTGCAATACGCAGGTGCGTATACCGGTGCGATTGATGGCGCCTATGGGCGCGGAACGCGCGGCGCAATGGCCGACTGGCAGATCGCCAATGGCTATGAGGCGACCGGCGTTCTGACCTCCAAGCAGCGCGCCCAAGCACTCAAGACGTATCACGACGCCGTCGCGAGCCTTGGCCTGGCCCCGATCAGCGACCAGACCGCTGGCGTCGAGATCACTTTGCCGACGGCCTTGGTCGAATTTGACCGCTATGATCCTCCGTTCGCACATTACAGTGCCAAGCAGGACGGCGGGCCGCAGATCTTGTTGATCAGTCAAAGCGGCGATACGGCGATGTTCGGCGGGCTCTACGACATTTTGCAAACGCTGGATGCTGTGCCGCTTAATGGCGAGCGCACCCTGAAACGCACGACGTTCGAAATCAATGGCCAGGACGAGCGTTTCGACACGACCATCTACGCCGAGCTGTCGGGCGAGCAGATCAAGGGATTCGGCCTGATCTGGCCAGCCGGTGACGCGAAGCGCCGCGCATTGGCACTGGACGCGATGCGCGCCAGTTTCCGTAGCACCGACGCGGTTCTGCCCGACATCTATGGCGACACCCCGGAGCAAAGCATTGATTTGTTGGCCGGTCTGGAAATCCGCCGTCCGGACAAAGCGGCGACGGGGGTTTTCGTGACCGAAGACGGACAGGTTCTGACCAGCGCGCAAACTGTCGCCTCGTGCGGCCGTGTGACGATCGAAGATGACGTCGCCATGACCGTAGCGGCAGCAACCGGAGATCTGGCGCTGCTTCGCCCCACCACACCTGTCGCCCCGGCAGCGATTGCGCAATTCCAACCCGGCAGGGCACGCCTGAACAGCGAAATCGCGATCGCTGGTTTTTCATACGGCGGGCGTTTGGGCGCGCCGACGCTTACCTATGGCACCCTGGCCGAACTGCAGGCGCCCGATGGCACACAAGGCGTCCTGCGCCTTGCGCTGAACAGCCTGGACGGTGATGCTGGCGCAGCCGTGTTCGACACGCACGGCGCGGTCCTGGGAGTTCTGAGCGCGCAAGATCCCGCCGGGCGACAGCTGCCACAAAATGTGTCCTTGGCCACTGACATGAACGTGGTTGTCAGTTTCCTGTCGGACAATGGCGTCGCAGCGATGCCCGCATCAAACGCCGAGCCGGTTGCGCCGGAAGACCTTATCCGGATCGCAAGCGACATGACCGTTCTGGTCAGCTGCTGGAACTGACATTGCCTGGCGCGGGGCCTTTGCAGGTCACCCGCGCCAGAAATTCACGGTGAACAGGGCGAAAACGGCCATCAGTTCCAACCGCCCGATAAGCATCGCGACGGCGAGCAGCCATTTGGCCGTATCGTTCAACGGCGCGAAATTTCCCGCCGGACCGATTGTGTCACCCAGCCCCGGCCCGACATTGGCAATCGCACTGGCAGCGCCCGATACCGACGTCGCGAAATCCAGACCCGTGGCTGACAGCGCGACCGAAAGCACCCCCATCGACACGATGAACAGCACAAAGAACGCCATGACAGAGCTCAGGATATCCTCGTCCACGGGGCGCCCGTCATAGCGCGGCATGAATATCCCGTGGGGGCTGTGGATGCGCCTGATCTGCGAGCGGATCGACGAGAACAACAACTGATAGCGAAAGATCTTGACCGAACAACAGGTTGACCCGGCGCACCCCCCGATCAGCCCAATGAAAAAGAACGTCACGACCGGGAATGCGCCCCACAATTGGTAATCGACCGACGCATAGCCGGTGCCGGTAAGGATCGACGTGACGTTGAAGCTGGCCTCGCGGAACGACGATTCTAGATGGGCATCATCGAACACGATCCGGTAGGCGCTCAGCAACACGATCAAGACCAAGTTCACCGCCAGATAAACGCGCACCTGGCTGTCATGCAGGATCGGTTTGGCAGAGCCGGCCAGCATTTGCACGTAGCGGACAAAGGGCAGCGACGCGAGCACCATGAACACTGTCGCGACATATTCTGCCGGGCCCTGAAACGCCCCGAACGATGCATCACGCGTGGAAAACCCACCCGTCGACATGGTTGTCAGCGCGTGGTTGATGGCATCCCATCCGCTCAGCCCGACCATGAGATAGGTAAAGGCGCAAACCACTGTGAGGCCGACGTATATCACGGAAATACGGCTGGCGATCTGTGCGGCGCGTGGCAGCACTTTTCCATCGGTCTCAAACGCTTCCGACCGAAAGATCTGCATCCCCCCGACACGCAATTCGGGCAGGAAAACCATGGCCACGACAATGATGCCCACCCCGCCGAACCATTGCAGCATGGACCGCCAAAGCAAAAGACCGCGCGGCAGGTCATCAAGCCCCGAAAACACCGTGGCACCCGTCGTCGTCAGGCCCGACATGGCCTCAAAGAACGCGTCCACAGCGCGCGCCTCGGTGGGGCCGATCAGGAACGGAATGGCCGCGAAAACAGGCAGCATGAGCCAAACGCCAGTGGTCAACAGAAAGGTCTGCTGCAGGCTCAAACGGTCCGACACGCCATTGGAACAGGCCATTGCGGTCATGCCGCCGACGGCAATCGTAATGATGGCGCTTTCGACGAAAACGAACCAGTGACCGTTCTGATCGAACGCATCGACCAGCATCGGGATGATCATCGTCGCCCCGAGCGCTGCGACCAAAAGGCCGATCACATATCCAACGGGGCGCAGGTCATACATGGGCGAAAGGCTTGGCCGCAGGTGCCGCGCCTGTCAAGATGTCAAACGCAAACGCGGCTTTAGCCTGCGTGGATCAAACTCTTGAAAAGCTTGGGATCCAGACTTTCGGCTGCGAATGTGTCGCCTTCGACCAAGACTGACACGGCATCGTGGCTGTGCAGGCTTTCCTGATGGCTTGCGATGACGCGGAAATCCCCTACGCGTGGATCGTTTTCCAGCGCTTGGGCAAAAAGCCGCGCCGCGTCTTCAACAAAGATCGGATTGGCTGCGTTCAGTTCGGCAAAAGCTTGCTCGTCCTCACGCTTGACCATCACTTGCGTTTCGGTTGGCACGGCGTTGCGGCACAAATCGATCAGATCTTCGAACCACAAGGTTGGCTGTCCTTCGGCCAGTTCAACCGATACCCGCGCCACGGAACGTTGCGAATGGGGGGTCGCCATTTGTCCACGGGTTGCGCGGGCGTGTTCGCTCAGTTCCAGCGAACATGGGCAGGTCGAGGAATATACAAAGTCCAGATGCAGGATTTTCTTGCGCACCCCTGCCCGTTCAACCAGTTCCAATGCGATGTCGTAATACTGGTACCCTTCCAGCCCCGACCGCAGGGACGGCCGCTTCATCGGAAACGAAATCCCCATCTGGATGCGCGCATCAAAGCTGTCCAGATCGGTGATATAATCGTCCAGCGCGGCTTCGATCGTCTGGAAACTGAACGTTCGTTCAGAATGACGATAGAATGACCGCATGATGCGGCTCATGTTGATGCCCTTCTTGCCCGCCTCAAGGCTGACCGTCCCGGTCACGGATGTTTCAAGCGTCAAATCGCCGTTGTCACGGGTGTGAAAGCGGATCGGCAGGCGAAAATTGGAAATGCCAACGTGTTCGATCACGCGCCGGGCGCCCTTGATCAGGCTTTCGGGGCCATTCTGAAGATCCGGCAGGGTCGCGCGATAGGCCTCGTCAGCTTCGAACTCTTCAGGGTAAGCCCTTGCCAGAGAGGGATAATTCGACAGCTCTCGATCGGGCAGCAAGCGCGCGATTGCCGGGTCCAGCGCTGCGATCTGCTCGGGCGTGACACTTGCGGCCCAGGCACGCAGTTTCGCCAATGCTTCTGCCGCTTCTGCTGTCACGATATCCATTTCTGTCAGGTGTTTGTTCATCAGGTGCCCCCCCGCCATTGCACGATATATGTAGTTCTTTGACGTCGATTCACCAAATGCTACGTTCGGGGTGCGGGATCAGATCACTTCGAGGGCCTGAAGCACGTCTTCGATCAGATCCTCGGCGTCTTCCAGACCGGCCGACAGCCGCACCAGCCCCGGCGTGATGCCCAGCGTTGCCTTTTGGTCGTCGGGCAAGCGTTGGTGCGTGGTGGTCGCAGGATGGGTCGCGATCGACTTGGCGTCGGCGAAGTTGTTGGAAATAATGATGACCTTGAGCGCGTTGAGAAATGCGAAACACGCCTGTTTCCCCCCCTTGACGTCGAACGCCAGAACCGTGCCGCCGCAGGACGCTTGCGCACGGGCCAGTTCGCACTGCGGATGGGCGTCGTGCGTCGGGTAGCGTACTGCGTTCAGTTTGGGGTGACCATTCAGCGCCTCGGCCAGTTTCAATGCCGTATCAGCCTGCGCTCGAACGCGCAAATCAATGGTTTCCAGCGCCTTCAGGTGCGTCCATGCGGTGAACGGGTTCATCGCGCCGCCGGTATGCTTCATGTAGGCTTCGATCGGGCCCCGGATCAAATCACGCGAGGCCGCGATGATCCCGCCGAGCATTCGCCCCTGCCCGTCCACATGTTTGGTCGTCGACACAACGCACAGATCTGCGCCGCACTTGCGCGCATAAGAAAATACTGGCGTGGTCATCGCATCATCGACCACGACCAATGCGCCATGAGCATGAGCGACCTGGCAAACGTGTTTAAGGTCAATGACTTCCAACGTCGGGTTCGAGATACTTTCCAGGAACACCACGTCGGTGTCATCGCTGATCGCCGCGTCCCAAGCCGCGTTGTCGGTGCCATCTACCAAGGTTATTTCGACGCCGTAACGGGCCAGAATCTCTTCCAGCACATAGAGGCATGAACCGAACAGCGCGCGCGATGCCACCACCTGATCCCCTGCCTTGAGCAGAGCCAGCAGCGCGCCGCTGACCGCCGCCATGCCAGACGCGCAGGCAAAGGCATCTTCATAGCCCAGAACCCCTGCGATCCGGTCCTCGAACATGCGCATCGTGGGATTGCCGTAGCGCCCATAGATGAATTCATCCTCACCTGCTTTGACGAAGCGCGCCTCGGCGGCCTCGGCGGTGTCATAGACAAATCCCTGGGTCAGGAATACGGCTTCACTGACTTCGCCAAATTGGCTGCGGCGCGTGCCGCCATGGACAAGCTGGGTCCGGGGTTTGAGGTCTTTCGTCACGACGCGTTCCTTCGATGTCGACGTTGGGTCAGGACCAGAGCCCCCTCTCTGACCCAGAGCCCGGGGGTATGGGGGCATCACGTCCCTGACCTCTTTCGCGGAATGTCTACGTCACCCTAGGCGAAAGCGCAATTTCCGGTTTGTCGTGTCCGCTTTGCTGAGTCTGACCGCGCGGCCAACAGCGCCGTTTTCAGGTCAGGAGGATTTCCAAGTCTCTCCGTCTTGGACCACTTTTTGTTCTGAAAGAAGCTTGTCCAGATGTGCGGCGACATTGCGCTCTGCGGCCATTGCAATATGCGGATCGGTTTTCTTGTAAACCGTCGCCGCGATATTCTTGATCGTATCAGGCGTTTTCGAGAGATGTGCGAGGATCTCTGCCTCCCGGCGCATCCGATTGCCCAGAAGCCTTTGGGCATAAGGTTGCGGATCGCGCAGAACAGGGCCATGCCCCGGCAGATAAATCTCATCATCACGCGCGATCAGGCGTTCAAGCTGGTCGCAGTAATCGCGCATGTCGCCGTCAGGTAGGCTGACGATTGAACTGTTCCAGCTCATTATGTGGTCACCCGTGAACAAGACCCCGTCTGCACGCGCAAAACACAGGTGATCGCTTGCATGACCAGGTGTGTGCAAGACCGTGAGCCCCGCAATCACATCCCCGTCCTCAAGTAACCCGTCAGGCACAAACGCGTCATCGGCAAACACGCGCGAGGCATGAATGGGCAAGCCCGTTTTTTCGCGCAATGACGGCGCCGCCCCGAAGTGATCGGAATGGTGATGAGTGACAAGAATTCCGGCCGGGTTGGGGCCAAGATTCTCCAGGATCGCATCGAAATGCTTGCTGTCCTCTACCGGACCGGGATCGATTACAAACCGACCGTCAGGACTGTCGATGAGATATGTATTCGTACCATGATAGGTCATCTTGCTGGGATTGTTGGCCACGATCCTCTGGATGCCCTCGGCCACTTTTTCTCCTTGCGCACGACAAGGTTCCGGCTCGGTGAAAAACATGCTGCTTTTTGTCATTGGACAAGATCACGAATTGGGCGCCGACGATTGACATCCTGCCAAGATGATATCGTTTTTGACGCGGTGTGATACGACGTGGGCGCCGCAAGGCGGATGCTGGATCGGGTATACAAAACGAGATGCCTTTCTCTTTTTGGTTCGTTCATCGGCTCACACTCTCCAAGATGGACACCAGTGCCGGCCGAGCCCGCCACTGGAATGAAGCCGCGAAGGCCGGAAGGCCAAGCCGGCCTTCCAGAAGGTACGCAACCACCACCAAACAGCCGCAGACCGACCCCAACACAAAAGACAACACACAGAACCACCAAGGCCTGAGTCAACATCGCGCTTGGGTCGAAAGGGACCACGACTCTCGCACAAAGTGTCAGAAGAGCCGTGGCGATGAGTATCAAAACAAACTCACCGGTCAGTCTTTCGATCGGGTGATGTTGGGTGGTTTCCATAGGTCTGCGGCTTGTCCGTGTGCCAGCGCTCTGTTGGTTTACTTGGTTTGAAGGCTCACATGCGTTTGGCGACTTCTTCCAGCATAACTTCGCTGGCTCCGCCACCAATGGCCTGTACGCGCGCGTCGCGCGACATGCGTTCAACAGGGGTTTCACGCATATAACCCATGCCGCCGTGGAACTGCACACAATCATAGAGCACAGAGTTCACCAGTTCGCCGCAATAGGCTTTGACCATCGAGACTTCTTTCACGCAATCGCGGCCCGCAGCGTCCAGACCGGCGGCGTGATAGACCAACTGGCGCCCTGCGGCGATGCGGGTCTGACAATCGGCCAACCGCTGGCGGATCGCTTGCTTGTCCCAAAGCACGCCGCCGAAGGCTTTGCGCTGCTTGACGTAATCCACGGTCATGTCCAGTGCGGTCTGCGCCTCGGCGCAGGCCATCGCGCCCAGAACGATACGCTCGTTCTGGAAGTTCTTCATCACCGAATAAAAGCCTTTGTTGACCTCGCCCAGCACGTTTTCGGCAGGGATGCGAACATCTTCAATGATCAGTTCGGCCGTGTCCGAGCACAGCCAGCCGGTCTTGTTCAGCGCGCGGCCAACCGAGAAGCCCGGCGTGTCTTTTTCGACCGCGAACATGGTGATCCCGCGCGATCCTTTGGCATCGGGGTCGGTCTTGGCACCGACGAAATAGATGTCGCCATGCACGCCGTTGGTGATGAACATCTTGGTGCCGTTCAGCACCCAATCCGACCCGTCCTGCACCGCGCGCGTGCGCATGCCGGCCACGTCCGAACCTGCGCCCGGTTCGGTGACGGCAACGGCGCAGATCTTTTCGCCCGATGTGATCGACGGCATCCAGCGTGCCTTTTGTTCGGGGGTCCCGGCGTTTTCCAGATGCGGCGAGGCCATGTCAGTATGGACCAGAACCGTGGCCGCAAACCCGCCAAAGGTCGACCGCCCCACCTCTTCCGCCAGAACGACACTGGACATCACGTTCAGGCCGGCGCCACCGTATTGTTCGTCATACCGCATACCCAGCACGCCCAGGTCACCCATCCGGCGCAACACGTCGCGGGGCACCATGCCCGTTTCTTCCCAGGCGTCGGCCTTGGCCGTCACCTCGGTTTCGATAAACCGGCGCAGCTGGTCGCGGATCATATCGAGATCTTCGTTGAACGGGCCGTTGGCGGCGGAGATAGTGTCTTGTCTGGTCATGTCTGTTCCTCCGGATCAAGTTTGATAAGTGGGGCGTGCCCGGCGACCGTGTCGCCCTCCGCACAATAGATTTCGCGCACCACACCCGCGACTGGCGCGGGCAGGCTTTGTAAAAGCTTCATGGCTTCCAGCACCACCAGCGTATCGCCGACTTCGACGCGGTCGCCGGTCGCGACGCGCACCTCGGCAACAGCACCCGGCATGGGCGCCGTTAACAGGTCAGCGCCACCGGATCCGCTGGCCGCGCGTTGCAAGTGCTGATCTTCCAACGTGCGCAGCTCAGCCGCCACCATCCCCGCAGAGGTCTGCAGATGCACCCGCCAGTGATCGCGCGCGCGCAGGACATGGGCGATACGCGAGAACGGAACACCGTCGATGCGTCCGCTCAGACGGTCCGCGGTCAGGGCGGTGGTCTGGGCCGTGATAGACTGGCCATCCGGCAGAACAGCGGCAAGCTCAGCCGGGGTGCCGGTCATGCGGATCGGATCATCCTGGGATGTAGTCCAATACGACGCGGCACCAGGGCGCCCCGCCGGGGCGGTGAGCCGCCATGACCCCAAGCTTTGCCAGGGCGATGCGCCGGCC
>NZ_JBNFVY010000015.1:0-60546 GCF_049943335.1 Aliiroseovarius sp. PTFE2010
TTTCCCATTCAGACGCCACCGCGCGCCACACAAACCGAAAGTCGACCCGCATGAATCGCAAAACCGACCCCGTGTCCGCAGACCTCAAGCGCATCCCCGGCCTCTATCGCCGCTGGGAGCTGCCGGAAATCCTGAAGGACCAGCGCGCCTATCGCATCGAAAATGCCGGTGCCCACCAGGATGGCACGCCTCTCGTGGCGGTCTACGCCGACGCCGATGCGGGCCAGCGAGACGACCAGCACAACGCCTCAACCACGGACACCGAAGCAGCTTCTCGCCCTGCTGGGACGATGTCGCGGCGGCCTGAGTAGGGGCCAGAGGAGGAGACCATGTTGATGCAACATCCGCCATTCACCACCGTTCGCTCAATCCGCCCGCTCACGGAGATCGAGTTTGCCGCTTGGGTCGCGCAGGCCGTGCCCGGTGACCGGCTCGAATACCATCGCGGCTTTCTGGTTCTCGATACGTTTGCGCTTTTCACCAAGCTCGACGACCGGGGCCTAACCGAACTCGCAAAGCTTGGATCACGCGCCTTTTGGGCCGCGGAACAGGGCCTCGTGCATCTGGTGCAACAGCGGATCGCTCCGGACCAGTTCGCCTACATCGCCGTTGCGCGCCCCAAGCCAAAAGCCGCCGCTGCCTCGCTCTCCGAGCTGCTGCTCGCCGAGCGTGAGGCCGCGTGATGCCCGCCTTCCAATCCTTTTTCACCGATCACGGAGACCCCTTCATGCCGTTCCCCGAGAACACCCCCACGCCCGACGACCTGCCGTCCCTCAGCGCGGCCGAGATCGCGGCGCTGCCGGTCGAGTTGCTGGCAATTCTGCAGTGCGAGATCGACGAGCGTCTGAAGCGCGACAAAGCGGCCAAGACCCGCTTCGATGCCGGGTTGGCTGTCCGCTACGCCAGTCGTGCCGCCGAGGAACGCCAGGCAGCTGGCAAAGATACCGGCACGGTCCGGTTCGACGATGGTGATTTCACCGTGGTCGCCGACCTGCCGAAGCGGGTGGATTGGGACCAGGCACAGCTTGGTGACGTGGTCGAACGCATCCGCGCCTCCGGTGATGACCCCGCGCAATATGTCGATATCGCGATCAAGGTCCCGGAGCGGAAATACAGCGCTTGGCCCGATGGCATTCGCGCCAGCTTCGAGTCCGCGCGCACGGTCCGCGTTGGCGCCTTGAAGGTCACGCTGAAGGCGCAGGGGGCAGACGAATGAGCCTCCCGATCATCAGCGCCGACGAACGTCTGGCCGAGCAGCGCGGTATCAAGGGCTGCATCTTCGGCAAGAGTGGAATTGGGAAAACCTCGCTGCTCTGGACCCTCGATCCCGAGCGCACGCTGTTCATGGATCTCGAAGCGGGCGACCTCGCCATCGAGGGCTGGGCCGGCGACAGCATCCGGCCGCGTACATGGACGGAATGCCGGGATTTCGCGGTGTTCATCGGTGGGCCGAACCCGGCGCTGCGCGACGAACAGCCCTACAGCCCGGCGCACTATGCCGCCGTGTGCGACCGCTTCGGCGATCCGGCGGCGCTCGACCGCTACGACACCATCTTTGTCGACTCGATCACCGTCGCGGGTCGGCTCTGCTTCGGCTGGTGCAAGGGCCAGCCCGAGGCGCTGTCGGAGAAGACCGGCAAGCCGGATGTCCGCGGCGCCTACGGGCTGCACGGGCGCGAGATGATCGGCTGGCTCACCCATCTGCAGCACACGCGGGCCAAGAATGTCTGGTTCGTCGGGATCCTCGACGAGAAGCTCGACGACTTCAATCGCAAGATCTTCCAGCCGCAGATCGACGGCTCGAAGACCGGGCTCGAACTGCCAGGCATCGTCGACGAGGTGATCACCATGGCGGAACTGAAGGCCGATGGCGGCGATCCGTATCGCGCCTTTGTCTGCCACACGATCAACCCCTGGAGTTTCCCGGCCAAGGACCGTTCGGGCCGTCTGGACCAAGTCGAAGAACCCCATCTCGGCCGCCTGATGGCCAAGATTCGGACGGCTGCAACACCGGCATCCGACCGGCTGACCTACGCCCCACCGTCCGCCGATCCGGCGGCTGACGACCAATCCCAACCACAATCCTGATCAGAAAAGGAGGTTCCCCATGGGTTCCTGGAACGATTTCAACGACGCGCAGAGCAATACCAACCTCATCCCCAAGGGCACACTGGCCAAGGTGCGCCTGACCATCCGCCCCGGCGGCTTCGACGACGCCTCGCAGGGCTGGACTGGCGGCTATGCCACGCGCGGCTCCACCGGCGCGGTGTACCTCAACGGCGAGTTCACCGTGACCGAGGGGCAATATGCCCGGCGCAAGATCTTCACGCTGATCGGGCTGTATAGCCCGAAGGGGCCAGACTGGGCCAATATGGGCCGCAGCCTGGTGCGCGGTATGCTGAACTCGGCGCGCGGGATTTCCGACAAGGACATGTCGCCGGAAGCGCAGGCAGCACGGCGCATCAGCGGTTTCGCCGATCTCGACGGCATTGAGTTCGTCGCCCGCATCGACATCGGCACCGATGCCAGTGGCGACGACAAGAACGAGATCCGCAGCGCGGTCACGCCTGACCATCGCGATTATGCGCAGGTCATGGGAACTGCACCCCTGCAGTTCAGTGGTAACGCCGGGCCGGGGGCCACTTCGCAGCAGAATGCTGTCGCCCCAACGTCCTCGTCCAATCCGCCAGCAGCCAACCCCGGTGCTCCCGGGCGGCCGAGCTGGGCCCAGTAAGGGGGATCGGTCATGCGCCTGCGTCCCCGCCAGAAAACCTTTGTCGAGCGCAGTGTTGCTGCGCTCGGCCAACACGGCAATACGCTCGGTGTGGCGCCCACCGGCGCGGGCAAAACGATCATGCTCTCGGCAGTCACCGGCGCGATGCTCGGTGATGGAGCCAAAGCTTGCGTGTTGGCGCATCGAGACGAGCTGACGGCGCAGAACCGCGCCAAGTTCCAGCGCGTGGTGCCGGAGGTATCCACCTCGGTGATCGATGCCACCGAAAAATCCTGGGGCGGCGACGTCACCTTTGCGATGGTGCCGACCCTGGCACGGGCCTCGAACCTGGCCGACATGCCGCGCCTCGACCTGCTTGTGATCGACGAGGCACATCACGCGGTGGCGGACAGCTATCGCCGCATCATCAACCGGGTGCGTGACGCCAATCCCGACGCCCGCGTTTTCGGGGTGACGGCAACACCGACCCGGGGAGACAAGAAAGGACTGCGCGAGGTCTTCGACAATGTCGCCGACCAGGTGCGTCTGGGTGAGTTGATTGCCTCGGGGCATCTCGTGCCGCCGCGCACCTTTGTCATCGATGTGGGCGTGCAGGAGGAATTGAAGTCGGTCCGCAAGACCAGTGCCGATTTCGACATGACCGAGGTGGCGGACATCATGGACCGCGCGCCGGTCACCGACGAGGTGATCCGCCACTGGCGCGAGAAGGCTGGTGACCGGCAGACCGTCGTCTTCTGTTCCACCGTCGCCCATGCCGAACACGTCACTGAGGCATTTCGCGCCGCGGGGATCACGGCCGCGCTGATCCACGGCGATCTGGCGGCCGACACCCGCAAGTCCATCCTGACCGACTATGCGGCAGGCGAGATCCGCGTGATCGTCAATGTCGCCGTGCTCACGGAAGGCTGGGATCACCCGCCCACCTCCTGCGTCGTGCTGCTGCGGCCTAGTTCCTACAAATCCACCATGATCCAGATGGTCGGTCGCGGGTTGCGCGCGGTCGATCCCGAAGAACACCCCGGCATCGTCAAGACCGACTGCGTGGTGCTGGATTTCGGGACATCGAGCTTGATCCACGGCACGCTGGAACAGGATGTCGATCTGGACGGCAAGATCGCCACCGGTGACGCCCCGACCAAATCCTGCCCCGCCTGCGCGGCGGAGATACCGCTCGCCGCCACTGAATGCCCGCTCTGCGGCGAGGTCTTGCTGCAGGACGAAGGCGAGACCGGGACGGACGCAGCGCCACTCTCAGGCTTTGTCATGACCGAGATCGACCTGCTGAAGCGCTCCAGCTTCGCATGGGTCGATCTCTTCGGCGCAGATGACGCGCTAATGGCTACCGGCTTCACAGCCTGGGGCGGCATCTTCTGGATGGACGGCGTCTGGTACGCCGTCGGCGGGGCCAAGGGCGCGCGGCCACGTCTGCTGGGCGTCGGCGAACGCACCGTCTGCCTCGCGCAGGCCGATGACTGGCTGAACACCCACGAAAGCGATGAAAGCGCCTTCAAGACAAAGGCGTGGCTGCGCCAGCCACCGACCGACAAGCAGCTGAAATATCTGCCACCGAAATGCCGGCACGACTTCGGCCTCACGCGCTACCGCGCTTCGGTGCTGATGACCTTCGGCTTCAACAAACGCGCCATCCAGGCCGCCGTGAACGCGGTGGCCGGATTCGAACGGAGGGCGGCATGACCCATGGCATCTTCACTCAAAATCACAGCCGAGGAGCGGCGGCGTCTCTGGCATCCGCGTGGCACGCTCTGTGCTGTCTGCCGGCAACCCACGCGTGGTTTTGGCTGGCGCGATCCGGTTCGTTCGAAGCGGCCCCGGCCATCGGTCTGGTTCTGCTCGATGCCCTGCCAGGGCTTCTGGACGCGTTTGGCGCGGGAGCGTTTTGCCATGGTTGATCTGACCGAAGAGGAACGCGCTGCCATCACTGCCACCCTGAAACGCGTCGCGCTGCTGTTGGAAGAGATCGGATGGCAGACCGCACTTGCCGATCTGACGGAGGCGCAGGTGCGGGCACTGATCGAGGAGGCAGTCGAGGGTTTCCGCGAGGCCATGGCCGACATTGCCAAATCAAACGCGCCGGAGATCCCGTTTTGACATTGGACTTCAATCACCGCCCGTCCACCGCCGACCGGATCAACGCGCTGGTCGACGCGGCCCTCATCGCCGAGCGCGAGGCCACGCCACCCCGGACCTATCTCGGCGCGTCCCGCCTCGGCCACGCCTGCGAACGCGCACTGCAATTCGAGTTTGCGGGCGCGCCGAAGGATGACGGTGCCGACTTCGGCGGGCAGACGTTGCGGATCTTCGCCATCGGTCATCAGCTCGAAGACCTGGCGATCCGCTGGCTGCGCGCCGCCGGGATCGATCTGGTGACCCAAAAGCGCGATGGCGGCCAGTTCGGATTCTCCGTCGCGGGCGGCCGGATCCGTGGGCATGTCGATGGGATCATCGCTGATGCCCCGGCAGCGCTTGGGTTTCGCATCCCGGCGCTCTGGGAATGTAAGACCATGAACGCGAAGAACTGGCGCGCCTGCGTAAAGGACGGTGTCACGGTTTCCGAGCCCGTCTATGCCGCGCAGATCGCGATCTACCAGGCCTACATGGAGCCCTCGGTGCCGGGGATTTCGGCCGCACCGGCGCTGTTCACCGCGATCAACAAGGACACCGCCGAGCTTCACCACGAGCTCGTGCCATTCGATGCCGATCTGGCGCAGCGCATGTCCGATCGCGGAGTGCGGATCCTGCAGGCCACGGACGCAGGTGAGCTGCTGCCGCGCATCGCCGCTAACCGGGATTTCTTCGAATGCCGTTTCTGCGCCCACGCCGAGCGGTGTTGGGAGGTGAGCGGCGTCTCTGGAAACGCTCCAGTGGAGCGTTTCAGCCGCGAACGGGCGGAACCCTGAGCATGACAGACGAGCCAGCCGACCCCGGAGAGAACACACCCATGCGCGACGAAACGGAGCTCGATGGGCCCGAAGAGAACATCGTCCATTTCAACCCCTGGCGCGACTTCAACGACGCGGCCCCGCAAATCGATGTGTTCGGCGACGAGCCTGATCCGGAGCAAATCGCCCAGTTCATGCAGGTCGTCTTCGGCTATTGCGACGGGCTGATCCCGGTCCGCAGTTTCATCGACAAGGGTCAGGGCATCGATGGCCGTCCGCATAACATCTGGCTCGAGGCGGACCGGGCCGCCCCCGAGAAGATGGCGACCTTCGCAACATGGGCCTCGCGCGAGGGAGCAGCGGTCTACGTGATCCCCGGCACCGTGGCCGCGTCCGGCCAGGCCAAGGCAGCGGAAATCCTGCAGATGCAAAACGTCGTGGTCGATCTCGACACCGGCGACATCGCTGCCAAGCGTGCGCACCTCGAACGCCACCTCGGCGCGCCGACCATGGTGGTGGAAAGCGGCGGCGTAACGCCCGAGGGCCAGCGGAAAGCTCACGTCTGGTGGATGCTGACCGAGCCTGCGGAAGGTGAAGACATCGCCCGTGTCTGCCGTCTGCGCGGTGACATTGCCGCCAAGGTCGGCGGTGACATGCATTTCCGCTCGGCCCACCAGCCCATCCGCGTGGCGGGCTCTGTCTATTACAAGAACAGCCTGAAAACGCAGGTGCGTATTGTCGAGCTGAACGCCGCCCACGAGCGTGATCTGGACGAGTTCATCGAGGCGGTCTCCGACATGCTGCCCGCGCCGGGCGTGTCCCTGCAACCCGAGTTCACCCGAGCGGGCAAGCCCGCAATGGACGATGTACTCGTCACCCCGGTGCGTGAGGGCGCGCAAGACGATTGGTCTCGCTTCGAGGGAGCATCCGCCGCGATCGGCCATTTCATCCGCATGGTCCACGAGGGACGGATGTCCAAGGACGAGGGTTGGGAAGGCATCTGTGGCTACAACGCCGCGATGCTGCGGCCCCAGTGGCCAGTAGAGCGGCTCAAACGCGAGTCCGAGCGGCTTTGGGACCGGCATGTCGAGAAATACGGCCCGCCGCTGATCCGGCTGGACTCCGGCCCACCGGGGCCACAGGAGATGCCTGCCTTCACGCTCGGCGCGCTGCTCGACGACCAGAGCCCCATGCCGGAGGACATCATTGCTCCGCGTGTGCTGACGCCAGGCGGGCTTCTGGTGCTGGGCGGCGCGCCCAAGGTGGGCAAGAGCGACCTTCTGATTTCCTGGCTCGTCTACATGGCGGCTGGCGTGTCATTCCTCGGGTTCACTCCGCCGCGGGCGCTACGCATTTTCTACCTTCAAGCGGAGATCCAGTATCACTATCTGCGCGAACGCCTGAAGCAGATTGCCCTGCCGCCAGAGGTGCTGGCCGCCGCGCGCGACACCTTCGTTGCGACGCCAAAGCTCAAGATGCTGCTCGACAACGAGGGCAGCGTGCGGGTCGCGCGCGCCGTGCAGACAGCGTTCCCGGAGGCACCGCCTGACATTCTCTGCGTGGACCCTATCCGCAACCTGTTCGACGGCGGGCCCGATGGTGGCGGCGAGAACGACAACACCGCCATGATGTTCTTCCTCAAGGAACGCGTCGAGGTGCTGCGAGACCATATCGACCCCGATTGCGGGGTGATCCTGGTCCACCACACCAAGAAGCTCAGCAAGCAGCAGGTCAAAGACGATCCCTTCCTCGCGCTCTCAGGCGCCAGCGCGCTGCGCGGTTTCTATACCTCCGGCCTGATCCTGCACCGTCCAGACGAGGAGGCCCCGGAACGCAAGCTCGAGATCGAGCTCAGGAACGGACCTGCGCTTCCGGCCAAGCTGATCGACAAGGTCAACGGCCAATGGGTCGAGATCAACCCGATGAACGAGCGGTTGGTGCGTAAAGAGGTCGGGGCCAAACATGACGCCGAGCGCAACCGCAAGCGCGATGTGATCCTCGACCTGCTTTTCGAGGAGGCCACCAGCGGGCAACTCTACACGACCATGCAGTTCGCCGAGGCCTTCGAGAACCAGAGTGGGCTTGGCAGCAAATACACCATCCGCGAACGGTTGAGTGTTCTGGCCACGAAGGGCCATGTTAAATTCCTGCGAGATGGCAGCGCCTTTGGCTATCCGAAGGTTCGATCCCGGTTCGGTTACCTCTGCGTCGATGGGATGCGGTTTCGCCCCGAAGAGCGTGTCGATCCGGAGACCGGAGAGGTCTTCGAAGACGCCGATCCCGTCCTTCCCAGCCACTACAAATGCCCCAATTCCGGGGTCTGCATGGACGTCGAAAACCCGGCCGTTTGGGTCTATCCGGAGACGGCTGCGGACGACGATTTGGGCTCACTAACTCCTAAGAGTGAGGCCTAACTCCTATGTCCTCCCTAACTCCTGTATCAATGAAATCAATGGCTTACTCCACAAGAGGAGTTAGTGGGCTAACTCCTCCCCAACTCCTCCGAACTCCTATTTTCTCGTTCTTTATCAGCACGTTACCCACAAAAGAGGAGTTAGTGGGGAAAGCCCCCATACTACGTATGGGGGGCCAACCAGCAGGTTTGGCCCCATCCCATACGTCGTGGGGTATCCGCGCGCGGGCCGATCTGCCTCGCACCTTTCACCTTTCGAGCAGCAATGGAGATGACAATGTCGAACAGGCAAATTGAAACCGTGTGCCAACACCAGACGATAGCTTTGTCAGCGACCATCCTGGCCCTGGATCTTGGGACCACAACGGGCTGGGCGCTACGGTCCTCGGACGGCCTCATCACGAGCGGCACCGCGTCGTTCAAACCCGGGCGCTACGATGGTGGTGGTATGCGATACCTGCGCTTCACCAATTGGCTGGCCGAGATCAGCAAGCTCTCTGGCCCCATCGCAGCGATCTGGTTCGAGGAAGTCCGTCGCCATGCAGGGACCGATGCGGCGCATGTCTATGGCGGCCTGATGGCCACGCTGACCGCATGGGCAGAGATGCGCGGCGTGCCTTACCAAGGCGTGGCCGTCGGAACCATCAAGCGCCACGCTACTGGCAAGGGCAACGCCAACAAGGCGGCCATGATCGCCGCCGCCAAGGCACGCGGCTTCAGCCCGGCTGATGACAATGAGGCCGACGCCATTGCGATCTTGCACTGGGCGATCGAGACCGAAGGAGGCGTGGCATGAACCGCATGAGCTTCGCCCCGCGCGGCTTTGGGGGCACCCGCCGCAGCCCCGATCAGGTCAAAAAGGACGGTTGGAAAGAACAAGGCGTTCTGGCTGTCTCCGTCGATGACAATCGCCTCACATGGCCAGAGCGTGAGTTGGTCCGCCAGCTTGGCGAGCGCCTCTATGGCAAGCGGGAACCGGAGGTGCGCCATGACTGAGTGGACCACAGCGCGCGTGGAGGGCCGGCTGGAGCGCGCGGCCGACGTCTTTCGCACCTTGCCCGGGGTGATGCCGCAGGGCTTCTTCAACGCCTGGCCCGAGTATTTCCACAGCTTCGCGGACAAGGTCGGTCAGGAGCCTCAGATGCGGCGGCCCCGACCGGGACCGCGCCAGATTTCTGAAGCTGAGGAGGCATTACTCTGGCTGCGCTGGCTGGAACGGGACGATGCCAGGATCGTCTGGCTGCGCGCCGAACGAACGGCATGGAAGCCGATCTGCTGGGAGATGGGGCTGAGCCGCCCGGCGGCCAACCGTCATTGGCAATACGGCCTCGCGCTGATCACCTGGCGGCTCAATGGCCGCGTGCCGCCCTCGAAGCGGTCACGGCGTTTCGTGGTCGAGAACGCGAACAACCTGTCAAGAAAAATTGTCCTGTGACAGAATTTTCAGTGAGACATCGCAAAGGGTTACAGTTTCCGGCTGAGAGGCTACAAATTGGATATGCTCGGGAGAGGAGCGCGCAGGCAGAGGCCGCGCAGCTGGCTTCCGGGGTCCACCAAGGGGTACAGCTGGGGTCCAAGCCGCTAACCCACTGACTTTGCGGGTCCTTCCTGGCCCAAAACGTATACGGGCGGGCGAAGCGCGCAATATCGCCAGCGACAGGGCCGGTTTTTTGGGAAGCCACCCTTAGCAGGCATCCACCCGCGACCCGCTGAAAACCGCAACAAAACAAACCTTTGGCATCGGACACACCCGGTGGCCGCTGGACCCCTCGCGGAGTCCAGGTTGGCAGCCGGTGTCCGGAGTCCAGCTGATTGAGGCGAACTGACCCGCATGACCCTGAGCTTTGCCCCGGATGCGATCGAGATGTGGCCGCTGGCCAGGCTTCAGCCCTACGCGAAGAACGCCAAGGCGCATGGTGCGGACCAGGTCGCGAAGATTGCCGCGAGCATGGCGGAGTTCGGCTGGACCGTCCCTTGTCTGGTCGCCGATGACGGCGAGTTGATCGCGGGCCATGGCCGGGTGTTGGCGGCCACGCAGCTGGGGCTGACCGAGGCACCGGTGATCGTGCTGGGCCATTTGACCGAGGCGCAACGCCGGGCGTACCGGATCGCGGACAACAAGCTGACGGAACTCGGCACATGGGATGAGGCGCTGCTGTCGGCCGAGCTGAACGACCTGCTGGCCGAGGATTTTGACCTGTCGCTCATCGGATTCGACGATGCCGAGCTTGAGGCGCTGCTGGCCGGTGAGGTCGCCCCTGAAACCGCCTTCCGCGAGGGCGAGGACGATGTTCCCGAGGCCCCGGAAACCCCGATCAGCCGCCCCGGCGATCTCTGGGTGCTGGGCAAGCATCGGTTGCTCTGCGGGGATGCGACTGTGGCCACGGATGTCGAGCGACTGCTGGGTGATGTGACGCCGCTCCTGATGGTGACCGATCCACCCTATGGCGTCGAATATGATCCCGGCTGGCGCAACAAGGCGGGAGCGGCCGCAACCAAACGCACCGGCAAGGTGCTGAATGACGACCGCGCGGATTGGCGCGAGGCCTGGGCGCTGTTCCCGGGCGATGTCGCCTATGTCTGGCACGGCGCGCTGCACGCAACGACGGTCGCGGAAAGCCTGGAAGCCTCCGGCTTCAACATCCGGTCCCAGATCATCTGGGCGAAGGATCGTCTGGTGCTGAGCCGCGGCGACTATCACTGGCAGCACGAACCCTGCCTCTATGCCGTGAAGAAAACCGGCAAAGGCCATTGGGCAGGCGACCGAAAGCAGACCACGCTCTGGCAAATCGCCAACAAGGATCAAGACGCTGAAACCGTCCACGGGACCCAGAAACCCGTCGAATGCATGCGCCGGCCGATCCTCAACAATTCCAGCCCGGGTCAGGCCGTCTACGAGCCGTTCATGGGATCCGGCACCACGCTGATCGCAGCGGAAACCACAGGCCGCGTCTGCATCGGGATCGAACTGAACCCGGCCTATGTCGATGTCGCCGTGCAGCGCTGGCAGCAATTCTCCGGCCAAGAGGCCGTGCTGGACGGAACCGGCGAGAGCTTCGCCGATCTGACGGCCAACCCACGCTGAGGCGATGCATGACCTGGCTTTACCTTCCTCCGGGCGCGCTTCCGGAGCCAGAGATCTGTTCGGCCTCTCGCTCTGCTCCGGCGCAGGCGGGCTCGACCTCGGGCTCACCATCGCCATCCCCGGATATCGAACTGTGGGCCATGTCGAACGGGAAACCTACGCCGCGGCCATCCTCGTGGCACGGATGGAAGAGGCGGCCCTGGATCCAGCGCCTGTCTGGGACGACGTTGGAACCTTCGACGGCCGCCCATGGCGCGGCGCGGTGGACATCGTCACTGCGGGCTATCCGTGCCAGCCGTTCTCCGTCGCGGGCAAACGCAAAGGCGCAGACGACCCGCGCCACCTCTGGCCGCATGTCGCCAGGATCATTGAAGAGGTCCAGCCGCCCTTCGTCTTCCTCGAAAACGTCGCCCATCATCTCCGCCTCGGCTTCCCCGAAGTCGCCGGCGGATTGGTCGGCATGGGCTACAAGCTTGCGGCAGGCCTCTTTACGGCGGCGGAAGTCGGTGCGCCCCACAAACGGGAGCGCCTGTTCATCCTCGCGCACCGTGAGCATGACCAACTGGCCGACCCCGCGCGCCTGCTCCGGGACCCGCTCGAGCGGTGGGAACCGGACCGAGATGCTGCGGCTTTGGCCGACACCCCGGGCGAGCGCGAACGAGAACCGGCAGACGAAACCGACGCCGTCGCAGGAAGCGGGCAAGCACGGGATGAACCTGGCGACCTCGGCCGCCATGTGGCCGACCCCGCAGATCGACAGCTTTCGCAGCCGGGGCGGCGCCCGGAAACACGAGAAGGGCTTGGACGGCATGGCGCGGGATTGGCCCACGCCGATGGCGACCGACGGGAACAAGCCGAGCGCGGGCAACCGCAAGTCCGCCGACCTGACCAGTGCCAGCCAGATGTGGATGACGCCAACGGCGCGGGATCACAAGGACGGGGCCACGACACTGGCGAATACGCCCGTGAACGGCCTGCTTGGCCGCCAGGTCCTGGCGACGCCGACGGTTGGGCGCGATACCTCCGAGCAGCGCCGGACGCTGAACCCAGCATTCGTCGAGGCGCTGATGGGTTGGCCCACCGGGTGGACCGCCTTCGGCTCTGCGGCAACGGCGTGGTCCCACTGGTTGCCGCGCATGCGCTCCGAACTCTCGCGGCTCAAGTGCTGGCCGACGGATGAAGGAGAGCCAGCATGAAGCAATCACGCCTCATGTCGCTGGTCGAAGCCGTCGCCAATGTTGCCGTCGGCTACGGCGTCGCGGTCATCACGCAGATCCTGATCTTTCCGATCTTCGGGCTGCACACGACGTTGGCGCAGAACCTGAAAATGGGCGCGATCTTCACGGTGGTCAGCATTGCGCGTTCGTTCGCCCTGCGGCGGGTGTTCGAGGCGATCCGCATGCGAGCAGCAGATTAAGCTCTTATGCGAGTTCACAACATGAAGCGAGGCAGGATCCATTCTGAATACCCATTCGACGCAGTGTTGAAGTCTTCAACTAGGACGTCCCGTTCGGGACCAAGGATTTTGTCCAGCTCACCTTGGATCGCGGCAGCATAATCGTTGCAGCAAGTCCATGCGCCAATAATCTGGTCGGCTGAAACGGATCCAATAATCTGAACTTCCGCATCGGGATCTGTTGGTAAGAAAGACGGGATGCCGGTTTCTTCGCGATATGCCTGTCCCTTGAAGCGAGTGGGGGCCATTTTGTCTGAAAACATCTGCTCGAAAGCCCATGGGCCGCCAAGGAACCCACGGTGATCAAGCATTTCACGGGTAGCGGCGTTCCGAAAACAGAAACGGCAGTTGTGCGTCCAGAGTATACTTGGGTCTATGAAGAGCATGACCCACTCAGCTTGCTTGGAATCACGCGACTTGGCGGAGAAGATTTTTTGACTGGCACCGGAGATGCTGAATGACACCGCCTGATCACTTGCATCCAAGCGATGTTGTGCACCGGCATAGGCTGTAAACTCCGCGGGGTAGAGCATTTCTCGAGGCAGAATACCGTGCTGGACGATGTTGGACAGGTTCCTTGTCAAAGTGAAATGAAGCAGAAAGCGGATATCTCTGTGCCGTGCTGCATTCCTGATGCGCTGTGATACTGTTGCTCGAGATGACAATTTTTGCAGTCCTGTTTGTCTTCATTATTTGTAGGGCAGCTTTTCACCGGTCCCCAATGTCTGCTCTCGGCGACTCTTTCAGCAAGTATGAATAGCAGCAAGATACCACCGCCCCAAAGGGACGGCGGCAATCAGTTTGTTGAGGCCGTGAGCGTCAGGCGGCGGGCAGCTTGTAAACGCGGCCCCGATCCTCGACCTTCTCCGAGGTCACTTCGAGCCCGAGTTTCTTCTTGAGCGCACCGGACATCGCGCCGCGCACCGTGTGTGACTGCCATCCGGTCGCTGCCATGATCTCTGCGATAGTCGCGCCGTCTGGTGCGCGCAACATCGCAATTAGAGTCGCCTGCTTGGTGCCTTCGCGTGGTTTGCGCGGCTTGGGTGCGGCATCCTCGGCTGGGCTGTCGGCAGCGTTGTCAGTCTCGATGCCAATGGCGGCGAGGCCTGTGTCGGTGGCGATCAGCGTCACGCCATGACCGTCGCCGGTCTCGCGCCAGACGGGCTCGCCGTTGCGCATATCGGCATCGACCTCTTCAAGGAAGCCTTTGGCGAGCATCGCGCTGACCACCTTGGTGGCAGCGCCGCCCCGCAGGCTGTCGGGCAACGGCAAGGCCAAATAGCCGTCGCGTTGGGATGCCGCGCTGAGAATGATGGCTTGGGTGTCGGTGAGTTTGGTCATGTTGCCTCCGGGTCTGAGCCGCGCGGAATGCTTGGCTTCTACCGAGGCGAGCCCGCCGCTTGGGCGGGCCGGGACCGACGCGCGATGGCTCAGTCGTCGCGCGCGATCAGGGCGAGGAGGACGGCCGCCATGCCGCCGAGATATTCGCTGCGGCGGAAGACGATCTCGTCGATCTCGCTCGCGGTTTTGATGCTCGGGTCGACCTGCAGGTCGTTGCCCATGTGTGGCATCAGGCGGGTGGCTTCGCGGTTGTAGCGCTCTGCAAGGGTGCTGGTCATCGGGCTCACTCCGCGTATTCGCCTTCGCCAAAGGCGCTGTCGGTGATGCGCTTCAGGAGGCAGGCGTAGTGCTCGAGGCTGCCAACCGTGGCCCAGCCGATCTCGTCGGGATGGCAGTTGAAGTGATCGTCGCTGAGGCTCTGGAGCCGGGCGAGCATCTCGTCGATCTCGGCCTTCTTGCCGATGAAGGCGTTCAAAGCCGCCTCCTTGTTGCGGCGTACCTTCTCGGCGCGAAGTTCGTGGCGGGACGTTGTCTGCGGGTTCAGGCGGGTCATCGTGGCGGCTCCGTGGTGAGTTGCATCGTTTTCGCAGGACCACGTTCGCTCTGGTGCGGAGGCTTATCAACTACATAAGCACATGATTTTGAATGATAATCGGAGCGCGTCATGGAGGGTCTGAGCGAGCGCCAGTATGCCGCCCGCGTCGGCCTCTCACGCGGAGCAATCCAGAAGGCCAAGACCACGGGACGACTGGTTCTGCATTCCGATGGCAGCATCGACGCGGAGGCCAGTGATGCTTTGCGCGCGCAGGCGACCGATCCGTCGAAGACTCGCAAGGCGCCGAAGCCGAAGCTCAAGCCAGTCTCCGAGGCCGCGGTCTCGGCCGTGGGCGAAACGCTCCGCGAACAAGGGATGTCCGCACCGCCCGTCGGCAGCGGCACCACGTTCCTGCAGGCCAAGACGGCCAACGAGGTGCTGAAGGCGCAGGAGCGCCGGCTCCGGCTGCAGAAGCTCAAGGGCGAGTTGATCGACCGGGCCCGCGCGCTGTCGCTCGTGTTTCGGTTGGCGCGGCAGGAACGTGATGTCTGGGTCAATTGGCCCGCGCGGGCGGCGGCGCTGATGGCGGCTGAGCTCTCGGCCTCATGCAGCGAAGCGGTAGGCCAAGAAATCGTGATCGAGCCCGCCGCGATGCAAAAGGTTCTGGAGAAACATGTCCGTGCCCAGCTCGACGATCTTGCCGAGGTCAAACCCGATCTCCGATAAGGATTTCGAGGGTGCGGCTGAAATCTTGCGCGCCTGGGGCGCGGGCCTCACGCCGGATCCGGATCTGACCGTGTCCGAATGGGCCGATCGGCACCGGATGCTGTCTGGCCGCGCATCGGCCGAACCGGGCCGGTATCGCACGGCGAGGACGCCCTACATGGGCCAGATCATGGATCGGCTGTCGCCCGGTGATCCGACCCAACGGATCGTTTTCATGAAGGCCGCTCAGGTCGGCGCGACCGAAGCGGGAAACAACTGGATCGGCTTCGCGATCCACCAGGCACCAGGGCCGATGCTCGCCGTCCAGCCCACGGTGGAATTGGCGAAACGGAACTCGCGGCAGCGGATCGATCCGCTGATTGACGAAAGCCCGGAGCTGCGGGAGCGGGTAAAGCCGGCACGCTCGCGCGACGCGGGCAATACCATGTTGTCCAAGGAATTCGCGGGCGGCATCCTGATCATGACCGGGGCAAATTCGGCGGTAGGTCTCCGCTCGACCCCGGCGCGGTACATCTTCCTCGACGAGGTCGATGCTTATCCGGCCTCGGCCGATGAGGAAGGCGATCCGGTGACGCTGGCGGAAGCGCGCTCGCTAACCTTCGCGCACCGGCGCAAGGTGTTCCTCGTCTCGACGCCGACGATCCGGGGGATGAGCCGGATCGAACGGGACTATGAGGCCAGCGATCAACGCCGGTTCTTCGTGCCGTGTCCGCATTGCGGTGCGATGCAGTGGCTGAAATTCGAACGGCTGCGCTGGGAAAGGGGCCAACCAGAAACAGCGGAATATCACTGCGAAGGCTGCGAGACTCCCATCGCCGAACACCACAAGACGGCGATGCTGGAAGCAGGCGAATGGCGGCCGACCGCTACGGCCGCCGATCCCAATACCGTCGGCTACCACCTCTCGGCGCTCTATTCGCCCATCGGCTGGCTGAGCTGGGAGCGGATCGTGCGGGCCTGGGACGCGGCTCAAGGGTCGGATGAGGCGATCAAGGCGTTTCGCAACACGATCCTCGGCGAGACCTGGGTCGAGACCGGCGAAGCGCCGGACTGGCAGAGGCTCTATGACCAGCGCGAACGCTGGAAACCGGGCAATGTCCCTGCGGGCGGGCTGTTCCTGACCGCCGGGGCCGATGTGCAGAAGGACCGGATCGAGGTCGATGTCTGGGCCTGGGGTCGAGGGCTCGAAAGCTGGCTCGTCGATCATATCGTTATCGAAGGCGGGCCCGACCGGCATGAGGCTTGGGGCGAACTCACGGAACTGCTCGGTCGCACTTGGCCGCATGAACGCGGCGCGCATCTGAAGATTGCGCGGCTTGCCATCGACACGGGCTACGAGGCCCCAGCGGTCTATGGCTGGTCGCGGGCTCAAGGGTTCGCACAGGTCGCACCCGTGAAGGGCGTGGAAGGATTCAACCGGGCCAGCCCGGTGTCAGGGCCGACTTATGTGGACGCGACCGAAGGTGGCAAACGTCTGCGGCGCGGCGCGCGGCTCTGGACCGTAGCGGTATCGACCTTCAAGGCCGAGACCTATCGCTTCCTGCGGCTGGAACGGCCGACCGAGGAAGACATGGCCGCCGGGGCGACGTTCTCACCGGGCACGGTGCACCTGCCGCATTGGGTCGAGAACGAATGGCTCAAGCAGTTCGTGGCCGAACAGCTGGTGACGGTGCGCACAAAGCGCGGCTTTGCTCGGCTGGAATGGCAGAAGCTGCGCGAACGCAACGAAGCGCTGGATTGCCGGGTCTATGCCCGTGCCGCTGCCTGGATCGCGGGTGCGGATCGCTGGACGGACGAAAAATGGCGCGACCTTGAGGATCAGCTCGGGGTCGCTGACGCCTCTGCGGATCCCGCGGGGCAGATCAACAGGCAAACGCAGGCGTCGCAAGGCAAACGCCAATCCGACTGGCTCGGACGGCGTGGGGGATGGTTCTGAAGATGACCGACTGGACGGAAACCGAGCTCTCGGCGCTGCGCCGGGCCTATGCCAGCGGTACGACCCGGGTCAGCTATGACGGCAAATCCGTCGATTACGGCTCGGCCGAGGATCTGCTCGCCCGGATCCGAACCATCGAGCGTGCCATTGCGGGGACGAACCGACCATTACCGGTCGCTAGTCTCGCCGGCTTCTCGCGTGGAGATCGCTGATGTCGGCGAACTGGTTTGACCATGCGATTGCCGCCGTGGCACCGCGTGCGGCAGCCCGCCGGGTGCTTGCCAGGCAGGCCTTCGAAACCCTGACCCGTGCCTATGACGGCGCCGCGCGCGGGCGGCGGACCGAAAGCTGGCGTGCGCCCGGATCCTCCGCCGATACTGAGGTTGGCGTGGCCGGGGCGCTCTTGCGCGACCGGATGCGAGACTTGGTGCGCAACAACCCGCATGCGGCCAAGGCCGTAGCAGTGCTGGTCAACAACATCATCGGCGCGGGAATCATGCCGCGCGCCGCCAGCGGCAATGACAAGCTGGATCGAAAGGTCGATGCGCTCTTCGTCCAGTGGTCGGACACGGCCGATGCTGACGGCCAGCTCGACTTCTATGGGCTGCAAACCCTGATCTGCCGCGAGATGGTCGAGGCGGGCGAGGTCCTGGTGCGCCGGCGTCTGCGCCGTGCGAGCGACGGTCTGCCCGTGCCGCTGCAAGTGCAGGTGCTTGAGGCCGACTTCCTCGACGCCACGAAATCTGGCGCCATTGGCACAGGTCGGCTCGTCCAAGGGATCGAGTTTGACCCGGTTGGCAAGCGCCGGGTCTACTGGCTTCATGCCGAGCATCCGGGCGATGCCTATGGCGCCTTGCAGAACGGTCTGCAGAGCCGCCCGGTCCCGGCGACGGAGATCGCACATGTCTATGAGAAGCAGCGCACGCAGGCGCGCGGCGTGCCTTGGGGCGCGCCTGTGATCCGCAGCTTGCGCGATCTGGATGACTATGAGGTGGCGGAACTCGTCCGAAAGAAAACCGAGGCCTGTGTCACTGCCATTGTCTTCGGCGATGATGAGGCCCAGCAGGGCATCGCGCCCTCCGTGGTCGATGCTGACGGGAACCGGGTCGAGCAGTTCGAGCCGGGGCTGATCGCATATGCGCGGGGTGGTAAGGACATTCGGTTCAACCAACCGTCGGCCACTGGCGGCTACGCCGAGTACAAGCGGGCGAGCCTGCACACGATCTCGGCCGGGTTCCGGGTGCCCTACGAGTTGCTGACCGGCGATCTTAGCCAGGTCAATTATTCCTCGATCCGCGCCGGGCTGGTGGAGTTCCGCCGGATGATCGACGCCGTGCAATGGCAATTGTTCATCCCGATGTTCTGCGCGCCCAGCTGGCGCTGGTTCACCGAGGCTGCGTGGGCAGCGGGCCAGATCCCGACGCCTGAGGTGCCCGTCGAATGGTCGCCGCCAAAGTTCGAGGCGGTCGATCCGCAGAAGGACGCGATGGCCAACCTCTTGTCGATCCGTTCCGGCACCATGACGCTCGCAGAGGTGATCGCCCAACAGGGCCGCAACCCGGATGCCGTGCTGGCGGAGATCGCGGCCACCAACGCGAAGCTCGATGACCTCGGGCTGGTGCTCGACAGTGACCCGCGCCGCGTCAGCAAGACCGGCAGCGCGCAAACCAGCGACCCGACAAACGAACCGGCCGACGACGAGCCCGCCGCCGACACGGACACCGACCCGGCGCAGGCCGACCAACAGGACTGACCAACATGGACACGATGATCGAAATCCCGGCCCTGCGCCGGATGGCGGAGCTTGCGCCGAACTCAGCCGACACCGACGCTCGCACCGTCGAGGTGATCTGGTCGTCGGGCGCTCGGGTTCGCCGCTCGACCCTGTTCGGGGAGCCCTATGACGAGGAACTGAGCCTCGATCCCGACCATGTGCGGCTGGATCGGCTGAATGCGGGCGCGCCGTTTCTGAAGGTGCACGAGGTCGACACGCTCGACGCGGTGATCGGCTCGGTCGTGCCAGGGTCCGCACGCATCGAAAACGGTCGCGGCGTCGCGCAGGTCCGCATCTCTGAGCGCGCCGATGTCGAGCCGATCTGGCGCGACATCCAGGCGGGCCACATCCGGGCGGTCTCCATCGGCTACCAGGTTCACCGCTTCGAGGTCTCCAAATCCGAGGCGGCCCGCGAGCTTTGGCGCGCGGTCGACTGGACGCCCTTCGAGGTGTCCGCCGTGCCCGTTGGCGCGGACCCCGCCGCGGGTTTTCGCGCACAATCCCCCCTTCACGACTGCGTCCTTCATCGCCGGGACGTCCCATCCACCCAAACAGGAGCTACTCCGATGACGGACAAATCCAATGATCCGGCGAGCGCCGCCGCAACCCAAGCGCAAAAGCCGACCGAGCCGGTCAAAACCGAGGACACCACAATGACCGAACCGAAACCGGCTGCGCCCGATCCAAAGGGTGCCGCAGTCGAAACTCGAACCCAGCCCAAGCCCCAGAAATCCGATACTGCCGCCGCAGCCGACACCGAGACGGTCGCGACCCGCGCGCGCGAAACCGAGCGTGACCGCGTCTCCACTATTTATGATCTGGCTGGACGCTTGAATCTCGAGCGCAGCTTTGCCGAGGATCTGGTCAAACGCGGCACCGACGTCGATGAGGCCCGTCGCCTGATCATCGATCAAGTCGCCGCCAAATCCGAAGAAACGCGGACCTTCAGCCAAGTGTCGATCCCGCTGGGCGGCCGCGATGAACAGGTCACCCGCCGCGATGCCGTCGCGAACGCGTTGCTGCACCGCTACAGCCCGACGCTCTTCCAGCTGGAAGACGCCGCGCGCCAGTATCGTGGCATGACGCTCATGGAGCTGGCCCGCGAAAGCCTCGGCAACGCAGGCGTGAACACACGCGGCCTCTCGCGCGACGAGGTGGCGACGCGCGCGCTCCACTCGACCTCGGACTTCCCGGAGATCCTCTCCGCCGTCACCAACAAGACCCTCCGGCAGGCCTACGAGGCCTATCCCCGGACCTTCATGCTGTTCTGCCGCCAGGTGCTCGCCACCGATTTCAAGGCGATGCACCGCGTGCAGCTCGGCGAGGCACCGCAACTACTGGAAGTCAGCGAAAGCGGAGAGTTCAAGCGCGGCACGCTCGGCGAGAGCAAGGAGAGCTACAAGGTCAAGACCTATGGCCGGGTGGTCGCGATCACCCGCCAGACGCTGATCAACGACGATCTCGACGCCTTCACCCGTATCCCGGCGATGTATGGCAACTCCATCGCCCAGCTGGAGAGCGACGTGGTTTGGGGGATCATCACCGCCAACCCGGCGATGGCCGACGGCAACGCGCTGTTCCACACCACGCACAAGAACCTCGCGGGCACCGGGGCGGCGCTCGATGTCAGCAGCGTCGGTGCGGCCCGCGCCGCCATGGCCAAGCAGACCGGGCTCGACAAGAAGACGGTGCTGAACGTCCGCCCGGCCTTCCTGATCGTGCCCGCCTCATTGGAACTGAAGGCGGAGCAGCTGGTCGCGCAGAACCTCGTGCCCGCCGCGACGTCCAGCGTCGTGCCGCAGTCGATCCGGACGCTCGCGCCCATCAGCGAGCCGCGGCTTGACGCCGCCAGCGAAACCGCCTGGTATCTGGCCGCGAGCCCGAACCAGATCGACACCATCGAATACGCCTATCTTGAAGGCCAGCAGGGCGCCTACATCGAGACGCGCAACGGCTTCGACGTCGACGGGGTCGAGATCAAGTGCCGCCTCGACTTCGGCGCCAAGGCCATCGACTGGCGCGGTCTTTACAAGAACCCGGGCGCATAGGCCGGGCCATCCCAGACATCTCACCACTGACGGGCGGTCCAATCGGGCCGCCCGTTCCTGTTTGCAAAGGATCCTGCAATGAAGAACTACGTCCAGCCCGGCAACACCATCACCCTGACCGCGCCCTATGCCGTGACATCCGGCGACGGTCTGCTCGTTGGCTCCATCTTCGGCATCGCATCCGCGGACGCCACTCTAAACGATCCTGTCGAGGCAGCACTCGTCGGCGTCTTTGACCTCACCAAGGTCGGCTCGCAGGCCTGGGCAGTCGGCGCAAAGGTCTATTGGGACGACACCAACAAGCGCACCACGAGCGTGGCCACATCGAACACGTTGATCGGCGTCGCAACCGAAGCCGTGGCAGGCGGGGCCGGTGACACCATAGGACGGGTGCGCCTGAACGCGAGCTTCTGATGACAGCGTTTTCCGCCATCGTTAATGCGCTGTTCTCGGATCCCAACATCGGGCGGGAAGCGGTCTACATCGCTGATGGCAGAGCGCCAGTGCTGGTACGCGTCGTCTCGCGGCAGGCGGATTCGATCACCGACTTCGGCGATGCTCGGCTCTGGTCCGAGACCACTCGTATCGACCTGCGCGTGGCCGATGTCGCGAACCCGCGTCCCGGCGACCGCGTGGAAATCGACGGGGACGCCTTCCTCATACAAGGCGAGCCCGTTCGCGACCGCGAGCGGCTCGTCTGGACCGTGGACCTGCGCCCAGCATGAAGTTGAAACTCGACATCACGCCCGATCTCGTCGCCGCCATGGCAGCCGAGGTGAAGGCCGGCGAGAAAGCCGTCACCGCAGCGATGCGCGAGGCCGGGACCGGGTTGAAGTCTTCGTGGCGGACCCAGGTCACTGGCGCAGGTCTCGGGCGACGGCTCGCCAACTCGATCCGCAACCAGACCTTTCCGCGCGCCGGCGAAAGCCTTGATGCCGCCGCGCTGGTCTGGTCCAAAGCTCCGACCATTGTCGGGGCCCACGACACTGGTCCGCTGATCCGCTCGAAAGATGGGTTCTACCTCGCGATCCCGACCGAAGCTGCGGGTCGAGGCCTGCGCGGTCGCCGGATCACCCCGGGCGAATGGGAGCGGCGGCGCGGTCTGCGCCTGCGGTTCGTCTATCGCCGCCGAGGTCCGAGCCTGCTGGTGGCCGACCGCGCACGGATTAACAAACGTGGCCAGGCGGTGGCCTCGCGCTCAAAGACCGGCCGTAACCAAGTCACCGCACCAATCTTCCTGCTGGTCCCGCAGGTCAAGCTGCCTAAGCGGCTGAAGCTTGACAGGGATGCCGAACGGGCGCTCGACAGCGTCCCGGGGTTGATCGTGGCGAAATGGGTTGGTCAGCGATCCTAACCAAAAACCGAACTCGTCAACTCCGTGTATTTAGGTCGAGAAAAGTTAGCTTGCTCTACATGTTCGAAATGCGAAACGAAATGCTCGGCTTCCACACTATGAACGCGAATATGCGGCTTTAAAGAGGTAATAAACTCTGATCCAGCGCCAATAATTATTGGAATCATGTTTATAAAAACCCGATGGATTGGAACTCCGTCCTGATCAGCGAAACGTTCAAATCCATCTGCCTCGATGCGGTCTCTGACGAGGTTCCGAGCATTTGCGCGCAAGCGGCTTTGATCCCTTGGCATGTCGAGGAGCGCACAAAAGTCTCCCCAAGAAGCGTAGTGGTCGATGAACCCTGCGCCGTCTTCGCTGTCTCCAGCAGGAAAATCTACAAGGAGGTAGTCTTGGCGTTCGTTCTGCTGCGCATGGCGGTGCACACTGCGGATGCCGTGCGCTTTATTGTGATGCTTGGCATTTCTGTATGCAAGAACAGCGCAACAAAGAGGGTGTGCATAAAAATCAAAATCGACTTCCGGAGTTTCTCGAACTGCGTCGTACAAGCTGGCGAATGTGTCGAGCATGCTCTTACAGGCGAGCTCAACATTGCCGATCGCCTCGCTTGAATCGATGAGGAACAGTTCTTGGAATCTGTATTTCTGTTCAATGAAAACTCGCAGCGATTGCGCAAAATCTTCGAATCTGTCTGTGATCATCTGACTTCCCGGTGAAAAACCCACACAAGACTTAGTAGTTTTCCCGAGTTCCTTCCATCGCAGTTCGCAGCCTTTTTTGCCGGAGCTCATGGGGGCGTCGAGCCAACAATTTCTACTGTCGAGCCCAGAAAGACACCATGACTGTTCGCGAAACCATCCTCACCACGCTGCACGCACGGCTTTCGGCGCTGCCTACCACAGCACTGCGTGGCGAGGTGCTTCCCGAGCGCGTGCCAGCCGAGGGGCTGTTGATCCTGCGCGACGGTGAGCCGGGAGAGCCCGAGGTGACGCTGTCGCCGCTGCGCTACCACTACCAGCACCGCGCAGAGATCGAGGCGGTCATTCAGGGCACCGCCCGTGACGCCGCCTTCGACGCGCTGACCGCCAGCATCGGCACGAACATCGCCGCCGACCGCACGTTGGGCGGCCTCTGCGACTGGATCGAAGCCGAAGCGCCGCGCCCGGTTGATCTGCCGGTCGAGGGCGCCGCGAGCCTGAAGGCCGCCGTGATCCCGGTGGTGCTGCACTATTCCACGGCTGATCCACTCAGCTGATCCCGATAACCCGAGGAGAAAACGATGGCACGAGCCCAAGGGGCGCGGGCGCAGATGGCGCTTGCGTTCGAGACGACCTATGGCACGCCGCCTGCGGGCGGTTTTACCAAAATGCCCTTCGCCAGCACCTCGCTGGGGGCGGAGCAGCCGCTGCTCAATTCGGAATTGCTGGGCTACGGCCGCGATCCGCTAGCGCCGATCAAGGATGCGGTGACAGCGGACGGCGATGTCGTTGTGCCGCTCGATGCCTCAGGCTTCGGGTTCTGGCTGAAGGCGGCTTTTGGTGATCCAACCACGACCGGTACCGGCCCCTGGACGCACGAGTTTCAGTCGGGTTCTTGGACACTGCCCAGCATGTCCATCGAGACAGGCATGCCCGAAGTGCCGCGCTATGCGATGTATTCCGGCTGCGTGCTCGACCAGATCACCTGGCAGATGCAGCGCTCGGGGCTCCTGACCGCCACCGCGCGGTTGGTAGCGCAGGGCGAGACGGTTGGAACTACGACCAGTGCAGGCACGCCTGCCGCTCTCGAATTGCAGCGCTTCGGCCACTTCAATGGGGCGATCACCCGCAATGGCTCCGCCCTCGGCAACGTCGTCTCGGCCGATATCACCTATGCCAACAACCTCGACCGGATCGAGACCATCCGGTCGGACGGCCGCATTGATGGGGCAGACCCCTCTATCGCCGCGCTGACCGGCTCCATCGAAGTCCGGTTTGCGGATCAAACGCTGGTGACGCAAGCGATCAATGGCGATCCCTGCGAGCTCGAGTTCGCCTATTTGCTGCCCTCTGGCGAGAGCTTCACCTTCACCGTCCACGCCGTCTACCTGCCGCGCCCACGCATCGAGATTTCCGGGCCGCAGGGCGTGCAGGCCACTTTCGACTGGCAGGCCGCTCGCGACAGCGTTGTCGGCCGGATGTGCACGGCCACCCTGATCAACGACATTGAGGTATACTGATGCTGACGCTCGATCTGACGAATGCACCGCGCTGGCATGACCTCGCCCCCGGCGTCCGCGTTCACCTGCGCCCGCTGACCACGGCGCTGATGGTGGCGACGCGCAGCGACCCGACCGTCGAGGCAATTCCGGAGAACGCATCGGACGAGGAACGCGCCGTCGCCTTCGGCAAGGCGCTCGCGCGACGGGCGGTGCTCGCCTGGGAGGGCATCGGCGATGCGGACGGCAAGCCCATCGACCCGAGCCCCGAGGCCATCGACGCGCTGCTCGATGTCTGGCCGATCTTTGAGGCCTTCCAGCTAACCTACGTCTCGAAGGGGCTGCTGCTGGAACAGGAAAAAAACGTCTCCGCGTCCTTGCCGAATGGTCCTTCGGCGGGGGCGAGCGATACTGCCAAGCCTGTGCGCAAGCCTGCCCGGACTGCCCGGCAAGGCTGAACCGGCCCCTTACGCATGAGGGTTGGCAGGTATGGGACCTTGTCGGACGTCTCGGCGGTCAGCTCCGTGTCCTGCCCGGCACCGTCGTCGGCTGGGACATGTCGGCGGCACTGGCGCTCGGTAACGCCCTCGGCGTGCCGCCGCTCGCCATGGCTGAACTGCTGCCGGTCATCGAAGCGGTGATGGTGGCCAAACTCAACGAACAGATGGAACGTCCCGATGGCTGAAAAGCGTGTGTCCGTCCGCCTCGCCGCGGTTGGCGGCCGACAGGTGCGCGCCGAACTGGAAGGTGTCGGCGAGGCCGGCGCGCGCGGCTTCGGCCGTCTCAGTGGCGAGATGGAGGCGGCCAACGCCCGGCTCGCAGGTTTCGCACGGCAGGTGCGAGTTGCGGCAGCTGCTGCCGTCGCAGCTTCCACGGCCGCGGGCGTCGCCATGGTGCGTTCCGGCCTGCAGGCGGTGGATACGCAGGCCAAGCTCGCCCAGTCGCTCGGGACCACCGTCGCCTCGATCCAGACGCTCAAGCGGGCGGGCGAGTTGGCGGGCGTGTCGATGTCCGGCATCGAGCAGGCGACGAAGGATCTGACGCGGCGGTTGAGCCAGGCCGCGGCGGGTGGCGGGCCTGCGGCGCAGGCGCTCGAGCGGCTGGGGCTTTCGGCCTCCGATCTGCTGGCCCTGTCGCTCGACGAACGCGTGGGGGCGATCAACGCGGCCATCGAGGACTTCGTGCCTGCCGCTGAACGCGCAGCAGTCGCGGGCCAGCTGTTCGGCGAGGAAGGTTCGATCGCCATGTCGCGGATCGACACGGCGACGCTGCGCCAGGCGACGGAGGACGTCCTCGCTTTCGGAGTCGTCGTCTCCGAGCAGGACGCTGAACAGATCGAGCGGACCAACGATGCGATCTCCCGGCTCTGGCTGATCTGGCGCGGGCTGTCGAACCAATTGGCGGTCGCCGCGGCACCGGCGCTGGAGGCCGTCGCCAACGCCATGGCGGCCGTGGCAAGCCGCACGGGTCCGCTGGGCACCTCGATCCGCGGGCTCTTCGACAACATCGGCCGCCTGACCACCTACGCCGCCACCTTCGCGGCCTTTCTCGCGAGCCGCTGGGTGGCGGGAATGGCCGCTGCGGCGCTTTCGGTCCGTGGCCTTGCAACCGCGCTCGTCGTTTTGCGCGGCGCGCTGATCCGGACCGGTATCGGGGCGCTGATCGTCGGCGCTGGCGAACTCGTCTACCAGTTCACCCGGCTTGTGTCGGGAGCTGGCGGCTTTGGCGAGGCAATGTCGCTCCTAAAGGACCTTGCCGTCGAAGTCTGGGATCGGATCAAGATGGGGGCTGCGGCGGCGGGCGCTGCGGCCACGGCAATGTTCTTCGATCTGAAGGCGGATGCCGCTTCTGGCATGCAGAGCGCCATCGAGAGCGTTGTGGCTTTTGGAAATACAGCCACCAACACGTTTGAGGGCGCCTACGAGGCGATCAAGGCGATCTGGGGTCTGCTGCCCGCCGCCATCGGCGATCTGGCGTTCCAAGCGGCGAACAGCCTGATCGACGGTGTCGAAGCGATGCTGAACGGCGTTGTTTCTCGGATCAACACATTCATCGGCGGGATCAATCAGGGGCTGGAAGCGCTCGGGTCGGAGCGACGTATCTCGATCATCCCCGATCTCGAACTGGGCCAGATCGAGAACCGTTTTGAAGGTGCAGCGACCGCCGCAACCACCGCCGCGCAGACGGCCTTCGACTGGGCCTTCGAGGACAATCCGCTCACCGCGCCCGATCTCGGGCTCACTGCGGCGGCCAATACTGCGCTTGCCACGGCCAACACATATCGTGGCGCGGCCCGCGATCTCGCTGAAGGGGCTCGTGCCCCGCTGGAAAGCTGGCAGGCGCTACGCGATGCGGTGCGCGGCACCGACGAGGCCAGTGCCGATGCGCTGACCGAGGCGACCGACGCGGCGGACCGTTTTGAGACAGCCCTTGGTGGCGCCGGACGCGCCGCTGCCGGTGCGAGCGCAGCGGCCGGGGCTGCAGCGGCCGCCGCCGAACCAAATCCCGAAGCCGCAGTTTCCGGCTGGCAGGCAGTCACCGCAGCGCTCAGTGACTATGCCAGCAAGGCCCGCGATATCGGCAGCGATATTGGACAGAGCTTAGTCAGCGCGTTCCAATCGGCCGAGAATGCAGTGGCTACGTTCGTGAAAACCGGCAAGCTGGATTTCCGCGATCTCGTCACCTCGCTGCTGGCCGATCTCGCCAAGCTCGCGGCGCGACGGTTCATCCTGGGGCCGATCGCCAACGCGCTGTCCGGCGCGCTCGGGGGTGCGGGCGGCATTTTCGCCAACGTCCTGCATGCGGGCGGGATGGTCGGATCGGTTGGGCCGTCGCGCATGGTCCCGGCCATGGCTTTCGCCGCCGCGCCCCGGATGCATTCAGGCGGGATGGCCGGGCTTCGGCATGATGAGGTGCCCGCAATCCTGCAGCGTGGCGAGCGGGTGCTGTCGCGCCGTGAGGCCCAGAGCTACGGCGAGGGCGTCAACGTGACCATCATGGCGCGTGACGCCGAGAGCTTCCGGCAATCCCGCACTCAGGTGGCGGCGGACATCGCACGCGCGGTGTCGCTCGGGCGGAGGGGCATGTGATGGCGTTTCACGAGGTCCGGTTTCCCGACAACATCAGCCGGGGTGCCCGTGGCGGACCCGAAAGGCGCACACAGATCGTCGAACTCGCATCGGGCGACGAGGAACGCAACGCCAGCTGGGCCAACTCGCGCCGCCGCTACGATGTCGCCTACGGCATCCGCCGCGCCGACGACTTGGCGGCAGTGGTCGCCTTCTTCGAAGCGCGGAACGGGCGGCTCCATGGCTTCCGCTTCAAGGACTGGGGCGACCACAAGTCCTGCCTGCCGTCCCAGACGCCAGCGCCGACCGATCAGGCGATCGGCAGCGGCGACGGCGCGACGACCGCCTTCCAGCTGGCGAAGCGTTACGCCTCCGGCGCGCAATCCTGGACGCGTACCATCGCCAAGCCGGTGACCGGAACCGTGCGTATCGCGCTCGGAGGGGTCGAGCAGCTCTCCGGCTGGTCGGTCGACACCGCGACCGGCCTCGTCACCTTCGGCGCCGCGCCGGGCGCAGGCGTCGCGATCACCGCGGGCTTCGCCTTCGACGTGCCAGTCCGCTTCGACACCGACGCGCTCGACGTGACGCTCGACCTCGAGCGCCTCGGTTCGATCACTTCCATTCCGCTTCTGGAGATCCGACGATGAAGTCGCTCGACCCCGACCTGCAGGCCCATCTCGACGACGGCACGACCACGCTTGCATGGTGCTGGCGGATCACGCGGGCCGATGGCGTGACTTTCGGCTTCACCGATCACGACCGGACGCTGAGCTTCGATGGCACGGACTTCGAGCCTGAGAGCGGACTGACCGCCTCCGAGGTGCGCTCCGGCTCGGACCTCTCGGTCGACGCGCAGGACGCCGAAGGTGTGCTATCCTCGGAGCGGATCACCGAGACCGATGTCCTCGATGGCCGCTGGGACAACGCTGAGGTCGAGGTCTGGCGAGTGAACTGGGCCGACACCGGCCATCGCGTGCTGATGCGGCGCGGGGCCATCGGCCAGATCCGGCGTGGGAGGCTGGCCTTCGTCGCCGAGGTCCGCTCGCTCGCGCATGTGCTTGGCCAGACGGTCGGGCGGACCTTTCAGGCGACCTGCGATGCCGCGCTCGGCGATGCGTGCTGCGGCGTCGATCTGGAGGATCCGGCGTTCAAGGGCACAGGCGGCGTCATCGATCTCCTGCGAGACCGGGCATTCACAGCTTCGGGGCTCGGCGGCTTCAATTCCGGCTGGTTCACTTTTGGCACCGTCGAATGGACTAGCGGGGCCAATACCGGGCGGCGAGCGGAGGTGATTGCACATGATGTCACGGAGGGCATCGCGGTGGTGACACTGCTGGAAGCGCCGGTGCGGTCCATCTCTGGTGATGATGCCTTCACCATTCGCGCAGGCTGCGACAAGCGTATTGAGACCTGCGACGCGAAGTTCGCCAATACCGCCAATTTCCGGGGCTTCCCGCACATCCCCGGCCAAGATGCGGTGCTGCGCTACGCCACCAAGGATGGCGGGCATGAGGGGTCCGTGCTGTGACCAACGTTGTTTCCGCTGGAAACGACGGGCGGCAGTGCATCGCATCGCGATGCACGAGAGCCACCGCCGATCCCGAGCGCGTCATCGCCATCGCACGCTCCTGGCTCGGCACGCCGTATCATGATCAAGCCAGTCTGCGGGGCGTCGGCTGCGACTGCCTCGGGTTGGCGCGGGGCGTCTGGCGTGAAGTCGTCGGCCCCGAGCCGTTCCCGATCCCGCGCTACAGCCGCGACTGGGGCGAGACAGGGCCGCGCGAGGTTCTAGCCGAGGGCGCGCGCGCCATGATGATCGAGGTGCCTCCCGTAGAGGCCGGTCCCGGCGTGCTGGTGCTGTTCCGAATGAAGCCCCGCGCCATCGCCAAGCATGTTGGGATCCTTACCGGGCCCGACAGTTTCCTCCACGCCTACGAGCGGCTCGGCGTGATCGAGGAGCCGCTCACCCCGTCCTGGCGGCGGCGCATCGCCTTCGCCTTTATGTTCCCGCAACGCTGAGATTATCCCATGGCCACCCTCGTTCTCGGCGCCGCAGGTGCTGCCATTGGCGGCAGCATTGGCGGCGCGATCCTTGGCGTCAGCGCAGCCACCATCGGTGGCTTCATCGGCTCCACCATCGGCTCGGTCGTTGACAGCTGGATCATCTCGTCACTGGCACCGACCCAGCGGATCGAAGGCGCGCGGATGGACAATCTGCGCATCACGTCGGCCACGGAAGGAGCGGTGATCCCGCGTCTCTACGGTCGCATGCGGATCGGCGGCAACATCATCTGGGCGACCGATTTCCGCGAGGAGACCAAAACCACCACGCAGGGCGGCGGCAAGGGCGGCGGGGGCGGTGGCAAGGTCAAGACTACTGAGTACTTCTACTATGCCAGCTTCGCGGTCGCACTGTGCGAGGGGCCGATCACGGGCATTGGCCGCATCTGGGCCGACGGGAAGCTGCTGGACGCCGCCGGGATCACATGGCGCTGGTATCCGGGCGACGAGAGCCAGACGGCCGATCCGTTTATTTCCGCGAAGATGGGCGTGGACAACACGCCAGCATATCGCGGCACGGCCTATGTGGTCTTCGAGGACCTGCCGCTCGGCAACTATGGCAACCGCATTCCGCAGCTGAGTTTTGAGGTCTTCCGCCCGCTCGCCGATCCGGACACCGCAGAGGGTCTGACGCAGGCCGTCACCATGATCCCGGCATCCGGCGAGTTCGCCTACGCCACGCAGGGCATCCGGAAGGGTGGCGGCGGCTCGTCCGAGCCCGAAAACCTCAACGCACTGACCGACACCGCCGACCTTGTGGTGGCGCTGGACCGCCTGCAGGCCATGGCACCGAAGGTCGAGAGCGTGTCGCTTGTGGTGGCCTGGTTCGGCGACGATCTGCGCGCTGGAAACTGCAAGGTACGGCCGGGCGTCGAGGTTTCCGCAAAGACAACCAGCCCGCAGACATGGTCTGTCAACGGCGTCTCGCGCGCCGCCGCGCACCTCGTCAGCCGCGATGACCAGAACCGGCCCGTCTATGGCGGCACGCCGGCAGATTTCGCCGTGGTGCAGGCGATCAAGGAGATGAAGGCCCGCGGGCTGCGCGTGACCTTCTATCCGTTCATCCTGATGGACGTGCCGCCCGGCAACACCCTGCCCAACCCGTATTCCGAAAACGCGGCCAATCCCGGCCAGCCGGCGTTCCCCTGGCGCGGCCGGATCACCTGTTCGCCGGCTGGGGGCTATACCGGCAGCGTCGACAAGACCGCCACCGCGGCGAACCAGGTCGCGGCCTTCTTCGGCAGCGCCAGCCCGTCCGACTTCGCCGTCTCAGGCGAGACCGTCTCCTGGACCGGGGCGGCCGGCGACTGGGGTCTGCGCCGCATGGTGCTGCACTATGCCCATCTCTGTGCCGCAGCGGGTGGCGTCGACGCCTTCCTGATCGGGACCGAGATGCGCGGGCTGACCACGATCCGCTCGGGCGCCAGCGCCTATCCGGCGGTGCAGGCCTTCCGCGACCTCGCGGCCGACATGCGCTCAATCCTCGGCGGGGGCACCGCGATCAGCTATGCGGCCGACTGGTCGGAGTATTTCGGGCACCAGCCGGGCGACGGCTCGGGCGACGTGTTCTTTCACCTCGATCCACTCTGGGCGGACGGCAACGTCGATTTCGTCGCCATCGACAACTACATGCCGCTCTCCGACTGGCGGGACGGCTTCGAGCACGCCGATGCGGCCGAGGGGTGGCCCGCGATCTACGACCGGGCCTACCTGCAGGAAAACATCGCGGGCGGCGAGGGCTACGACTGGTTTTACGCCAGCGCGGCAGATCGGTCGGCGCAGGCCCGGACGCCGATCACCGATGGTGCGGCGGCCAAACCATGGGTCTTCCGCTACAAGGATCTCCGCGCCTGGTGGTCGAACGCGCATTACGACCGCCCGGGCGGCGTGGAGAGCGGGACGCCGACGGCATGGGTGCCGCAATCCAAGCCGATCTGGTTCACCGAGCTCGGATGCCCGGCCATCGACCGCGGCACGAACCAACCCAACGTCTTCTTCGACCCGAAATCGTCGGAGAGCTTCGTGCCGTACTTCTCTCGCGGCTGGCGGGACGACGCGATCCAGCGCGCCTATCTCGAGGCGACCTACCTGTTCTGGGGCGAGGCCGCGAACAATCCTATCTCGTCCGTCTACGGCGGCCGCATGGTGCACGTCCCCGAATGCGCCGCCTGGACGTGGGACGCGCGGCCCTATCCGTTCTTCCCGGCGCTGACCGTTGTTTGGACCGACGGCGCGAATTGGCGGCTTGGACACTGGCTGACCGGGCGGGTGGGCGCGGTGTCGCTGGCGGCGCTGGTCCGGCACCTCTGCTTGCGGACGGGCATGCCCGAGTCCCGGATCGACGTCTCGGGGCTTTGGGGCGCGGTCGAGGGCTACGCCATTGGCGCGCTGGAAAGCCCGCGCGCCTCGATCACCACGTTGTCGCGGCACTTTGGCTTCGACGCTGTCGAGACCGAGGGCATGATCCGTTTTGTCATGCGTGGGCGGGCGTCCATCACCAGCCTGACGCACGACGATCTTGTCGCAGCCCGCGAGGGCGACCTACTGGAACTTACGCGTGCGCAGGAAACCGAACTGCCGCAGGCGCTCAAATGGCAGGTGGCGCGTGCGGACGAAGATTACGACGCTGCTCTTGTTGAGGCGCAACGGATCACGGTGGATACGACGCGGATTGCCTCGGAGAGCTTTCCGATGGCGGTCCCGCCCGAGGAAGCCGAACGGCGCTGCCGCCGCGCGCTGATGGAAGCCTGGACCGGGCGCGAGACAACTGCATTCCGCCTGCCGCCCTCGCGGCTGGCATTGGATCCAGCAGACGTCGTGACGCTGGCACATGACGGGAGGCACATTCCGCTGCGGCTGGTCTCCATCGCCGACGCAGAGGCACGCGGGATCGAAGCGGTCCGCCAGGATCGCGAGGCCCACGACCTGCCGCCAGGATCGCCACGGCCCTCATCGCTTTCGCAAACCGTGGTGTTCGGCGCACCCGAGGTGGCGCTGCTGGACCTGCCGCAACTGACAGAGGACGAGCCCGCGCATCGGCCCTTCGCCGCAGCGCACGCCGTTCCCTGGCCGGGCGAAATGGCGGTGTTCCGCAGTCCCTCTACCGATGGCTTCGAGCTGCTGACGACATTTGGCGGCCGTGCCCGGATCGGAATGCTGGTCTCGGATTTCTTCGCGGGCCCGACCTCGCGCTTCGATCTTGGCAATGCGCTGGTGATCGATCTGCTCTCTGGCACACTCGAAAGCGTCACCGACCTGACCCTCTTCGGCGGCGCCAATGCGCTGGCCATCGAGAGCGCACCCCGCACGTGGGAAATCGTGCAGGCCGGCGTGGCAGACCTGATTGCGCCGGGCCGTTATCGAATGATGCGCCTGCTTCGTGGCCAGCGCGGCACGGAAACGGCCATGGCTAATCCGGCTCTTGCAGGCGCTCGAGTGGTAGTGCTCGACGAGGCTCTTGCGTCCCTCCCGATCGCCGAGGCCGATCTCGGGCTGCCGTGGAACTGGCGCATCGGTCCTGCAAGCCGGTCTGTCAGCGACGAGACATATGTCGCGGCCTCCTTCAACCCGGTTGGCGTGGGTCTGCGGCCGTTTTCAGTCGCCCATGTCGAGCAGCCATGGCGCAAACCACGTGCGACGGGCGATCTGACCATCCGCTGGACTCGCCGGTCCCGCGCACTCGCGGCCGACAACTGGGGCGCGGTCGACGTGCCGCTTGTCGAGGAGACCGAAGCCTACGAGGTCGAGATCCTCGACGGCGCGACGGTCAAGCGGGTGCTGAGCGTGACCACCACCAGCGCCGTCTACACGGCCGCCCAGCAGACCGCCGACTGGGGTGCGATACTCGGGCCCGGCGACACGCTCGACGTCCGCATCTCCCAGCTCTCCGCCCTCGTGGGGCGGGGCGCGCCGAAAACCGTCACGCTCACATTCTGAGGGCCTCATGTCCGACACCACTACGCATCTGCTGCTCCCGTACATCCTCGCGGCGCAGGCCCAGAAACATGTCACCCACAACGAGGCGCTGCGGCTGCTCGACGGGCTTGTCCAGCTTTCCGTGCTCGACCGGGACCTGACAGCGCCGCCCGCCAGCCCCACCGATGGCGACCGCTATATCGTGGGCTCCGGCGCGACGGGCGACTGGGCGGGCTGGGACCTGAACGTCGCGCTCTGGACCGACGGAGCCTGGCTGCGCCTGACACCGCGGACTGGCTGGCGCGTATGGGTCGAGGACGAAGGTCTGCTGTTGGTCTACGACGATGCAGGCTGGGTCGGCTCGACCCCAGACGCTCTGCAGAACCTCGCGCTGCTGGGACTTGGCACCACGGCGGACGCGTCGAACCCGTTCTCGGCCAAGCTGAACGCGGCGCTCTGGACGGCTAAGACCGTCGCCGAGGGCGGCACCGGAGATCTGTTCTACACCATGAATAAGGAGGCGGCCGGAGACGATCTCGGGCTCACGCTGCAGACCGGTTTCGTGACCAAGGCGCTGATGGGGCTCTTTGGCTCCGACCGCTTCCGGCTCGCGGTCTCCGCCGATGGCAGCACCTTTTTCGACGGGCTGAGCGTCGACAACGCGAGCGGCATCGTCGACCAGCCGCAATTGCCGCGCTTCAAGGCCTACACCAACTACGACAACTATGTCGGCGTCGGGACATGGACGAAGATCGGCCTGAACAGCACGGACTACAACGATCAGGGGGCCTTTGATGCCGGGACCAACCTGTTCACAGCGCCCGTGGACGGCACCTACCTTTTTGGCGCGACGCTGCTCTACAAGGTCAATTCCAGCACCTCGGCCCGGATGCGCGGGCGGCTCGTGCTAAACGGCGGGACCGAAATCCGAGGGTCTTATGGCGAGATCAGTGGCGCGCATGTCTCGGAAGCCACGGCCCTCTGGCTGCAGACGATGGTGCCGCTGGTGGCGGGCGATACCATTGAGCTCCATGGGTATTTCCGCGCGCAGGATGGGTATTTCGCGGCCGATCACACGTCCCTTTGGGGCTGCAAGATCGGCTGATCGGAGAGAGGATTACCCCATGACACCACCCCGATCCGATCAGGGTTTCGTGCGCATGCCCGACGCCGAGTTCGAGGCGATGCTGGCCCGCGCTGCCGAGGAAGGCGCCAAGCGCGCGCTCGCCGATGTCGGCCTCGACGGTGAAGAGGCAGCGCTCGATATCCGCGACCTGCGATCCTTGCTCGACTGCGTCCGGCTGGTGCGCCGCACCGCGATGCAGACCGCCGTCCGCATGATCACCACCGGCGTGATGCTGGCGCTCCTCGCGGGCATCGCGATCAAGCTCAAAATCTTCGGCGGCGGTCCATAGCCGCTCGCCACCCCAAACTGTCAGTCCAATCGACCCGCCTCCGAGGCGGGTCTTTTCGTTTCTGGAGGATACAATGACTACGACCTTTTACGACCATTGGCGCGATGTGCCGGAGAAAGCCTGGCGCTGGCCGAATTTCAGCCCGGCCGAAATTGCGTGCCGCGGCACCGGCAAGCTGCTTGTCAACGAACCCGCACTCGACAAGCTGCAGGCACTCCGCGACCGGCTGGGCAAGCCGCTGATCGTCCGCTCGGCCTATCGCAGTCCGGAGCACAACCGTGCTGTTTGCGGTGCAACCCACTCGAAGCATATGGACGGCGCGGCCTTCGACATCGCTATGGCGAACCATGATCCGGTGGCGTTCGAAGCGGCGGCAAGGAAAGTCGGCTTCCTCGGCTTCGGCTTCTACCCGCGCTCGGGGTTCATCCATGTCGACCTCGGCCCCGCACGGCAGTGGGGCGAGCGGTTCCCGGCCCGGGCGACTGGCTTCGCCGAAGAAACGCCACCAGCGCGCGAAGTGCTGGCCGCCAGCCGCACCATGAAGGGCGGTGGCGCGGCTGGCGTGGCAACGTTGGGCGCAGTCGGGGTCGAGGTGGCGCAAGGCGTCCTGGCAGAGACCCAGACCGCCATCCTGCCGCTCGTGCCGTATCTCGACACGTTGCGCTGGGTGTTCATCGCCGTCGCGCTCGGCGGTATCGCGGTCACGATCTACGCTCGGCTCGACGACTGGAAGCGGGGGCGGCGATGATCGGTGAGCTTGTCGCTTCGCTCGTTGGATCGGCATGGGCACGCGCAGCGCTCCGCTACGGCGTCACAGTTTTTGCGATCCTTCTGTTCTTGCTGACCCTGCGCCGCTCCGGCGAGCGCGCTGGTCGCCTGGCGGAACGCCTTGAAGCTAGGGAGAAAGCTGATGAAGTTCAGCGAAGGATGCTGGAGGCGGCGGCTCGCCGTCCTCGTGATCGGGGCCAGTTGGTTGACCGGCTGCGTGAAGGCGGATTTTGAAACTCGCAGCATGGCTGCATGTCCACCGGTCGTGGAATACAGCGGGGAGTTTCAGTCTAGGGCGGCCGAAGAATTGGAGATGCTGCCAGACGGATCGGCCGTTGTCGAGATGATGGCGGACTATGCTGTTATGAGAGACCAAGCTCGGGCGTGCATATCCAATTGAAACGTGATGATCATAGGCCGTTTCGAACCTATTCGACGACGGGATAAAATGGCTTACCCCAGTGTTCATTTGGGTTGTCCATCATGATGTCGATGAAGGCAGGCATCAGGAACCCAAGAATTTCCGCGCCGTCCCGAACCTGCGCGCGGTTCACTCCGCTGTTCCAGGTCGATCCTCCGTGGACGAGTTGATTTCGCAGGACGTACAATCGGTCGAAGACGAAGCTCAGGACACGTACACTGTCACCGGTTTGGAAGGACTGCGCGAAGGAGCGGGCTGAGGTTTTGAAGCGTTCCTCCCAATCCTCAAACCCCTCAATCCCATTGTGGTATTGCCAGAAGGGATTGAAGACGTACCGGTTTTCCATGAGCATCCGAACAGGGCCTGAAAACCGCTGCCACAGTGCCTTGTAGATGCGTTGGTCTTGATCAAGGGCGACCAGTCGAGCGAAGTACTCGACGAAAGCAGCGCGTTCTCCCGGGGCGACAGCCTGAAACTCCTGCTCGTCAGCGTATGCCGCGTTGAATGCGATCCAAAGGAAAATGAAACGCGCATCATCATCCTCGCCACAAGCTTCTGCACGGCCGATCCAACTGATGGCGCGGTGAGCGCGCAGCCCCATAGTTTCGGGGAAGCCTTCGCGAATGGCGCGTTGTTTTGCTTTCAAGGCTGCATGGTCGAGACCGTTTTTCATAGTAAATTCCTATTCAATATCGTCATGGCAGAGCGTCGAAATCCGACCTCTGGTGGCCCGCAATCAATTCGCGCAAGCCTTGGGGCGCCAACACGTCTACCTTGTCGCCCCATTGATAGAGGTGCCATGCCATTTCCAGCCAGCCCGCCGCCTTGAACCTGACGATCAGGCTGCCATCGTCCTGAGGCTCGACAACTTGGGTTGGGTGGAAAAGGAATTCGGCGGCTCGCTCAGCGGCTTCCGGTGAGAAGCGCCACACGACTTCGCCGTATTGTTCGGGGTCTTGATAGACACCAAACGCCTGAGCGGCATAGGTCTCTAAGGAGAAACCCGAGGCCAGTTGGAAGCTTTCGTTCAGAACCTCCGCTTCATGAATCCGATCCATGCGGAAGTTCAGGATGTCTACTCCACGCGTGGGTTGCCGTGCGACGAGATAGCTGCGGTGCCCCAGTAGCATGCCATGCGGCTCGATCACACGCGGCGCAGCGCCCTGCGCGCCATAGCTGACGCGCAGCCTGAAGGGACCGCGCAGCGCTTCGATGACAGCATCTGTCACGGCAGGCTTCAGCGTAACGGTAGGGCCCGGGCGCGTGACCTGGCCTAATCCAGCCAGCACTGCCTCTGCATCGGCCTCCGACCGAAGCGCGTCTCTTGGATTCAATCGCGCCAGCTGCCCGTCACGGAGATCCTCCAGAGCGCGTGAATGTCGTAAACGCCCTTCATCGCGCGCGGTACGCGCCGCAATTTCCAGCGCTTCGATCGCCGTTTCCTGTCGGGGCTGCAGTCGATCTGGCAAGGGTGCGTCCATCCGCCAGTAACGCCGTCTTTCGGCATCGTCGGCGGTCGAAACGTTTACGAAAGTTGCTTCGAGCGCTTCAGTCATCCGTTGAGCGGTGCGATGCGAAACATCGAACTCGGCGCAGATGTCCTCAAGGCTGACGCCACCTCGGCGAGAAGCCGCCATCTGGGCAAGGCGAAGCAAATCCTGCGCTTTTGCAAAAGACATTTGATCTCCATGCCAGAAATTGACACCCTCGCACGGTATTGATGACCTAGCGGTCTGTCGAGGTGATTCCCTTGGAGATTGATTTGCATAGGTAATGGAGTAGCCATGAGGGATCTCGACGGTCGCATATTCTTGTCCGCAACGGATCTCATGCGCTTCACAGGCTGCGCACATGCGACCACCCTTGATCTGGCACATATGCGCGGAACGGGCCCGGAGCCGGGCGGCGACACCGAGGACGCAGCGCTGTTGCAAAAGCAGGGCGATGCGCATGAGGCGGCGCACCTTGCACATCTCAAGGAGGCCGGGCGCACGGTCATAGAAATCGAGCGCGGCAAACTTGGCGAAAACGCCGAAGCCACGCGCGCGGCGCTCGCCGCTGGTCCGGATGTGGTGTTTCAGGGCGCGTTTCTGTCGGGGAACTGGGGCGGCTGGTCCGACTTCCTGGAGCGTGTTGAGACCCCCTCAGCGCTCGGACCGTTCAGCTATGAGGTAGCCGACACCAAGCTGAAACGTCGGGCCGATCCCAAACATGTGCTTCAGCTGGTTCTGTATTCCGATCTGCTGGCGGAAATTCAGGGGGTGGTGCCCGAGTTTGCGCATGTCGAATTGGGCGACGGCACCCGCGCGACGCTGCGTCTGGCAGACTACTCTGCATATGCACGGATGGCGCGTGATCGGCTGGAAGCTTTCGTCGCCGATCCGCAGCCGACACGCCCGGTGCCATGTACTGATTGCGGTCTGTGCCGCTGGGCCGAACATTGCAACAGCGTCTGGCGCGCCGAGGACAGCTTGTTCAATGTTGCCAACATCAGCCGTGGTCAGGTCAAAAAGCTTGAAACAGCGGGTGTTCACACATTGGAGGCTCTCTCGACGCTGGATCACCCAGTGCGCGGAATGGCCGAAAACACCCAAGCCCGTTTGGTCACTCAAGCCCGCCTGCAGCAGGCCCGCAAAACCGGGGAGCCAGATTTCGAACTGCGTGCACTGGAGCCTGGCAAAGGCTTCGACCTCCTGCCGGAACCCCAGCCCGGCGACCTGTTCTACGACATCGAGGGAGACCCGCACTACGAGGGCGGCCTCGAATATTTGCACGGGATCTGGTTTGACGGACAGTTTCAAGCGTTCTGGGCCCATGATCACGACGCCGAAGCGCGGGCGCTGTCCGACTTGCTGGCATTCTTTCGCGCGCGGATTATGGAATACCCCACTGCGCGCATCTATCACTACGCGCCCTACGAGATCACAGCGCTCAAACGCCTGACCACGAAATATGGGATCGGAGAGGCTTTCCTTGACCGGCTGCTCCGGGAACGCCGCTTCGTCGATCTGTTTGCCGTGGTCCGCGGCGGGCTGATCGGATCGGAACCGAACTATTCCATCAAATCGATGGAGGCTTTTTACGACCGCAAGCGCGACGGTGAGGTCAAGACTGCGGGTGGCTCGGTCGTGGCATATGAGCGCTGGCGCGAAACGCAGGACCAGCAGATTCTGGACGAGATCGAGGATTACAACCGCGTCGACTGTATCTCGACCGAGGAATTGCGCGACTGGCTGGTCGGAATCCGGCCTGCTGGCCCTTGGCCGACACTTGCCCCGGATGCAGGTGATAAAGAGGTCGAAGAGGACGCCGATACGCAAGCTCTGCGCAACCTGCTGGCAGCATCAGGTTTGCCGGAGGCGCGGCAGGATATGTTGTTCAACCTCGGCGTTTTTCACAGCCGCGAGGTGAAGCCCGCGCAATGGGCCGTATTCGATAGCGCTGCGAAGGACGAAGATGATCTGCTCGACGATCTCGATGCGCTTGGCGGGCTTGAGGCAGCGGGCCCTGTCGAACCCGTCAAGCGATCCTTTGCGCGCCGATACACCTATCCCGAACAGGAAACGAAACTGCGGAGCGGTAAGAAGGCGACGGTTCCGGTGTTCGACAGTCCCCCGACAACGGTCGGAATCGAGACCATGGATCGCCGCGCCCGTCAGATCACCGTCAAAGCAGGCCCGGGCAAGGCCGACCTCTTGGCGGATCAACTGACGCTGCATCCGGACTGGCCGATCCAGACAGGTGTCATTGCCGGTGCTTTGCGTGATGTGATCGCCGATCAGTGCGGTGCGCGCCGGTACACGGCGGTGGATGACTTGCTGTCGCGTTCAGCGCCACGCCTCCGCTCCGGCTCAAGGGGTGATCTTCTGGGCGAGGCTGACCCCGTCGCGGGTACCATTGCCGTGGTGAATGACATGGATGGATCCGTCCTGCCGATCCAGGGACCACCCGGTACTGGCAAGACCTATGTGAGTGCACGCGCGATCCTGTCACTTGTCCGCCAAGGGTTCCGCGTTGGAGTCGCTTCGAATAGTCACGAGGCGATCCGCAATGTTCTGATGGGCTGTCTTCTCGCCCTCGACGATGACGATCCCGACATCACGTTGGAAAACGCCGAACTGGCGCACAAGGTTGGCGGCGGTGAGGATGGGTATCCAGACGGTTTTTCCGGGATTACCCGCGCGCACTCGAACGACGACCCAGCGCTGACCGATGCTCATGTCGTAGGCGGCACCGCGTGGTTCTTTTCGCGCGACGAAAATGTTCAGGCCTTTGATTGGCTTTTCGTCGACGAGGCCGGCCAGGTTGGACTTGCAAACATGGCTGCCATGGGCCGTGCCGCGCGAAACATCGTGCTTGTGGGCGACCCACGCCAGTTGCCGCAGGTCATTCAGGGAGCGCATCCCGAACCTGCGAACCTGTCGTGCCTGGATTGGATGCTCGGTGAGCATGCGACGGTTCCACCCGAGCGGGGCATCTTCCTTCCCACATCCCGGCGCATGCACCCGGAGGTCTGTCGGTTTATCTCGGAACAGGTGTATGAAGGCCGACTGACCAGCCATTCTGATACAGCGCACCAATGCGTGACAGGCACGGAGCTCCCCGAAGCCGGAGCTTTCTGGGTACCTGTTCCGCATGAGGGCAATGCACAGATCGCACAGGAAGAAGTCGCCGCTATTGGCAAAACCGTTACTGAGCTCCTTGACGGCAGCTGGACGGAGAAGGACGGCAGCACGCGGCCGATGCGCGAGACGGACATCATTGTCGTCGCTCCGTACAACGCTCAGGTGAACGCTCTGCGGGATGCCCTTCCGTTGGGTGTTCGTGTCGGAACCGTGGACAAGTTTCAGGGGCAGGAGGCGCCGGTCTGCCTGGTTTCCATGACCGCATCTTCCGCCGAAGAAACCTCGCGCGGGATGGAGTTTCTGTTTTCTCTGAACCGCATCAACGTCGCGGTGTCACGCGCCAAGGGACTCGCATTGGTATTTGGAGCCCCGCGATTGCGTGAGGCGAAGTGCAATACTGTTGAGCAGATGCAGCTGGTGAATACACTGTGTGCTCTTCCTGTAGCGCTAGACTTTCAATTGGGTGTTGATCGGAGGTTTGACAGTGACTGAATTCAAGATACTACCACCAATTAGTGCAGTTTTAGACTTTCCAGCAGAGCTCCAAATACTTCGCGAAGCCTTAAAATTTTCGGAGCGTCTGTCGCTGCTCGGTCTAATCGCATTGTTGAACGCAGTCGCGCACGCTCAGGCAGAGGTCTGAAACCATGGCCCACCACCCACCTGTCAATGAGCCGCCCACAGACCAAACAGACGGTACTTTGCTGACTCTCCAAAGATCCATGATCGAGACGCTGGCAGCAGATAAAATCCGCGGGTTTAGAGGAACCATCGGCGAAAATGGCGAGTACTTGGACGAGGTCTACAAAAGTAATGCAAGCCTGACCGCCAACGTCGCTTCGGACTATCGTGACCGCTTTTTGATCGAACTAATTCAAAACGCCTACGATGCTCATCCAATGCAGACTCGGGACGGTCGAATCGAGATAACGCTTGATTTGCGTTATGGGGCTGAGGGCACGATCTTCGTGGCGAACACTGGCCGGGCGTTCACCTCAGAGAATGTGAAGGACCTCTGCAACATCGGCCTTTCTCGGAAGCCGTTGGGCGAGTCGATCGGAAACAAGGGCCTTGGCTTTCGGAGTGTAGTACAGATCACAGACACGCCGAGGATCTATTCCCAGCAAACTGACGCTCCGAGACAAGATTCTTTTTCTGGTTTCTGTTTTAGGTTTGCCGGCGCGGCAGACTACCAGACGCTTATCGATGATCTGCGGCATCGTGAACTAGCGACACGAGACCTGCCAATTTTTCATATCCCAGTATGGCTGGATGAGCAAAACGAAGCAGTTCGCGCCTATGCTGGAGACAATTTTTCAACTCTCATAGAGCTACCGCTCCGCAATGTGGCTGCTCAGGGCGCAGTTAGGCGAGAAATCGAGGAACTGCGTACTCAGCAGGTTCCGATGCTCCTGTTTCTGGATCGCGTCCAATCATTGAATTTTCGGATTGTGGGCGCGGATGGCGAAACCGAAACAGAGTTTGTGTTCACTCGCTCAGAAGAAACAAAAGAGATTGCCGACATCACCATTTCCCGAGTGAATCTTGGAGCCGCGGGGACGTTACTCGTCGCACGCCGTGCCGTTGCAGAGCGTGTCATGAAGGAAGCCATCGCAGAGGCAATTTCGCAAAAGGAATTAAACGAGCATTGGGAAAGGTGGACTGGTCCTGGTGATATTGCGATTGCGGTCCGGCTCGATGCGCCGGTCGAAACATCGCGGCTTTACACATATCTGCCGATGGGTGAGCAGGCCGAAGCTCCTTTTCAAGGATACCTGCATGGCAGTTTCTTCCCTTCGTCGAACCGAAAACACCTGAACGCACGGAATCGGTTGAACGCGGTTTTATTGGAGGAAGCGACAGGCCTGGTATCCGAGGCGGTACATCAGATCGTCATGGACCCGGCTGGTATGCTCTCAAACTGGCTTTCAGATGATGAACGCTCCGCAGCTGTTGCAGACTTCATGTGCTGGGAGAAGGTTGGAAGTCTGGAGGCCGACGAAGATCTGGCGGAAGTTGTTGCGCTCAAAGTGGCAGAGGTCTTTGGATGTGAGGAATTTGATGACGCTCCCATTGTCCCGTGTTCGGAATCGGGGCCCGATGGCCTTGTCTTGACATGGAAGCCGCCGAAGTTCTCGCGCTTGTGGCCGGACAGCAGCGGTACGTTCTCTGCCAATAAGGCGGCGTACTTCGCGGCTGCTCTTGGTGTTTGGCCGATCTGGCACACGATAGCATCCCGGCAAGATCGTTTGGACCACTATCTCTCAAACCATGCTGAAGGCTACGCTGGAGAGCCCGGTGGAGAAGAACGTGCGCGGCTTGTTGAAAGCGTGGCCAAAAGGCTCCACAAAAATAGCCGAACAGCCAAGGCCAGTTGGCAGGAGTATTTCTTACAGATTCCAGATTTCATGGGCAGTGATGGAAATCTCTTAGCGGGGCTTTCTGTGCTTATTGGAGACGACGGGCAACTTCACGCTGCCATGTCGCCACCACCCGAAGCAGAACGGAGTTCGCGGCCTTCGCGCAGGCGTCGCAAACTTGAGACTGCAATATTTTCTCCTCCCGACCCGCGCCGGTCAGAAACGGATGAAGACCTAGAAATCGATCCGCCAAAGAAACTTTCTGAGCGTTTCGGTTTCTTGTCGAGCGCTTATCCTTGGCATCGGGAACTGTCCGGGACACGTGCTTATCTCGAGAAGCACAAACTCGTGGAGGAGTTTGATCGCGAAGCAATACTCGCGCATCTTTCTCGAACACTGCGAAGTGAGCGTAACAAAGAAGTTCTGAAGGGCGGCTTGCGTTGGGCGTTTCATTTATGGCGGCAGCCCCGCGCAGCCAACCGATCTTTTCGATTGCAGCCTCAACACCGGTTTCGGGTGCCGACACTCGACGGTCGATACATCGAGGCGAGAGAAGCTGTGTTCTCGGAAGGATGGCCCAGCCGGACCTCGGGGGAGCTGCTTCAGAATTTCCTTGATGCCGCTCCGTCGAATATTCCCGACCTAGATGCTTTGTCCTCTCGCCGACTGGCAGCACCCGATCATCTAGCTTTTCGGAACAAGCAGATCGAGGATTGGGTGGAGTTTTTGACCGAACTCGGGGTTGAAAGTGGCATTAGGCTCGAGCGAAAATCATCGAAGAAAAACCGTTTTCGAGCAAACGAGATCAGTAGCTTTTCATTTGTTGAAGACTATGGGATGCCGCAAACATTCGGCGAAGTTTGGCAGGAGAGCATCAGGTCTTCGGATCCGTCGCTCCTCAATCTTCCATCTACCACAGAATACGTGATCGATGGCGAAATTCACTGGCTGCCTGGGCAAGCTGACGTGGATTCCTTTTCTCCTGCGTGCAAGACACTGTACGCCCGACTGATCCTTGATTGGTTGGCGAAAACACCGGAGTTAGCATGGGAGCTTGAAGTTCACCATCACTTTTCGCGTTGGGCGGATCGCCGAAACTGGCCCACGCCGCTTGCGGCGTTCCTACGTTCGTCGAACTGGTTGCCAGTAGAGGATTTCGGGCACTCTGACCTTGGCCAAGTGGCTGCTACGCCATCTGATGTCTGGTTGAACGATGCCGACGGCGAACGATTTCTGTCATACCTTCCGAGACCAGTTCGAGAGGTCAGGCGAATACTCGAGCGATCAGGGAATGACCTTTTCCAGAAATTACGGGAACGAACGGGTCTTCGCATTCTCGGCGACCCTGACACTTTGGCTGATCAGCTTGCTTTCCTCGCAGAGCACTTCAGTAGTGAGGGACTTGACGATCATTTCAGACCGCGATTGCTTAACCTTTATTTTCGAACATGGAGGCAGTTCCTCGCGCTCGTAGAAGACGGCACGGAAGATCCGCGCGAAACCGTAGTTCCTGTGGAGATCTTAGTTCAAAAACAGAACAGTAGAGTATCTGTGAACATGTTTGACGAGGACGAAGATCAGGGCGAAATCGTATATATCTGCGACACCGAAAGGGAAAGCGATGCGGGTCTCCTAGCCGCCAGTGGGCAAGCATTCTTTCAATTGAAGGAGAGCGAGCCGGAACGAACTGGAGAGCTCTTCGAGGCGTTCTATGGTGCGCGTATTAGGCGCATGTCCCGTGTCGATTACACGCTTCGTGCTGATGGAAATTCTATCGATGACGCGAAGAAGACCCCAATCCTCGAGGTTTGCCCTATCTTTCGGCCTATGCTGGCAGTCGCGATAGAAGCCCTCATCGGTACCGATGCGCAACGCCTTCCATCCGACCGTTCTGAACTGCTGGCGAAACTTGAACGAATAAGTCTCGCAAAAGCATCTACGTTAGGCTTCGTTGTCGACGGTATCGGCATCTCGCCGGAGCAGATAGCCTCTCAGGCCTTTAGTCTGACTGCTGAAAATGGGCAGTCCGTTGTTTTAGTGGGGAGTGGTGAGGAGTGGAACTGGGAGCTCGTCGATCGGTGTATCCCTGCGATCTGTGAGGCTCTGGGACAGCGTGCTCTCGCTCCACATCTCAGGTTACTCCTAGCTCACATCAGCCGCGACGTTCCGCTTGCCGATCCGCAAGCATATCCCGGAATAGATGTCAGACGCATGGCCGAACTTCTGCAGCTTTCCGCCTCTTCGACGACGGCTGCAACTACTACGCTGAATGCTGGCCTTGAACGCCAGGCGCCTTGGATACGTGCCGTTCTCTACCATGTTGCGGGCCATTCTGTGGTCGATGCGTTTGATAGAGAGTTCGACCACACGTTTAAGGACGAAGGGCTGCTGCGGGCCACACTGACGAAATTGCTTCTGCAGACCTCCATCGATGTCGGCGAACTGTTGGTAGTCTGCCGCACTGCGTTGGGTCCGGGTGATTTTCGAGAAGGCCTTGGTTTTGATTTCGCTGAATTCAATAAGAGCCTAACTGCTGTTGGCTTGGAACCCGAGACATATCCCGAGCAACATGCCTGGTGTCTTGAGAATTTCTTACGGCAGCGTGAGATCGAAATCACTGAGTGCCTTATTTCGGCTTACGCAGAAAAGCTGAATTTGATGCAGCCCGCGGATGGCTACGCAGTGACCAGAGATGCTATTCGCACACTGAAACCAGATCCGGCTTGGCTTCTTCGGTTCAAAGAGCCTCCAAACTCGGAGATGGAAGTATTGGTGAACGCGTGGCTCGACCTTCAAGGTGCGCCGCCGCTGGGCGATCAGTTTACGACGCCTTCAACCCTGGTACAGGTCCGTGACCATAATCGGAAATTCCTTTCTGACTTCATTCGGAGAGCGCTGCCAATTCTTCGAGCTTGGTGCGCAAAATTCCAACCAGAGAGGCGCCCTGACGCTTTGATCGAGAAAGACGGAGTCGATGATTTCCGCAAACGACTGGATAGTATCGGCGTGTTGGATTTTCGCATGCTTGATGACACTTCGGCTGCAAAGTGGCTTCAGATCTTGGACCTTTGGCCTGTCGGTATGCACCATTCACTTGACCTCAACGAGCTTAAGCTGTCCGAGGATGATGTTAAGGACGAGAGCGTGAAGGCTCGGGAAGCGAAAGAAGAGCGCAAGCGCGAGGCGCGCCTAGTTGAATTCAATGGGAAACTGATTGATCCGACGGAGGTCGATCTTTTTGCTCTGTCAGATGAACTACAGCAGTCGCTTTCAGCGGAGGTGCTAGGCAGCGCTTTGAGCTCGTCTGCTGACTTGGAAAAGGTTCAGCACGATAACGATACGCCCAAGACTGGACGCGGACGAAACAGCGGAAAGAAAAAGGGGCGGCGACCTCGTGTCCCTGAGGAAAAGACTGAACTGATCGGTCGATTGGGCGAGATGATTGTATACCATTGGCTGAAGCGTATCCTAAACAAACAGGATATCGACTCCGCATGGGTTTCAGAGAACGGAGCCTTGATCACTGGTCGCGATGGGAACGATGGGCTCGGTTATGATTTTGAGGTCACTTACAGGAACCAGACTTGGCAGATTGAGGTCAAAGCCAGTGTGGATGACCCTCAGTCTTTTGAAATCGGGGAAACTGAAGTGAGGGCAGCGCGATTGGCTGCTCGTGCGCGCAGTGGCGTTCAATACAAGATCGCATATGTCAGTCATGTTGCAGAACCAGCCCAGACTAAAATAGAAATGCTTCCCAATCCCATGACCGACGAAGGCGCACATGTTCTTGAGCTTCGTGGTGAGGGAATAAGATACGGGTTTCAAAGAAAATAACTGCGTACCAACGGCACTTGGCCTTGGCCGATGTTCTTCGTAGGCCCAGAGAAGGTTGGATTTCAGTCCCGTCCCCTCCGCCACTTGCCCTAGAGAAACTGTTCTCCTCATCCGGCTGCGGCCAGATTTTTCCGTTGTTTTCGAGGGTTATGCAGGGCGGGCTATTCACCAACCTCGGTGCCAAGAGGCCCAAGAGCGCTCTCTCTGCCGATATTCTCTGAACCTGTTGCCTGCAGAGATTTGGTGAATTTTGTGTAAGGCACTGAAAGTGCGCATACTTTTCATGCCGACCGCTGAGCACTTCGACGCCAGTGGCGTTCCCCAAAAGGGACTGAAGTCGAACCGGGTCAATCCTGCTCCCTGAATGCTTCGTATCCCGCTGACTCGCCGCGCTGAGTGCTGTTCCGAAGCATTCAGGTCATTTATGATGATCGGATACCGCGTGCAGCAGTTCACCCGACAGATCGCGGCTGACAGAATGTGCGACATCACCAAGGCTGAGCATTCCGCCCAGCCGCTTCTTGTCGTCAAGGACCGGTAGTCGACGGATTTTCTTCTGATCCATCAGGTGAATTGCGTCCTCGACAGTTTCGGTGGTTCGGCAATAGACAATCCTTTTGGTCATCACGTCTTCGGACTTGGTCTTTTCCGGATCACGCCCGGCGGCCACAACCCTGAGCGCGATGTCGCGGTCCGTAATTATCCCGACCAGTTTGTCGTCCTTTCCAATTGGAACTGCGCCGATATCTTTCTTTTTCATCATGTTTGCAATTTCGCTTACCGGCGTGTCAGCGCTGACCCAATCGGCGTTCTCATGCATCGCTTTCGAGATTTCCATCTTCGTCTCCTGTGCTGGATGTGATTTCCTTTTCGTTTAATGGGCAGAGCGAATGGCTGATTGATCGGCGGCCCGGTCCACCGCGTCGGTGGCCGGGTTGGGCTGCTTGGAAACGTCGCCTTTGGCCGCAGTGTCGGCCTCTTTTTCATTCTCCTTCAGTCCGCCCTCCATTTTGAATGTCGCCGTGTCAGCGCATGATCAGAAAAATGCGGGCCGATCCGCGTTGAATCGTCAAGGCGAGTGCCCGGTCGACTTTCGTGAGCTGTTCGCGCAACTCGGCAACCGATGCGACAGGCACGCGGTTGACGGCGAGGATGATGTCGCCGACCTCGATGCCCGACCGCGCGGCACGGCTGGCGGGGTCCAGCCTCGCCACCAAGACACCGGATATCTTGCCGTATAGCGGGTCGCCCGGCTCAAGATCGCGGAGGTCTGCTCCGGACAGCCATTCCAGCTCGTGACCACCTGCCTGGGGGCCGCCTTGCGCCCCGCGTCGCAGGGTCGCCACGACAGTCTGCTGCTCGCCGTTGCGGATGATCCCGATCTCGATGGTTCGTCCGGTCCGCTTCAATCCGATCTGGGTGCGCAGATCGGCGGATCCGGCCACGGGGCGTCCATCGACGGACACGATCAGGTCGCTGGGCTGCAATCCGGCCGCATCGGCCGCGCTGCCCGGTTCGACCTGCGTGATCACTGCACCCGCACCGGCCTCTAGCCCGAGCGCCTCTGCAAGATCGGGGGTGAAATCCTGAATCGTCACACCGAGCTGGCCGCGCTGCACCTCGCCATATTCAATGAGCTGATGTCAAAGACATTGCGACGGTCCTTGCCTTCCTCGGGTGTCAAGAGGTCGAACAGTAGCGTTGCAAAGCCCTCGTCATTGAATTTTTCGGCGACGTAGGTGTTTCGGGGGCTTCGGCGGCTGGACCCGCTTCCATGGGCAAAAAGGATGATGCCGCGCGGGGTCTTGGGAACCGCCAGGTCGCCGATCAGGCCCAGGGGCGGAATGGCCACCTGTCTCTTGTGGATGCTCTGTGCCACCTGCGAAGAGGCGGTCCCGACCGCGTTGAGCAGCATCACCATTTCGTCGTCCGACAACTGGTGAAAGTCTCTGTAGAACGCGCCGACACCCAGAAAGGCGGTGACCGGATGAACGCAGATGATATCATCGGCCTGATCATATATGTCCTGCAATGCCGACTTGGGGGCGACGGGCAGGGCCACCACGATCCGCGCCGGGCCAAAGCGTTTCAACCCGATCAGCGCCGCCTTCATGGTGGCGCCGGTTGCCAATCCGTCATCGACAACAACGACGGTGCGACCTCTCGGATCCAGGCGCGCCCGGTTGCCGAGGTAAAGCGCCTTGCGCCGCTCAAGCTCGGCCCTCTGTTCGGCCACTGCGTGGGCGATATAGGCGTCATCCGCCCCTGACGCGCGCCGCACATTTTCGTTGATGACGATCTGCTCGTCCGCGCCCTCAACCAATGCGCCAAGGGCGACTTCGGGATTGCGCGGCGCGCCGATCTTGCGCACGAGGAGCAGATCAAGTGGCGCACCGAGCCGTTTTGCAACTTCGACGCCAACGGGCACACCGCCGCGCGGCAAGGCATAGATCAGCGGATCATCCAGTTCCATTTCAGCCAGAAGCCTGGCCAATACTCGGCCTGCATCCGCGCGATCCAGAAATTTTTGCGTGATCATATCCATGACGAAAGGAGTAGCGAGTCCCGGGTGATCGGAATTGATTTTCGTCAAAAAATTTCGTGAAATTTGCACGCCAGTGTTCCGCGCCTGACATAGGAGTCCCAGGCACGTCCCACTGTGCCATGGTCGGCGCCATGGTCGGCGGATGAGACGCGCCATCCGCTGCCCGGCAGCGCATCGTCTTCAGATGCGCGAGAGGGGGCAAAAGAGTTCCTGAAATTCCTGCGATAGATCGACAAGGCCGTGCCCGCCCGTCGCGATGTGCATCTGGTGTTCGATAACTACGCCACCCACAAGACGCGCGGGGTGAAGGCTTGGCTGGACAAGCACCCGCGCTTCAAGCTGCATTTCACGCCCACCAGCGCATCATGGCTGAACCTGGTCTAGCGCTTCTTTGCCGAGATCACGTCAACGCGCATCCGACGCGGCAGTTATTCCAGCGTCGACGATCTGGAAGCCGCAGTCTACGACTATCTCGCCCAGCACAACGGGAATCCCAAGCCTTTCAGGTGGACCAGGAGCGCCGAAAACATCCTCATCCGCGAACGCCGCGCGCTCAACGCTCTCGATGAAATAAGGGGAAACAGGTAACATCTGTCAGACGCGGAACACTAGGCTCCTCCGATACCTTCATCAAAAAGTTGAACTAAGATTCATAAGCTGACTTACGATCCGCTCGACAACTGATTTCCGCTCCAGGATTTTAGGTTTTTCGTCCAGGGCTTCAACGACGGCTCCCTGAAGCGGTTGCTTTCCTGAAAAGTGGTAACTTTCAATCATCGCTTTGAACGCGCCCGCATTGAGGCCTTCCGTTTCACAGATAGTGGTAATCGCCTTTGACTTTTCCTCATTCCAAAAACTATCGAATGCACTCTCAATCGTTTGATTGCCAGATACATGCGGCATGTGCTCATCATTAAACTTTTCGATAAGCTCGCGCTTGCTGCGCATCTAACGCCAGATCGTCGCTATCAAACTGCGTAAAGCTCGTCAGCACATTGCGCAAACGCATCAGGTCGCGGAAAGCGCGGACGAAAGCCAGCTGGTCTTGGCAAACTCCGCGTCCCAGAGCGTCACACCGTTTTGCTTGCCAAGTTGTTCGCGCAGGTTGGCGCGCATGGCGTTCATGTCGGGCAGCGCGATGGGCGCATAGCCAAGCCCTGTAAGGCGTTTGACAAGACCAGCCTCAAGCTGCGCTTCGGATTGCGTGGTCATTCCGGCTTCTTTTTCGGGGTCAAGATCAGCAAGACAAGACACACAAAAAAGGCAATCGTGCTTAGAACCATAAGCAACCCGGTATGGGATTGAACCAGCCCCATGCTTGGGTCTTTCGAAAAAGCATTGTCAACTTTTCCGAACGTAAAGAGGCTACCAGCGCTGTCGCCCATAGAAGTGACGGTGGCCGCAATCGGCACCCAGATAAACATCCCCGCAGAGCCCACAAGCCCAAGCACACAGAACAAAACTCTCATATCTACACAAACATCTGCTGAAGCAGACCCTTTTTGAATTCTTGCATTTTCTCAAGCTGCTCCGTCACAGCGGCGATCTTGGCATCGATGGGGCATTGTTGCACAAATCGGCCTGAGGTCGGACTGCCCCTTACCCCAGGGGCCTTCGGCTTGGTGGTTTGGCCTGAGCGGCGGATTTTGGGGGGCAGGGCCGTTTGATGACCGCTCTGGGCTTGGTTGTGTGTGACTTGTCGACCCGCAATAGTTCCGCGATCAATATCGCCGGTTCAGTTCAGGCGTTCGCCGGTGTCGGGTGAGAAATAAGACACTTTGCCGAGGTTGAATGCCAGTTTCTGGCGCTGGCCTGGTTGGGCTGTGGTTTCGGCATGCAAGCGCGCGGTGACCTGCGTGCCGCCCAGTTGCATGACGATGAAGGTGTCGGCGCCGGCAGGCTCGACGATATCGACAAGGCACTCGGCCTGCTGCGCGCTGTGATCGGCGCGGGAATCGGGCTCGGCGATGTCCTCGGGGCGCACGCCAATGATGACGTCGTCCGGCAAGTTCCGCGTCTTGGTATCGGTCAGCACGAACGGCGAGTCATCGCGGCGCGCGATTTCGATCCTGGTGCCTGACCCGTTCGACCTGGCTTTGGCGGGGATCAGGTTCATCGCCGGATTGCCCATGAAATCGGCGACAAACAGGTTGGCAGGGCGGTTGTAGATTTCCGACGGCGCGCCGATCTGCTGGATCACACCGCCCTTCATCACGACGATCTTGCTGGCCAGGGTCATCGCTTCGATCTGATCGTGGGTCACATAGACAATCGATGCATCAAGACGCTGATGCAACTCTTTGATTTCCGTGCGCATTTCCACGCGAAGCTTGGCATCGAGGTTCGAAAGCGGCTCGTCGAACAAAAAGAGCTTGGGATCGCGCACCAAGGCCCGGCCCATCGCAACGCGCTGGCGCTGACCGCCGGAAAGCTGGCCGGGGCGGCGGTTCAGCAATGGTTCGATCTGCAACTGCTGGGCGACATGTTTCAGCTTTTGGGCCTGCGTGGCCTGATCAACGCCGCGCACTTTCATCCCGAAGGTGATGTTCTTGGCGACCGACATTGTAGGGTAGAGCGCATAGGACTGGAACACCATCGCGATGTCGCGGTCCTTGGGGCTGACATTGGTCATGTCGCGCCCGTCAATGCTCAGCGCGCCGCTATTGATCGGCTCAAGCCCCGCGATGCAGTTCAGCAAGGTCGACTTGCCGCAGCCCGACGGACCAACCAGCACCAGAAAATCACCGCGGTCGATCGAGACATTGATATCCTTGAGAATTTCGACCTTTCCGTAGTTCTTGTAGAGATTTTTGATGTCAAGAATAGGCGCCATGGGATCACCCTTTCACAGAGCCAGCGGTCAGACCGCGGATGAAGTATTTGCCGGCAACGACGTAGACCAAAAGCGTGGGAAGCGCCGCGATGATCGCGGTGGCCATATCCACGTTGTATTCCTTCACGCCGGTCGTGGAATTGACGATGTTGTTGAGGGCCACGGTAATTGGCTGCGTGCCGGCCTGGCTGAACGACACACCAAACAGGAAATCGTTCCAGATCTGCGTGAACTGCCAGATCACCGTCACCACGATGATCGGCAAACTCAGCGGCATGAAGATCGACCAAAAGATGCGGAAGAACCCCGCGCCATCGACCTTGGCCGCTTTTGTCAGCTCGGACGGGATCGACACGTAGTAATTGCGAAAGAACAGCGTGGTAAAGCCCAACCCATAGATCACATGAACGAAAACCAGCCCAGGGATCGTGCCGGCAATGCCCATCATGCCCAAAAGACGCGCCATAGGCAGCAGGACCACCTGAAAGGGGATAAAGCAGCCAAAGAGCATGGCGGCGAAAAACAGGTTGGCCCCGCGAAAATGCCAGTGCGCAACGACATAGCCGTTCAGGGCGCCGATCAGGGTCGAAAGCAGAACCGCCGGCACCGCGATCAGGACCGAGTTCCAGAAAAACGGACGAACCCCTTCGCACTGAATGCCCGTGCACGCTTTGGACCATGCCGTGATCCATGCGTCAAAGGTCACCTCGCGGGGCAGCGACATCAGATCGCCGGTGCGAATTTCTTCCAGGCTTTTCAGCGATGTCGTGACCATCACGAACAGCGGCATCAGGTAATAAAGGGCGAACACTCCAAGGATCACATAGAGCAACCAGCGCAGCGCGATTTTACCAGCGCGGCTTCGGCCACGCGCAGGGATATGGGCCATATCAGTCATTTTTCGCCCTCAATTCCGAGTAGAGGTAGGGGACGACGATGGCGAACACGACGGCCATCATGATCATCGCCGAACTGGCGGCCTGGCCGATATCGCCGCGCGAAAAAGCCATCGCGTACATGTAGGTCGCGGGCAGATCGGACGCAAAGCCCGGACCGCCCCCTGTGAGCGCGATGACAAGATCAAAGCTCTTGATTGCCAGATGCGACAGGACGATGAAGGCAGACAGGAAAATCGGCGCCATCGACGGGATGATGATCGCGGTATAGACGCGCCACGTGGGAATTCCGTCGACCTGCGCGGCGCGGATGATTTCGGTATCTACCGAGCGTAATCCGGCCAGAAACAGCGCCATGACAAAGCCCGAACTTTGCCAGATGGCAGCGATGACAATCGTGTAGATCGCCATGTCCGGGTTGACCAGCCAGTCGAACGTAAAGCTCTCAAACCCCCAGCCGCGCACCGTCGCTTCAATGCCCAGCCCCGGATTGAGGATCCACTTCCACGCGGTCCCCGTCACGATCATCGACAGCGCCATCGGGTACAGATAAATCGTGCGGATCGCGCCTTCGATCCGAATGTTCTGGTCCAGCAGGATCGCCAGAACCAGACCCAGGATCATCGAAATGACGATAAAGAGCGCCCCGAAAATGAACAGGTTGTTCATCGCCACATCCCAGCGTGGTGACGCAAACAGACGCTCGTATTGTATGAAGCCGTGAATGTCGTATTTCGGCAGCAGTTTCGAGCGCGTCAGCGACACCCAGGCGGTCCAGGCGATAAAACCATAAACGAAGATGAGAACCGCGACAAAGGACGGCGCCAGAACAACTTTGGGCAGGTGATCTTCAAGCCACTTGGTCATGGGAAAGCTCCGGGATTGCCGCCTGCGCCCCGCAAGCAGGGCGCAGGCACACCGATTGACGGCGGATCAGAGGCTGTTGGCGATGGCCGCTGCCAGTTGCTTGACCGCTTCATCCGACGACATGTCCGAATTGAAATGCGATGTCACAACATCTGTGATTGCGCCCGACTGTGCGCCGCGCAATGCCATGCCATGCGCATAGCTGGGCAACAGCGCGCCGCTTTCGCCGCTGGCCGCCATGTCCTGGGCCGACAGATGCGCACAGCTGTCAAATTCGTCCAGGGGCACATCGGTGCGCACGGGGATCGACCCCTTGTTCAGATTGAAGACCTTCTGAAAGCTGGGGCCCACGATCAGCTTGGCCAGCAGTTCCTGACCGGCTTTGCTGTCTTCGCCATCGACGTCGAACATCGCAAAGCTGTCCACGTTATAGAGAAAGCCTTCACCCGGAACGGACGCGCAGAGGAAATCTTCGCCCGGCGTTTTGCCCGCTGCCAGGAATTCGCCCTTGGCCCAATCGCCCATGATCTGGAACGCCGCTTCGCCGTTCATGACCATCGCTGTGGCAAGGTTCCAATCGCGACCCGGAAAGTTGGGGTCGACAAATCCGCGCATGATGCGCACCTGGTCGAACACAGCCTTCATTTTGTCCGAGGTCAGCGTGTCTTCGTCCAGCTCTACAAAGGCCTTGCGAAAGCCATCAGGGCCCAGAATGCCAAGGGCGACAGCTTCGAACACGGTCGCGTCCTGCCATGCCTGACCGCCATGCGCGAGCGGGATGATGCCCGCGGCCTGCAGCTTTTCGGCCGCTGCGTTGAATTCGTCCCATGTGTTGGGCATCTGGATGTCGTTGGCTTCAAGAACGTCGGCGTTCGCCCAGATCCAGTCAACCCGGTGCACGTTCACCGGCGCGGCGCACCATGTGCCTTCGCATTTCATGTGCCCAGCGATCGAGGACGGCAGAACCTCGGCCCAGCCTTCGGCCTCGGCGACCGAGGATATGTCGGCCAGAACGCCTTCTTCGTGCCATTCCTGTATGGCAGGGCCCTTTAGCTGAACGGCTGTTGGGGCATTGCCGGACAGAACGCGGGCACGCAGCGCGCTCATGGCGCTGTCGCCACCGCCGCCTGCGACGGGCATGTCAGTCCATGTGCCGCCATTGTCTGAGAATTCCTTTTGCAAGACGGCGACAGACTTGGCTTCACCGCCAGATGTCCACCAGTGCAGAACTTCGGCCTTCGGCTCAGCGATAGCGGCGCCGGCCGACAGCAAGGCAACAGCACAGACTGCGCTTGTAAGCGTATTTTTCATTTTGGGTCCTCCCGACAAGAATTCAGAACGCGCCGCAGGTGGGCCGTTCGGATCAAGTAGAAAACTTGTGGACCATCGATTGTGCGCCATGCAATGGGTGCAGTGCGGCCATACGGCCTGCGGGACGATAAATCCGGCGCAATTGTTACGCGGTGTTACCTTGGCCTTGATTCCGTTGCACTGTGGTTCATAGACCGGATCAGGGGCCTCAGTGTTCGCGTGTAAGAGGTGGGAGGAGCGACGTGACGATTCCGCGACTGCTAGTCGTTGATGATGACACTGAACTGAGGCAGATGCTGACGCAGGTTCTGCAGCAAAACGGATGCATTGCGCTGCCGGCCACCAATGAGGCCGAAATAGGCAAGCACCTGTCCTCTGGCCGGATCGATCTGATCCTGCTCGACGTGATGCTGGGCGACGAAAACGGGGTTGAGATATGTGCGCGCCTGCGAAGCGAACAGTCGGTGCCGATCATCATGATTTCTGCCCTGTCCACGGATTCTGATCGCATGGCCGGTTATGCAGTTGGCGCGGATGACTACATCGCCAAGCCGTTCAACACCGAATTGCTGCTGGCGCGGATCCGGGCGGTACTGGCACGCGCGCGCCGCACCTCTTCGCTGGTCTATCGCCGCCACAAGGCAACGTTTCATTTCGCAGGCTGGGTCTACGATTCCAAGCGCGACGAAGTGCTGTCACCGGACGGGTACCAAGTTTCGCTGTCGCGCCGCGAGACGGCCTTGCTGCAAGCGTTGCTGGCAAACGCGCACATTCCGTTGACCCGCGCCGAAATCGCCGAGGCGTTGGATGTCACCGGCGAGGCCGAGACCAGTTCCGATGCCCAAGGGCGCGCAATTGACGTGCTTGTCGGGCGTCTGCGCGCCAAGATCGAAAAGGATCCCAAATCGCCCGAAATGCTGCGTACAGAGCGCGGCGTGGGGTATGTATTCGCGGTCGATGTGACTGCCGAGGACCGGTGATGCAAACGCTCAGAAGCCTGCGGGTCGGCGGGGTCGGTCTGGTCCTGGTGGCCTTTGCATTGGGCCTGCTTTCCGCATCGCTCTGGCTGCAATCGAACGCCCGTTGGAGCGCCTATCTGGACAATGCCAAATTCGCCGGCGCCGTGCTCTATGACAGTCTGCAAACGGGCGGCGAGCCGCCGGTCGGGGTGCGGATTTCACCGCTGGATGCGCAGGATCAGGCACGCGCGCAGGCTGGAATATTCGAACAGGTTTCAGGCATTGCGCCCACGTCTCTTGTGACGAATTTTTCCATTCGCCCGGATTTGACGCGCGATCGCATCTCGCGCCCCTTGACGCTTGCGGTTTTGTCGTCTGATCTGCGCTATCCGCTGGCGGCCGTGTCCTCGCGCGCTGACCAGACACCGGCCGAGACCATGGGCGCCTTGACCATGCTGTTGGCGACCTATTGCAGCGATCCCATTCTGATCGCCAAACTGGGCCAGGCGCCCTGGGTGCAAATCGACGGCGACCGGGTCTGGAGCTGCGCCGCGGCGCCCAGTGATTTGCGGCTGCTGGCTGCGGGGATCAGCCTGGTTGCGATCGGCGCGCTTGTGACGCTGGTACTGAACAGCTCGGCGCAGTTTTCCGGCTTTGCGCAAATGCTCAGACACCGCAATCGCATTGGCGGGCCCCAATTCTACCAAACCGAAGGGCTTTACGAACTGCGCGAGATCGTCAGCTCGGTGAACAGCTATCTGGCTGGCGAACGCGATCGGCTGGCCGAACGCGCGGCAGTCCTTTCCGGTGTCAGTCACGATCTTGGCACGCCCGCAACCCGGCTCAAACTACGCGCCGCCCTGATCCCCGATGCCGACCTGCGCGCGAAACTTGAAGCGGATATCGACAGCATGACAGGGATCATCGAAAGCGTACTGACCTATACCCGAGCCGAGTTGGACGCCGAAGTGCCGCGGAAATTGTCGCTGAAATCGCTGCTGCAATCGATTGTGGACGATTATCAGGATATCGGACGTCCGGTCGAATTTGCAGGCACCCAGAAGATGTCGGTGCATGGCGCGCCGTCGCTTTTCATGTCGCGCCGCGGCGTTGGATCGCTTGGCGATGACGACAAGGTCATCGTGCTTGCGCGCCCCGTCACGCTGGCCCGCGCGGTGTCCAACCTGATCGACAATGCCCTGAAATACGGGCGCCGTGCGACGGTGTCGTTGGAAAAGGATGCCGATCACGCAGTGATCATTGTCCAGGACGAAGGCAATGATATGTCGGCAGCTGAAGTCGAGAATTTGATGGCCCCCTACAGGCGCGGCAGCAACACACAGCTGATCGATGGCCACGGGCTGGGCCTGACCATCGCTTCAACCGTCGCCAATTTGCACGGTGGCACCCTGACTTTTGAGCCTGGTGCAAAAGGGCTTCTGGCCCGGATCACCATTCTGAGGCGGTAGCGGCCGGGGTCACGCATCAATTCCGCGTCGGCGCGGGGCTGCGTTGATCGCCTGTGCCCCATACGCACGGCGGTCCGGCGGCCCCGACCTTCCGGTTTCCGCGCTTGGCCGCCCTTATATGCCGCGATATCGATTTTTCTTCAGGCGCTGCGTTGATCACGGACCACACAGGGCATGGCTGGCTTGGCCGGGCGGGGCAGGGGGCACCGTCTGCCCGGTCCCGCTGGCATTGGGCGCAAGCGCCGATGCAATCAATCGCCCAAAGCAATCCCTTCGCGGCGCGGGTCAGCCCCGCCGGTCAGCCCGTCGCCTAGCGAAATCGCGTGCAGTCCGGAATTCAGATCGCGTGTGTTGACCTGATACCCGAGCGCCTCCAGTTGGGGGGCCATCGCCTCGGCCTCGGTGCCCGCTTCGATGTCATAAGTGCCGAAGCGGTTGACCAGATGGGGCAGGGCGACGGCCTGTTGCACGTCCATTCCCCAGTCCAGATATGCGACGATGGATTTGGCCACATAGCCGATGATCCGACTGCCCCCGGGGCTGCCGATCACAAGGCGAGCGGTGCCATCCTTCATCACAATTGTCGGCGCCATCGACGAACGCGGTCGCTTGCCCGGTTCAACCCGGTTGGCAATGGGAATGCCATCGGCGTGGGTGCGAAAGGAAAAATCGGTCAGTTCGTTGTTGAGCAGAAAGCCCCGCACGAAAAGCCGCGAGCCGAAGGCGTTTTCCACCGTGGTGGTCATCGACAGGGCGTTGCCATAGGCATCGACGATCGAAATATGCGACGTGGATGGCAATTCGATACTGGCATCGTCTGCCCAGAGCAGGGCGTGATCGAAGTCGGGCGTGCCGGGGGATACCTCGGGCAGGGCGTCATCGCCGCCAAGCAGCGCGGCGCGCGCGTCCAGATACTCTGGTGCCACCAGCCCCTGCACCGGCACCGGCACGAAATCCGTGTCCGCCATGTATCGCCCGCGGTCGGCAAAGGCCAGGCGCGAGGCATCGCCGATCAGCCGCCACGCTTCGGGGTTTTGGGCGCCAAGCGCCGCAAGGTCGTAGCGATCCAGCAGCCCCAGGATCTGGCCAACCGTTAGTGCGCCCGATGACGGGGGCCCCATGCCGCACACGTCATTGCCGCGGTAGGGCACGCAGACAGCGGGCCGTTCCACCACGTGATATATCGACAGGTCCAGCATCGACAGTGTGCCCGGATTGCCGGGTGCAGTGCGAACGGTGCGCACGATATCTTCCGCAATCGGCCCATGATAGAGCGCATCAGCCCCGTGCACCGCGATCTGGCGTAGGGTGTCGGCATAGTCCGGATTGGTCAAAACCTGGCCCGCGGCAATCGGCTGGCCCGCAGGCAGGAAATAGTCGGCGGTGGCCGGAAACCGGGCCAGCCGGTCTGCATCGCGCGCCACCATCTCTGCCAGCCGCGGAGACACGGCAAACCCGCCATCGGCCAGTGCGATGGCGTCGTCAAATAGATCATGCCAGTTGGCCCGACCCCAACGCCGGTGCGCCTCTTGCATTAGCTGCGGGGTGCCCGGCGTCCCAACCGACAGGCCGCCCACCACCGCATCAAAGAATTTCAGCGGTGCGCCCTGTTCATCTTGGAACAGGGTAGGGGTGGCCTTGAGGGGGGCCGTTTCTCGTCCATCCAGCGTGGTGACTTGGCCCGATGCCGCGTCGTACCAGACCAAAAAGGCCCCACCGCCCAACCCCGAGGATTGCGGTTCGACCAGGCCCAGAACCGCCTGGGCGGCCACCATCGCGTCGGCCGCGCTGCCCCCTGCTTCCAATACGTCCGCGCCAGCCTGCGCGGCCAGCGGGTTGGCGGCGGCGATCATCCAGCTGTCTGCTGTGACCGGCTGCCCGGACGCTTTGGCCTGCAGCGCGGCATCGATCCTGTCCGACACCCCGGTAAAGGCGGCGCCGGCGTCGGTTTGCGCTTCGGGGGCAACCGCGTCGCTGACTTGCTGCGCCGTTGCGGGAACTGACAGCAACAATGCGGCAGCAAGGGCCTGGAAAATACGTGTCATCATGACCTCGCGGGTTGGGTGGGTTGTGCGCGAGTGTGCCAGCAAAAGCAGATCTGACCAAATTCTTTGTCGCGCCCCGCGGGTGGGCCCGTGGGCGTAGGACCAGGGCAGGGGACCCGGGCAGGATGGCGCGTGCGTGCGGCGACCTTGGACATAGCGGCTGCTTGTCCCATTGGTGGGCGCCCGGCAGACGCAGGAATGTCAGAAGAGTGGCGCAGATGTTCGTTGCATGCGCGTTTGTCGACAATCCAGATTCAAGCGTCGGGTGGAATCGCCCGCAACAGGTGCCAGACCGCGGCGAGATGTGAAAAGCGTGCAGAATCGCGAAGCGCGTTGGCCAAAGACGCCCATGACCCACAACATATTGGGCAGAGCCCCAATATTGCGTAGGTCAGTGTCACTTCAACGATGTGGCTGAAATTGAACGAATGGGCGCTTCTGTCGGGCTGGCCGGAACACTGACTCGCCCTGAGTCGCCACAGCCCTCGCAAAGACCGTTTGAAGATCGTAATTTGCCATCTTAAAAACATAGCTATATCAATGTGTTGAAAGGTTTGTGAACTTTTCTTGTAAAAAGCCCTTGCGGGTTTTGATAGGTATCCGTAAAAGCCCCTTCACCGGCGGCGCTGAGGCGCTAACGGGACGCCAGACGGGC
>NZ_JBNFVY010000016.1:0-51234 GCF_049943335.1 Aliiroseovarius sp. PTFE2010
CGCGCCGGCCGCGGCGCGCAGGGCGTCGATCAGGCGCGCTTCGGCGCCCTGGCTCAGCACCGAAGGATCGACATCCAACGCGCGGGACAGATCAACCAGCAGTTTACCGCCGATTCTGCGCCGGTTGTGTTCGATCAGGTTCAGGTAGGCCGGCGATATGCCGACCTGTTTGGCCAGCTGGGATTGCTTGAGCGCCAACATCTGGCGCCGCTCGCGCAGACGCGATCCGACATGGGTTCTTCGCGGCACGGGATTCTCCTTTGCAACCAAGCCGTTTCTGCACCTGCAAGAAAACTTATTTACAAAATTCGCGGCTCTACTGTGTAAAAATTAACTGAATAAACGTTTCAACAAAAGCACTTGTTGCGAATTTTTCAAAGCGGACCCATGATCCAGCACATCCTGTAAAAGGGGCGCGCCGGGCCGTGGTAAGGGAGAGCCACCCAGCGCGATCAAATCTATTGGGAGGATATTCATGTCCAAATCTGATCTCACGCGTCGCGGCGTTCTCAAGACCGGGGCAATCGCAGGCGCGGGTGTCGCGCTGCCGACCATCTTTACGTCGGGGGCCAACGCCTTCACCAACGAACCCACCGGCGGGTCGGTAACGCTGGGCTTCAACGTGCCCCAGTCCGGACCCTACGCTGACGAAGGCGCCGACGAACTGCGCGCCTACCAGCTGGCGGTCGAACACCTGAACGGCGGCGGCGACGGCGGCATGCTGAACACCTTTTCGTCCAGCGCGCTGGAAGGGGCCGGCATTCTGGGCAAAAAGGTCGAATTCGTGACCGGTGACACCCAGACCAAATCGGACGCAGCCCGCGCATCGGCCAAGTCGATGATCGAAAAAGACAACGCGATCATGATCACCGGCGGCTCGTCTTCGGGCGTGGCGGTTGCGGTGCAGGGATTGTGCCAGGAAGCTGGCGTGATCTTCATGGCCGGTCTGACCCACTCGAACGACACCACGGGCAAGGACAAGAAGGCCAACGGTTTCCGCCACTTCTTCAACGCCTACATGTCGGGCGCTGCGCTGGCCCCCGTGCTGGCCGCACGCTACGGCAAGGACCGCAAGGCCTATCACCTGACCGCCGACTACACCTGGGGCTGGACGCAGGAAGAATCGATCAAGGCCGCAACCGAGGCCCTGGGCTGGGAAACCGTCAACACGGTCAAGACGCCGCTGACGCAGACCGACTTTTCGTCCTATATCACGCCGGTTCTGCAAACAGACGCCGACGTCCTGATCCTGAACCACTACGGCGGCAACATGGTCAATTCGCTGACCAACGCGGTTCAGTTCGGCCTGAAGAACAAGCAGGTCAACGGCAAGAACTTTGAAATCGTCGTGCCGCTCTATTCGCGTCTGATGGCGCGCGGTGCGGGCGAAAACGTCAAGGGCATCCTGGGCTCGACCGCCTGGCACTGGTCGCTGCAGGACGAAGGTTCGAAAGCGTTCGTAAAATCCTTCGGGACCAAATACGGCTTCCCGCCCAGCCAGGCCGCGCACACCTGCTATGTGCAGACGCTGCTCTATGCCGATGCCGTGACACGCGCGGGGTCGTTCAACCCCTGCGCCGTCGGCGAAGCCCTGGAAGGGTTCGAATTCGACGGGATGGGCAACGGCAAGACCCTGTATCGCGCCGAAGACCACCAGTGCTTCAAGGATGTGCTGGTCGTGCAGGGTAAAGAGAACCCGGACAATGAATTCGACCTTCTCGAAGTTGTCGAAGTCACCCCGGTCGACCAGGTCACCTACGAACCGGACCACCCGATGTTCGCGGGCGGGAACCTGGGCACCTGTAACGCCGGCTGATCAGCCCGAACATACGGGCCGCGCCCCTGCGCGCGGCCCGCTACGAATGCGACAGGGCCCCAAGGGGACGGCCCTGACCGGCATTCTTAACTCAAAACAAACGAGTGGGGACCATGGACGCGATCCTTCTTCAAATCCTCAACGGGCTTGATAAAGGCTCGGCCTATGCGCTGATTGCGCTTGGGCTGACGCTGATTTTCGGCACGTTGGGCGTCGTCAACTTTGCGCATGGCGCATTGTTCATGATCGGCGCGTTTTGCGCGGTGACGCTGCAAAAAATCCTGAGCCTGTCGAAAGTCACGCTGGATCCAACCAAAACCGACTTTCTGGGCAACCCGGCCAAGGTAAAAACGCCCTATGTCGAAAGCTGGTTCGGCCCTGAAATGGGCGCCGCCATCATCGACTGGTCGGTCCCACTTGCCATCATCTTTGCAATCCCCGTGATGCTGATCGTCGGCTACGTGATGGAGCGCGGGCTGATCAAGCATTTCTACAAGCGTCCCCACGCCGACCAGATCCTTGTGACCTTCGGTCTGGCCATCGTGCTGCAAGAGATCGTCAAACACATCTACGGCGCCAACCCGATCCCGACCGGCGCGCCCGACGCGTTCATCGGATCGTTCGATTTCGGCGTGCTGCTGGGGTTCGATCCGAACACGATCATCTACCCCTACTGGCGCCTGGTCTACTTTGTCTTCGCCGCGCTGGTCATTGGCGGTGTGTTCGCCTTCCTGCAGCTGACCACCTTCGGGATGGTCGTGCGCGCCGGGATGGCCGATCGCGAAACCGTCGGCCTGCTGGGCATCGACATCGACAAGCGCTTTACCATCATGTTCGGCATCGCCGCCGCCGTGGCGGGATTGGCGGGCGTGATGTACGCGCCGATCAATTCGCCCAACTACCATATGGGCATGGATTTCCTTGTGCTGTCCTTCGTGGTGGTGGTCGTGGGCGGCATGGGCAGCCTGCCCGGCGCCGTTCTGGCCGGATTTCTTCTGGGGATCCTGGAAAGCTTTGCCTCGATGAACTGGATCAAGGATCTCGTTCCCGGAATCGACCAGATCATCATCTACCTTGTTGCCATTCTGATCCTGCTGACCCGTCCGCGCGGGCTGATGGGGCGCAAGGGCGTGATGGAGGAATAAGACATGCTCGGACTCAATCCAAAAGACACCAAATTCCTTTTTATCGTCATCGCGTTGACCCTGTTCACGCCGTTCATCCTGCAACCCTTTCCGGCGGCGTCGGGGATGGCCCAGTTCAACGCGGGCTACCCCGACCTGATGCAGCGGATCGCGATCTTTGGCATCTTTGCCATCGGGTTCAACATCCTGTTCGGGCTGACCGGCTATCTGTCCTTTGGCCATGCGACCTTTCTGGGGATCGGCTCTTATGCGGCGGTCTGGATGTTCAAACTGCTCAGCATGAACATCATTCCCGCGCTGATCCTTGCGGTGGTGGTGTCGGGGCTGTTCGCGCTGGTGATCGGCTATATTTCGCTGCGCCGCGCGGGGATCTACTTTTCGATCCTGACGCTGGCCTTCGCGCAGATGTCCTTTGCGCTGGCCTATTCGGTGCTGACGCCGCTGACCAACGGGGAAACCGGGCTGCAGCTGGCGCTGGACGATCCGCGCATCCTGGACGGGGCCAGTGACGCCGGATCGCTGCCCGTGACCAACCTGTTCGGGGTGGCGATGAATTCGGCCCAGACCGTCGCGGTCGGCCCGTGGCAGTTCACCTTTTCGGTGGGCTATTATGTCTGCGCGGTAATGGCGATCGTGGCCTTTTACCTGTCCCTGCGCATCTTTCGTTCGCCCTTCGGGCTAATGCTGCGGGCGGTCAAATCGAACCAGCAACGCATGAACTATACCGGGCTGAACACCCGCCCCTACACCCTTGCGGCATTCGTGATTTCGGGGATGTACGCGGGGCTGGCCGGCGGTCTGCTGGCGTCGATGGATCCGCTGGCCGGGGCCGAACGGATGCAGTGGACCGCATCGGGCGAGGTGGTCATCATGACCATTCTTGGCGGCGCGGGCACGTTGCTGGGCCCGGTGCTGGGCGCGGGCGTCATCAGGTATCTGGAAAACATCTTTTCCAAGATCGACAAGGCGGTGCTGCACGGCTGGTTCGAATGGATGCCCGATGGGCTTGAAGATCCGCTGGTCGCCGTCATTTCCCAGTTCACCGGCAAGGGCTGGCACCTGACCATGGGCCTGCTGTTCATGCTGGTGGTGATCTTCCTGCCCGGCGGGCTGATCGAAGGGGGCCAGCGTCTGCGCCGAGCCTTCAGCCGCAAAGGCAAGAATGTCGATGCAAACACCGCCCCCACGGCGGCCGAATAAGGGAGGATGTCGAAAATGGGTATTCTCGAAGTCAAAGGCGTCGGCAAACGGTTCGGCGGTCTGCAAGCCCTGGGCGATGTGAACCTCAGCGTCCAGCAGAACACGGTCCATGCGATCATCGGCCCCAACGGGGCGGGCAAATCGACCCTGCTCAACTGCCTTGTCGGCAAGCTGATCCCCGACACCGGATCGGTCATGTTCGACGGGCAGTCGGTGCTGGGGCGCAAGCCCTACGAAATCAACCAGATGGGCATTTCGCGCGTGTTCCAGACACCGGAAATCTTCGGTGACCTGACGGTGATGGAAAACGTGCTGATCCCCTGCTTTGCCAAGCGTGACGGTGCCTTCCGCCTGCATGCCATCGGCACTGTCGAGGCAGAAGGCGACATGGTCGAACAGGCCGAGCAGATGCTGATGGATGTCAGCATGCTGGAAAAGCGCCACATGCACGCCGCGTCGCTGTCACGCGGCGACAAGCGGCGGCTGGAAATGGCGATGTGCCTTGTCCAGCAACCCAAGCTGCTGCTGCTGGACGAACCGACGGCCGGCATGGCGCGGGCCGATACCAACAACACCATCGACCTGCTCAAGGAAATCAAACAAAAGCGCGACATCACCATGGCCATCATTGAACATGACATGCATGTGGTGTTCTCTCTGGCCGAGCGCATCACCGTCCTGGCCCAGGGCACGCCCCTGGTCGAAGACACCCCCGAGAACATCAAGGGGCATCCCAAAGTACGGGAAGCCTATCTGGGCGAAGCGCATTAAAAGGGTACACCATGGCTGAAGCATTCAACATACACGCCAACAACGCCGAAACCGCGCCGGTCTATTTTTCGGTCTGGGACATCCACGCCTATTACGGCGAAAGCTATATCGTGCAGGGCGTCACCTTTAACGTCCACGAAGGTGAAATCCTGGCGCTTCTCGGGCGTAACGGGGCGGGCAAGACATCGACCCTGCGCGCCATCGCCCGGCTGGACGATCCGCGCATCACCAAGGGCGAAATCTGGCTGGATCACCAGCCGCTGCATGACAAACGGGCGCATGAAGCATCGGCGGCCGGCATTTCGCTGGTCCCCGAGGATCGGCGGATCATCCCCGGCCTGACGGTCGAAGAAAACCTGCAACTGGCCCAGATCGCCCCGCCCATCGGCTGGTCGCTGGACCGGATCTACGATCTGTTCCCGCGCCTGAAGGAACGACGCAAGCAAGAAGGCGTGACACTGTCGGGCGGCGAACAGCAGATGCTGGCGATTGCGCGCGCGCTGGCGCGTGACATCAAGGTGCTTTTGCTAGATGAACCCTATGAGGGGCTGGCCCCCGTCATCGTGGATGAAATAGAAAAAACGCTCAACATCATCAAAGAGCAGGGTATAACCACCGTGATCGTCGAACAGAACGCTGTGCGGGCGCTGGAACTGGCCGACCGGGCCGTGATCCTGGACACAGGCACCGTGGTCTTCGACGGCTCGGCCAAGGAAGTGCTCGAAAACGAAAAACTACGCGCCGAATACCTGGCCATCTAAGGCCCGGCGCATCATAGCGGGAGGAGCAAAATGCTCGACGAATCCGACAAAATCTTTCCCCCCTCGAAAGACTTCGCCGCCAAGGCGCACGCCGACAAGGCCACCTACGAGAAGATGTACAAGGCCTCGATCGACGACCCCGGGGCGTTCTGGGGCGAACATGGCAAGCGCATCGACTGGATCAAGCCGTTCACCAAGGTCAAGAATACCTCGTTTCAGCATGGCAACGTCAACATCAAGTGGTTCGAAGACGGGACGCTGAACGTCGCGGCCAACTGTATCGACCGCCACCTGGCCACGCGCGCCGACCAGACCGCGATCATCTGGGAACCGGATGATCCCAACGATGATGCCCAGCACATCACCTACGCCGAACTGCACCGGCGCACCTGCCGGATGGCCAACATCCTGGAAAGCATGGGCGTGCGCAAAGGCGACCGCGTGGTGATCTATTTGCCGATGATCCCCGAAGCGGCCTATGCCATGCTGGCCTGCGCGCGTATCGGCGCGGTGCATTCCATCGTGTTCGCCGGGTTTTCGCCCGACGCGCTTGGCGCGCGGATCAACGGCTGCGATGCCAAGGTGGTCATCACCGCCGACGAAGCCCCGCGCGGCGGGCGCAAGACGGCGCTGAAATCCAACACCGATGCGGCCCTGCTGCACTGCAAGGACACGGTGAAATGCCTGGTGGTCAAACGCACCGGCGGGCAGACCACATGGATCGACGGGCGCGATTACGACTATAACGAAATGATGCTGGAAGCAGACGACTATTGCGCCCCGGCCGAAATGAACGCCGAAGACCCGCTGTTCATTCTCTATACCTCGGGGTCCACCGGCCAGCCCAAGGGCGTGGTGCACAGTTCGGGCGGTTATCTGGTCTATGCGGCGATGACGCACCAGTACACGTTCGATTATCACGATGGCGATGTGTTCTGGTGCAGCGCCGACGTGGGCTGGGTGACGGGCCACAGCTATATCGTCTATGGCCCGCTGGCCAATGGCGCCACCACCATCATGTTCGAAGGCGTGCCCACCTATCCCGATGCGGGCCGGTTCTGGGCCGTGTGCGAAAAGCACAAGGTCAACCAGTTCTACACCGCCCCCACCGCGATCCGCGCCCTGATGGGCCAGGGCAACGAGTGGGTGGAAAAATACGATCTCAGCGATCTGAAACTGCTGGGCACCGTGGGCGAACCGATCAACCCCGAAGCGTGGAACTGGTACAATGATGTCGTGGGCAAGGGCAAATGCCCCATCGTCGACACCTGGTGGCAGACCGAAACCGGCGGGCACATGCTGACCCCCCTGCCCGGCGCCATCGCGACCAAACCCGGATCGGCCACCGTGCCCTTCTTTGGCGTGCTGCCCAAGGTGCTGGATCCGCAAACCGGCGAAGAGATCAAGGACACCAAATGCGAAGGCGTTCTGGTGCTGGCCGACAGCTGGCCCGGCCAGATGCGCACGGTCTACGGCGATCATGACCGGTTCGAAAAGACCTACTTCAGCGACTACAAAGGCTACTATTTCGCGGGCGACGGGTGCCGGCGCGACGCCGATGGCTATTACTGGATCACCGGGCGCGTCGATGACGTGATCAACGTCTCGGGCCACCGCATGGGCACGGCCGAAGTGGAAAGCGCGCTGGTCGCCCACGCCAAGGTGGCCGAAGCTGCGGTGGTCGGCTATCCGCATGACATCAAGGGACAGGGCATCTATGCCTATGTCACCCTGATGAACGGGATCGAGCCCAGCGACGAGCTGCGCAAAGAGCTGGAAACCTGGGTGCGCACCGAAATCGGCCCCATCGCCAAACCCGACGTGATCCAGTGGGCGCCGGGCCTGCCCAAGACGCGCTCGGGCAAGATCATGCGCCGCATCCTGCGCAAGATCGCCGAAAACGACTATGGCGCGCTTGGCGACACGTCCACCCTGGCCGAACCGGCGGTGGTGGATGACCTGATCGAAAACCGCGTGAACCGCGACTGATCCGGGGCCCATCCGCCCGCCACAGGCGACCTTTGCGCCGCGCCCGACCCACGGGCGCGGCGTTTTCAGTTGCAGCGCGCGCGATCGCAGCTGCCCGACCCCCGCCGACAGCCCGGGCCATCCGGGCCAGCAAATTCGGGGCCGTGGCAGCCTGGCGCGACCGGCGGCCCTTTGACGGCGCGGCGCCACCTGTCCTTTGCCTCAGGTCCGTTGCCTCAGGCGCGGCCCCCGGTTCCCCCGTTTTCCCCCGATCAACCCGCCCGCCACAGGCCCGGCGGGTTTTGCCCCGGCCCGCACCGGCAAGACTGCGCCTATCCCAAGCCATTGGTATCATTCGATTTCACAAAATTTTTGCGTGGCGAAAAAATTTTTGGAACCAATGCGCCCGCCAATTCTTGTTCTGTCAGTAGGTGCTTCGGCACAGACCACAAAACAGGAGATACAAGATGAACACCCTGACCAAGAGCCTTATGTCCGGCGTTGCAGCGATTGCCCTGCTGACCGTCCCCGCCATCGCCCAATCGCAAGCCCAGCTGGAAACAGACCAGGTCGAAACAGACGTCGAAACGTCCTTGGATGCCGCCGGCGAAAATATCAAAGACGCCGGCGACGCCACTGCAGACGCTGCGGGCGACGCCATGCAAGCCACCGAAGACGCGGCTGAAAACGTAAAAGCCGAAACCGCCGAAGCGATGGATCAAACCGGCCAGGCCATTGAAGGCGCCGCCAACGAAGTCGACCAGGAAGTTGACGAAATCGGCACCGATCTGGCGAATGACTCCACGATGGACACCGACACCAAAGCCGCGTTTGCCGGCTACACCGTGGCCGATCTGGTCGGCAAGAACGTGCTGTCCGATCAAGGCAATGATGTGGGCGAAATCGATGCCGTCGTCGACATGAACGGTGAAGTCGTGGCCGTTGTCGGCGTGGGCGGGTTCCTTGGCCTTGGCGAACATGACGTTGCCATCGGGCTGGACAAGATCAACGTGCTCGACGACGACACGCTGCAACTGGTCGGCTACACCGAAGAAGAACTGGAAACGATGCCCGAGTTTGACGCCGAAATGGCGACCGAGCTTGAGGCAGAAGCCAAGCTGTACGACGACATGTAAGCGCGTTTTCCAAACGCCTGAACATGGCTTTCCAAAGGCCAAGGGCCGCCCCGACGGGCGGCCCTTTTTCGTTTGTTTTCGATAGTTTGGTGCGCTTACTTGAATGCAGCGTCAGTGATGTCCAGCGTGTAGGCGCCTTCGGGCACCTTGGTGATCACCGGGTCCGATCCACCCGACAGCAGCGAATTCACGGTGCGCTCATAATCGGCCACATCCAGGGCGCCGTTCGATCCGGCGGTCAGCTTGGCGACCTCGCGCATCATGCGTTTCTGGTGCTTTTCGGTCTGCGCGCCGGTCTCGTCATATTCCAGAACGATTTGCGCGGCCTCGTCGGGGTTTTCCTCGGCGTATTTCCAACCCTTCATCGACGCTTTGACAAAGCGGACCATTTCATCCCGGAATTCGGGATCTTCCAGGTTTTCTTCCAGCACATACAGCCCGTCTTCCAGGGTGGCGACGCCCTGATCTTCGTACTTGAACGTGACCAGTTCATCTTCGGCGATGCCCGCGTCAATGACCTGCCAGTATTCATTATAGGTCATGGTGGAGATGCAATCGGCCTGCTTTTGCAGCAGCGGATCGACGTTAAAGCCCTGTTTCAGCACTTCTACGCCGTCATCGCCGCCCTCGGTCGGGATGTTCAGCTGGCTCATCCAGCTGAGGAACGGGTATTCATTGCCAAAGAACCAGACGCCCAGCGTGCGGCCCTTGAAATCGTCCGGACCGGTGACACCGCTGTCCTTCAGGCAGGTCAGCATCATGCCCGACGCTTTGTACGGCTGGGCGATGTTGACCACCGGCGCGCCGTTTTCGCGCGCGGCCAGCGCCGATGGCATCCAGTCAACCATCACGTCGGCCCCGCCGCCCAGCAGCACCTGCACCGGCGCGATGTCTGGCCCGCCCGGCTTGATGGTCACGTTCAGATCCTCGTCTTCGTAGAACCCTTTTTCCAGCGCCACGTAATAGCCCCCGAACTGGGCCTGCGTGACCCATTTCAGCTGCAACGTCACATCGTCGGCGGCCAAGGCACCGCTGGCGGCAAAACCACCCGCTGCCGCAAGTGAAATCAGTTTTTTCATGGGTAAGACCTCTCGTTTATTTTGCGCTTACCGCGCTCCCCGTTGTGATGGGTGCCAGAAGGTCACCCATTTCTCAATCACCGCGATCACCCCATAGAGCATCGAGCCCGACAGCGCCGCAACGGCGATTTCCGCCCAGACCATATCGATCTTGAGCCGACCGACCTCGGTCGAAATGCGAAAGCCCATCCCCCGCGTGGGCGAGCCGAAATATTCCGCCACGATTGCCCCGATAAGCGCCAGCGTTGCCGCAATTTTCAGCCCGTTGAAAACAAAGGGCATCGCGGCGGGCAAGCGCAGTTTGGTCAGGGTCTGGGCGTGCGTGGCACTATAGGTCGCCATCAGGTCGCGCTGCATCCGGTCGGTTTCGCCCAGACCCGCCAGCGTGTTGACCAGCATCGGGAAAAACACCATCACCACGACCACCGCCGCCTTGGACTGCCAGTCGAACCCGAACCACATCACCATGATCGGGGCCACGCCGACGATGGGCATGGCGGCCAGAAAGTTGGCCACCGGCAAAAAGCCTTGGCGCAGGAACGGCAGCCGGTCGATCACCAGCGCCGCGGCAACGCCCGCCGCGCAGCCCAGAACGAACCCCGACACGGCCCCTTTCAGCACCGTTTGGACGAAATCGATCCACAGCGTCGGCAGGTTGGCGATGATCGCGGCCCAGATCGCGCTTGGCGGCGGCAAGATCACCGGGCTGATGCCCAGCCCGCGCGTCACGCCCTCCCACAGGACCAGAACGGTGATCCCGAACAGGACCGGCGCAAAGATCCGCAGCCAACGCGGCTGGCCATAGGTGCGCGCGGCCCACACCACCAGCCCCCAGGATATCAGCCAAAACCCGATTGCAAAGATCAGCGTCATGCCACACCCCCAAGCCGGCGGCGCAGCCCCGCTTCGATCAAACCGACGGCCCAGATCAGCCCCGCCGCCAGGATCGACGCGGCAAACAGCGCCGTCCACATGATCATCGGTTCGCCGAACTGGCTGCCGATCAGCATCCGCGCGCCCAGCCCTTGGGTGGCGCCCGTCGGCAGTTCACCCACGATGGCCCCGACCAGCGACGCGGCCACGGCGATTTTCAGCGACGCAAAGAAATACGGCAAGGATGCCGGCATACGCAGTTTCCAGAAGGTCTGCGCCTTGCTCGCCCCATAGGTGCGCAGCAGGTCCAACTGCATCGCGCCGGGGCTGCGCAGCCCCTTGACCATGCTCACCAGCACCGGGAAAAAGCTGAGATAGGCCGATATGATGGCCTTGGGCACCAGCCGATCCTCGATCCCCATCGAATTGGACAGCACCACGATCATCGGGGCCAGCGCCACCACCGGAATGGTCTGGCTGATGATCGCCCAGGGCATCACCGTCAGGTTCATCGCCGGGCTCATCACGATAGCCACGGCCAGCCCGACGCCCAGCACGATGCCCAGCGCAAAGCCGGCCATCGTCGCCTTCAGCGTGATCGCGCCGTGGTAGATCAGCGAGCGTTTCGAGGTGACTTTCTTTTGCGCCGTCACCTCCCACAGTTCGGCCGCGACCTGGTGCGGCGGCGGCAACAGCGGGCGGTCCTGCGCCATCGTGTCGGCGATGATCTGGGTCACGGTAGGGGTCGTGCCCGCCCGCTCGGCCTGGTCAAGCGTCCATGTGGAATTCAGCCAGATCGACGCGCCGTACCAGACCGCCAGCAAGACGGCCAGAACGCTGAGGATCGGGGCGAAACGCGTCATGCCCGGCCCCCGTGCGCAACGGTCGCTGTGCCCGACATTGTGCCAGACATTTTGACCGACGTTTTGCCAGACAGTGTGCCAGACGGGGGGCCGACGCGCCGCCGACCGGTTGCAGACGCGTTGCCGACGCTGCGCCGACACCGGTTTTCGCGAACAGACGCGCTCATGCCTCGTGCCCCGCTTTCAGCCCCTCGCGCACGCGGTGGGCGATGGAAATGAACTCGGGCGTGTCGCGGATATCCAGCGGGCGGTCACGCGGCAGCGGGCTGTCGATCACATCGGTGATCCGGCCCGGACGGGGCGACATGACGACGATTTTCGTGCTCAGGAAAACCGCCTCGGGGATCGAATGCGTGACAAAGGCGATGGTCTTTTCCGTCCGCGCCCAGAGCTGCAAAAGCTGCTCGTTCAAGTGGTCGCGCACGATCTCGTCCAGCGCGCCAAAGGGTTCGTCCATCAGCAGGATATCGGCATCGAACGACAGCGCCCGCGCGATGGATGCGCGTTGCTGCATGCCCCCCGAAAGCTGCCAGGGGAATTTCTTGCCAAAACCGGCCAAGTCCACCAGATCCAACACTTTTTCGACGCGCGCGTCCTGCTCGGCCTTGGGGAAACCCATGATCTCCAAGGGCAGTTTTATGTTGCCGGCGATGGTGCGCCACGGGTACAGCCCCGCCGCCTGAAAGACATAGCCATAGCTGCGCGCCTTGCGGGCGTCGTCCGGGCTGAGGCCATTGACGCTCAGCGTCCCGCCGGTGGGGTGTTCCAGCCCCGCGATACAGCGCAAAAACGTCGTCTTGCCGCAGCCCGACGGGCCGATGAAACTGACGAATTCGCCTTTGCCGATTTCCAGGTTCACGCCGCTCAGCGCATGGATCGGCCCGTCGTTCGTCTGGAATGTCAGGTCGAGATCTTTTGCCTCGATCACAGGTTTCTTCATGTTTGTTTGTCCCAAAGGTGGCGATCCGCGATCTCGATCGAATTGCCCGCGGGGTCACGGACATAGATCGACCGTTTCCCATGCGGCCATCTAAAATCAGCTTCGACGTCTATCCCATTGTCTTCAAAATGTTTTCGCCAATCATTCAGCGCCGATTCATCGGCCGCCAGCGCCATGTGGCCCGGGCCGACGGCGCCATGTGGGGGCACCGGCAAGGCGCCGCTGGCCGGCGGTTTGGCCGATTGCTCGGCCACGAAAACCAACACCGTCCCAGCGCCGCACCGATAGAACACATGGCGCCCGTCGGCGCGCGTGATCCGCTCCAACCCCAGCACGCCGCCATAGAAGGATTCGGCCTTGTCCAGATCGTCGACATAGACGGCCGCTTCAAGAATGCCGGTCAGATCAGGCACTTACACCCCCGTCGCCGGGATGCCCGTCCGCTCGACCGGGCGCGGCGCGGTCAGCTCTTTCCATTGGCTCAGTGCGGTGTTGACCGTGCCATTGGGATCGCGCGCGACAAATTCGCCGTGCCCTTCGCGGCTGGTCAGGTCACCGTCGTTCACGGCCACCATCCCGCGGCTCAGCACGTAGCGCGGCAGGCCCTTGACCTGCACCCCTTCGAACACGCTGTAATCGATCGCGCTGACCTGTGTATCGGCACTGATGGTTTTGGATTTCTCGGGATCCCAGACCACCAGGTCGGCGTCGGACCCGACAAGAACAGCGCCTTTTTTAGGGTAACAATTCAATATCTTGGCGATGTTTGTTGATGTTACCGCTACGAATTCGTTCGGTGTCAGGCGCCCGGTGTTGACCCCGTAGGTCCACAGCACTGGCAGCCGGTCTTCCAGCCCCCCGGTGCCGTTCGGGATCTTGGAAAAATCACCCACGCCATAGCGCTTTTGATCGGTCGTAAAGGCGCAGTGGTCCGTAGCGACACAAGACAGCGACCCGCTGGCCAGACCGGCCCACAGGCTGTCCTGATGCTGCTTGTTGCGGAACGGCGGGCTCATCACCCGGCGGGCGGCATGATCCCAGTCCGGGTGGAAATATTCGCTCTCATCCAGCACCAGATGCTGCACCAAGGGCTCGCCCCAAACGCGCTTGCCCTGCATCTTGGCACGCCGGATCGCCTCGTGGCTTTCCTCGCATGACGTGTGCACTACATAGAGCGGCGCGCCTGCCATATCGGCGATCATGATGGCGCGGTTCGTCGCCTCGCCTTCCACTTGAGGGGGGCGCGAATAGGCGTGGCCCTCGGGGCCGTTGTTCCCCTCGGCCAGCAACCTGGCTGTCAGCTCGGCAACCACATCGCCATTCTCGGCATGGACCAGCGGGGTCGCGCCCAGCTCGGCGCAGCGTTTGAAGCTGGCGAAGAGTTCATCGTCATTCACCATCAGTGACCCCTTGTAGGCCATGAAGTGCTTGAAGGTGTTGATGCCGCGTTCGGTCACGGTCTTCATTTCATCGAACACCTGTTCATCCCACCAGGTGACCGCCATGTGGAAACTGTAGTCGCAATGCGCCTGGGCCGATTTATTGTCCCATGTTTTCAAGGCGTCCAGCAGCGATTGGCCCGGATCTGGCAGCGCGAAATCGACCACCATCGTGGTGCCGCCCGCCAGAGCAGCCCGCGTGCCGCTGTTGAAATCGTCGCTGGAATAGGTGCCCATGAACGGCATTTCCAGGTGCGTGTGCGGGTCGATCCCGCCGGGCATCACGTAACAGCCTGCCGCGTCCAGCACGTCGTCCCCGGTCAGATCTGGCCCGATTTCGACGATCTTGCCGCCTTCGATCTTCACATCCGCGTCATAGGTCAGGTCCGCCGTGACGATGGTGCCACCCTTGATAACCGTGCTCATCTGAATTCTCCTTCTCGGTCGGCAAAGCGCTTGGCGCGCCGGGCCCTATTTCTTGTCATAAGTACTTTGGCGTGCGCCTGCGGCCAACCCCATCGCACATGGCGCGCGCAGAGCCGTCTGACGCTGTCACTCTACCACCTCGGCTGTTTCAAGCACCGCGTGCAGCAACACGTCTGTGCCCGCCGCCGCCCATTCGGGGCTGATCTCTTCGGCCTCGTTATGCGACAGCCCATCCACACAGGGGCACATGATCATCGCCGTGGGGGCGACGTTGTTGATCCAGCAGGCATCATGGCCCGCGCCGGATATGATATCCATGTGGGAATATCCAAGGTTTTCAGCGGCATCGCGCACGGCTTTCACGCAGCCTTCGTCAAAAGCGGGCGGCTCGAACTGGCCCGACACAAAGCTGTCGAACCCCACCCCGATGTCTTCGCAGATCTTGGGCGCGCGGGCGTAGAATTCGGTCTCCATCCCGTGCAGAACCTCAGGCAGGTGCGAGCGAAAATCGACCGTAAAGACGACCTTTCCGGGGATCACGTTGCGCGAATTGGGATAGACATCGATATGGCCGATGGCGCCCACCGCGCCGGGTTGGTTTTTCATCGCGATTTCGTGCACCAGTTCGGTGAGCAGCGCCAATCCGCGCCCCGCGTTCTTGCGCATCGCCATGGGCGTGCTGCCGGTATGGCTGTCTTTGCCCGTCACCGTGCATTCGATCCAGCGCAGCCCCTGCCCGTGGGTGACAACGCCGATATCCTTGCCCTCGGCCTCCAGGATCGGGCCCTGCTCGATATGCAATTCGAACATGGCGTGCATCTTGCGCGCGCCGACCTCTTCGTCGCCCATCCAGCCGATGCGCTTCAACTCATCGCCGAATTTCTTGCCCTCTGCGTCCACCCGAACATAGGCCCAGTCCTGCGTGTGTTGGCCCGCGAAGACGCCCGACGCCAGCATCGCCGGGGCGAACCGGGTGCCTTCTTCGTTGGTCCAGTTGGTCACGACGATGGGATGTTTGGTCTTGATGTCCAGATCGTTCATCGTGCGCACCGCTTCCAGCGCCCCCAGCACACCCAGCACGCCGTCGTATTTGCCCCCGGTCGGTTGGGTGTCCAGATGCGATCCTATGTAGACCGGCAGTGCGTCGGGGTCCTGGCCCGGGCGGGTGGCAAACATGTTGCCCATCGTGTCGACGCCCATGCTCATGCCGGCCGCCTCGCACCAGGTCTGGAACAGTTTGCGACCTTGGGCATCGTCATCGGTCAGCGTCTGCCGGTTGTTGCCGCCTGCCACGCCGGGGCCGATCTTGGCCATCTCCATGATGCTGTCCCACAGACGGTCCTTGTTGATTTTCAGGTTTTCTGCCGGTGCGGTCATGTGTTTGTCCTTTCGTCTGGCCGCCGCCCCGGGGGCCACGGCCCTTGGAGTTATGCCAGGCTGTCCAGCACATCTTTCAACGTGCCGATCAGCGTGTCGATATGCGATTTTTCGATGATCAGCGGCGGCGACATGGCGATGATGTCGCCGGTGGTGCGGATCAGGATGCCCTTGTCATAGGCCTTGAGGAACGCATCGAAAGCGCGCGCCGTCGGCTGGCCTGCGATCGGGTCAAGCTCAATCGCGCCGATCAGGCCCATGTTGCGAATGTCGATGACGTTGCGCGTCCCCTTCAGCGAATGCAGCGCGTCTTCCCAATAAGGGGCGATGTCTGCGGCGCGTTCGAACAGCGCTTCCTCGCGATAGGTTTCCAGCGTTGCAATCGCGGCGGCACTGGCAATCGGGTTGCCCGAATAGGTATAGCCGTGGAACAGTTCGATCGCGCTTTCCGGGCCTTGCATGAAAGCGTCATGAATGTCGGCCGTGGTCAGCACCGCCCCCATCGGGATCACCCCGTTGGTCAGGCCCTTGGCGGTCGTTATCATATCGGGCATGACGGCGAAATGTTCAGCGGCAAAGCTGCTGCCCAGCCGCCCGAAGCCGGTAATCACCTCGTCGAAAATCAGCAAGATACCATGGCGCGTACAGATCTCGCGCAGCTTTTCCAGATAGCCTTTGGGCGGCATGAGAACACCGGTTGAACCGGCCATCGGCTCGACGATACAGGCGGCGATGGTTTCGGCGCCGTGCAGGGCGACAATGCGCTCCAGATCATCGGCCAGATAGGCGCCATGCGCGGGCTGGCCCCGTGTCCAGGCGTTTTCGGGCAGATGCGTGTGCGGCAAGTGATCGACCCCGGTCAGCATCGTTCCGAAGTAGCGGCGGTTGTTGACGATCCCGCCCACCGAAATGCCGCCGAAGCCCACGCCGTGATAGCCACGTTCGCGCCCGATCAGCCGCGTGCGCGTGCCCTCGCCTTTTGCGCGCTGATAAGCGATGGCGATCTTCAGCGCCGTATCGACGGATTCGCTGCCAGAATTGGTGAAAAAGGCGTGTTTGAACGGGTCAGGCGCCATATCGGTCAGGCGGTTGGCCAGTTCGAACGCCAAAGGATGACCCATTTGAAAGGCTGGTGCATAATCCAGTTCCGCGGCCTGGGTCTGGATCGCTTCGGTAATCCGGGGTCGTGCGTGACCTGCGTTGCAACACCACAACCCCGCCGTGCCGTCCAGAACCTGCCGGCCGTCCGCTGTGGTGTAATGCATATCCTTGGCGGACACGAACATGCGCGGGTTTTTCTTGAACTGCCGGTTCGCCGTAAAGGGCATCCAAAAGGCTGACAGATCATTGGGAACAGACTTGCGGTCGAGCGCCATCGGAGGCTCCTTTTTCTGCGACGCCAGGTTCAGGTTTGACCAAACGGTCAACAAGACGCTACCAGAGGAACCGGGCCAGTCAAGCCAACCACTTGGCACCCTGTACGTCCATGGCTAACATAAGCCCCAACGCATATTGTATGATGCATTTTTAGGCAGATGCCCAGTCTGCCCGCAAGAAGGAATACCCGATGGCCACAGTTCGGCCCAAGACGCGCATTCAGCAAAAAAATACCGACGCAATTTTGAAGGCCGCGTTGGTCGTGTTTTCAGACAACGGGTTTCGGGGGGCCACGCTTGACCAGATCGCTGGTGAAGCGGGGCTGTCCAAGCCAAATCTGCTCTATTACTTCCCCTCGAAAGAAGCGATTCACGTGGCGCTGCTGTCCGGGCTGCTGGACACATGGCTGGACCCGTTGCGCGATCTGGACCCGAATGGCGACCCGGTCGAAGAGATCATGGGCTATGTCCTGCGCAAACTGGACATGGCGCGCGATTATCCACGCGAAAGCCGCCTGTTCGCGAACGAAATCGTGCAAGGCGCACCGCGCATGCTGGACACGATCCAGGGCGATCTGAAAACGCTGGTCGACGAAAAAGCCGCCGTCATCGCGCAATGGGTGCGCAACGGCCACCTGGCGCCCGTCGATCCCTATCATCTGATTTTTTCGATCTGGGCAACCACGCAGCACTATGCCGATTTCGACGTTCAGGTGCGGGGTATCCTGCGGCCCAAGGGCGATTCGCATTTCGAACAGGCGCGCGCCCATCTCGATTTGATGTTCCGACGCCTGCTGACCGTCGTTTGACCCGGCGTTTACCATCGCGCCACAAAGAGCTTGGATTTGATCGGGCGGTAACCTTGCCGCACTAATCTGAAGGTTGAGTGGGGGCTCCGTGAGCAAGGAGCAAGGGTATGACGGACCTATCTGGATTATCGTCCTTCGGTGGCGGTGGTTTCGCGTTTCGCACCCCGCCCACCACTGAGAAGCCCGCCGTCGCCGAGGTCGCAAAGACCAGTGACGACGCATCAACGAACAGTTCGACCGATCAAGGCGCCGCCGGATCCAAGGCCGAAGACGCACTGGGCGAACGTCGGATTGTCGCCAGCATCGACTTCAATACGGCGGCATCGGCCAATTCCGTGACCGCCACGGTCGAGGAAATCGGCCCAGACACGATTCCCGGTCCAACCCCGGCGTTTCAGGCCAGCCTGCTGGAAATCGAATCCGACCTGAAAAACGTGATCGCCAAGATCGAGGCCGCCCGGACGCGCGAAACCGACGAGGGCGCCGTCAGCGCCGAGCCGCCCAATCGATCCGCCGAACGGCCCGAAGCAGCAAACGATGCCCGGCCCGCAGCCAGGGAACGTACCGATGATGACGCCCCCGCCGCGCGCGAGGTGACGCCTGAACGCGCTCAGGCTGAGCCGAAGGAAGCGATAGAAGGCGAAACATTCGCCGTTCAAACGCCTTATGACGTGGAAAGCGCGCCGACAGACTGACCCCGGCGCGCTTTCTGGATGGATGTGGCCCCGGCAGCGCCGGGGCTTTGGTGCTGGCTATTCGGCTGCAGCGGCTGACGGATTGTTCGGGTGCATCGTCCAGTCGGCAGGTTCGGCCGGGACAATCTGGCCCGTGCGTTCGTCGACATCGCCCGGCGCGACGCGCACCATGTCGATACATCCTTCGATCGGGCAGACATTGACGCACAAGTTACACGCGACGCATTCGTCGTCCTTGACGGTGAACACGCGGTCCTCACTCATGGCGATGGCCTGATGTGACGTATCTTCGCAGGCCGCAAAACACCGCCCGCACGAAATACACAGATCCTGATCGATCTTGGCCTTGGTCACGTAGTTCAGGTTCAGATACTGCCAATCCGTGACGTTCGGCACCGCGCGGCCCACGAAGTCATCAACGGACGCATGGCCCTTTTGATCCATCCATTCCGACAGGCCGGAAATCATCTCTTGCACCACCTTGAAGCCATAGGTCATCGCCGCTGTGCAGACCTGTACATTGCCCGCGCCAAGCGCCAAGTATTCGGCCGCGTCGCGCCACGTGGTCACGCCGCCGATGCCACTGATCGGCAGGCCGTGCGTTTCGCCATTGCGCGCGATTTCGGCCACCATGTTCAGCGCGATAGGCTTGACCGCCGGGCCACAATAGCCGCCGTGCGTGCCCTTGCCATCAATCGTTGGCAGCGGGGAAAAATTGTCCAGATCGACGCCCGTGATCGAATTGATCGTGTTGATCAGGCTAACCGCGTCGGCGCCGCCACGCTTGGCCGCTGCGGCCGGATCAAGGATGTTGGTGATGTTCGGGGTCAGTTTGACGATCACCGGCATGCGCGTGTTCTGCTTGCACCAGCGGGTGACCATTTCGACGTATTCCGGCACCTGCCCCACGGCCGATCCCATGCCGCGCTCGGCCATGCCGTGCGGGCAGCCGAAGTTCAATTCAATCCCGTCCGCGCCGGTTTCTTCCACATGCGGCAGGATCGCCTTCCACGCTTGTTCTTCGCACGGGACCATCAGGCTGACGACCAGGGCGCGGTCGGGATAATCGCGCTTGACCGCCTTGATCTCGCGCAGGTTCACGTCGAGCGGACGGTCGGTGATCAGTTCGAGGTTGTTCATCCCCAACAGCCGCCGGTCCGCCCCCCAGATCGCGCCATAGCGCGGGCCGTTCACGTTGACCACAGGTGGGCCTGCCTCGCCCAGCGTTTTCCATACCACGCCGCCCCAGCCCGCGTCATAGGCGCGGCGCACGTTGTATTCTTTATCCGTTGGCGGCGCGCTGGCCAGCCAGAACGGGTTGGGTGACTTGATTCCAACAAATTCGCTTTGCAGATTGGCCATGGCTCAGCCCTCCATCAGGGTTGCGTGAATGTCTTCGGCGGCATCGCGCCCCTCGGCCACAGCTGTCACGGTCAGGTCTTCGCCACCCGCCGCGCAGTCGCCCCCGGCCCAGACACCGGGCACGCTTGTGCGTCCCGCGCCCGATACCTTGATTTTTTTGCCGTCCTGCTCAAGCCCTGCGGGCACGTCCTCCAGCGTCTGGCCAATCGCGCGCAGCACCGTGTCGGCGGGGATGCGGAATGCCTCGCCGGTCTGGGTGTTCGTGAACTCGACCTCGCGGCAGGCCCCGTCTCCGTGCACCGCCACGGGGGTCGCATCAAACAGAAGGTGCACGCCTTTGGAAGCCGCCAGATCCTGTTCGTACCGGCTGGCCGACATGGCGTCACGCCCGCGCCGGTAGGCCATGGTCACGTTTTGCGCCCCCAGAAGCTTGGACTGTACTGCGGCGTCGACAGCCGTCATCCCGCCCCCGATCACCACCACGTTGCGCCCGACCGGAAGCGACGTCAAATCGTCCGTCTGGCGCAGGTCCGAAATAAAATCGACCGCGTCGCCCGCCAGATCAGAGCCATCGATCGGCAGGGCGTTCACCCCGGCCAGCCCCATGCCCAAGAACACCGCATCATGCTCCGCGCGCAGGTCGTCAAGCGACACATCGCGGCCCAACTTAACGCCTGTCTTCAGTTCGATCCCACCGATTTGCATCAGCCAGTCAGCCTCGCGCGCGGCGAAATCTTCGGTCGATTTATAGGCGGCTATGCCATATTCATTCAGCCCACCCGGCTTGGGGCGCGCGTCCAGCAGAACCACGTCGTGCCCCTTCATCGCCAGGCGGTGCGCGCAGGCCAGGCCCGCAGGCCCCGCCCCAACGACTGCGATGCGCTTGCCCGTTACCGGCGCGCGCTGGAACGGATGGGCATTTTTGGCCATCAACTTGTCGGTGGCATAGCGCTGCAACCGCCCGATTTCGACCGGCTTGCCTTCGGCCACCTCGCGCACGCAAACCTCTTCGCACAGGGTTTCGGTTGGGCAGACGCGGGCGCACATGCCGCCCAGTATGTTCTGCTCAAGAATGGTCTTGGCCGCGGCTTCGGGCATGCCGGTCGAAATTTCGCGGATGAACAGCGGGATATCGATGCTGGTTGGGCAGGCGGTCATGCAGGGCGCATCGTGGCAAAAGTAACAGCGGTCTGCGGCCACGGACGCCTCGTGCGCGTCTAGCGGCGCGTGCAGGTCCGAGAAATTCTCGCTCAGGGTTTCGGCCGGCAAGCGTCCCGCTGCAATTCCCGGCGTGAAAGGGCTGTTCACCATCGCATGGCTCCTGTGTATTTAGCTGATGTTATCGTGGCACCATTAAATTTTTTATCAACCGGTAAATTTTTTCGCGACTCACTTTTTGTACGTTTTTCGCAGAACGACCAAAATTGCGGCAGCCGTAAACCCTTTTCCTACCTTTCCCCCTGCCCTATAAGCGGTCACAGTATTTCAGGCCCGCACCAGACGGGCCGACACTGGTGGTTGAGGACCGTATGGCAAAACAAAACAACGAAGCAGACGTCGCCTTTATCCAGGCCTTGGCAGAACTGCTTGAAACAAACGATTTAACCGAGCTTGAGGTTAAACGCGAATATGGTGAATCGGACAAGCTGAACGTTCGCGTCAGCCGCGTGAATCCGGTGATGGCTGCCCCGGCCCAGGTCATGGCGCCGACGGCCCCCGCGCCCGCCCCGGCCGCGCTTGCGCCGCCGGCCGCCGATGCGCCCACCGATCCGATCAACGATCCCAACGCGGTGACATCGCCTATGGTGGGCACGGCTTACTTGTCGCCCGAACCCGGGGCCGCCGCCTTTGTAAGCGAAGGTGACAAGGTGAGCGAAGGCCAGACTCTGATGATCGTCGAGGCGATGAAGACGATGAACCAGATCCCCAGCCCGCGCGCCGGCACCGTGAAACGGATCGTGGTTGAGGACGCCTCGCCCGTTGAATACGGCGCCCCCCTGATGGTTATCGAGTAATCGCATGTTCGACAAAATTCTGATCGCCAACCGTGGGGAGATCGCGCTGCGCGTGATCCGCGCCTGTCGCGAAATGGGGATCCAGTCGGTCGCCGTGCATTCCACCGCCGATGCCGAAGCGATGCATGTGCGCATGGCGGACGAAGCGGTGTGCATCGGCCCGCCGTCTTCGACCGACAGCTACCTGAACCACGCCGCGGTTCTTTCCGCCTGCGAAGTTACCGGCGCACAGGCCATCCATCCCGGTTACGGATTTCTGTCCGAAAACGCCGCCTTCGTGCAGGCAGTCGAAGATCACGGATTGACCTTTATCGGCCCCTCGGCTGAGCACATTCGCCAGATGGGCGACAAGATCACCGCCAAGGAGACCGCCGAAAAGCTGGGGATCCCTGTGGTTCCCGGCTCAGAAGGTGGGGTGCCCGATCTGGCGACCGCGAAAAAGGTCGCGGCCGACATGGGCTATCCCGTGATCATCAAGGCGACAGCGGGCGGCGGCGGACGCGGCATGAAGGTCGCCGCCACCGAAAAAGACATCGACACAGCGTTTTCCACCGCCAGATCCGAAGCCAAGGCAGCCTTCGGCAATGACGAAGTCTATATGGAAAAATACCTGCAAAAACCCCGGCATATCGAGGTGCAGGTATTCGGTGACGGCAAGGGCGGCGGCGTCCACCTGGGCGAGCGCGACTGTTCGTTGCAGCGCCGCCACCAAAAAGTGTTCGAAGAGGCGCCCGGCCCCAGCATCAGCGCCAAGGAACGCGCCCGCATCGGCGGCATCTGCGCCAACGCCATCGCAAAGATGGGCTATTCGGGCGCAGGCACCATCGAATTTCTGTATGAAGACGGCGAATTCTATTTCATCGAAATGAACACCCGCCTGCAAGTCGAGCACCCGGTAACCGAAGCCATCTTTGGCCAGGATCTTGTGCGCGAACAGATTCGTGTAGCCGCCGGTCAGCCGTTATCGTTCACCCAAGACGATCTGTCTGTGACAGGCCACGCGATCGAGGTTCGGATCAACGCCGAAAAGCTGCCCAATTTCGCGCCCTCGCCCGGCAAAATCACCCAGTTCCACGCGCCCGGCGGATTGGGTGTGCGGATGGATTCAGCGCTCTATGATGGGTATACGATCCCGCCCTATTACGACAGTTTGATCGGCAAGCTGATCGTGCATGGGCGTGACCGGCCCGAAGCCTTGGCCCGCCTGTGGCGCGCCCTTGGCGAGATCATCGTAGACGGCGTCGACACGACTTTGCCGCTTTTTTCGGCCCTCTTGGCCGAGCCAGACATCCAGAGCGGGGACTATAATATCCACTGGCTGGAAAAATGGCTGGCGCAGAATCTGGAAGACTAGGCACGGCCACTGGAATTCCGGGCCGCTGCGCAACAGGTTGAGACCATGAAAGACAGCGCCCCGATCACGCCCGAACTGTTGTTGCACGCCTATACTGCGGGCGTGTTTCCCATGAGCGAAAGCCGCGATGACCCCGAGGTCTTCTGGGTCTCGCCGACCCGGCGTGGAATCTTCCCGCTGCCCGGCTTTCACGTATCGCGCTCGCTGCGGCGGCGCATTCTGGCCGCCCCGTTCCAGATCACCATCAATCGCGATTTTTCGGGCGTGATCGACGGTTGCGCGGAACGTGACACCACATGGATCAATGCGACGATTCGGGGGCTGTACCTACAATTGCACGCGATGGGTTTTTCCCATTCGCTTGAAGTTTGGGATGGCGCGCGCCTGGTCGGCGGGGTCTATGGTGTCGCAATCGGCGGGGCGTTTTTCGGGGAAAGCATGTTTTCCCGTGAAACCGACGCGTCGAAAATCGCCCTCGCCTACCTGACAGATCGCTTGGAACGGACAGGGTTTTCGCTCTTTGACACGCAATACCTGACGCCGCACCTTGCATCTCTGGGCGCGATCGAAATTTCCAACGAAGACTACAAGGCCCGACTTGAAGCTGCGTTGAGCGATCATGCGGATTTCACGGCGATCCTGGACCAGCCGCCTCAGGCGGTGGCGCAGCGCAACACCCAGACATCGTAGCGGGGATGGTCCAAAGCGTTTAGCGCCGGACTGGACGCAACCATCCACCCCTGAAAAGCGGGTTCATCCGCCTCAACCTCTTGCACGACCAGGTAGGCGTAGGCGTCGGATGCCGGGTTGTCGACCGGGTAGCGGCAATCGCCCAACGCCACGTCGATATGGCCAAATCGCACGGTCCGGCCCTGAATCAGCTCCAGGTCCTCGACCTGACCGGTGAGCCTATCCAGCGCCCGCACCACGGCCTTTGGCGCGTGGCTGATCCGCTCGACCGTTTCTGTCGTGATGTCCTGCAGTTCCCGCTGGGTACCTTGGGGCAGTTCCCGCAGGTCTTCCAGATCCAGCGTTTGGGCCGCTGCCGCGCCACCCGCCATGATCGCGACGCAAGCGATCAGTGCTTTCATTCGCCGCCCCCGGTCACGAACTTCAACAACAGGTTGACCAGCGATACAGCGCTTTGCGTGTCCAGAACTTCGCTGCCCGCTTCGATATCGAACGGGGATCCGCCGGGAATGAGTTCAACGAAATTTCCGCCCAAAAGCCCCTCGGATGAGATCATCACCGCCGTGTCTTCGGGCAATTTCACATCCTCGCGCACGGTGAACTTGGCTGTGGCGCGGAAGGTCACCGGATCCAGATCCAGCCCCGTGACGGTGCCAATCTTGACCCCGGCCAAGCGCACATCGGTTCCAACCGACACGCCCTCGGCCGAGCGGAACGACGCGGTCAGGGGGTAATTGTTCGCGTTCTGACTGCCCAGCCCGACAATTTGCCCTGCATAGATGAAAAAGCCGGCGGCAATCGCCAAAACAGCGCCGCCCGTGACAACTTCTGTGGTGGAATGCGACATGGCGGGTTTCGGGGTTCCTACTCGGGTTGCCAAGCTTCGTAATCGCGCCGCTCGACCGGCTCGGCCTTACGGATTGAACCGGCTGGCGCATAGGCTTTCGGGCTGCCGGTCAGGTTGGCGTGGTGCGGCTTTTCCCACGGCTTGTGGGGCAGCGGACGCTTGGTGGGCGGTTCGTCAAATGTGTGGTGAAGCCAGCCATGCCAGTCCGGGCTGACCTTGGAGGCCTCGGCCTCGCCGTTGAAGATCACCCACCGGCGAACGCCGCCCTCGGTCTGATAAAAGATGTTGCCCATCTCGTCTTCGCCGACCTTCTGACCCTTGCGCCAGGTCCAAAGCTGTGTGTTCAGCGTCTGACCGTTCCACCAAGTGAATACGCGCAGGATATTCTTGACAAGTCCCATCTCGGCCTCCGAAAAACTCAGTTTTGGGTATGGCGCAAAGCCGCGCCGAGGTCCAGTGCCTTGGCGCGTATGGCCCATCACAACATCGCACGAAAAAGGCGGGCCAATGGCCCGCCCCGGTATCGTATCAAATCTGCGCGCCAGTCAGCTTGCGCTGGCCTCTTCGGCCTTTTTTTCGGCGTAGATCATCAGCGGCTTGGCGTCCGAGGTCACCGCCTCTTCGTTCACCACCACTTCTTCAACCTCGGACATGCCGGGAAGATCAAACATGGTGTCGAGCAGAATGTCTTCCAGAATCGAGCGCAGGCCGCGTGCGCCTGTCTTGCGTTCGATGGCGCGTTTGGAAATCGCGCTCAGCGCATCCTCGGTAAAGGTCAGTTTGCAGTCTTCCAGTTCGAACAGGCGCTGATACTGCTTGACCAACGCATTCTTCGGTTCCGTCAGAATAGTGACAAGCGCGTCTTCATCCAGATCGGTCAGTGTGGCAATGACCGGCAGACGGCCGACGAATTCCGGGATAAGGCCGAACTTCAGCAGGTCTTCCGGCTCAAGTTCGCCGAACATCTCGCCAACGCCGCGCGAATCTTCATCCTTGACGTCGGCGCCAAAGCCGATGGCGCTGCCTTTGCCGCGCTGCGCGATGATCTTTTCAAGACCGGCAAAAGCGCCGCCGCAGATGAACAGGATATTGGTGGTATCCACCTGAAGGAATTCCTGCTGCGGATGCTTGCGCCCGCCCTGCGGGGGCACACTGGCCACGGTGCCTTCCATGATCTTCAGCAGCGCCTGCTGTACGCCCTCTCCGGACACGTCGCGGGTGATCGACGGATTGTCAGATTTGCGGGTGATCTTGTCGACCTCGTCGATATAGACGATGCCGCGTTGCGCGCGTTCGACATTGTATTCAGACGCTTGAAGCAGCTTCAAGATGATGTTTTCCACGTCTTCGCCCACGTAACCTGCTTCGGTCAACGTGGTCGCATCGGCCATCGTGAACGGCACGTCCAGAATGCGCGCCAGCGTCTGGGCCAACAGCGTCTTGCCGCAGCCTGTGGGGCCGATCAGCAGGATGTTGGATTTCGCCAATTCGATGTCGTTGCCCGACTTGGCCGCATGGTTCAGGCGCTTGTAGTGGTTGTGCACCGCCACCGACAGCACCCGTTTGGCCACCGCCTGACCGATCACGTAATCGTCAAGCACCTGGCAAATTTCCAACGGGGTCGGCACGCCTTCCGAGCTTTTCAGCCCGGCCGACTTGGTTTCTTCGCGGATGATATCCATGCACAGCTCGACGCATTCGTCGCAGATGAACACCGTGGGACCGGCGATCAGTTTGCGCACCTCATGCTGGCTCTTGCCGCAAAAAGAGCAGTAGAGGGTGTTCTTGCTGTCGCCACTGGTCGAATTCGCCATGTCTTTCCCCTGAGCCGCGCGTGGGCCCGCTTCGCGTCATTCCGTGCCAATACAGTGTCGAAGACTAAGCCAGCCTTCTGCGGTGTACAATGGCAAATTCAGGCCCTGCGGCGACCTTCCGCCGCAGGAATTTCGTTAACTTTCGGCGTCTGGAGCAACGCGGTTTTCAAGGATGTCGTCGATCAGGCCCCAATCCTTCGCATCCTCTGCAGACATGAAATTGTCGCGCTCAAGCGCATCGACAACCGCTTTCAGCTTCTGGCCAGTATGCTTGACGTAGATGTTGTTCAGACGGTCCTTGAGTTTCTGCGTCTCTTGCGCGTGGATCATGATATCCGTCGCCTGCCCCTGATAGCCGCCCGAAGGCTGGTGGACCATGATGCGGCTATTGGGCAGCGAAAAGCGCATACCTTTTTCACCGGCGGTCAGCAGCAGCGACCCCATCGAGGCCGCCTGCCCGATCACAAGGGTGCTGACCTTGGGACGAATATATTGCATCGTGTCGTAGATCGCCAAACCCGACGTCACCACGCCGCCAGGGCTGTTGATGTACATCGCGATTTCTTTGGACGGGTTTTCCGCTTCGAGAAACAGCAACTGCGCACAGATCAACGACGACATGCCATCATGGACCGGACCATTCAGGAAGATGATCCGTTCCTTCAGCAAGCGCGAGAAGATGTCATATGCGCGTTCGCCGCGGCTGGTCTGCTCGACCACCATCGGCACCAGCGTGTTCATGTAGAGATCGTGAGGGTCTTTCATTGTCCGCCTGCCTGTGCTGTCTCGGAGATCTTTATCGCTTAAGTCTTACCCGAGTCTTAGTCATGGAAAAAATCAGCCGCAAGGGCACGCGGCATCATTTCCGCAACGCGCGGTTGCCAAAATATCAATTAACCTTTGTGCCCTGCGCCCACAGCACCGCAAATCCCGGCCGTTTGCCATGCCAAACGCCCGGCACGACAGGCGGTCCACAGGCCGAATTATGGCCCCACTTACAGACCCATTGACTGCAAAGGGAAATACGCCGTTGCGACATGCACGGCCATGACTTTCGCCCGTGTCGTTGATCGCACGAAGGTCGGTGAATCCCCTATCTGCAGACGGGCCGGTTCAAACCCTCACTGGCCAAACCCAAGGTGTGCCAGTGTCGGCATTGTGATTGCACAGGCAAAAGATCATCGATGTGGCGACCAGCGCGCCGGGGGTGAAGACTCCGCGCGCTGATCGGGATGGAAATCGGACCCCCCGATCAAAAGGGGGAACCGCAAACAAGGCCGCTTTGTTTGCCAACAGGTTCTCGACCACCCCCGAAGATGGATCGCTTCAACCCGATCCTTGGGCTCAAACAGCGGGATCGAATCCTGGATTCCGGGCGTGGTACCAGCGGGTGTTTCGGCCACGACGGTGTGGCCGAAATCCGTTTCGGTGCCGCACCCCTAGGCTGGCAGGAACCGCGCAGCCAGCGGCAGGCTGGCGGCCCCCAACGTCCGGGCGCCCGGGCCTGCCGCCCCGGCCAGCACCGCCGGATGGCGTATGCCGGCCAGCGGGCTGGCGGCGATTTCGGTCTCGATACGGTCGATCAGACGCGCGCGCACAGCTTCTGGCAACCATCCGTCGATCACCAGCGCGTCCAGATCGCACAGCGCCACCGCCGAGATCGCCACGTGCGCCAACCCCTTTGCCGCGCCATCAATCCAATCGGTCAGAAACTGCGGATCCATGTCCCAGGTGTGCAGACTGGTCCACATGTCGCCCGCGCCCTGCAGCGCGCCAGCTTCCAGCGTGGATAGCGACGCCACCTCGACCAGCTGTACCGCGCCGCCCCGGCCATCCGGCACAGGCGTCGAGGCCAGTGCACCCGCATTGCCAGACGCCCCGGAAAAGAGCGTACCGTTCAACACCAGCCCACCGCCGATGAAAAATCCCAAATAGGCATAGAGGAAATTGTCCGGCAGTACCTGACCGCCAAGAAACAATTCGGCGTTGCAGGCCGCGCTTGCGTCATTTTCCAATAGCACCGGCCAATCAAACTGGGCGTCCAGTTCGGCGCGGATATCGCGGGTTTGCCAGTCTGCCATGGTCGCCGCGTGCAGGTTCAACGCATCGCTCCATTCCCACAGGCGGAACGGCAGCCCGATCCCCAACCCCATGACGCGCCCTTGCAAACGCGTTGGCAGCCCCGACACCAACGCATCGGCCGAGTCGCGCGCAAAGGCGATGGCACCATCGATCGCCGGGTAGTCGTGGGTGGCCACCCGCGTGCCGCGCACAGTGCCGCAAAAGTCGATCAGCGACATTTCAGTGCGCCGCCGCCCGATCTTGAGCCCCAGAAAGAAAGCGCCGTCCGCACAAAGCCCCATGGGCACCGACGGCTGCCCCACCTTGCCACGCACCGGCTTGCCCTTTTCCAACAACCGATCCTGCTCGAGCGAGCGCATGATGACCGATACCGTCTGCGCCGACAGCCCTGTCATGCGCGCGATGTCCGACTTGGGTAGCGGCCCGTGCCGGAGGATCAGCCATAGCACCAGTTTTTCGTTGCGCTGACGCATTCCGCTATGGGACGTTCCACGCATCGACACTGTGCGGCGTGCCATGGCTGCTTGGTCAAATTGTGCCACTTGCCCCCCTCTACCAGATAAAAACTGCCGATGTGCACCTTGCGGGTCAATAGTTAAATCATATTGATTTACTTATTGTCCAATCGCTCGACTCGGGGCACCGTTTTGACAATCTAGCTTTTCGGGGCGGCCATTCCATGTGGGGCGAGCACTATGTCTATCAAACCGCGCGTGCTGGCTTTTGAAGGCGCGGCTGCATTGCCGTCAGTGTCCGCAACTGCAGCCAGCGCGATGAACCGCGCTCGCCGTGATGAAGCCCTGAGTTCCTCGGGCCGGACTGGTTTCGTGCTGGATGCACTGGAACAGGCGGTCCATGACCGGCGAGCGGCAAAGTCCATGGGACTGGTCCATCACCGTGACCGTGGCTGGCAATACCTGTCCATCCGCTACACCGAGAGGCTGGGCGAGGCCCGCATCGGACCTTCCGTTGGCAGCGTTGCGATAGCGATGACAACGCCCCGGCCGAAATCGTTGGGCACAAGCGCCGTCACTTTTACCCGCATCATCCAGACGCCTCGCGCTACACCCGCAACCATCACGGCGGCGGCGGGGCCAATCCATGCCTATCGCATCACGATCCCTCTCGCAAAACGCGGCGCAGAATGGCGACGACCCGTTCCGGGTCGGCCTGATAGGAAAAGATCTGATCAAAGGCGCCGGTCTGGTCGAACAACATCACATAGGCGCTGTGATCCATCGAATAATCGCCGCCCTGCAACGGGATCTTTTTCGCATAAATGCGGAAAGCCTCCAGCGCGCGTGCCATCTCTTCCGGCGCCCCAGTGACCCCGATCGCGCCGGGCAGCCAGCCGACATATTCGCGCAACACGTCAATGGTATCGCGTGCGGGATCGACGGTGACGAAATAGACGGGAAGGGTTTCTTCATCCAGGCCCAGTTCGTCTTTCCAGCCTGCGATATCGCCCAGCGTCGTCGGGCAGACATCGGGACAATGGGTAAAGCCGAAGAAAACCAGCGAGGGTTGCCCCACGAGGCTGTCCTGCGTGAAGTCCCCGCCTGACGTCGTGACCAGCCGATAATCACCCCGGCCCAAATTCAAGCCAGTTTCCGGAGGTTGCCCCGGTCCGGCCCCCGGCCCAATCAAGAAAAACCAACTGGCCCAGATGCCGGTGACAAGCACCGCGCCCCAGATCAGAATTCTGAATTTGCGCATCGCGATCTTGTTCATTGGCCCACCTCAATGTCCTTGTGCATCATGTCCCTCTTCCGGGTCGATATGCATTAACCCGTCAAAGAGCGAGAGCTTTGCCAGATGTTCGGGCGCAAGGGTCGCCTCTTCTCGCGCCTGCGCTGTGGCAAGCCGGGCCGCTGCCTCTGGCGCAATGCCAAGCGAGATCATGTTCGCCTGCCCCTTCAACCCATCCCCGGCACAAAGGCTGATCCGCCAAAGACCGTGATCGCCCCGACGCAAAAGGGCCCGTCCGCCGGCGTCTTCCTGCATCCAGCCGATGATGGCGATATCCCCATCAATCAGGATTGGAGCGACGGCAAGCGGCGCATCCGGGGTTTCAAACATGTCCTTGAGCAGCCCAACGATCCGGTTTTCATCGCCTTCGACGCGCGTCTGATCAAAGCCGTCCGAATGACCAGCATGCGCCGCATGACCGTCTTCGCCATGATTGCTGTCATGGTTCATATGGTCATGCGCCTTCGCCCCATCGTCCATGCCGGGATGGCTGCGCGCGTTCAGGGCCAGAACATCAAAGCGCAACGTCACCGGACCGGCCTTTTCGAACAGTAACGTCAGATCATAGGTCTGCCCTTCTTCAAGCCGCTCGGTCAGCCCCATGATCATCAGATGCGTGCCGCTTGGTTCCAGCATGACGGTCTCGCCCGCCGGAATCGACAAGCCGTCGGGCAGCGCGCGCATGGTCATGACACCATCCTTGTGGTTCATGTCATGGATCTGGACCTCGTCGCCCACCGGCGCAGTGACCGCGAGCAGTCGATCATCTTCCGCGCCGTGGTTGACGATGGTCAGATACCCGCCACCGACCGGAGCTCGGGGGAGCGTGGCGCGGATGAATGCTCCAGAGAGATGCAGCATTTCGGTGTCGACTTCGGTGGCTGCAGAGGTCTGCGCAAAAGCAGGCGTAGCAAGCGTCGCCGCGCCAAGGAAAAAGGCGAGAAGAAGGGGTTTCACTGGAATGTCCTTTCGTCGAGTTGTCTGCGGCGCCGCACAAGGGGGGCGCGCCAAGCGTTGTGAGGATGTGATCGGGGCACGTTCATTCTTGTTCCCCCGTGACATAGGCGGTGCCCGGGAAAGCATCGAACCGCGTCGAAAATGCCTGGCCAAGCGCGGTTTCCTGCGCCTCGACCTCGGCCAAAAGCCGACCCGCATCGGTGCGCGGCACCCCGAGGCTGGTCAGGGTGGCGGGGAGAAGCAGGCTGTCGTTCGACCAGAGTTCGACGTTCCAGCCGTTCGCGCCGCGCCGCAAAAAGGCGCGCGCACCGGTGTCGCCCGTCGTCCACCCAGCAATCGCCATATCGCCGGCCAGCGCAATCGGCGCGATCAGCGCTTGTGGCGCGTCCAATGCCGTGCGCAGGGCGCGCGCGATGTCGGCGATGTCGCGCGCCCGGTCGGTTTCATCCACCTTCGCGCGCGGCTGAGAAACCGGATCGTGCTCGGTTTCGCTTTCGACCGGGTCGATCATGAAAAACATGTCGAAACGCCCGCGTTTCTCAAAGATCATGGTGCCGGTCAGTTCGCCACCTTCGATCAGCGGTCGGTTCACATTGGCAAGGCTGCCGCGCATTTCGCCCCGCGCCAGCAGGACGATCTCGCCTGCCGGGATATCGAGCCAGGCCCGTTCGCGCATTTCGGTGTTGCCCGCGGCATCGATGACCGGCTCAAGGAAACGAACCCTGCCAAAGGGCGTTTCGATGCCCAGCAAGCGTTCATCCTCGTCGCCCTCGTTGGAAAGCGCCATATAGACCGCAGCCGAGCGGGCACCGACCGGCGTGGCGGGGATCGCCGGGTGGATGATCTGAAGATCGCCGAGAAAGAACTCATGCGCCAGAACCGGTCGCGCCAGCAGTATCAGAAGCAGGACCAGCCCTCTCATGGCATCACCCTCTCGACACTGGCGGGATGGCCCGCGGGCCATGGGTCCGCATAGGCGGGATTCGTGAGGAACCCTTCGTCCGTGAGGCTCTCGAGGAAGGCTATGAGCTCTGCAATCTCCTGCTCGGACGCCTTGAAGCCCACGATCATGCCGTCCTTGTGTGGGTTCTGCGCTCCGTCCCCGGCATGTGGTCCTTCGGCGATCTCGCGCCCGCCGCGCGCGTAATGGGCCAAGACCTCTTCCAGCGTTTCGGCGGATCCGTCGTGAAAATAGGGGCCGGTCACACCGACATTGCGCAGGCTCGGGGTGCGGAACCGGCCCATGTCGGACGGGTGCCCGGTGAATTCGTAAAAACCCGTCGCCTGCGCCGGATAATGTCCTGCACCGCCGATATTGTAGAGGCCGGTATTGTGACTGCCGGTCTCGGACAGCGCACTGCGCGTGGTTTGAAGGTTGTCGGTGAACAGGACACCCACATGGCAGTGATAGCATTCGAACCGGTGATCGAAGAACAGCTGCTCGCCCCGTTTGGCCGCGTCTGAAAGCGCGTCTTCCTCGCCCCAATACTTGAACCGGTCATAGGGGCTGTCGAGCGAGATCAGCGTGCGCTGGAATGCGCCCAGCGCTCGGGTGACGGTGAAAAGATCGACCTTGGGTCGTTCAGGGAAGGCGGCCGGAAAGGCCTCGGCATACCAGGGATCGGCGGCAAGCCGGGCAAAGATCTCCGCCTCGCGCCCGTTGCTGCCCATTTCGTCCGGGTTATCGCCGAACATCGGGATCAGCGCCTGAAACTCGAGCGAGGTCATATGCGGATTGCCCCAGGTGAGCTGCGGATAGTAACCAACATTGGCAACGCTGGGCACGTTTCGGATACCGACAGTTTCATTGATCCCGACAGCAAGTGCCCGTCCATCGGTGAAGGCACGCGCCTGTTCATGGCAAGAGGCACAGGCCACGGTGCCGTCCCGCGACAGCCGGGAATCATAGAACAAACGTCGGCCAAGCTCGACCTTGGCCGACGTCATCGGGTTGTCCTCGGGGACCGGCGGCGGCGCCATCCATGCGGGGATCGGCCAGACGAAGGGGGTGTCCCCCTCGTCCGACTGGCTCGCGGCCCCGGCGGCAAATGCCACCGAGGTCACCAGCATGCACACCACGACCAGTTCCCGGCGCATGGCTTAGCGCACCGTGACGAGTTGCTGCGTTCCGGCCGGAATATCGCCATAGGGCAGGCCCAGCTTTTCCATCACCGTCAGGCAGTCGCTATCCCCCGGAAAGGACATGCAGCCGGGCGAGGTTTCCGGGGCGTTGATCCGCAGATCCGCCCCCACCACGACCGGCGCTGGATCGACGACCACGACGTGAGTTGCGGGATCGAACTCTGTGAAGAGAACGGGCATATGGTTCGGGTTGGCGCAGGCGCTCGGCGCCTCGGTCTTTGATTGCGCCGCACACATGGTCGAACCCAGATGCAGGAACCAGCCTTTCGGTCCACCCTCTTTCTTGTCGGTCGGCACCATGTCGATCCGCACAAAGCGGTAACCGTTCTGCCAGTTCCAGAACATCGACGTGGCGTTGAGCGGTGCGGGCGCAAGCGTCGGGTCGCCATGATTCTTGTCGAAAGGCACGGCGACGGTAAAGGCCAGCCCCTGGTAATCGCCCTCGGGCACGGTGCCGCCCAGGCTGGTGTTCATGTCCGGATTGCCGGTGCCGTTGCAGCCCGCCGCTCCGTCCTCAAAGTCCAGCAAGGCAACATCGTCAAGCTGCCATTTTCCGTCCTGCTCAAGCGCAATGGGCTGCAGCGACCCGTCGGCGCGAACCAGCGCGGGGGCGGACACGAACATTCGGTAATCGGTGCCCGCGACGCTGGCGTCGGTGCTGCCAAGGCCATCGTAGGTTTCGGTGCAGGAAAATGGCTTGCCGCCGATTTCGGCGACGAAATTGATCGATACGGATTGATCGGCAAACGCCGGGGTGGAAAGCGCCAGAAAAACGCCGGTCGTCAGAACATGCTTCATGGCATGATACTCCTCATGGGATTGAAACAGGGCGGCTGAACCACCCCGCGATCTTGCGATGACATGCCTCAAACCTCCCGGCACAAAAGACGGGAGCGCGGCATTGTCGGGAATGTCAGATTGTCAGAGGAGGCGCGCGCGGCTGAATGGGGCCGAGCCGCGCCTGCGCGCGTGGCCTTTGCGGGCTGGGCGTTGGGGCGATATGTCCAGACAAGTCCCAGACCGCCGCGATTACGACCGGCGCAGGCCCGTGTGCGAGACCGGATTTAGACACCCCTTGCGCAGGACAATCGGGGACGGATTTGGCCGGATCGACATCCCCTTCGGCAAGCGTGACGCAGAGAGACCACGCTCCAGAGATATCCACCCCGGCCTTGGCCATGTCCCGCAAAGTTCCCGCAGACTGATGTAAAGGCGCCAGAAGGCACAGCATCCAGATCGCCAGCGCAGCCAAGGCCACGCCGGTGTCCCGGATATACGAGCTGTGGGTCCGCAACCTGATCATGGCTCCTCCTGTTGGAACCTTACGCAGCGCGCGACGGATGGGCAATCGGCGCTGTTTCGCGCGGTGCCATTCCCCACACGCCATTTGCGAAAACAGGCGCGGCGCGGTAGCTTTTCCGGGGGCTTTTTGTTCACAAGACGGATTTCGGACAAATCGCCGCAGCAATTGCCCGTCACGTGTTTTTACAGTCAGTCGTCCGCTTGTGAGGCACGGAGGTTTCGCCTAGAAAACATGCACCGGGAGGGTACATTTTGCAGCGGTCATCCGTCGCCATAGCTGGGAAAGCATTGATCACAATGCAAAACGCAGCTGTGAGCATGATCGCGTTGCGCGTTCTGCTTCTCGTGGGCCTGATCCTGTCGGGCACGGTGCCCCAGGGCATGATGCGAACCGCCAGCGCCGATGGCATGCAACTTGTCCTCTGTACCCCCGAGGGGCCCAAAGAGGTCTGGATGGGCGCCGATGGCGACATCCGCGACACCCAGCCCACATCTGACGAGCCGCATTCTGCGCCGAAATGTCTGAGCGTCGCTCTGGCCATGGTTGGCTTGCAGTTTTGGCTCGGGGCGCTTGCTGAACCCGCCAGTTTCGCGACCTTCCGTCCAGAGACGATCGAACTGGCAATCGTTCACTCCTCTGCCTCTGCAGCACATCGACCGCGCGCGCCTCCCGTCCTGATCTGATCGTCGCCTGACCTCAGGACCATGCGCTGACCGAACCGGTCCAGGGCAGTGTTCTCCGTGTCGGCTCAGGCGTTTCAACACCTTCCATCTTTTTAGAATCGCGCACTGGCTTTCTGCCGGATGCGCCGGGTCGGCTGGGCATCCGATCCACATTTTTCCCATGCCCAAAAAGGAGAAACACCATGAAAACCATCCTCTCAACACTTGCAGTGCTCAGCCTGACCGTCCCGGCGGCCTTCGCCCATGCAACGCTGGAACAATCCGAAGCGGCGCAGGGATCAACCTACAAGGCGGTGATCCGGATCGGCCATGGCTGCGGCGGTGAAGCCACCACAACCCTACGGGTTCAGATCCCCGAAGGGGTGATTGCCGTGAAGCCCATGCCCAAAGCAGGCTGGGACCTGGAGACTGTGACACCCGGCGCCTGCCAGACGGCAGCACCGCCGAAGCAAGGGCCACGGGCGCCGGACATGGTCTGGATATCTCGTCCCCCCCGGACGGGGGCGAAGGGACATATGTTCTGAACTGGCGCGTCGCATCGGCAGACGGCCATCCCGTGGGCGGCGCAGTGCTTTCTTGCCATCGGACTGATCTCAGTGACGGGCGCCGCAAGCCTTTCCTGCAGCCCTCAACCTGTCACGGAAAACCTGTATGCACGTTAACTCTCAAGAGGCGCAACGCCGGCCGAGGCGCGCCGGGTCTGCAGCCCTCTGCGCACGAAAGCCACCAGAAAGATCGCAGTCAAGATCAGGACAATCGTCGGCGCAGGCGCACTGTCGAGAAAAAAGCTGAGATATGTCCCCGCAAGCATCGATATCATGCAGACCGCAACCGAGACCGCCAGCATCTTTGCGAAGCTGCGCACCGACAGGAAGGCGATTGCGCCGGGGGTGATCAGCAACCCAACGGCCAGGATCAGCCCGGTGGCCGAAAGCGTCGCCACGATGGTCAGCGACAGGATCGTGAGCAAGCCGTAGTGCAACAGCCCGACCGGCAGCCCCGAAGCGCGCGCCTGCGCCGGATCGAAGGCGTGCAACATCAGATCCTTCCATTTCAGCAGCAGCGCAACGGCAACAACGGTCGAAATCAGTCCGGCCGTCCACAGATCCCCTGCCCCCACGCCCAACATGTTCCCGAACAGAATGTGGTCGAGATGCACATTGGTGTGGATCGAGACATAGAGCACGATCCCCAGCCCGAACATGCCCGAGAAAACCACACCCATGACGGTGTCCTGTTTCACGCGACTGTTCTCAGAGAGATAGCCCGTAGCAAGAGCCGTCACCATGCCAGCGCAAAACGCCCCGACGATCAGCGGGAAGCCAAGAATATAGGCCAGAACTATGCCGGGCAACACCGCATGGCTGACGGCATCCCCCATCAGGGCCCAGCCCTTGAGCACCAGAAAGCACGACAGCAGCGCCGTTGGCACCGAGACGATCAGCGAAATCCAGAAGGCATTCTGCATGAAACCGAACTGGAAGGGCAAAAGCAGCGTATCCATCATCAAACCCCTTCCGCTTGAAGGGCCTGCGCCGCCTTGCGACGCGCAGCCAGCAGCCCGTGCTTGGGCGACCAGATGAAGACACCGAGAAAAATCAGCGTTTGCAAGACGACAATAATCCCACCGGTTGCACCGTCGAGGAAATAGCTGACATAGGCGCCAAAGAAACTCGTCACCGTGCCGATGGCGACAGAGGTGACGATGAGCCGTGGGAAACGGTCGCACAGCAGATAAGCCGTGGCCCCCGGCGTCACAACCATGGCTATGACGAGGAAGGCACCAACCGTCTGCATCGCCGCCACCACGCAGGCTGACAACAGCACGAAGAACACCGCCTTCAGCAGGCCGGGGCGCAATCCGATCGAGCGCGCGTGGCTTTCGTCAAAAAAGACGACCATGAGGTCCTTCCATTTCAGAATCAGGATGCCCAGCGAGACGAAACCGATAATCGCCAGTTGCAACGTGTCTTCGGGTGTGATCGCCAGGATATTGCCCATGGTGATGGTCTGGATCGAGACCGCCATCGGATTGACCGAGGCCATGAACAGGCCCAGCCCGAAGAAAGAGGTGAAGATGATACCGATGATGACATCGACCTTCAGCCCGGAACGATCCGAAAGGAACAGCATCGCCGCTGCGGCCAGCCCACCCGAAAGGAAGGCGCCGAGTGCAAAAGGCAGGCCAAGGATATAGGCGCCGGCGACGCCGGGCACGACCGAATGCGAGAGCGCGTCGCCGATCAGCGACCAGCCCTTGAGCATCAGGTAAGAGGAAAGAAAGGCGCAGACCGCGCCCACAAGGGCCGAAACCCACATCGCATTGGTCATGTAGCCATAGGTGAACGGTTCGAGAAGAACGCTCATTCCGACTCCTCCGCGACCTTTGTCTTTTCGCCGTATTGCACAAAGGGCCGTTCGTCGTCGGTCAGGATCGACAGTTTGCGCGCGTCATCGTCGTCGTGCAGATCCGCGCCGCCCAAGGTGAAGTGCCGCAGCACGCCCCCGAAAGCTGCTTCGAGGTTTTCGCGGGTAAAGGTCGTCTCGGTTGGACCACAGGCCAGCACCGTGCCCTTCACCAGAACGGTGCGATCGCAGAACTCCGGCACGGTCCCAAGGTTGTGGGTCGAGACAAGCATCACCCGCCCCTCGTCGCGCAACTCGCGCAAGAGCGCGATGATCTGCTCCTCGGTTTTCACGTCAACGCCGGTAAAGGGCTCGTCAAGCAGGATCACCTGTCCGTCCTGTGCGAGCGCGCGGGCGAGGAAGACACGCTTTTTCTGCCCGCCGGACAGCTCTCCAATCTGGCGGTGGCGATAGTCCTGCATGTTCACGCGCCCAAGCGCCCTCTCTACGGCATCACGGTCAGCCTGACGGGGGCGGCGCAAAAAGCCCATATGCCCATAGCGTCCCATCATGACCACATCTTCCACGAGAACCGGAAAGGACCAATCGACCTCTTCGGATTGCGGCACATATGCGACGAGGTTGCGCTTCAGCGCCCGCTTCACATCAAGGCCAAGGAGCCGGATGTGCCCTTTGGCCACCGGAACGAACCCCATGATCGCCTTGAACAGGGTGGATTTTCCGGCGCCGTTCACACCCACAAGGGCCGTCACCGTGCCACGGGGGATCTCGAACGAGGCGTTGCGCAAGGCCGTATGGCCGTTGCGATAGGTCACGGTCACGTCGCGCGCCTGGATACCGCCCCCCGGATCACTGTTGTTCGATGCCTTGGATCCGTTCACCTGCATGTCTTGCTTCATATCGTGCTTTCTGCCGGAAAGGTCGGCGCCTGAAACGGCAAAGATCTGTCAGAAGCTAGCGCTCCCGACAGGCCACTGCGGAAAGGAAAGTCTCAGTTCGTGCCTGCCGTCAGACCGTCCGCCACCGTCTGGGACGTCACCTTGAGCAGGTCGAGATAAGTGGGAACCGGGCCGTCGGGTTCCGAGAGACTATCGACATACAGGACCCCGCCGTAATGCGCGCCGGTTTCCCGCGCCACTTGCTCGGCCGGCGCCGTATTGACGGTGCTTTCACAAAAGACCACCGGGATGTCGTTTTCCCGAACCCCGTCAATCACCGCACGCACCTGCTGCGGCGTGCCCATCTGATCGGCGTTCATCGGCCAGAGGTAAAGTTCCTTCATGGCGAAGTCGCGGGCAAGATAGCTGAAAGCGCCTTCGCAGGTCACCAGCCAGCGCTGTGCCTCGGGGATTGTGGAAATCTCGGCCCTCAGCGGCTCGAGCGTGGATCGTAAATCGTCCTTGTAGGCCGAAGCATTGGCAACATAGGTCGCCGCATTTTCGGGATCGTGTTCGGCAAAGGCCTCCAGGATGTTGTCGATATAGACCAGCGCGTTGTCGAGCCCCATCCAGGCATGCGGGTTCGGCTGGCCCTCATAGGCGCCGGCAGAGATCGAGATGGGATCGATACCATCCGTGAGCGTGGCTGAGGGCACGTCGTCCAGGTTGCCCAGAAACTGTTCGAACCAAAGCTCGAGATTCATGCCGTTCCAGAGGATGAGATCGGCATCCTGCGCCCGCACGATGTCTTGCGGCGTCGGTTCATAACCGTGGATCTCCGCCCCCGGCTTGGTGATCGAGACCACATCGGCGGCATCGCCCGCCACATGTTGAGCCATATCCGCCAGAACCGTGAAGGTGGTGACAACCTTCATTCGTCCCTCGTCAGCGAAGGCGGCGCCGGTCATCAGTGCGGTTGCGGCCACAGCCCCCATCAACCGCGTCATCGTCAAAGTCATAGCAAGGTCCTTTCCTGGTTTCCTGACCCAAATAGATCTCGAACACCCGCAAACCGCTTCCCAGATGCGAATGAGTCGCAATAGTGATAGCGCATCCTGCCCGCTATGCAACTGCAATTCATTCTCAACAGTTACTTGACCTCGACTCCACCCTCCGTGCGGCATTATTGCGACTCATTCACAACAAGATAGCCAACAATGACACTGAACTATGACACGCGCCGCATTTCCGAGGACGGCGTCGCATCCTGGCGCGCGCTATGAGGCCAGCGGCTCAGAACATCACGATCACTTTGTCAACGTCGAGACGGATGAGGTCATCGAGTTTCGGTGCCATGAGATTGAGGTACTTCAACAGAAAATCGCGGATGAGAACGGCTTCGAAATCGGCGGGCATCGCCTCGAAATCTATGTCCGACCCAAAAACAGAAATTAGGGCTCGGAAATTGCCCTTTTCCAGATGACGTCTGAGGTTGTCGTTTTTCCAGCCGCATCAGCGCCCAATGCCCAGCGGCGATATTGGTATTCCTCACGAGTGCCAACTGCTCTGGCAGATGCAAGCTACAGTCAATCCGTCACTATTTCAGACCACTAAGGGTAACGAACTGCAATCATCGACAGCTTGAACCGCAATTATCGGCCTTTTGGGACCAGATTACCTGCGACTATCGGAGGTATTCTGATCACATTGTCTGCGAATATGACCGCGCTTTGTGAGAACGGGCTGCAATCATCGCGCCCGAACCATGCTATGTGAGAATGGTGCAGGCGAGCAGACCGGCAAACCCGCCCGGCGCATCATGGCGGTAATCTCTTCGGTACGTTCAGTATCGAGCCTGCCGGTCAGGAACCTGCGGATTTCGGGCAAACGCGTATCGAACTGGTCGGCGAACGCCTTAGGCGGATAGCCGATGCGGGTCAGGCGCGCGTCGAGATCTTCGAAACCGGCCGAGATCGTATCCTCAACGATCTCGCGCGTCACGATGTCCGCACCGAGGCGAAAGACGTCCATGAAGGCGCGGTTCAAATGTTCGATGATCTGGAGTGGTGTTGCCATAGTTTCCGCAAGAAATGCACGGGCGTCGGCGGTGATGACATCGTTCTGCTTTACACCATCGGCAAGGCAAGACTTGAGCAGCCAGTCGATGAAGGCACCGCCCTCGTCGCCGAGACCGCCGAACTCAATCTTCGCGGTCCGGTGCCCGATTTCCTCCATGACGGGGCGTCGCAGGTTGTTGTGAAGGCGGGGGTGTCCCACCAGCACAACGGAAAGTGTGCCGCCTCCTTCGTCGACCATCTCGATGAGCCGTTTCAGCCCGTTCAGCGTCTGCCCGTGCAGATCATGGGCTGCGTCAATGAACAGCGCGACGGGTTTTTGTTCCGCACGAACCAGATCCTGAAGCAATCGTTCGCGGCGTTCGGGCTGCGTCGGGACCTTTAGGTTTGGGTCTCCGGAAATGTCGAGAAACAGTGCGGTGATCAGGCCGGACAACGTGATCCGGTGACGTTCTATCGACAAGCTGCGGACGACAATCACTTTGCCCTCGGCAGTCATCTGCGATTTCAGACAGTTGAGCGCTACAGTCTTGCCGGCGCCCACCGGTCCGGAGACTGCGATCAGCCGCCCGGCCATAATCGCCGCACGAATGTGTGCGCTGATCTGCTTCATGCGCGCAGTCTCGAAGTGACCGGCCTCGCGCCAGTCCTTCGCGATTTTGAACTGGTCACGGATCCTGCTCGTCAGCATGCCTTCATTCTCCGGGGTTCTCATGAAGTGTTCCCGGATGGCTGTCCGGATCTCGGCCTTGTCGAGTGTACGCTCGACCAGATCGGCGATGAGCGCGAGATCGGTTGAGCCCAGCTCACCCAGCGGTCGGCGGAGCTGGTCCGAGTTTGCCCGCCGCGCCGCCAGCGCGCTGGCGAAGGTCAGCTCCTGCCAAGGGTCAGGATCCTCGAAACCTACAGCACGAAACGGAACGATTTCGGCGACATAATCCGGCTCGCTGCCCCCGGCGACGACCGTACGCGGCAGGTTGATCGCGTCAGCCAATGCCACCACCGCCTCGGACCGTTTTTTCCGGACTGATTTGCCGGGCTTGCGATAGCGGCGCAGCGGGATTGGTCCGCCAGAGGGACGGTAAGGACCGAAGCGGCGCTCGTTCCATTCAACGAAGAGGTCGGTATCGAAGAGACCCCACCAGAGCAGCACATCTTCGCCAGCGAGATCGGGATCGACCTCGTAATGTGTACCACTAACCGCGACACGGGCATCTGCCCCGACCTTGCGCCGTTCAGGCTCACGCGCGAAGGCGCAGTATCTTTCCCACGAACACATATCACGCAGACCACTCTCCGGCAGGTTTGCCAGCCAGTCCTCAATCCGGCTGTGCGGTTCTGCGTGCCCGCGTGCTGGCCGATCTGGCCGCCCGCAGCGATGCAGCGGGCATCATCGCCACCGCCCCGTCAGCCGCTGCCGCCAAGGACAGCCCGCTGATAGCCGCCGCGAAGAAGGCGGCCGCAACCTCGCGCTGAACTCGCCCCCCAAACCATGGAGACTGATCAATGCCCGTCCTGACGAAACAGCCCAGCATGGGCGATGTCCTCAAATATGAGGCTAACCCGAACTACACCCGCGAGGTCGTGACCCTGCTGCAGGGCATGCCCTATCCGGTCGGCTCCGTGCTCGGCCAGATCACCGCCAGCGGCAAATACAAGCTGTCGACCGCAACCGGCTCGGATGGGGCGCAAACCGCCAGCGCCGTGCTGCTCTACGCGGTCGATGCCACGCTGGAGGATGCGACCGGCATCGTCGTCCTGCGCGGCCCCGCCATCGTATCGCGCGAGGGCCTCGCCTACGACGGCACCGTCGATGATGCGGCAAAGATCACCGCCAAGATCACCCAACTGGCTGCCGTCGGCATCATTGCCCGCGACGGCGTCTGATCCCGAACCAGCCCAGCGCATTCACATCCATTCCTCTTTCATCCCCGGAGCACCTCATGACCCTTGTCCGCAACCCCTTTGACGCTGGCGGCTATTCGCTGGCCGAGATGACGCAGGCCATCAACATCCTGCCCAATCTCTACACCCGCCTTGGCCAGATCGGTCTCTTTCGCTTTGAGGGCGTCAGCCAGCGGTCGGTGATCATCGAGCAATACGAGGGCGTGCTGAACCTGCTGCCCTCCGTCCCCCTTGGCGGGCCAGCCACGGTCGGCACCCGCGAGGGCCGCTCGATGCGGTCCTTCGCCCTGCCATGGATCCCGCATGACGACGTCATCCTGCCCGGCGACATTCAAGGCCAACCCGCGCTGGGCGTGTTCGATGGCGCCGACCCGCTGGTCGAGGTGATGAACCGCAAGCTGCAGCTGATGCGCCGCAAGCATGCACAGACCCGCGAGTTCATGGAGATGAACGCGCTGCGCGGCATCGTGAAGGATGGCGCGGGCACCACTCTCTACAACTACTTCACCGAGTTCGGTCTGGCGCAGATTTCTGTCGACTTCCTGCTTGGCACAGCGGGCACCAATGTGCAGGGCAAGGTCCGCGAGGTCTTGCGCGCAGTCGAAGACAACTTACTGGGCGAGGCGATGTCCTCGGTCCATGCGCTGGTCAGCCGAGAGTTCTTCGACAAGCTGATCTCGCACCCGAAGACCGAGGAGGCCTACAAGTTCTATGCCGCCACCGGGGCCCAGCCGCTGCGGGAAGATATGCGCCGCAACTTTCCCTTCGCGGGCATCGTGTTCGAGGAATATTCGGGCACCGTCACCCTTTCCACCAAGGCAAGCGAACGGCTGGTCCCGGCCAGTGAGGGGATCGCCTTCCCCCTCGGCACGATGGACACCTTCACCACTTATGGCGGCCCGGCCAACCTGCTGGAAGCCGCCAATACCATGGGTCTCCCGCTCTACGCCCGCCAGCATCTGGACGAGAAAGGCCGCTGGATCGATCTGATGACGGAAGCCTCGATCCTGCCGGTGAACAAACGGCCGCGCATCGCGATCCGCCTCCATACCTCGAACTAACGGGCGCGTCATGACTGTCTTTGCTGTCGCCATGGACCGGATCTATGCCAACCCGTCCATGGCGGTGGCCGCATTGTGGATCTCGGGCACCACCTCGGAAGAAAGGCCCATCCGGGTGATCCGCCGCGCCCCGGATCGTATCACCGAGTTCGGCGCTGCGCATTTCGTCAGTGATACGATGGTGCTGGATGTACGGGTTTCCGACCTGCCTGATCCCCGCACGGGTGACCTGATCGTGATAGGCACCGACAGTTTCACGATCCAGGGCGAGCCTTTGCGTGACAGCGACCGCCTGATCTGGACGTTGGACCTGCGACCGTCATGAAGCTGAAGCTCGACATTGATCCGGACATCGTGGCGATGATGGCAGCGGAGGTTGCGGCAGGCGAACGCGCTGTGTCTGCTGCTATGCGCGAGGCCGGGACTGGGCTGAAGACAGCATGGCGCGGGCAGATCGCTGGCGCGGGGCTCGGTAAACGGCTTGCGAACTCGATCCGCAACCAGAACTTCCCGAGATCGGGCGAAAGTCTCGATGCCGCCGCGCTGGTCTGGTCCAAGGCACCGGTCATCGTGGGAGCCCACGACACCGGCCCGTTGATCCGCTCGCAGGACGGCTTCTGGCTGGCGATCCCGTTGCCTGCCGCAGGAAAATCCACGCGCGGCGGCAGGATCACCCCCCGGCGAATGGGAGCGTCGACGCGGTTTGCACCTGCGCTTCGTTTATCGGCGCACCGGCCCCAGCCTGCTGGTGGCGGAAGGACGGCTGAATACCAAGGGTCAGGCGGTGGTCTCTCGCTCCAAGACCGGGCGCGGGAGGGTCACAGCGCCAATCTTCTTGTTGGTGCCGCAGGTCAAGCTGCCGAAGCGGCTGAACCTCGACCGGGATGCCGCCCGGGCGCTCGACAGCGTGCCCGAACTGATCGCTGCCAACTGGGTGGAGGACAAGATTTGATCTGGCGAATTGTCCTCAATAACCAGCCTCGCGCTGGTGGCGAACGGCGAGGACAACCGCTGTTTCACCGTCAAACCGATAAAGAGATACATAGCCGGTGTCGCCAAAGGGAATGAACCATTCGCGGAATTCCGGCTCCATATCTTCGACCGGACGGCCTGCACCGGGTTGATCACGCAGGATCTGCATACCTTCGCGGATCAAACTGGCCGCGCGGCGGGCGGCCTCAGGGTTCTTGTCGGCAAGGAAGTGACACAGCCGTTCAACATCCCGCAGCGCAGCGGGCGACCAGATCAGTTGTGGCATTCAGGGACGTCTGCCTCTTCGCCTGCTTCCAACTTGGCCAGCCAGGTATCGGCTTCCTCATGGGTGACGTGCTGACCGGTCGCCTGATATTCCTCCCAAGCCTGAAGTCCAGCCTGACGAAACGCCTCGCGCTTCTCTTCGCGCCCGATGAATTGCGCCACGGCCTCGCGCAGCATCCAATGGGTCGAGCGATCCTTGGCATCCGCGAGCCGCTTGAGGCGGTCACGGGTGTCCTGATCGAGTTTCACGGCGATGGGGCGAACGGCGTTCATGCGGGTGACTCCAGTAGAGTATTCATTGGTATTACCTGTAGCATATCGATGGCGTTCAAAAAAGCCACAATTCAGCAAGAGCAACAAAATGCCCACCCCACGCGAAACCATGCTCACCGCGCTGCACATCTTGCTGCAATCAGGATCCGCCACTGCCCTGCGCGGCGAGGTGTTGCCCGAGCGCGTCCCGGCCGACGGGCTACTGATCCTGCGCGATGGCGAGCCGGGCGAGCCCGAGGTGACGCTTTCGCCCCTGCGCTACCACTATCAGCACCGCGCCGAGATCGAGGCGGTCGTGCAGGGCGCAACTCGAGACGCCGCTCTCGACACGCTCTGCGCCAGCGTTGGCGCGACGATTGCCGCCGACCGCACGCTGGGCGGGCTCTGCGACTGGGTCGAGGCGGAAGCGCCACGGCCGGTTGATCTGCCGGTCGAGGGCGCGGCCAGTCTGAAGGCCGCCGTGATCCCGGTGGTTCTGCACTATTCCACGGCCGACCAGCTCGGCTGGCCGAGCTTTTCCCCCGCCGAGATCGCCAGTCGCCGCGAAGGCGCGCTCAAGATCAACACCGAGGCCATGGACAAGCTGCAGACCCTGCGCAACCGGCTTGGCAAGCCGCTGATCGTGCGCTCGGCCTACCGCAGCCCGGCTCACAACCGTGCCGTGGGCGGGGCACCGCGCTCCAAGCACATGCTCGGAACCGCGTTCGATATCGCGATGTCGAACCACGACCCGGCGACGTTTGCCGAGGCCGCTCGTGCTGTGGGGTTTCTGGGCTTCGGCACCTATCCTCGTTCAGGCTTCATGCACATCGACCTCGGGCCCGCGCGGTCCTGGGGCGAGCCGTTCCCCGCACGCGCCACGTCCTTCGTGTCGGAGGTGCCGCCCGCCCGCGAGGTGCTGGCCGAGAGCCGCACGCTGAAAGGCAGCGGCGCGGCGGGGGTGGCGACCGTCGGCGCAGCAGGGGTCGAGGTGGCACAGGACGTCTTGGCTGAAACCCAATCCGCGATCCTGCCGCTGGTGCCCTACCTCGACACCCTGCGCTGGGTGTTCATTGCCGTGGCCCTGATCGGCATTGCCGTCGCCATCCACGCCCGGATCGATGACTGGAAGCGAGGCCAGAGGTGATGGGATGGCTGATCAGCACCCTTTCAAGCGGCCTGGCCCGCAAAGCGCTGGGCCTGCTTTTGGCCGCCGCCACCATCGCCCTGTTCCTGCTGAACCTGCGCCGCGCGGGGGAGCGTGCCGGGCGGCTGGCGGAACGCTTGCAAACATCGGAGACAACCCATGAAATTCAGCGCCAGATGCTGGACGCCGCCAGCCGCCGTCCCCCTGATCGCGGTGCTCTGGCTCAGCGCCTGCGCGACGGGCGGTTCTAACTCTAACGCAGGCGTGTCATGCCCGCCCGTAGTGCCCTACAGCACCGCCGACCAGGCGCGCGCCGCTGCCGAGGTGGATGCTCTATCGGAAGGCGCAATGATCGTTCGGATGTTGAGCGATTACGCTGTCCTGCGCGACCAGGCGCTGGCGTGCGGGTGAAGATCGGGCCGGGCAAGTGTCCTGCGGGAAGCGCCTGATTCCTCTACCGCACCGTCACGCCCGGTCCGTATCGCGGATTCACAGGTTCAAAGAAAGGCAGCGAGTCGCTGCACAGACATGATGGCATGCGACCTTTCCCTCTGTCGCGCGCCGAAATGGGCGCAATTGTGCACCTCTGGCAGATCGAGAGTGGTGCCTGGCTATTCTGCCATCGCCCGTTGATTGGGGCAATCACTGACCCACGCTGCGCCAAACACCAAGGTCTGCTGAGCGGGACTCAGTTGCCGTTCGCTGTGGACGCGCAATCCCTACCAGGCCGCTGGCGTGGATAGGTAGGGGCCGCCAATCCCGCGTAGTGCAGCAATGGCAGCCCCGGACATCAGCTGGCGTCCTTGAACTCGGCATATTCACCGCGCACCTGCACGGTCACGGTCGCATCCGAGCTGTCGCGGTTGCGCCAGAACCAGCCGTGCTCGCCGTCGAACTCGGCGACGATTTCGCCTTCGTCTCCGGTGGAGCCGCGGCCCTTCTCATAGGTCACCGACTGACCGCCACCATGGCCATGCATGTCGAAGTTCACGCGACCGCCTTCAACGAGCATCCGGTATTCCACCGCCTGGCCTTCTTCCATCACCAGCTTCCATTCGGCACTGTCACCGGGTGCCAGAGTGAAGGTGGTCTCGTCGCGCCAGACTTCGACCTCCTGTGCGTGTGCCGCGCCGACGAAGAGCCCGAAGAAGTCGTTCATCAGGCTCGACTGCTCCTGTGCTTCAAGCTCCATCAACCTGTCGGCCTCGGCCTCCTCTGCGAGCTGGGTCTTGATCTCACCCATCTCGCTTAGCCCGAGAACGCCGCCGATTCCGGTCGGATCGATGTTGTATTCGGCGGGCAGCACGACGGTCACGAGAATCGCGACCGCGCTGGCCGCCGCAATGGCGGTGGAACGGATGAGCTGCGCGGAGCTTGGCAGATCATCGAGGCTTGGTTTTTCTGCGTTGAACATTTGGATCTCCAATTTTCTCAGGTGGCTACGAAATAGCCGGTGATTTGCAGGCCCATGAGGATGAACCCCATGGACATCATGACGACGTTGGCGGTGTAGGCCTGGCGGAAGAAGTTCGGGGATTTCCGCCAGTAGCCCATGATGATGAGGATCACGGCGAGCGCCATGATCTGGCCCAGCTCGACGCCTACGTTGAACGCCAGGAGATTGGCCAGAAGCCCGTCCGAGGCGATATTGTAGTCGAGGATCTTGGTGGCCAGACCCGTGCCGTGGAAGAAGCCGAAGATCAGCGTTGCGGCCTTCGTGTTCGGTTGAAAGCCGAACCAGCGCTGGTAGGCCCCCAGATTGTCGAGCGCCTTGTAGACGACAGAGAGGCCGATGATGGCGTCGACGATATAGGCGTTGACGCCCCAGCCGAACCAGACGCCCGCCAGCATTGTGGTCGAATGCCCGAGGGCGAAGAGGCTGACATAGATGCCCACGTCCTTCATCTTGTAAAGGAAGAAGACGACGCCGAGCAGGAACAGGATGTGGTCGTAACCCGTCACCATGTGCTTGGCGCCGAGATACATGAAGGGGATGATGTTCACCCCCCAGATCTCCTGGATGTAGCCCGCGTCACCGGGTGTGACATTGTGGGCAAGCGCATGGCCTGCACTCAGAACGAGTGCCGACAGCGTGATTAAGGACAGGATCACGATCCGGCGTATGCCGGGATCGGTCCAGCCCCGATGGACTGTATTCATGGATTGAACTCCGCATTTGTGTTTGATGATCGCGTGCAACGCGCCGATGGCGCGCGGTCGATCAGACGCGCGGAGGTCGTTCGATCTGGTATGTCCGTAACGTATTCGACGTAGCCGAACTCAGCCGCCATGCGGTCCTGTAGATGTCGAGCGGCTGCGGCGACCGATTGGGGCCAGGCACGACCGCCTGACTGTGATCGTGATCGACACTGTCGTGGCTGTGTCCATGCGCGGCCCAGAGAATATCTTCGTCCAGACCATGCGAATGACCATGCTCCACGATCATCTCCGCATGCTCCTGAAGCACGTCGAGGATTGCAGGCGCATGCGAGGTTGTGGGCATCACCGACCAGACAATCACGGCCACGCAGAGAAGTGTCGCGAACGCGGCCTTTCCGATTGTCCGCAAGGTTGTCATAGGTTCTGCCTGTCTGCTCGTCGCTCGCGTGGTGCGTTGTGGCACCATCTTGTTTTAACCCCCAGGGGAGGATAAGCCTTGTCTATGACAACTCCCCCGGTTCATGCAACCCATCCCGCCCTGATCGCCCGGCTGAAACGCGCTGACGGCCATCTGCGCGCCGTGATCGAGATGATCGAGGCGGGCAAGCCCTGCCTGGAGATCGCCCAGCAGATGCAGGCGGTCGAAAAGGCCGTCACGAACGCCAAGCGGGCGCTGATCCATGACCACATGGACCATTGTCTGGACGCTGAGGGCTCCGAAACTGATCGCGCCGAGCTGCGGACGATCGCCCGTTATCTCTGAGGTCCGCCATGCTCGATATCCTCTCCGACCGCACCTACCGCCATCTGTTTCTGGCACAGGTCGTCGCCCTTCTGGGAACCGGGCTCGCGACGGTCGCCCTCGGGCTCCTGGCTTTTGATCTCGCGGGGGACGGGGCGGCGCTGGTGCTGGGCACGGTCTTCACGATCAAGATGGTGGCCTATGTGGGCATCGCCCCCATTGCCGGGGCCTTCGCGGACCGGGTGCCGCGCCGCGCGCTCCTGGTGACGCTCGATCTGGTGCGGGCGGGTGTGGCGCTGGCACTGCCCTTCGTGACCGAGGTTTGGCAGGTCTACGTGCTGATCTTCCTGCTGCAATCGGCCTCCGCCGCCTTCACGCCGACCTTTCAGGCGACGATCCCCGACGTTCTGCCCGAGGAGGCGCGCTATACCCGCGCGCTGTCGCTGTCGCGGCTGGCCTACGATCTGGAAAACATCGTCAGCCCGACGCTGGCCGCGCTTCTGCTGGCGGTGATGTCCTACAACTCGCTTTTCCTCGGCACGGTCGTCGGTTTCGCCGCCTCGGCCCTTCTAGTCGTCTCGGTCCTTCTTCCAAGCCCGCGCCCGTGCGAGCCGCGTGGGGTGTATGATCGCACCACACGCGGGATCCGCATTTATCTGGCCACGCCCCGTCTGCGCGGGCTTCTAGCGCTGAACCTCGCGGCGGCGGCAGCGGGCGCGATGGTTCTGGTCAACACGGTGGTCTTGGTGCGGGGATCGCTCGAGTTGTCGGAAAGCGCTCTGGCCTGGACGATGTTCGCCTTTGGCGCGGGCTCCATGACGGCGGCACTGGTTTTGCCGCGCGTGCTGGATGCTCTGCCGGACCGGCCCGTGATGTTCGGCGGTGCCGCGCTGATGGTGGCGACATTGCTGGGGCTGGGGGTCACGGTTCAGTTAGTCGGGCTCGGCTGGTCCATCCTTCTGGCAGCCTGGCTGCTGGTGGGGCTGGGGTATTCCGCCGTCCTCACCCCTTCGGGCCGGTTGCTGCGCCGCTCCGCCCATGCCGGGGACCGCCCTGCGCTGTTCGCGGCGCAATTCGCACTGTCCCACGCCTGCTGGCTGGTGACCTATCCGCTGTCGGGCTGGCTGCTGACGGTCTACGGCGTCGTCCCCGCACTGATCGGTCTGGCCCTGCTCGCGGGGAGCGGAATGCTGGCTGCGTTGAAAGTCTGGCCCGCGAACGATCCTGTGGAGCTTGAGCATACCCACGACAACCTGCCGCTCGATCATCCGCATCTGCAAGGGCATCGCAGGCACAGCCACGCCTTGGTCATCGACGAGAGTCACCCCCGCTGGGCCACACACTTTTGAGGCAGCGAAACTAAACTGAGACCGGAAGTAGGCCGCTCCTTTTCCGGCGAGGCGGCCATCCGTCCACAACGCAGCATTGGTCATAAGGAGGCTCGCTCCATCGGTAAGCGGTACCGCGAGCCGCGTTTCTTTGCACGCGGTGGCCTGTCGCTGCCCGCTTATGCACGCTGGTGCGGTTTTTCTGGTCCGGTGTTGATGTGGCGTTGATGTAGACTGCACAAGCAAAAGCCCGACTGATTAGGTCGGGCTTCAAGCGTTTGATATTGTGTATTTTTTTGGTTGCGGGAGTAGGATTTGAACCTACGACCTTCAGGTTATGAGCCTGACGAGCTACCGGGCTGCTCCATCCCGCGACAGAGGTATTGATTG
>NZ_JBNFVY010000017.1:0-35270 GCF_049943335.1 Aliiroseovarius sp. PTFE2010
CGCCGCCCGAAACCGACCGCGCCGAAGAATTCGCCGAACGCTTCCCCGGCTGGGCCGGGCTGGTAGGGGCGCAGGCGGCGCGGATCGTCGCGCTGGAACGCACGGTCGAGGCGCTGACCGACCGGCTGACCCACGATCCGTTCTTGTCAGAATCGCTGCACGATGTGCTGTCGGTGGTCACGGCGATCCGCTCGACCGCGGGCATTCTGGCCAGCGGCGATCCGGTCGATCCCGAATGGCAGACCCGCTTTCACCGCAATCTCTACGAGGACAGCCAGAGATTGGCCAAGAGCAGCCAGGCGCTGGTGGCCTATCTGGACGAAGAAATCGAAGCCGCCGGCACCGGATCGAACGCCGCCCCCCAGGACGAGGTCGAAGCGTGGCTGTCGGGCACCGGCTTTCACCTTGCCGAACTGGAAGGCGCGGGCGCCCAGGCGCGCATGGCGAAACTGCTGGACGCGGCGCAAGCGCTCAGCTCGGCGCCGGCCCGGCAATTGGCGCAGAGCTGGATGACGCGCTACGCCCGCGACGCGCGCCGCATGCCGCTGGCCGAGATCGAAGCGCTGCTGGCCAGCCACGGCCCCGACCCGGCGCAGGTGGCACGTCACTTTGGCGTCAGCCTGCCCGCCGCGATGCGCCGCATGGGCGCGTTGCCGCCGCGCGACGGGGACGGGGCGCGCTTTGGCGTGGTGATTTGCGACGGGTCGGGCACGCTGACTTTCCGCGAGCCTCTGGCCGGTTTTGCGCTGCCCCGATTCGGGGCGGCGTGCCCGCTCTGGCCGCTGTATCAGGCGCTGGTGCGTCCGGGCACGCCGGTGCGCGCGGTGGTCGAAATGCCGGGATCGGCCGGGCTGCGGTTCACCTGCTATGCCTATTGCCACACGCGCGGGGTGCATGATTTCGCGTTGCCGCCGGTGCTGGAGGCGACGATGCTGATCGCCGATGGCGGCCCTGAAACCGAAGCCGCCACACCGATCGGATCGTCCTGCCGGATCTGCCCGCGCGACGGCTGCCCGGCCCGCCGCGAGCCGTCGATCCTGGCCGAGGGGCTGTGAGTCCGCCTGCCACATTGCCCGTGGTGACGCCTGAAAACTTGGCTATGGGGCTGCATATGTCCCCGCCTGTCGCGGTGCCTGTGCCCATGTCAGTGACGTTACCGGTGACGTTTCCTGTGACCTTTCTTATGGCGCATGTCCGCGGCGGCGCAGCCGGTGAAACGCGCCGTGGTGTCCCCTGTGATGTCCGCCGCAATACGGCCCGCGACACATCCCATGACCGCCCCCATGATGTTGCCAGTGATGCTGCCTGAGAGACTGCCGGGCGGGAAAGCCCGCTGGGCTGATGCCCCCCGGATCACCGCCTCTGGCATCGCCGGACGCTGCGGCGCGCTTTGACTCGGCTCGTTTAAGACGCAATACTTTGGACCTGGAAGCTGAGGGGGGAACATCGGCGCATGGGCAAACGCGTGCTTCTGATTGAAGACGAGCCGAATATCATCGAAGCAATCCGCTTCATTCTATCGCGCGACGGCTGGATTGTCGAAGCCCATTGCGATGGCATCAGCGCGGCGCAGGCCGTGCGAACCAAGACGCCGGATGTGGTTATTCTGGATGTGATGCTGCCGGGCCGGTCGGGCTATGACATCCTGCAAGAGCTGCGCGGCGATGCCGCCACCCGAGCCTTACCGGTGTTGATGCTGACCGCGCGCGGCCAGAAGAAAGACCGCGACCTGGCCGAACGCTACGGCGCCAGCCGCTATATGACCAAGCCGTTTTCCAACGCCGAAGTTCTGGCCGCCCTGCACGAGCTGGTCGGGGACGCCGCGTGACCCCCCCAAAAAGCCCGCTGTTCCTGCAACGCCGATCCTATCGGCGGCGGCGGCTGGCGGATGCGGCGCGGCTGGTTCCGGTGATCGGGGCGGCGCTATGGCTGGTGCCGTTGCTCTGGCACGACGGCGCGCGCAGCAGCACGGCGCTGCTCTATGTCTTTGGGGTCTGGGCGCTGCTGATCGGGGCAACGCTGATCCTGTCGCGGGGGCTGGCCCGGTCGCACGATGAACGTCCCGGCGCACCGGGAAGAGCGCTGTTTGGCGACCCCGATCACAGGCCAGATCAGGGCGCAGATCACGGGCCAGATAACCGGCCAGATAACCGGCCCGACGACATGCCAGACAATCGGCCCGACAACCGGCCCGACCCCGCCGAACGCGGCGGGGATCGCTGAGCGATGGTCAATTTCAACCTGCTGGTGCTGGTCAGCGTGCTTTATGTACTGCTGTTGTTTCTGGTGGCGTTCGCTGCCGAACGCCAGGCCGAGGGCGGGCGCGCGGGCTGGTTACGCTCGCCGGTGATCTACACGCTGTCGTTGTCGATCTATTGCACCGCCTGGACCTTTTACGGCGCGGTGGGTTCGGCGGCGCGCTCGGGGTTGGAATACGTGACGATCTATCTTGGCCCCACCATCGTGATGGTGGGCTGGTGGTGGGCGCTGCGCAAACTGGTGCGGATCGGGCGCACGCAAAAGATCACATCGATCGCAGACCTGATTTCCAGCCGGTATGGCAAGTCGAACCTGCTGGGCGTGCTGGTCACGCTGCTGGCCGTGGTCGGCACCACGCCCTATATCGCGCTGCAGCTGCAATCCGTCAGTCTGAGCTTTGCGGTCTTTGCAACCGCGCGCCCCGAAACCTGGGCCTTGCCCGATCAGAACGCCACGGCGCTCTGGCTGGCGATGGGGCTGACGCTGTTCACCATCCTGTTCGGCACGCGCAACCTGGATGCCAACGAACGCCACCACGGCGTCGTCACCGCCATCGCGCTTGAGGCGATCGTGAAACTGGTCGGCCTGTTGTCGGTCGGGGTGTTCGTGGTCTGGGGGGTGGCGGACGGCGTGGGGGATATTCTGGCGCGCATCGATGACTCGCCCATTTCGCAGTGGCAGGTGGGGGGCGATCGCTGGATCACGCTGACCTTTCTGTCGGCGGTGGCCCTGTTGACCCTGCCGCGCATGTTCCAGGTTCTGGTGGTGGAAAACGCCGACGAACGGCACTTGTTCACCGCCAGCTGGGCCTTTCCACTGTATATGTGCGCGATGAGCCTGTTCGTGCTGCCCATCGCGGTGGTCGGCCTGCAGATCATGCCGCCGTCGGCCAACCCGGACATGTTCGTGCTGACGGTGCCGCTGGCGCTGGGCCAGGACGGGCTGGCGATGCTGTCGTTCCTGGGCGGGTTTTCGTCGGCCACGTCGATGGTGATCGTGGCGGCCATTGCGCTGTCGACCATGGTGTCCAACCACATCGTCATGCCGATCTGGCTGGCGCAGCGCCGTGGCGGGGCCAGTGTGTCGGGCGATGTGCGCCAGGTGGTGCTGTTGTCGCGCCGCCTGTCCATCGCGGGGGTGCTGGCGCTGGGGTTCCTGTACCTTCGCCTGACCGGCGGATCCGAGGCGCTGGCCGCCATCGGCCTGATTTCCTTTACCGGCGTGGCCCAGGCGCTGCCGGCGCTGCTGGGCGGTATCTTTTGGCGCGGCGCCACGCGGGTGGGCGCGACGGCGGGGCTGATCATCGGGTTCAGCGTCTGGCTTTACACGATGTTCCTGCCGTCTTTCGGCGACGCGGTTCTGCCCGCCGCGCTGCTGGCCGAGGGGCCGTGGGGCATCGGCTGGCTGCGCCCGCAGGCGCTGTTTGGCGCGGCCGACATGGACCCGGTGGTGCATGCGGTGATGTGGTCGCTTACGCTGAATTCAGCGGCGTTCTTCCTGTGCTCGGTGGCATCGTTCCCGCGCCCGGTCGAACGGCTGCAGGGCGTGCAGTTCGTTAATATCTTCGATCATACGGGCCCGGCGGCGGGCTGGTCGGGCACTGGCGCCGAAACCGAAGATCTGCTGATCATGGCGCAGCGCATTCTGGGCCCTGACGATGCCAAGACGCTGTTCAAGCGGATCGCCGACGAACAGGGCAAGGGCGGCTTCTTGCCGGATTCCACACCCGAATTTTCCGAACGGCTAGAACGCGAACTGGCCGGGTCGGTCGGCGCGGCGACGGCGCATGCGATGATGGGGCAGATCATGGGCGGCAGCGCGGTGTCGGTCGAAGACCTGATGGCGGTGGCCGACGAAACCGCGCAGATGATGGAATATTCGCTGCAACTGGAAACCAAATCCGAAGAGCTGACCCGCACCGCCCGCCAGCTGCGCGAGGCGAATGAAAAGCTGACCGCCCTGTCGGTCCAGAAAGACGGCTTTTTGTCCCAGATCAGCCACGAATTGCGCACGCCGATGACGTCGGTCCGGGCGTTTTCCGACATTCTGAAGTCGCACGATCTGGGGCCGGAGGAACGCGTGCGCTATTCGGGCATCATCCACGACGAGGCGCAGCGCCTGACCCGGCTGCTGGACGATTTGCTGGACCTGTCGGTGCTGGAAAGCGGGCAGGTGTCGCTGAATACGCAACAGGTCAACCTGGGCGCGGTGATCGATCGGGCCATCGCGGCGGCAACCTCGGCCGAGGGCGCGCGCCGCATCGCCATCACACGCAGCCCCGGCGCCGACCGGATCACGCTGCACACCGATGGCGACCGGTTGGCGCAGGTGTTCATCAACCTGATCGCCAACGCCGCGAAATACTGCGACGCGCCCGCGCCGCGCCTGATCGTGTCAGCGCGCGAAACACAATCCGGCGTGCAGGTCGATTTCATCGACAACGGCAGTGCCATCCCCACCAGCCGCCACTCTGTGATCTTTGAAAAATTTTCGCGCCTGTCAGACCATACCGCCGCGGGGGGCGCGGGGCTGGGCCTGGCGATCAGCCGCGAGATCATGTCCCGCCTGGGCGGGCAGATTTGCTATCTGCCGGGGCAGGGCGGGGCGGCCTTTCGCGTCAGCCTGCCCAAAACGGCGGGCGCTGGCGCCTGAAAATCGGGGGGATTTCAACCCTTTGGTAACTTGAAACGGGCAAGATCGCGCTGTGCACAACCGCTTTGAAAGACCATCAGAACACCATGTCTGACGCTTCGACCATCCAGCGCAAGGCCGGCGCGGGCCGTCCGCAGCCCGATATTCAGGCCATGTCCGCCGCCAAAGCGCTGCGGCTGGCCCTGTCGCGCACGGCCGAAGTAGAAATGGGGCTGGCCGCCACGATCATTGATTTCAGCGAATTGCGCCTGCCGCTGGGGGGCATCGCGGGGGAATTGCCCAAATGCGCGTTGATCGCGATGATCACCGCCGAAGATGGCGCGCGCGGGTTGTTCGTTCTCGATCATGTGCTGATGGCCGCGCTGATCGAACAGATGACCACCGGCGCCGTGCGCAATACCGCCGCCGAGGAACGCGTGCCAACCTCCACCGATGCCGCGCTGGCTTCGGCGCTGATCGACAAGATGCTGGCCCGGTTCGAAACCCTTGTCTCCACCGCAGCCAACCCGCCGGATGTGGGCGGCTATCGCTATGCGACCCCGCTGCGCGACCCCCGGGCGATCGGGTTGACGCTGGACGATCAGCGCTACCGCTATTACCGGCTGACGGTGGACCTGGCGCAGGGGGCCAAGACCGGCGACATGCTGATGTTCCTGCCGCTAGAGCGTCCGGTCCCGGGCATCGAAGGGGTCGAACCGCCCGGATCGTGGCAAGAAAAGATGGAACAGACCGTATCCACGGCAGAAGTGACGATGGATGCGGCGCTGTATCGGTTGCGTCTGTCGCTGTCCGACGTGATGGGGTTCGAAGTTGGCCAGCAGATCCCCGTGCCGCGCAAGGCGGTGGCCCAGGTGCAGGTCGAAGGTATCGACGGACGCGTGATCGCGACCGCCCGGCTGGGCCAGGCCAACGGGCTGCGCGCCTTGCGCATCAATGACCCGGCCAGCGCGAACGAAGACGACACGGTGATGGGCCCGGGACCACTGGAAAACCCGGCACAGATCGGCGACGGTGCCGGCGACAGCGCTGGCGCCGGGCCGATGGCCGGCGCAGGCGATTTGCCCCCATTGGACGGGGGCGGTGGCCTGGCCCCGTTGGACAGCGCGGGCGGCTTGCCCCCTTTGGGCGCGGCGGGTGATTTGCCCCCGTTGGGCGGCGCGGGTGATTTACCCCCGTTGGAAGGCGCAGGCGATTTGCCGCCATTGGGTGACGGGGGGCTTCCCCCGCTCAGCGGCGGCGACCTGCCGCCTTTGGGCGATGCCGGCGACCTGCCGCCTTTAGGCGATGCCGGTGACCTGCCGCCTTTAGGCGACGCCGGGGGCCTGCCGCCTTTAGGCGACGCCGGGGGCCTACCGCCCTTGGGCGATGCCGGGGGGCTTCCGCCCTTGAGCGGCGGCGACGGGCTGCCCCCATTGGACGGCGACGGGTTGCCCCCGCTTCCGGCAGCCGAATAACAACCACCCCCTGCCGCCCGCCTAACCTGCGCGCCGCTTGACCTGAATCAACGAAATGCCCCCCGGTCTCGCCCATTCTGCAGGGCAAGAAACGGAGGATCATCATGGTTGATGTCAGGAAATACCGCGAACAACTCGAAGCCCGCCTGAACGAACTGGATGCACGCGTCCACAAGCTGGACGATGCGCTGGACGCCCCCAAATCGCGCGACTGGGACGAAGGCGCGCAAGAGGCCGAGGGCGATGAGGTGATGGAAGCGATGGGCAGCGCCGGCATGCAGGAGATTCGCATGATCAACGCCGCGCTTGAGCGGATTGATGCCGACGAATTCGGCTATTGTCAGGACTGCGGTGACGAAATTTCAGGCGAACGGCTTGATTTGCTGCCATTTACCCCGTTTTGCAAGGATTGCGCGGCCAAACATGACCAGCGCTGATCGACATCAGTACAACTGTCACACGAGCGTGCTACCATATCGCTGACGCCGAAAACTGGCGCAAACCAGAGGAGGAACCGCATGTCACTCAAAGATAAATCCCCCGTGGACCACTTGGACCCAGTGGATAAAGTTGTCGACGAAGTCGTGGCCGACCCTGAGAAGGCTGAGAAGCTGAAAAAGGTTCTGCACGATGAATTGGACAAGCACGACCGCGCCCCAAAGGCCCGCTATGCCCGCGCCGAATCGGACGAGGTTGATGACCTGTTCGAAAACATGCCGGTCTGATCCGCGCAGGGAATTCCAAATCCCGGCCGATCAGACAGCCAGCGAAACAGACACTCCGGCCAAAAAGTTACCCCAGCGAAACAGATATCCCAGCGAAACGTCACGGCGCGCGGCGCGGTGTCAGGCGCCGCCGCTTGTGATGTCAGCCAAGAGCTTCAGCTTGGACAGCGCCGCGCCGCTGTCGATGCTTTCTGCAGCAAGTTCAACGCCTTGGGGTAGGGTGCTCACCTTGCCCGCCACCACAAGCGCGCCCGCGGCGTTCAACAGCACCGCATCGCGATAGGCTGATTTTTCGCCCGACAGCACGGCACGCATCGCGCGGCCGTTTTCTTCGGGTGTGCCGCCGGTAATCGCCTCGAACGGATGGACGGGCAGGCCCGCGTCTTCGGGGTGCACTTCGGTTTCGCTGATCGCGCCATCGCCAAGCTGGGCGACCCAGCTGGTCCCGGTGATGGTCAGCTCGTCCGTGCCATCGCTGCCATGCACCAGCCACGCCGCGTCCGAGCCCAGCTGTTGCAGCGTTTCGGCCATCGGGCGGATCAGGTCGCGCGAAAATACACCGGTCAGCTGGCGCTTGACCCCGGCGGGGTTGGTCAGCGGGCCGAGGATATTGAAGATCGTGCGCGTGCCAAGATCGGCGCGCACCGGCATGACGTGCTTTGTCGCCGGGTGGTGCATGGGCGCCATCATAAAGGCGATGCCCGCCTGCGCCAGCGCCCGCTCGACCACATCGGCGCCCACCATCACGTCGACCCCGTTCTGGGCCAGCGAATCCGCCGCGCCCGAATTCGACGACAGCTTGCGGTTGCCGTGCTTGGCCACCGGTACGCCCGCGCCGGCCACGGCAAAGGCGGCGGCGGTGGAAATCTGCAGCGTCGGCTTGCCTGTACCGCCCGTGCCCACGATGTCGATGGCCCCGGGGGGGGCCGTGATCTTGACGCAATGGGCGCGCATGACGCCCGCGGCGGCGGCATATTCATCGACCGTTTCGCCCCGCGTGCGCAGCGCCATCAACAGCCCGCCGATCTGCGCCGGGCTGGCTTCGCCCTTGAACAGGATGTCAAAGGCCGCTTCGGCTTCGGGGCGGGTAAGGGGCCGGTCGGCGGCGGCGCCAATCAGGGGTTTGATCGCGTCGCTCATGCTGGCACCTTGATTTCGTTGATAAAATTCTGCAGCATCTGGTGCCCGTGTTCCGAACGGATGCTTTCGGGGTGGAACTGAACGCCGTGGATCGGCAGATCCTTGTGGGCCAGCCCCATGATGGTGCCATTGTCCAGCGCGGCGGTGATCGTCAAACAATCAGGCAGGCTGTCGCGATCGACCACCAGCGAATGATAGCGCGTCGCTTCAAAGGGCGACGGCAGCCCGGCAAACACGCTTTGCCCGTCATGGCGGATCGTGCCCATCTTGCCGTGCACGATTTCATCGCAGCGCACCACCTTGCCGCCAAAAGCCTGTCCGATGGTCTGGTGGCCCAGACAGACCCCCATCAAGGGGATGCGCGCCTCGGCGGCGGCATGCACCAGCGCCAGTCCGATACCCGCGTCATCGGGGGTGGCCGGGCCCGGCGACAGCAGGATCGCTTCGGGTTTGAGACCCATCGCGTCCTGCACCGTCAGCGCGTCGTTGCGCCAGACCTTCACGTCTGCCCCAAGTTCGCCCAGATAATGAACGAGGTTATACGTGAAACTGTCGTAATTATCGATCAGAAGCAGCATTGGCCAAGCCTTTGGCAAAAAGGGGTGAACCCGGTTTCAAGTCGCGCTATACATGGGACAAAGGCAGTGACGGGGTCAAGGGCGTGCGGCAAAAGCCCCCGCCCGTCGGGCAAGAACGGAGTGGTTGCATGGCGCGTGGCGTTATTTCTGGGCTCGTTTGGGGTGTCGTGGTCGGGGTCGCCGGTCTGGTTGCTGCGAACGAATGGGTCCCGCGCGTGTCGCTGGTGGCCTTTGAACCGCCCGAAGCGGTCGGGCCGCCCGAAGCGGTTGGGCAGCCCGAAGCGGTTGAACCGCCCAAATCGGTTGAACCGCCCCAATCGGTCGAACCGAGCATCCCATCCGTGCCCGCCGCGCCCGATGCCCCCGTTGAAAGCCCGCCCGCGCTGGACAGTGTGACAGTTCCCGAAACCGTGATTCCCGGCGCCCCGCCGCAGCCCGATACCGGCGCGCAGACGGGAACGCCGATGGCCCAGACCGCCCCCGCGGCCAAGCCCGATCCGGCCCCCGCGCCCGGCGGCGACATGCGCGCGCCGCAGCCCGAAACTCAGGCTGACATGGTGACCCCATCCCAGGAAGAGCCGATTATCCCCGGCCCTGAATCCGTGCCCCCGTCTGCTGGACCGGTCGATGAGGCCCCGCAAACAGCGCAGGTGCCGGTGACACCTGCCGCGCCATCCCCCGCACCCGCACGCCCCGCTCCCGACGCGGCCGGCGCGCCGCCCGCGCCGCAGATGTCCGATCCGGCGCCCGCCACACCCGCCCCGACAGCCCCCCGCGAACCGGGTCCATCCGATATCGTCGAGGCCCCGCAAACCGGCGGGGACGGTGAACAGGTGGCCGTGATGAACGACGACGATCCGCGCATTCTGGACACCCGCGAAGGCACGCTGAGCGGACAGGCCGGCAACGTGACCGTCGGGCGTTTGCCCAGCATCGGGGCCGACACCGAACCACCCGCCGATGACCGCGCCGACCCGCAGCTGGGCACGACGGGCGCAACGGGCCAAGCGCTGCTTGACAATGCGCAACCCTTTGACGCGCCGCCCGAATTGCCGATCATGTCGATCATCCTGATCGATCAGGGCGGCGAGATTTCCGATGCCGATCTGAACAACCTGCCGTTCCCGATCAGCTTTGCAATCGACGCCAGTCGGCCCGACGCAGCCGAGCGCGCGGCGCGCTATCGCAGCGCCGGCCAAGAGGTGGTGCTGATCGCAGAATTGCCGACCGGCGCACAGCCGACGGATGCGGCCGTCACCATGAACGCGGCCATTTCGGCGCTTGGCACCGCCGTGGCTGTCATGGATGTGCCGGGGGCCAAGTTCCAGTCTAGCCGCGCCACCGCCGCGCAGGTGGTCGCGTCGGCGGCGCAGACGGGCCATGGGATCATCACCTATGCGCGCGGGTTGAACGCGGCGCAACAGGTGGCCGCGCGCGAAGGGGTTCCGGCGGCCGTGGTGTTCCGCGTCTTTGATGGGGAAGGGCGCTCAGGCCCGGCGATGACGCGCTATCTGGATCAGGCCGCCTTCCGGGCGGGCCAGACCGACGGGCTGATCACAGTCGGGCATCTGAAAGCGGACACGCTGCAGGCGCTGGCCGACTGGGCCACCGGCAACCGCGCGGCCGGTGTCACGATGGCGCCGGTATCCACGGTGCTGATGGCGCAGGTGCCTCAGGACGCGCCGCCAGAGCAGTAGAGCTCAGGTGTTGCGGTCACGGGCAAAGCGGCCCGCGTCTTCGGCCGCCTTGCGGATGGCACGCGATTTGTTGACGGTTTCCATGTATTCAGACTCGGGGTCGCTGTCATAGACGACGCCGCCCCCGGCCTGGATGTACAGTTTTTCGTCCTTCAGAACAGCGGTGCGCAGGGCGATGCACATGTCCATGTCCCCGTTGGCGCTGAAATAGCCCAGGCCCCCGGCGTAGACGCCGCGCTTTTCAGGTTCGAGTTCGTCGATGATTTCCATCGCGCGAACTTTCGGCGCGCCCGACACGGTGCCCGCGGGCATGCCAGCGAAAAACGCTGACAGGGCGTCTTGGTCGTCGGCCAGTTCGCCCACCACGTTCGACACGATGTGCATCACGTGGCTGTAGCGTTCGACGATGAATTCTTCGGTCGGGCGAACCGTGCCGATTTTCGATACCTTGCCGGTGTCATTGCGGCCCAGATCGAGCAGCATGAGGTGTTCGGCCAGTTCTTTTTCGTCCGACAGCAGGTCCTGTTCCAGCGCGTTGTCTTCTTCGACGGTGGCGCCGCGCGGGCGGGTGCCGGCGATCGGGCGGATCGTGACCTGTTTGTCGAACACGCGGACCAGGATTTCGGGGCTGGCACCCACCACCTGAAAGCCGCCGAAGTTGAAAAAGAACATGAACGGCGATGGGTTGGTGCGCCGCAAGCTGCGGTAGAGCGCAAAGGGCGGTAGCGGAAAATCCACCGTCCAGCGCTGCGAGGGCACAACCTGGAAAATATCGCCGGCGCGGATATATTCCTTCGCCGTTTCAACGGCTTGCAAATAGCCATCATGGGTAAAGTTTGACATTGGCTCGCCCACCGGGGCGGCATCGCCCAGATCGTGCGTGGCGGCGGGCACCGCGCGTTCCAGATCGCGCACCGCGTCCATGACCCGTTCGGCGGCCTGCGCATAGGCGGCGCGGGCGGACAGCCCCGAGGACACCCAGGCCGGCGAGACCACGATCACCTCGCCTTTGACGCCGTCCAGAACGGCCACGACCGATGGACGCATCATCACCGCATCGGGCAGGCCCAGCGGGTCGGGGTTGACGTCGGGCAGGTGTTCGACCAGGCGGATCATGTCATAGCCCAGATAGCCGAACAGCCCGGCGCTGGCGGCGGGCAGGTCGGCGGGCAGGTCGATCCGGCTTTCCCCGATCAGCGCGCGCAGGCTCTCCAGCGGCGCGGCGTCTTCGTCAATGAAGGCGTCGGCGTCGATCCGCGCGGTGCGGTTGATCCGGGCCTGATCGCCATGGCATTGCCAGATCAGGTCGGGCTTCATGCCGACGATTGAATAGCGCCCGCGCACCTCGCCGCCGGTGACGCTTTCCAGCATGAAACTGTCGCGCCGCGCTTCGGCCAGTTTCAGCATCAGCGACACGGGCGTATCTAGGTCGGCCGCCAGGCGCGCATAAACGATCTGGTTTTCGCCCGCTCCGTAGCCTTTGGCAAAGGCGTCGAAACCGGGGGTCAAATCGGCCATATCAGTTGCCCATCTGGCTGTGCACCGCGTTCAGCGCGGCCTGGTTCAGTGTCACCCCGGCATCGGCGCGGACCGCGGCGGAAAAGGCCGACAGCAGGTCGTTGGCGACAGACTGGTTGGCCTGACTGGCGATCTGCGTGCGCAGCCGGGCGGCGTCGGCGTTATCTTCGGTTGCGGGTTTGATCGCATCGACAATGGCGATTGTGACCTGCGGATCGCCTTCGATCACGCCGCTGCGCACCAAGGGGGTGCCTTGCGCGGCGTCGAACAGGTCTTCGACCAGCCCATCGGGCGTGTCATCAAGGAACCCGGTGCGCTGCAGGTCCTGGACCCGGATCACCCGGCCCGCGTCGGCCAGATCGTCAAAATCGCCGCCGTCGGCCAGCGCTTTTACGATCGCGTCAGCTTGGGCGGTCAGCCGATCGGTGATTTCCTGCACCTCCCAGGCGGCGACCACCGCATCGCGCACCTTGTCGAAGGGCTGCAGTTCGGGCGGAGCCTCGGCGTCGAGACGCAGCGCGAACAGCCCGCCATCGTCCAGTTCGCGGACCTCGGGGTAATCGTTTTCACCCACCTCTGATGCGGCTTCGGCGAAATCCTGATAGGCGGCGATGCCATCGGTTCGGTCCGGGGACCAGCGGATCATGCCCAGTTCCATGCCTTCGGTTTCGGCCAGTTCTTCCAGTGTAGCGCCGCCCGCCAGCAGATCGTCGATCGGTTCGATCCGGTCCTGAAGTTCGCGCCGGGCCGCCGTGGCCAGGTATTCGTCTTCAAGCGCGGGGCGCGCGTCTTCGAACGGCACTTCGGCGGCCGGCAGGATCGCGTTGACGCGGAACAGCGCCGGGCCGAGCGCGGTGGGCGCGGGGCCGGCGATGCCCGGTTCGTCCAGTGCGAACACCGCGTCCGCGGCGCCGTTCAGATCATCGCGGCTGACATCGCCCAGATCCACATCGGCCAGGTCCAGACCGCGCGCGGCCACAAGGTCTTCGAAGCTTTGGGTGCCGTCATCGATGGCCGCCTTGGCCGCTTGCGCATCGTCTTCGCTGGCAAAGACCAGCCGTTCGACCAGCCGCCGTTCGGGGGTGACGTATTCGTCGATCCGGGCCTGATACAGATCACGAAGGTCGGCTTCGTCGATACTGTCGCGGTTCATCACCATTTCGGGCGAAAGCCACGCATAGGTGATGTTCTTGGCCGCGGGCAGGGTGAAGTCGTCGGGGTTGGCCTGGTAATAGGCGCGCAGATCTTCGGGCGATGGTTCGGGCAGGGGGGCGTCCAGATCGTCGGGCCCCAGCGATAGCAAGGCGACATCGCGCCGTTCGCCGATCCAGTCCATGATGGTGCTGGTGTAGGCGGGGGGCATCGGCGCGCCGGGCAGCACGGCGGATTGCACCAGCAGGCGCGACAGTTCGGCGCGAATCGAGTCTTCGAATTCGGTTGTGGTCAGGCCCGCATTTTGCAGGGCGAACTGGTAGGTTTCAGCGTTGAAGCGCCCGTCGCCCCCGGCAAAGGCCGAAATGCCGACGATCTGGTCGCGCACCTGTTCATCGCCGACCGACAGGCCGACGCGGCGCGCTTCTTCTTCCAGCGCGGCCTGTGCGATCAGCCGGTCCAGCACCTGCTGGTCGATGCCGAACTGGCGCGCCTGATCCATGGTAAAGTCCATGCCGGTCTGCGCCTCGAAGGCTTGCAGTTCCTGTGACAGGCTGCGGGCATAGCGGTTGATGTCGATTTCGGTCTTGCCGACGCTGCCGACCGATCGCACGGTGCCGCCGAAATTCGTCGCGCCAAACCCGGCAAGGCCGAGGATCAGCAGCAAGAGCAACCCGCCGCTGAGGATCTTGGTGCCGCCACCTTTTGCCATGTCGTGTCCTCATGTTCCCTGCACGTTCGGGACTGTCTAGCGGTGGCCCGCGCGCGGCGCAAGCTGGCCCGGCAGGTTTTCAAGCCGTTCGATCAGGGTTGTGATCCCCGCCTGGTCGATATTGGCAAAGGCGATGCGCAGCTCTTGGCGTCCGGCAGGGTCGCCTTTGGGGCGGAACATGGTGCCGGGCAGCAGCAAGACACCGGCCATGTCCACCAAGGCGGGGGCCAGATCGGCCGCGTCGATGGCGAACGGGTGGCGCACATAGGCGAAATAGGCCCCGGCGCCCAAAAGATCCCAACCCAGCGGTTTCAGGCGCGCCATCCCTTGGGCGATGGCGGCGCGCCGGGACAGGATTTCATCGCGCTCGCCCGCCAGCCACGGGCCCAGGTTGCGCATGCCCCACAGCGCGGCGTGCTGCCCGCTCTGCCCGGCGCAGATCGCTACGGTATCGAGGTACTTTTCCACCTGCGCCAGACGCGCACGCGCGGCCACCAGCGCCCCGACCCGGTGCCCGGTCAGCCGGTACGCCTTGGAAAAGGAATAGAGCTGGATCAGCGTGTCGTCCCAATCGGGGCGGGTGAACAGGCCATGCGGCGCTCCGCTGGCCGAATGGAAATCGCGATAGGTTTCGTCCAGCACCAGCGCGATGCCGTTTGTGCGCGCCAGATCGTAAAAGGCCGCGATCAGCCCGGCGGGATATTCTGCGCCCGTGGGATTGTTCGGTGTCACCAGCACGATGGCGCGGGTGCGCGCCGTGATACGGGCGCGGGCGGCGTCCAGATCTGGCAGCATGTCATCGCCGCAGGGTAGCGCAACAGCGCTGACGCCGTTCATATCGGCCCACATTTTATGGTTGAAATACCAAGGGGTTGGCAGCAACACCTCATCCCCTTGGGCGGTCAGGGTGGCCATGGCGGCGGCAAAGGCCATGTTGCACCCGCCGGTGATTGCGACCTGCGCAGGGCTGATCTGCCCGCCATAGGCGGCGCGCCACTGGGTGGCCACTTGGGCGCGCAGATCGGGCAGGCCCAGCACCGGCCCATAGAGGTGCGCGGCGTCATTCGTCAGGATCGTTTCGGCCAGCGCCTGGCGCAGCCCGGCCGGGGGCGGGGCCACGGGGGCGGCCTGGCTGACATTGATCAACGGGCGGTCGGCGGGAAAGCTTTTGTCGGCAATCCAGCGGCGCGCCTCCATCACCGGGGGCGCGTCGGTTGCGGCCATGTTTGGGTTGAAAACGCCCGCCATCTGCCTCTCATTGTGGGGGAAAGCGGCTGGTCAGTCTTTGCCGCGATAGGGTTCGACGTATTGCAGCGCCATGTCCCACGGGAAGAAAATCCAGGTGTCCTGGCTGACTTCGGTGATGAACGTGTCGACCTGCGCGTTGCCTTGCGGCTTGGCATAGACGGTGGCGAAATGGGCGTTGGGGTAAAGGCTGCGCACCAGTTCCAGCGTTTTGCCGGTGTCGACCAGATCGTCGACCACCAGGATGCCGGTGCCATCGCCCATCATCGCGGCGTCGGGTGATTTGATCACCTTGGCCGCGTCTCGCGTCTGATGATCATAGCTTTTGACGCTGATCGTATCGACGGTGCGGATGTCCAGTTCGCGCGCGACGATCATCGCCGGGGCCATGCCGCCGCGGGTGATGGCCACAACCGCGCGCCATGCGCCGCCGTCCGGGCCCTTGCCGTCCAGGCGCCACGCCAGCGCACGCGCGTCGCGGTGCAACTGGTCCCAACTGACGTGAAAGCCTTTTTCGTGGGGCAGGAAGTCGGTCATGGCGGGTCTCCTCAGCCCTTGGTCAGATCGGGCGCATCAACGGCCTTCATGCCGACGACGTGATATCCTGCGTCCACGTGATGGGTTTCGCCGGTCACGCCCGCGCCCAGATCCGACAGCAGGTACAGCGCCGAGCCACCCACATCGTCAATGGTCACGTTGCGCCGCAGGGGCGAGTTGTATTCGTTCCACTTCATGATGTAGCGGAAATCGCCGATGCCGCTGGCCGCAAGCGTCTTGATCGGGCCGGCGGAAATGGCGTTGCACCTGATGCCGTCCTTGCCCAGATCCTCGGCAATATAGCGCACGCTGGCTTCCAGCGCCGCCTTGGCCACGCCCATGACGTTGTAATGGGGCATCACGCGTTCGGCGCCATAATAGGTCAGCGTCAGCAGCGACCCGCCATCAGGCATCATCGCGGCGGCGCGTTTGCACACGGCAGTGAAGGAATAGACCGAAATGTCCATCGACATGGTGAAGTTGTCGCGGCTGGTATCCACGTAGCGCCCGCGCAGTTCGTTCTTGTCGGAAAAGCCGATGGCGTGGACGACGAAATCCAGCTTGCCCCACTTGGCCTTGAGCGTATCGAACAGCGCATCCATCGACGCTTCGTCCGACACATCGCATTCGATCAGTGTATCCGAGCCCAGTGTCTGGGCCAGCGGATCGACCCGTTTCTTGAGCTGTTCGCCCTGGTAGGAAAACGCCAGGTCGGCGCCCTGGGCGGCCAACGCTTTGGCAATGCCCCATGCGATCGACCTGTCATTCGCCAGGCCCATGATCAGGCCCCGCTTGCCGTCCATCAGTCCGTTGGTCATTTCTTACCCTCACCCACACAAAGCTTCGTTCTGGTTTGCGCGTGGTTTACGGCCTCGCCCCCCTGTTATCAAGCGCATCCGCACCATATACAAAGTCGGCAAGTCATCTATCGGGAGCGAAGCAATGACCAAACGTGACGGGATATTCGCCGGCGAGGATCCGTTCGTCATCGCGCGGCGCTGGCTGGGCGAAGCCGAAGCGCATGAACTGAACGATCCCAACGCCATGGCGCTGTCCACCGTCGATGATGAGGGGCTGCCCAATGTGCGCGTCGTTCTGTGCAAGGCGATCGAAGATGACGGCTTTACGTTTTTCACCAATTACGAAAGCCAGAAGGGCCGTGAACTGGCCAGCGGCAAAGCGGCGGCGGTCTTTCATTGGAAATCGTTGCAACGCCAGGTGCGCATTCGCGGCACCGTCATCAAAGAGGCCCCCGAAATATCCGATGCCTATTATGCGTCGCGTTCGCTGGGCAGCCGGATCGGGGCCTGGGCATCGCAACAGTCGCGCCCACTGGAATCCAAAGCCGCGCTGGCCAAAGCGGTTGCGGCCCAAGGATTGCAGCACGGAACGTCACCGCGGCGCCCGCCATTCTGGGGCGGATACCGCATTTTGCCCCTGGAATTTGAGTTCTGGGCGGCCGGTGAATTCCGCTTGCACGACCGCTTTCGTTGGCGGCGTGAAACCGTGGACAACCGCTGGGCGATTGTGCGTTTGAACCCGTGAATTTCGCGCGACGTGAATTGCAAGATTTTGTTATTAAATGATAAAATGTTCTTGCAACTCGGGGTGGTCTGCATCAGGTTCGGTCACGGGATGAATGGCGTATATCGCCGGTTGGATACAAAATGACTGAAGAATTGGGAAACGAACCGGTCCACGGAAACGTGAAATGGTTTGATCCGGGCAAGGGATTTGGATTCGTTGTCTCGGATGCCGGGGGCCCGGATATTTTGCTGCACGCCAATGTGCTGCGCAATTTCGGGCAAAGCTCGGTTGCGGACGGTGCGCGCATTGCGTTGACGGTCCAGCAGACGGTGCGTGGCATGCAGGCGGTCGAGGTGCTTGAAATTGAGCCGCCCGACACTGATGAGCCGTTGATGATGGATGATTTCGGGCCCGATCTGACCGAAGGGCTGGACGAACCACTGCAGCCCGCGCGGGTGAAATGGTTCGACAAGGGCAAGGGCTTTGGCTTTGCGAATGTCTTTGGCAATTGCGAAGACGTGTTCGTGCATGTCGAGGTTTTGCGCCGCTCCGGGCTGGCGGATTTGCAGCCGGGCGAGGCGGTGGGCCTGCGCGTGATCGATGGCAAGCGTGGGTTGATGGCCGCCCAGGTCACCGCCTGGGACGCCGCGACGCGGGCAAACGACTGATGCGGATTGCACCTGTCCTCTGGATCGGTGCCGTCCTTGCCTTGTTGCTGCCTGCTGTCGCCGTTGGCCAGGAATGTCGGGTGGATCGCGTGTCTTTGCGCGGGGCCTTCGGGACCGCCCATTTCCGAGTCGAGGTCGCAGACGACGCGGCAGAGCGCGCCCAGGGCCTGATGCACCGCGACAGCCTGTCGGCCACCGCGGGCATGCTGTTTGTTTACCCCGAACCTGGCCGCGTGGCGTTCTGGATGCGCAATACGCAGATCCCGCTGGATCTGGTGTTCGCCGATGAAAGCGGCCGCGTGACACGGGTTCATCATCGCGCCATTCCCTTTGACGAAACGCCCATCGACGGCGGCGATGGGGTGTCCTACGTGCTTGAGATCAATGGCGGCATGGCCGCGGCGCTGGGGCTGGATATCGGCGATGAACTGCGCCATCCGGACATTCGTCAGACAAATGCGGCATGGGCATGCGACTAGGTCTTTTCATTCGCTGCGACTTGTCTTAGGAAGCGCGCGTCGGGGCGTGGCGCAGTCTGGTAGCGCACCTGTTTTGGGTACAGGGGGTCGTGAGTTCGAATCTCGCCGCCCCGACCACTTCTTCCACATGGATTTCGCGAAAATGGCGACCGGGCAGCCACGGGCTGTTCCTGTGCGCCCATCGCTGCGGCGCACAATCATAGCGCGAATCAATGAGTCGCGAATCCCGCATCGCGCGCGCTACCCGTAGTGGGTATCGCGCCGCAACTCGCTATATATGGTGGGTTTTGATGGAAATTCGGGCAGTGCCCCTGTTGTCGCATTGCAATGGTCACGCCACGCACAGCCTGTGCATAATCTTAGCGCGAATTGTGAAGTCGCAGCGGCAGCGGTTTGATAAACAAAGGTGATTTCGTCTGCCCACGACAGAGCACGAATCGCAGGGGCCTGTGGGTATGTTGGGTCAATGTCTAAAATCTGGAAAACGGGACAATAATCCCGTTGACCCTAAAGCTGAATTAACTGCACATTGTAGGGGTCGACCGGATAGCCACTAAATGTAGTGGTAGGCGACGCAGGGACAGACCTCTTATATGAACCGCGATCCGGGTCAGGGTCGCAACGCCAATGCTGCAGAAGTAGCAGGCGAGCGGGTAAGTCATGCGTACAGTTCGGGCCGGCATGGGCGTGGTCTCCGTCTCAGAAGGGGCGCGTCAGGTAGGTTGAACGAAAAGCAATGCACGGGGCACGCTGATGAAGATCGAACGCAAGTTTACCAAGGCCGGCAAGGACGCTTATGCGTCGCTGGATTTCACAACCACCAGCAGCGAGATTCGCAATCCCGACGGGACCGTGGTCTTCAAGCTGGACAACTGTGAAATGCCGGCCAGGTGGAGCCAGGTCGCATCGGACGTGATCGCGCAGAAATACTTCCGCAAGGCCGGCGTTCCGGCCGCGCTGAAAAAGGTGCGCGAAAAGGATGTGCCCCAGTTCCTGTGGCGGTCGGTCCCCGATGAAGACGCCTTGGCAAAACTGCCGGAAGATCAGCGCTTTGGCGGCGAAACTTCGGCCAAGCAAGTGTTCGATCGCCTGGCCGGCGCATGGGCCTATTGGGGCTGGAAGGGCGGTTATTTCAGCACCGAAGCCGACGCCAGCGCCTATTATGACGAAATGCGCTATATGCTGGCCTCGCAGCGCGCGGCGCCCAATTCGCCGCAGTGGTTCAACACCGGGCTGCACTGGGCCTATGGCATCGATGGGCCGGGCCAGGGCCACTATTATGTGGACTACAAGACCGGCAAGCTGACGCGGTCGAAATCCGCCTATGAGCATCCCCAGCCGCACGCGTGTTTCATCCAGTCTGTCGCCGACGATCTGGTGGGCGAGGGCGGCATCATGGACCTGTGGGTGCGCGAAGCACGGCTGTTCAAATACGGATCGGGGACGGGCACGAACTTTTCGTCCCTGCGCGGCGAAGGTGAAAACCTGTCGGGGGGCGGCAAGTCGTCTGGCCTGATGGGGTTCCTGAAGATCGGCGACCGGGCTGCGGGCGCGATCAAGTCGGGCGGCACCACGCGCCGCGCCGCCAAGATGGTGATTTGCGACGTCGATCACCCCGATATCGAGGACTTCATCAACTGGAAGGTTCTTGAAGAACAGAAAGTGGCCAGCATCGTCGCCGGCTCGAAAATGCACGAAGCCCGCCTGAATGAAATTTTCGGCGCAATCCGGGAATGGGACGGGTCAAGCGAAGACGCGGTCGATCCGGTCAAGAACCCGTCGCTGAAATCGGCGATCCGCGCGGCCAAGAAGGTCGCGATCCCGGAAACCTACGTCAAACGCGTGCTGGATTATGCGCGTCAGGGCTATACCAGCATCGAATTCCCGACCTATGACACCGACTGGGACAGCGAAGCCTATGCCTCCGTGTCGGGCCAGAATTCGAACAACTCGGTGCGGGTGACCGACGCGTTCCTGCAGGCCGTCAAGGACGACGCCGACTGGAACCTGACCAATCGCGTCACCGGTACCGTGGCAAAAACCATCAAGGCGCGCGATCTGTGGGAACAGGTGGGCCACGCGGCCTGGGCCTGCGCCGATCCGGGGATCCAGTTCCACGACACGGTCAACGCCTGGCACACCTGCCCCGAAGACGGGGAAATCCGCGGCTCGAACCCGTGCTCGGAATACATGTTCCTGGACGACACCGCCTGTAACCTGGCGTCGATGAACCTGCTGACCTTTCTGAAGGACGGCGTGTTCCAGGCCGAAGACTACATGCACGCCACGCGCCTGTGGACCATCACGCTGGAAATCAGTGTGACGATGGCGCAGTTCCCGTCCAAGGAAATCGCGCAGCTGTCCTATGATTTCCGCACGCTGGGGCTGGGCTATGCCAACGTTGGCGGGCTGTTGATGAACATGGGGCTGGGCTATGACAGCGACGAAGGGCGCGCGATGGCCGGTGCGCTGACCGCTGTCATGACCGGTGTCGCCTATGCCACCAGCGCTGAAATGGCCAGTGAACTGGGCGCTTTCCCGGGTCATGCCCGCAACGCCGATCACATGCTGCGCGTGGTGCGCAATCACCGCAATGCCGCCTATGGCAGCGAAGATGGCTACGAGGCGCTGGCGGTCAAGCCGGTCGCGCTGGATCACGCCAATTGTCCCGATGCCAATCTGGTCAACCTGTCCAAGATGGTCTGGGACGAGGCCCTGGAACTGGGCATGAAGCACGGCTATCGCAACGCTCAGGTGTCTGTCATCGCGCCCACCGGCACCATTGGTCTGGTCATGGACTGCGACACCACCGGGATCGAACCCGACTTTGCTCTGGTCAAGTTCAAGAAGCTGGCCGGGGGCGGATATTTCAAGATCATCAACCGGTCTGTGCCGGCGGCCTTGGAAAAGCTGGGCTATTCCAGCGCCCAGATCGAAGAGATCGTCGCCTACGCCGTGGGTCACGGATCGCTGGGTCAGGCCCCCGCGATCAACCACACGTCGCTGATCGGGCACGGCTTTGGCGAAAACGAAATCGCCAAGATCGAAGCCGCGCTGCCAAGCGCCTTTGACATCCGTTTCGTGTTCAACCAGTGGACGCTGGGCGAAGAATTCTGCACCAATGTGCTGGGGATCCCCGCCGCCAAGCTGAACGATCCCTCGTTCGATCTGCTGCGCCATCTGGGCTTTACCAGAAAGGACATCGAAGCAGCGAACGACCACGTTTGCGGCACCATGACGCTGGAAAACGCGCCGCACCTGCGTGAAGAACATTACAACGTGTTCGATTGCGCCAATGCCTGCGGCAAGAAGGGCAAGCGCTATCTGTCGGTCGAAAGCCACATCAAGATGATGGCCGCGGCGCAGTCGTTTATCTCGGGGGCGATTTCCAAGACGATCAACATGCCCAACGATGCGACGGTCGAAGACTGCAAGGCGGCATACGAGCTGTCCTGGAGCCTGGGCATCAAGGCCAATGCGCTCTATCGCGACGGCTCGAAACTGAGCCAGCCGCTGGCCTCCGCGCTGATCGAAGATGACGACGAGGCCGCCGAAATCCTCGAGAGCGGATCATCGCAGGAAAAGGCCGCCGTGCTGGCCGAAAAGATCATCGAAAAGGTGATCATCAAAGAGGTTGCCCGTGGCCGCGAAAAGCTGCCCGAGCGTCGCAAGGGCTATACCCAAAAGGCCGTCGTGGGCGGGCACAAGGTGTACCTGCGCACCGGCGAATACCAAGACGGCAACCTGGGCGAAATCTTCATCGACATGCACAAGGAAGGCGCAGGCTTTCGCGCCATGATGAACAACTTTGCCATCGCGGTGTCGGTGGGCCTGCAATACGGCGTGCCGCTTGAGGAATTCGTCGATGCCTTCACCTTCACCAAGTTCGAACCGGCCGGCATGGTGCAGGGCAACGACAGCATTAAGAACGCCACGTCGATCCTGGACTATATTTTCCGCGAACTGGCGGTCTCTTATCTGGATCGCACCGACCTGGCCCATGTCAAACCCGAAGGCGCGTCCTTCGACGATCTGGGCCGCGGCGAAGAAGAGGGCGTGTCGAACGTACAGCAGCCGTCGGACAGCGCGGCGACCAAATCGCTCGAGGTGCTCAAGCAGATCAGTTCAACCGGCTACCTGCGCAAGCGCCTGCCACAGGAACTGATCGTCGTGCAGGGCGGGCCGGGCAATGTCGCGCTGGACGGGTCGGTCAGTTCGGTGACCTCGCTGCAGGCGCGGATGCCCGAAACCAAGACCTCGGTTTCGGTTACGGAAACCTCAAGCGTGGCGGTGTCGGCCAGCATGACGGCCCGCGACAAGGCCAAGATGCAAGGCTACGAGGGCGACCCCTGCGGCGAATGCGGCAACTACACACTGGTGCGCAATGGCACCTGTATGAAATGCAACACCTGCGGCGGAACGTCGGGGTGTAGCTAAGTCACGGTCGCGCAGCGGGCCGTCCGACCCAGTCGGCCCGCACGCGACCCCAGTAACGAGTTCCGGGGCGGGTGCGCTCGCCTCTGACGCGGATCAGGCCGCAGGCAGAAAACAACCGAGCGGTATCAATCATGAGCCTGATCAGCGAAACTGGGCCCCTTCGGGGGCCCTTTTTTCTTTGCTGTGCGGCGGCCATGGCCCGCAATCTGCGTCGGGCGCGCGCATATGGGGCCAGTCGGGCGCGCCGTCAAACCGGCGCGCGTTTTTTTGCCCACCGCCATGGCCCGTTTTAGGCCAAGAGTAGCTGATCGCTGGCAGAAAAATTCCAAGCCTGGCGGCGGATCCGCAATCCTGTGCCGACCCAAGCCGCCGGGCGCCATGCGCTGTTGCGGCGCCCCCCGTCTTGCCCCCAGATCCCCCCTGCAGGCGATAAGGCCTGACCCCCGGGGCCGGGGTGGCCCCGACATAAACCGGACCCGCGCTGCGGCGATCCCGCCCGGCGCGTCCGCAAAATGGAGACAAAGATATGAATACCAAAGTGATGCTTCTTGCAGCCGCAACCGTGTTGTCAGCCGGCCCGCTTGTCGCGGCCACCAGTGTTCAGGACGCCGACGGCGACGGCACCTATTCGTACACCGAACTGGTCGCAGCTTTTCCTGAGCTGACCGAAGAAACCTATCTGTCGATCGACGCGAATGCTGACGGGCTGGTCAGCGCCGACGAATACACCGCCGCGCAAGAGGCCGGACTTTTGCCATCGTGATTGGCGTGATCTGAACGCGATCAAAGAACATCCGCGCCCGGCCATCCCTGACCAGGCTATCCCTGCCACTGGGCGCGGGTTTCCCGCTGGCGGTTGTCCACCGACCGTCAGCGGGGCTTGCATGGAAATGCGCGGCAGGAGCACCGGGCAGGGACACTCCCACCGCTAGCGGCTGTTCATATGCCTGGAAGGCAAAGGGCGCTATTTTTCCCTACACGAACAGCCGTGTTCGCGCATGTCTTCAACCTGTCCTGCAAATCGACACAGACCCGCTTTTGAATCAATTGCAGCTGCGTGCAAATTCTGAGCGGGTGGGCGTCGCGAAACGCCACGAATACAAGATCGCCCGTGTCGCCCGTATCAAAAATCTCGCTTTTGCATTGGGCCCCATCGGCAATCGCGACGTCGCCATGGTCTTCGCACCATATCACCGCTTTTTGGGCTTTTTTATCCAGCCATAGTACAACGCCATACATCTGTTTTGCCCCATTTCTTATCTGTTTTTAATGTGGAATTTCGACCGCCTGCGTCCAGTGCAAAAGATGGAAATTTTGTGCCAGTTTGAAATTTGGGCGACTCTTGTTTGCGTCAATTCAACTTCTGCGTTAGCATCGATTCAAGGGTAGGGGCTTTTTTTCCCGGTGTTTACGAGTTGTTGTGGCTGACTCAAGACAAGTGACGCGCTTGCGCATCAGTGAATTGAGCTGGCAAGAAAAGGCGTTATTGTGCGGGTAAGAACATGACAGAAACGGGTGACTCAGGGTTGCCGAGACGCAAGAACCCTGCCGAAGTGCGGTCCATTTTCGGGCAAAACCTGAGGTTGTTGGTCAAGCAAAAAGCCAGTGTATCGGCGGTATGCCGGGAACTTGGCATCAACCGCACGCAGTTCAACAGGTATTTGTCAGGCGCAACTTATCCAAGACCGGATGTCCTGGCGGTTATTTGCGATTATTTTGGGGTGGACGCCCGAATTCTTTTGGAACCGGTTGACATTGTCAATCAAAGCGCCGCTTTCCCGGAAATGGAAGCCGAAAAACGGCTAATTGAGAATATACACGAAACGGGAATTCTGACGGTCGATCCGCGCAGCTTTTCTGACGGATTTTACTTGTTCTATCTGTTGCCTGAAAGCGCGACCGACGTGGTCGCCGTGATCCTTCAGCGGGTCACGCGCGGCGGCGACGGGATGACAACGGCGCAATTCAACCTGCCGCTCAGCATGGCGGAACGTCTGGGTGTGCCCAACACGAAACGGCGCGTCTCGTCCCTGGTGATGCAACATTCATCCGGGGTGGCTTTCTTTTCGCTTGTGCCGGACGCAGGCTTGATCGTCACCGTCTATGTCGACGTCGGGTTCCTGGCAACGCAACGCTTTTTCAAGGGGCGGTTCATGGCCTCAAGTGACAGTGGCGTCATGGCACGCGTGGGCCGCAATTGCGCTTTTGAAAGACTGGGCAACACGAAAGCGGCGGCATTTGCCGCACGCCCGCGCCTGGGCTTCAAATTTCTAGAAGACGTCCCCGTGCCGGTCCGCAACCTCATGAGCGGCGGGGACCCGGACCAGCACACGGCCGCTCCGGCGAGCTATCTCAAGTCTCGCCACGGCTGAGCGCCGCGACGCCCGTGCGCGCCACTTCGTTCAGTCCAAGCGGGCGCATCAGGTCGGCAAAGGCGTCGATCTTGTCCGGCGCCCCGGTGATTTCGAAGATGAAGCTTGTCAGCGTACTGTCGACCACGTTCGCGCGGAAAATTTCGGCCAGGCGCAGGGCCTCGATCCGCTGCTCGCCCGTGCCGGACACCTTGAACAGGCCCAGTTCGCGTTCCACGCTGGGCCCTTCGACGGTCAGGTCATGCACCTCGTGCACCACCACGATCCGCCCCAGCTGGGCCTTGATCTGTTCGATGATCGCGGGCGTTCCCGAGGTCACGACGGTGATACGCGAGCGGTGACCGGTGTGGTCGACTTCGGCCACGGTCAGGCTTTCGATGTTGAACCCGCGCCCCGAGAACAGGCCGATCACGCGGGCCAGCACGCCCGGTTCGTTTTCCACCAGAACGGCCAGCGTATGGCGTTCGACGATATCGGCATTCGGGTCGCGCAGGTCATAGGCGGAATGGCTGGACGAGCCTTTTTCGATTTTCAAAGCAGACATGATGCGTTCCTTCAGACCAACGCGCCACCGCCGTCAAAGGCCTCGGCCTCGGCGGACAGGAGCATTTCGTTATGCGGCTTGCCCGAGGGGATCATCGGGAAGCAGTTTTCGTGCTTTTCGACAAGGCAATCAAAGATCACCGGCCCGTCGTGCTTGATCATCTCGTTGATCGCGTCGTCCAGATCCTTTGGATCCTTGCAGATGATGCCTTTGGCGCCAAAGGCTTCGGCCAGCTTGACGAAATCGGGCAGGGCTTCGGACCACGACGACGAATACCGTTCGCCGTGCAGCAACTGCTGCCACTGGCGCACCATGCCCAGCCGTTCGTTGTTCAGGATGAACTGTTTGACCGGCAGGTGATACTGCACCGCCGTGCCCATTTCCTGCATGTTCATCATCCAGCTGGCTTCGCCGGCCACATTGACCACCAACGCGTCGGGGTGGGCCATCTGCACGCCGATCGACGCGGGAAAGCCATAGCCCATGGTGCCCAGACCGCCCGAAGTCATCCAGCGGTTCGGTTCGTCAAATTGCAGGTACTGCGCCGCCCACATCTGGTGCTGGCCGACCTCGGTCGTGATATAGCGGTCCATGCCCTTGGTCAGCGCTTCCAGACGTTCCAGCGCGTATTGCGGTTTGATCGTCACGTCTGAATTGGTGTAGGTCAGGCAGCGCACGTCTCTCCATTTCGCGATGGTTTCCCACCAGCTTTTGACGGCTTCGGTCTGACACTTGCGCCCGCGCGATTTCCACACCCGCAACACGTCCTCTAGAACGTGGCCGACATCGCCGATCACCGGCAGGTCCACCCGGATGATCTTGTTGATCGAGCTGGGGTCAATGTCGATGTGCACCTTTTTGGACCCGGGCGAAAAATCCTGCGTGCGCCCGGTGATGCGGTCGTCAAAGCGCGCGCCGATATTGATCATCAAATCGCAGTCGTGCATCGCCATGTTGGCTTCGTAGAGCCCGTGCATGCCCAACATGCCCAACCAGTGTTCGCCCGATGCGGGATAGGCGCCCAGCCCCATCAGGGTGCTGGTGATCGGAAAACCCGTGGCATTGACCAGTTCGCGCAGCAGCTGGCTGGCCGCGGGCCCGGAATTGATCACGCCGCCGCCGGTGTAAAAGATCGGGCGCTCAGCCTTTTCGATCAGGGCGACCAGGTCGGTGATTTCTTCGATCCCGGCTTTCAGCTTGGGCTGGTAATGCGACGTCTTGGCCTTTTGCGGGGCGATATAATCGGCCTCGGCGAACTGCACGTCCTTGGGAATATCAACCAGAACCGGGCCGGGGCGGCCCGAGGTGGCGACATGGAACGCCTGATGGATCGTGTCGGCCAGCTTTTCAGTGTCTGACACCAGCCAGTTATGCTTGGTGCAGGGGCGGGTGATCCCGACGGTGTCGGCCTCTTGAAACCCGTCGGTGCCGATCAGGAACGTCGGCACCTGTCCGGTCAGAACAACCAGCGGAATGCTGTCAAGCAGCGCGTCGGTCAGGCCGGTCACCGCGTTCGTCGCGCCCGGGCCCGATGTCACCAGAACCACGCCGGGCTTGCCGGTGCTGCGCGCGTACCCTTCGGCGGCATGCACCGCGCCCTGTTCGTGACGGACAAGAATATGCTTGATGTGGTTTTGCTGGAAAATCTCGTCATAGATCGGCAGCACAGCGCCGCCGGGGTATCCGAATACGGTGTCCACGCCCTGATCGATCAAGGCCTGGACGATCATCTTGGCGCCGGTCATTGCCCGTGTCATTTTGCTCTCCGTCTCATGTCTCGCGGCGCATAAAAAAGCCCCCGGATTTCGGGGGCGCATGGGAACCGGAATGGTCAACCGTCACCGGCCCATGCGCATCAATCCTACAAGTACGACGATCATCGTCATGCCCAAGGGCTCCTCATACGTGGTGCGGGCGACATTAGGGTTGCCACAAATTGGCGTCAACCAAGAAATCAGGAAAAAGTTGTCTTTGATACCCCAAAATCTTTGCATTTATTGCGCAGGGCGGTCAGGCCCCGCAATATGAGCCAATTTCGGGCCGTTTCACGCGGTCACGCCCCAGCGAACTTTCGCCAAACTGCCGAAAAGGACATGTTGCCCCGCCGAGGGCAAAGATGTTGGTTTCGTGACGCAGGCCCGGGGCGAACCGATCCGGCCCGGCCAAGAACAACGATCACCACCGGCGTCGCCGAGTGCGCCCGGGCGCCCCCCGCGCCGCGCGTTTGGCTGAACGACATCCGCAGACCGGAGAGGAGAGCACGATGGCTGAACCCATTTCGGCCAAGATCCGTTTGGCTCTTGGCACTTTCGCGGCGGCGACGGTCATGTGGATCTTCGCCGGATTTTGGCACAATGACCTGGGGCCGGGGCTGCTGAACGGAACCGGGACGCATCTGAGTGCCAAGTCGCTGAGCCTGACTTTTCTGGCCTTTGCCATTCTGGCTTCGATCTTCGCGCGGGTCTACAGCCTGCTGCCCGAAGACCGGCGCACAGTAATCGCCGGGCTGCGGATCGGCGTTTATGGTGGCATCATCTGGAGCTTTCCTCACGCGCTGTTGACGGGCGCAGGCGCGGGTGAGCCGATTGCGCCGGTGCTGCTCCACACCCTGGTTCACATGGTCGAAGAGGGGCTGGGCGGCACCGTGATGGCGTTGATCTATCATCTCCAGGCGCGTTGAGCGTCAGGTGTTTACGCGCGCGGCAGCAATCACGCGCGCGGCAGGCACGCGCGCGGCAGCAATCACGCGCGCGGCAGGCAAGGACCGGTTGATCCAGCGCATTGGCCACGACCCAGTTGGCTTTGCCCCGGAATCGGCATGATCGATTGCGCGCGCCCCATCGCCGGTTTTTGCGAATCCGCGCGACCGGGGCTGAAGCGGGGCTGAACGCGGCCGCGATATACAGGGGTATACAGGGATATACTGTGCGCTGGCGTGCACCGACAGGACCGCGATGTGCACCATTGCAGGGGCCGGGCCGCGGCGGTCGCGCCAATTCGCACGCGCGGCCCGGTTTTGGCGCAAAAATCCAATCAAGATGCGCATTTGGGCGCCGCTCTGCGCAATTATTGGTATTTATTTGCCCGCGCGCTGCCGTTAGTGTTCCCAGATTACGCGATACGTTTGCCCGCGGGGCGGGCTCATTTGATCTGGGAGGATAACGCATGGATCGTCGTTCGTTTCTGAGAAATTCCGCGCTTGGCGGGACCGCTGCTGCCGCCACATCGCTGGCCGCACCGGCCATCGCACAGGGCAAGGAAGTGCTGACCATGGTCACCACCTGGCCGCGCGGGCTGGCCGGTGTGTGGGATTCGGTTGAACGCTTTTCCAACAATGTCGCCGACATTACCGATGGATCGCTGACCATCGACGCCAAGGGCGCGGGCGAACTGGTGGGCGCGCTGGAAGTCTTTGACGCGGTGACGGCCGGTCAGGCCGACATGTATCACGGCGCCGATTATTACTTTGTCGGTCAGCATCCGGCCTTTGCCTATTTTGCTGCCGTGCCCTTTGGCATGACCGCGCCGGAAACCATGGTTTGGTATTACGGCAAGGGCGGCAAGGCGCTGCACCACGAGCTGGGCGAAATCTTTGGCCTGACCTCATTCCTGGCGGGCCAGACCGGCGCGCAAGGGGGCGGGTGGTTCCGCAAGGAAGTGGCCTCGGTTGACGATTTCCAGGGGCTGAAATTCCGCATGCCGGGCCTGGGCGGCCAGGCGCTGGCCAAGCTGGGCACATCGGTACAGGTGCTTCCGGGCGGCGAAATTTACCAGGCCTTGTCGACCGGCGCGCTGGACGGCACCGAATGGATCGGCCCGTGGTCGGACGAAAAGCTGGGCCTGCAGGAAGTCTGCGGCCACTACTACCCCGCCGGTTTCCACGAACCGGGCGCTGCCCTGTCGATTGCCGTCAATTCCGAACGGTTCAACGGCCTGTCCAAGGCGCATCAGCGCGCCATCGAAGTGGCCGCCGCCGATGCGCATCAGCACAACTACGCGCTGTTCATGTCCAACAACGCGCCGGCTCTGACGCGTCTGCTGAATGCGGGCGTGCAGGAACATGAGTTCACGGATGACGTCTGGGACGCGTTCGGCCAAGCGTCGCTTGAGGTTCTGAACGGGTTCACCGACGACGAAATCTTCGCCAAAATCCACGAGTCCGCCCAAAGTGCCATGCGTGAAACTGCAGGCTGGGCCGTGCGGACGGATTCGGTCTATACCGCGCAGCGCACCCGCGTTCTGTCGCAAATGTAACCGGCCCTTCGGGACCATGAACCGCGGGGTTGCGCGCTGTCTGGTGCGCAACCCCTTGAATATCGAGAAGGGGACGCTCGATGCTGGACGCTTTGATCGCGCTGGTAACGAACCTGGCACTCGGCTTTTACCACATCGCTTATGCCATCACACACCCAGAGCTTTGGCTGAACTGGTCGGACAAAGAAGCGCTGATGCGGTTCATTTATTATGGCGGGTCGAAAGAGCTTCTCTTTGCGTTCTTCGATGTGGTGATCGTTGTCACGATCGCCGGGCTGGTTTGGCGCCCCTTTTTGTGGGGCGTGGTGCGCGCGCTGGAAGGGTTCGCCAATTGGGTGGGTCGGATTGCTGCCTGGGCCGGCCTGATCATGGTGGTGCAACAGATCGTCGTCGTCTTTCTGCAGTCGATCTTTCGGTTGGGTGAAATTACGCTGTCCCCCTTCGGTATCGGCTTTACCCAGTCGGTCGGCTGGTATTCGGAAGGGTTGAAGTTGTGGAATGCGGCGGTGGTGGCACTGTGTGTCAGCTATACCTTTGTGCAGGGCGGGCATGTGCGGGTCGATCTGGTCTATTCGGCCGTCGGGCACCGCGCCAAGCGCATGATCGACATGTTCGGATCGCTCTTTTTCATGTTGCCCGTGGCCTTGCTGACCTGGATGTACGCCTGGTTCTTCCTGTGGCGGCACTTGATCACGCCCAAGGTGTCTGCATCAGACAAGCTGGACCTGATGCTGCGCAAATCGAAAATCGTGAAATGGAATGTGGAAACCATCGGGTTTTCGCCGAACGGATTCAACGGGTATTTCCTGTTCAAGATACTGATGCTGGCCTTTGTTGCGCTGGTGATCCTGCAGGCCATCGCGTTCTTTTACCGGTCGTACCTGGAATGGCGCGAAGGCGAAGAGGCGATCGGCAAATACCATGACGGCGACACGCTGGGCGCGGGCGAAGAAGCCTACGAAGGCACCCACTAGGGCTAGGGAACAATACACATGCTTTTCGGTTTGGACGGCGTCGAAATCAGCCTCATCATCATGTTTCTTTGCCTGTTCGCGGGGATCTTGTCGGGATTTCCCGTGGCCTTTGCCATCGGCGGGGCGGGTATCATTTCCTTCGGCATCATTGCCGCGCTCGATGGGGCGGGCCTGTTGGTGCACCAGGCGATTGACCAGGGCAGTCAGGCCTATCGCGACTTGATCGCCAGCGGTGAAACGCCGCTGCGGATCAGTCATTTCCGATACCCCGAACTTCCGGTGACCGAAATGCCGCTGTTCCCGCGCGGGTGGGAGCACGCGATGGACACCAACCTGTCGTTCATCGTGAACCGTATGAACGAACGGGTGTTTGCCGGCGCGTCGATCGAAACCCTGTTGGCGGTGCTGATGTTCGTGATGATGGGGATCACGCTGGAACGCTCGAAAATCGCCAACGAACTGTTGACCTCGATGGCGCGCGTCTTTGGACCGCTGCCGGGCGGTCTGGCGGTGTCGGTGGTGGTTGTGGGGGCTTTCCTTGCGGCATCGACCGGGATCGTGGGCGCCACGGTGGTCACCATGGGCCTGCTCAGCCTGCCGACCATGTTGCGCAACGGCTATTCGCCGGAACTGTCCACCGGGGTGATCGCCGCGTCCGGCACGCTGGGGCAGATCATTCCACCATCCATCGTGATCGTGCTGCTCGGTACCTTGGCCGGAGACCTTTATGCCACCGCGCAAGAGACCCGCGCGCAGGACGTCGGCTGCTCGGATGCGCTGACCTATCTGGGCGAAGCGGCGGTGGTATCTGTCGGTACGCTGTTTCAGGCGGCAATTCTGCCGGGCGTTCTGCTGGCGTTTTTCTATGCCGCCTATGCGTTTTTCTATGCGGTCATCAACCCGCACAAGGCGCCGCCGGTCCAGATGGGCCATGCGGCAAGCGGCGGCGAGGTGATCACCCGCAACTACGGCTTGTTGTGGTTCGTGGCGGTGCCGGTTCTGGTGATCGGCGGGGCGATCCTGGCCGGGCAGGTGGGCCTGTCGGGGTCGCAGGACATGACAGTGTCACGATTCTCGCAAGCGTCCGAAGCGCCGATCCTGCGCACCAACGTGTCCGAATCCTGCCAGGCGGCCATGATCGAGCTGCACGGGCAGGCAAAATGGGATCTGGCCGTCGCCCAGTACGAGGCCCAGCAATCCGCGGGCGGCGCCAAGGCGGCAACCGAACTGACCGCCGAGCAATTCGAACAGGCGCGTGCGGATACGCTGGCCGCGGCGGCGCCGGTGGGCACCGGGCTGATGGTGATCCTTGTGATCTTTGGGGTCATGTTCGCCCTGGCTCGGGGCGTGGCCCCGTCGCGCAGCTGGACACCGCTGGCCGTTGGCGCGGGCGGGATCGTTCTGGCGATGCTGCTGGATGCGCTCTTCTTGTCACCGCTGGCCAGCCCCGGAACGGCGCTGCTGGTGTTGCTGCCAGCTATTGCGCTGATGCTCTATGGCGGGCGTTATGCGGCCGGTCTGCTTGGCGCGAACGAATTGTTTCGCGTGGTCTTTCCGCCCCTGGTGCTGATCGTCGCGGTGCTCGGCTCGATCCTGGGTGGGATCACCAACCCCACACCCGCCGCGGCGTTGGGCGCGGGCGGGGCGATCATGCTGGCGGCCTTCCGCAAACTGCAAGAGGAACATAACCCCCGCGCCAAATGGATCCTGGGCGCCGCCTTTTCGATCATCATCATGATCCTGCTGGGCGCGAATTTCGATCTGCGCATGACTCGTGAAAGCGTGGCGGTCGAAGATCTGATCGCCTTTTTTGCCGCATCGGCCGCGTTCTATTTCGCGTTGTTTGGCATTTTCTACGCATTTTGGGTGCTGTGGCGCACGGCGGTTCTGGTGCCAGTGGTGCGCGAAACGGCCAAGGTCACCAGCATGGTCTTTACGATCCTGATCGGTTCGCAATTGCTGAACCTTGTGCTGATCAGCTTTGGCGGTGAACATTACATCCAGTCGTTCCTGCGCAGCTTTGACAGCGAATTCACGGTGTTCCTGATCGTGATGGCGGTGCTGTTCATCCTGGGCTTTGTGCTGGATTTTCTTGAGATCATCTACATCGTGGTGCCCATCGTGGGGCCGGTGATCTACGGCGGGGATTTTGATCCCAAATGGGTGACCATCATGATCGCGGTAAACCTGCAAACGTCTTTCCTGACGCCGCCCTTCGGTTTTGCGCTGTTCTATCTGCGCGGGGTGGCCCCGCCATCGGTGACGACGCGCCATATCTATCGCGGCGTCATTCCGTTTGTGATCATCCAGGGGGCCGGTCTGGCGCTGTTGTGGCTGGTGCCTGAAGTGGTCACCATCGTCCCCAACCTGTTGTCCAAGTAGACGGTGCGCCCCGTGTCGGGGCGCATTTTGGTTTGCAGGGCCCGCGTGAGGCTGTCGCGCGGGCCCTGTCCGTTTTCCCTTCCTCAGCACCAATGGACAGCCGGTGACCAGCGTGTTCACGCCCGCCACGCGGCTCGCGCAGGCACGAGCGAATCCGAGTCTCCTGCCGAGCCGTCACCCTTTTGCCGCCACCACAGCTTGCCGCCCCGCAACAGGCGTTGGCCGGGATAGCGGGAATATCCGTCTGACCATTGGCGCGCACGGGCACGTGATCAGGCCAACCGGCGTGCGGCGCAAATCGCACAATTGCCCGACAATGTTGCGCGGGATGCCCCTGGGTTTGGGGGGCACATGCCGTGAATGGAACAGAATTGTGCGCGCGGTTCGCCGGACTATCGGGTCAATCAGATTGGGTCGCGGCAGGGGAAAGGGGGGCGCTTGGTGCCCACCAATCGCCCGGTCGCATGCGGCAGTTTGATCAGGGTTTGCGCGTGGGCCGTGAATCGGGCAGATGGATCCGGGCGACCTGCTCGGCGATGGGCGCGGCGTTCAGCGGATGGGTGTCGCTGTCGTAGTCGGACGGGTCGCCGATGTCGCGCCATTCGCCGGCATCAAAAACCTCAAGCGCGTCGAACTTGGCCTTGTACCCCATCTTTGGTGATCCAGGCACCCAATAGCCAAGGTAGACGTAGGGCAGGCCAGCTTCGCGCGCAATGTCGATGTGATCGAGGATCACGTAGGTCCCCAAGCTGTCCTTGATCCGGGACGGGTCGTAAAAGGAATAAACCATCGACAGACCGTCATCCAGGACATCCGTAAGGCAGGTGGCGATCAGATCACCCGACTCGCTGTCAGTATATTCGATCACGCGGCTGCGGATCGGGGTTTCTTCGATCATTGCGGCGAATTCGAAGATGTCCATATCTGCCATGCCGCCGGCGGAATGGCGGCTGTCCAGATAATCGCGGAACAGCGCGTATTGTGCTTCTGTTGCCCAGGGCGACGTGGCCGCGCGGCGCAAAGAGCTATTTCGCTTCAACGCGCGGCGCTGGCTTTTGGACGGGGTGAAATCAGCCACACGGATTCGGGCCGAAAAACAGGCCGAGCATTCCGCGCAAGACGGGCGATAAAGCACGTTTTGTGACCGGCGGAACCCTTGCTTGGACAGGGAATCGTTCAGCTTTTCGGCGTTTTCGCCCTGTAATGCAGTGAACAGCTTTCGCTCCATCCGACCCTCAAGATAAGGGCAGGGCTGGGGGGCCGTCACGTAGAACTGGGGCGCTATTGGAAGTGTGTGGCGCATGACTCGGGCGTTTGTTTCTGACCAAAGGGTAGCAAGTCAGACCCGCGCCGCCAAGACCCCGGTGACCGGCGATTTGACCAATGGTTAACCGTTCCGGCCAAACCGCCCTGACCGACCCTTGGCCCAGGCCCGCGGGCGCCCACCTCAGTCGCGGGCGCGCTTGATCGCAGCGGTGCGCAGAATGACGTCGGGCAGGGATTGGCCGCGTTCAGTTGTCAGCATCAGCACGATGGACAGAACCTGGGGCAGGAACATCGAAAAGAAAATCGAATAGAGCAGCGTATGCGCGGCGGCCGTCATCAGATCAAAGGTTTCGCCGTTGTCCTTGCGAAATTCGATCCCGGTCAGACGCATGCCCAGCGTGGCCGATCCGTTGGCGATCGTGATCGTGCGGTACGCAAACCCCACCACCATGGCCAGAAACGGCAGATAGAACAGCGCGGTAAAGGCGGTGAACGGCACCAGCAACGCGGTGATCAGCCCGATGATGATCCAGTCGAAGACAAAGGCGACCAGACGCTTGGTCGGCACGTTGTCGTAAAATTCGCCCTGGGTGTAGGGGTCGGGCAGCCCCCAATAGGGTACGCGGCTATCGCTATCCATGGCGGGGTCCTTGTGTGCGGGTCTGGTGCAAATATGGGGGCGCGCGCCCAAAGGTAAA
>NZ_JBNFVY010000018.1:0-18984 GCF_049943335.1 Aliiroseovarius sp. PTFE2010
ATCGCTGCCGTCAGCGTGGTCTTGCCGTGGTCAACGTGCCCAATCGTACCGATGTTCACGTGCGGTTTAGAGCGGTCAAACTTTTCCTTAGCCATGATGGCCTCCTTGTCTTTGTGTCGGGCTGGCAAACGCCAACCCGGGTGTTCCGATCAAGCGTATTTCGCCTGAATTTCTTCCGATATGTTGCTGGGCACAGGTTCGTAGTGGTCGAACTGCATCGTGAACTGCGCGCGGCCCGAAGACATGGAGCGCAACGAGTTGATGTAGCCGAACATGTTGGCCAGCGGCACCATGGCAGAAATCGCAACGGCGTTGCCGCGCGGCTCCTGGCCCGTCACCTGACCGCGACGCGACGTCAAGTCACCGATCACGTTCCCGGTGTATTCCTCAGGTGAAATGACCTCGACCTTCATCACCGGTTCCAGCAGCTTCGCACCGGCCCTGCGCAGACCTTCGCGCATGCACATACGCCCGGCGATTTCGAAGGCCAGAACGCTGGAGTCCACATCGTGGAACTTGCCGTCGATCAGGGCCACCTTGAAGTCAATCACGGGGAAGCCAGCAAGCGGACCGGAGTCCATGACCGACTTGATGCCTTTCTCGACACCCGGGATGTATTCCTTGGGCACAGCGCCGCCGACGATCTTGGATTCGAAGGAATAACCTTCTCCCGGTTCAGTCGGGGAAATAACCATTTTCACTTCGGCGAACTGACCCGAGCCGCCCGATTGCTTCTTGTGCGTGTAGGTGTGCTCAATCTCGTGACCGATGGTCTCGCGATAGGCCACCTGCGGCGCGCCGATATTGGCTTCGACCTTGAATTCACGCTTGAGGCGATCCACCAGGATGTCGAGATGCAATTCGCCCATGCCCTTCATGATCGTCTGACCCGATTCCAGATCGGTTTCGACGCGGAAAGACGGATCTTCTGCAGCCAGACGCGCCAGACCCTGAGACATCTTCTCTTGGTCGTTCTTCGTCTTCGGCTCGACAGCAATCTCGATCACCGGATCAGGGAAAGTCATCGTTTCCAGAACAACCGGTTCGTTGACAGCGCACAGCGTGTCACCCGTTGTCGTGTCCTTGAGACCGGCAAGCGCGATGATGTCGCCAGCGAAAGCTTCGTCGATTTCCTCACGGTCGATGGCGTGCATGATCATCATCCGACCAACCCGCTCTTTCTTGCCCTTGGTCGAGTTCAGAATGGCGTCACCCTTGTTGATCTTACCCGAATAGATCCGGGTAAACGTCAAAGAGCCGACAAACGGGTCGTTCATGATCTTGAACGCCAGCGCCGAGAACGGGGTGTCGTCCGAAGCAGGCCGCGGGATGTTGCGCTCTTCGCTTTCGTCATCGGGCGAAAAGCCCATGAGCGTCGGCACGTCAAGCGGGCCCGGCAGGAAATCCACGACAGCGTTGAGAAGAGGCTGAACACCCTTGTTCTTGAACGCGGAACCGGCAAGCATCGGGAAGAACGACAGCGACAGAGTGCCCTTGCGGATCAAGCTGCGCAGGGTCGCTTCGTCGGGCATCTCACCTTCGAGATACGCCTCCATCGCGTCGTCGTCCATTTCGACGGCAAGCTCGATCATGTTGTCGCGCCAGGTCTGGGCGAGATCTTGCAGCTCTTCACGGATCGGCCGACGTTCCCAAGATGCGCCCAGATCTTCACCGATCCAGACCCATTCTTCCATCTTGATCAGGTCAATCACGCCTTCCAGCTTGTCTTCAGCACCAATTGGCAGCGCGATCGGCAAGGGCGTCCCGCCCGTGCGATCCTTGACCATCTCGACGCATTTGAAGAAATCCGCGCCGATCTTGTCCATCTTGTTGACAAACACGAGGCGCGGAACCTTGTAACGGTCGGCTTGACGCCAGACTGTTTCGGTCTGCGGCTCGACGCCGGCGTTGCCGTCGAGCAGCGCAACGGCGCCGTCCAGAACGGCAAGCGAGCGCTCGACTTCGATCGTGAAATCAACGTGGCCAGGCGTGTCGATGATGTTGAAACGAACCTTGGTGTCCGATGTGCCCTCGGGCGTCGGATCTTCCTGGCGCTGCCAGAAAGTCGTCGTCGCGGCGGAGGTGATCGTAATCCCACGCTCGGCTTCCTGCTCCATCCAATCCATGGTGGAGGCACCGTCGTGTGTTTCGCCGATCTTGTGGTTTTTGCCGGTGTAGAACAGGATCCGCTCGGTCATGGTGGTCTTGCCCGCATCGATATGCGCCATGATGCCGAAGTTGCGGTAACGCTCCAGGGGGTATTCGCGTGCCATCGTCAGATTGCCTTTCCTGAGTTACCAGCGGTAGTGGCTGAACGCTTTGTTGGCGTCGGCCATCTTGTGGGTGTCTTCGCGCTTTTTGACAGCCGAACCACGGTTGTTCACGGCATCCAGCAATTCGCCAGCCAGACGTTCTTCCATGGTGTTTTCATTGCGGGCGCGGCAAGCGGCGATCAGCCAGCGGATCGCCAGCGCTTCGCGGCGCTCGATGCGCACCTCAACGGGCACCTGATAGGTGGCGCCACCGACCCGGCGCGAGCGAACCTCGACCGACGGTTTCACGTTGTCCAAAGCTTCGTGGAAGACTTCCACAGGTGCTTTCTTGAGCTTGTCTTCGACGCGATCGAACGCGTTGTAGACGATCTTTTCAGCAGCCGATTTTTTGCCGTCGATCATGAGGTTGTTCATGAACTTGGTGACGACGCGATCGCCATATTTGGCGTCGGGCAGAACTTCGCGCTTTTCAGCGGCGTGACGACGGGACATTCCGTGATCTCCTTACTTAGGACGCTTGGCGCCGTATTTCGAACGACGCTGCTTACGGTCTTTGACGCCCTGGGTATCCAGCACACCGCGAAGGATGTGGTAACGGACACCCGGAAGGTCTTTCACACGGCCGCCACGGATCAGAACCACAGAGTGTTCCTGAAGGTTATGGCTTTCACCGGGGATATAGCTGATGACCTCGTAACCATTGGTCAGGCGCACCTTGGCGACTTTCCGCATAGCCGAGTTCGGCTTCTTCGGCGTCGTGGTGTAGACGCGCGTACATACGCCCCGTTTCTGGGGGCACTGCTCCAGGTGCATGGACTTGGAGCGTTTAACTTTGGGCTGCCGCGGCTTGCGGATCAGCTGTTGGATCGTTGGCATTCCGGTTTCCCCGTGTTGCAACACATTTCAATTTCATCGGCGCGTCACACACGTCTGCATAACGCAAATACCGCAGTCGCTCTGAAGCAGAGCGGTGCGGTGGAATTCCAGAGGATCGAGGCCGTTGGACCTGGATCATGACCACTTCAGTACTGTAGCAGGCACGTCGGAGGCTCCCCCTCGTCGGCCCGAGTGCGCGCCGTATATGGGGAGTCGCAGGTGGTGTCAACACTTGCCACCAGAAGACAACGGTTGTTCCTTCCTTTTCCCCACGTCGTGTCGGAAATGAGGACGAATGGCGGTCTCTTGTGGCCAAACCGTCGCGCGCGGCGGCACCTCTGCCCGGGCGTCTTAGTACAGCTCATTCGCCCCTGCAAGCCGGGCGCGCGCAGGGGCTGGATCACTTTGGGTCGCGTCCCGCCCCTATTGCCCCCTATTGAGCCTGCTTGGCGGTAGACCTGTGCCAGACTCGCGGGACACTGCCACCCACCCGCCCGCCGCAGGCGGTCCGGTCACTGGCAGAGGGCGGGCTGGCCGGGCAAATTGGGCGCAGCCCCCACCGGCGTCTGCGATGCGCCTGTCCTGGCGGCGGCCCCACCGGCCGCGTCAATGGCGGTACTGCCAGCGGGGCCGGGTCAGGGCGGGTCAACCGGCAGTAGGCCGGACAGCCCCCCGCGATCCACTGGCATGCACCGGCAAGAAACATGGGAACCGCGCGCGCCGCCATGCACGAATAGCAAAGGGCTTACGCAGCTTGGGTCACAAGGGTGACGTGGCCCCAAACACGATCACCGGAACGCCGTCACAGCGCACGAGCCCATAGACGTCGGCAGAGCGGACTTAGTGAGCTGCCGTTGCGGCAGTGCCAATGGCAGCTTTCATGAGCGTTCCAAAAACGGTGGTTTTTGGAGCGGCTCGGTTAGAGTGGGTAGACCAACGGTAGCTGGCCTGCCCCAGCTCTTTGCTCAGGACACTTGTTCGCAAAACCGAATTCTGTTGCCAAATGGATCATGCACTTGGATTTGCAGGCCCCACGGCAATTCTTCCAAATCAGGACGCCCGAAGGAGTACTGCTTATCCGAAAGCTCCTTATGAAACATTCGAATTTTTTGCGTTGGCAAAAATACGTTCGATCCGGGGCTTGCATCGCCATGATGCTCTGTAAGATGTAAAAGCGCACCGGCACGCTCGACGCCCATGTAGAGCGGCAGTTGCTTTTCGTGACGATGTTCGAATGAGACTTCAAAGCCAAGAAACCCGCAGTAGAACTCTCTTGCTTTGGCCTCATCAAAAATACGGATGATAGGGCTGATCTTACCGAAGCTGATCCCGTTAGAAATGGCGCCGTCCAGTTTGGCCGATGCCGTGTTCCAATCTGAATATCCCAACGTGTTTGCAACAAGCTCCAAAGCTTCTGAGTGGGAAATATCTTTGTCGCCTTTGGCCAAGGCTGACCGAAGTTTGCGGGCCATAGACTTGGCCTGATCTACACTGTTCATGATGATCTCCATGCCAGCAAATTGTTTACGGCGCTCGCTTTACCGACCAAATGCTGGACGGAGTGTTTGAATTAAATATCAAAGCATTTTCACCTTACCCAAGAGGGCGCGAGCGGCTGGCAACGCAAACCGAGGTAAGAAGGCCATATTCAGTAAAGTCAGTCAAGACCTGCTCCGTGTGCCCACCAAAAACGCTCCTTTTTGGCACAAGCAAAAGCGGCCCCTTTTAACGCTGCCAAAAACCCCGTTCAAAACCCAAGTGGTTGTGGAAGGTTTTTGGTTGCCATTGGATAGCGGTCATCCATGCATAACGCAGCATCGGTCAGTCTGGGCTCAAAGCCGACGTTGGAACGCAGGTCGCGCATTCGTTTTGCTGCCGGTTGCGCCTGACAGGTGGCCACAAAAAACCCCGCCACAAAGGGCGGGGTTTTGCTTGGTTCGGGCCTGTTGGCCTATTCGTCGCGGCTTTCGGGAATATCCAGAATGATATCCTCGGCCGCGCTGGTGGGCCCGTCGTCTTCGGTCGGGGCGGCCAGCGCTGCGGCGGCTTCGGCCTCGGCGCGGGCTTCCTTGATCACCTTGAGATCGCGATCGGCAGCGATTTGGCGCACGCGTTGCGTGGCCCCACCCGTACCGGCCGGGATCAGACGACCCACGATGACGTTTTCTTTCAGGCCAACCAGCTTGTCGCGCTTGCCCTGAACCGAAGCTTCGGTCAGCACGCGGGTCGTTTCCTGGAAGGACGCGGCCGAAATGAAGCTGCGGGTTTGCAGCGACGCCTTGGTGATGCCCAGCAGGATCGGTTCGCCAGTCGCGGGCGAGCCGCCCTTGGCCAGTGCCTTTTCGTTGGCCGCATCGAATTCGGCCTTGTCGACGTGTTCACCCTTGAGCAGCGTCGTCGTGCCGCTGGACTGGATTTCCCACTTCTGCAGCATCTGGCGCACGATGACTTCGATGTGCTTGTCGTTGATCTTCACGCCTTGCAGACGATAGACCTCCTGCACCTCGTCGATCATGTACTCGGCCAGCGCTTCGACACCCATGATTGACAGGATGTCATGCGGCGCGGGGTTGCCGTCCATGATGTAGTCGCCCTTCTGCACGAAGTCGCCTTCGGCCACGGGGATGTGTTTCCCCTTGGGCACCATGTATTCGACCGGTTCCATCGTGTCGTCCGCCGGTTCGATGCTGATGCGACGCTTGTTCTTGTAGTCGCGACCAAAGCGCACATAGCCGTCGATTTCGGCGATGATGGCGTGATCCTTGGGGCGCCGTGCTTCGAACAATTCGGCCACACGCGGCAGACCGCCGGTGATGTCCTTGGTCTTGGCACCTTCACGCGGGATACGCGCAACCACGTCACCGGCCTTGATGTCCTGACCGTCTTCGATCGACAGGATGGCATCGACCGACATCGGATAGGTCACCGGGTTGCCCGCTTCATTGCGGATCGGTTCACCATCTTCGCCCACGATCAGAATCTCGGGCTTGAGTTCGTTGCCCTTGGGCACCGAACGCCAGTCGGTGACGATCTTCTGGGTCATGCCGGTCGCATCGTCGGTCTCGTCGCGGATCGAAAGGCCGGTAACCAGATCGACGAACTTCGCCTTGCCGCCTTTTTCGGCGATGATCGGCAGGGTGTATGGGTCCCATTCGTACAGCTTGTCGCCGCGCGAAACCTTTGCCCCATCCTTGATGTGGATCTTGGTGCCATAGCCGATCTTGAACGACGAACGCTCGACGCCATTGTCGTCGATGATCGCAATCTGCATGTTCCGGCCCATGGCAATCTGATCGCCATTGGCGTTTTCCAGCAGGTTGGCGTTCGAGAAGACAATCGTGCCTTCTTGACCGGCCTCTTGGAACGATTGTTGGCCACCCTGGGCAACGCCGCCGATGTGGAAGGTCCGCATCGTCAGCTGGGTGCCAGGTTCGCCGATCGACTGGGCCGCGATGATGCCAACCGCTTCGCCGATGTTCACCAGCGTACCGCGTGCCAGGTCGCGACCGTAGCACATGGCGCAGACGCCTTCTTCGGCCTCGCAGGTCAGGGGCGAGCGCATCTTGATGCTGGCCAGACCGGCATTTTCGATCGCATCGGCCTTGCGTTCGTCGATCAGTTCATTGCGGCTGACGATCACCTCGTCGGTGCCCGGCTTGAGAACATCCTCGCCCGCGACGCGGCCCAGAACACGTTCGCCCAGCGTGGCGACCACTTCACCGTCGTTCACGGCCGCTTCTGCGTTGATCACACGATCCGTACCGCAATCAGGCAGACGCACGATACAGTCTTGTGCCACGTCGACCAGACGACGGGTCAGGTAACCCGAGTTCGCCGTCTTGAGCGCCGTATCCGACAGACCCTTACGGGCACCGTGGGTCGAGTTGAAATACTCAAGCACGGTCAAGCCTTCTTTAAAGTTCGAGATGATCGGCGTTTCGATGATCTCGCCCGACGGTTTGGCCATCAGGCCACGCATACCGCCCAACTGTTTCATCTGGGTAACCGAACCACGTGCGCCCGAGTGGGCCATCATGTAGACCGAGTTCGGTTCCGCTTCAGCGCCATTTTCGTCCCTTTTGACGGCCGAAATCGTGCCCATCATCGCGTCGGTGACCTTGTCGTTACATTTGGCCCAGGCATCGACAACCTTGTTGTACTTTTCGCCCTGCGTGATCAGGCCGTCCATGTACTGCTGTTCGAAATCCTTCACCAGATCGCGGGTTTCTTCGACGATTTCCCACTTGTTGTCGGGAACCACCATGTCGTCCTTGCCGAACGAGATGCCGGCCTTGAACGCTTCGCGGAAACCCAGGCTCATGATCTGGTCACAGAAGATCACCGATTCCTTCTGACCGCAGTAACGGTAGACAGTGTCGATGACCTGCTGCACTTCTTTCTTACGCAAAAGGCGGTTCACCAGTTCAAACGGCGCCTTTGCGTTCAGCGGCAACAGGCTGCCCAGACGCATCCGGCCCGGTGTCGTATCAAAGCGCTGATAGACCTCCTGCCCGGTTTCGTCGATCTGCTTGATGCGGGCCTGAACCTTGGCGTGCAGGTGCACTTCGCCCGCAGTCAGGGCGTGCTCCATTTCTTCGATCGAGCCAAAGACCTTGCCTTCGCCCTTCATGCCTTCGCGCTCCATCGTGATATAATAGAGGCCAAGGATCATATCCTGCGACGGCACGATGATCGGCGCACCGTTGGCAGGCGACAGCACGTTGTTGGTCGACATCATCAGCACGCGCGCTTCCAGTTGCGCTTCCAGGGAAAGCGGAACGTGGACTGCCATCTGGTCGCCGTCAAAGTCGGCGTTAAAGGCCGAACACACCAGCGGGTGCAGCTGAATTGCCTTGCCTTCGATCAGGATCGGTTCGAACGCCTGAATGCCCAGACGGTGGAGCGTGGGCGCGCGGTTCAGAAGAACCGGGTGTTCGCGGATCACTTCATCCAGGATGTCCCAAACTTCGGGGCGTTCCTTTTCCACCAGTTTCTTGGCCTGTTTGACCGTGCTGGACAGGCCCTTGGCTTCAAGCCGGGAATAGATGAACGGCTTGAACAGTTCGAGCGCCATCTTCTTCGGCAGACCACACTGATGCAGCTTCAACTCGGGGCCCGTCACGATGACGGACCGGCCCGAAAAGTCGACGCGCTTGCCCAACAAGTTCTGGCGGAAGCGGCCCTGCTTGCCTTTCAGCATGTCCGACAGCGATTTCAGAGGCCGCTTGTTGGCGCCCGTGATCACGCGGCCACGGCGGCCGTTGTCGAACAACGCATCAACCGATTCCTGCAGCATCCGCTTTTCGTTGCGCACGATGATGTCAGGCGCACGCAGTTCGATCAGGCGCTTGAGGCGGTTGTTCCGGTTGATCACGCGGCGATACAGATCGTTCAGATCGGACGTCGCAAACCGGCCCCCGTCCAGAGGAACCAACGGACGCAGTTCTGGCGGGATCACGGGGATCACCGTCATGACCATCCATTCGGGGCGGTTGCCCGATTCCAGGAAGCTTTCGACAATCTTCAGACGTTTGATGATTTTCTTGGGCTTCAGTTCGCCCGTAGCTTCCTTGAGATCTTCGCGCAGTTGTTCGGCGGTCGATTCCAGATCGATGGCGGACAACATTTCGCGGATCGCTTCGGCACCGATATTGGCGCTGAATGCGTCCATGCCATAGGCATCCTGCGCGTCCATGTATTCTTCTTCGGTCATCATCTGGCCATAGGACAGATCGGTCAGACCGGGTTCGATCACCACGTAGTTTTCGAAATAGAGCACGCGTTCCAGATCACGAAGCGTCATGTCCAGCATCAGGCCAATGCGGCTCGGCAGTGACTTGAGGAACCAGATGTGCGCGACAGGCGCGGCCAGTTCGATGTGGCCCATCCGTTCGCGGCGGACTTTTTGCAGCGTCACTTCGACACCGCATTTTTCGCAGACAACGCCGCGATACTTCATGCGCTTATATTTGCCGCACAGGCATTCGTAATCCTTGATCGGGCCAAAGATACGCGCGCAGAACAGGCCGTCACGCTCGGGCTTGAACGTGCGGTAGTTGATGGTTTCGGGCTTTTTGATTTCGCCGTACGACCACGACAGGATACGCTCGGGCGAGGCCAGCGAGACTTTGATTTCGTCAAAGACCTTTTGCGGCGCGAGCGGGTTGAACGGGTTCGTCGTCAGTTCCTGGTTCATATCGTATTCCTTACGTCAGTGCGGGATGGGGCGAGACGGGGTGAGCTGCGCTCACTCGTCCCCCTCCTCCGCATCCAGGAGTTCCATGTTCAGGCCGAGGCCGCGGACTTCTTTCACAAGAACGTTAAAGCTCTCGGGAACGCCCGCTTCAAAGTTGTCCTCGCCCTTGACGATGCTTTCGTAGACCTTGGTCCGGCCTGCCACGTCGTCCGACTTGACGGTCAGCATTTCCTGCAGGGTGTAGGCGGCACCATAGGCTTCCAGGGCCCAGACCTCCATTTCCCCGAACCGCTGACCACCGAACTGCGCCTTACCGCCCAGCGGCTGCTGGGTCACAAGGCTGTAGGGGCCGGTGGAGCGTGCGTGGATCTTGTCATCGACCAGGTGGTGCAGTTTCAGCAGGTATTTGACACCCACGGTAACCGGGCGGCTGAACTGCTCGCCGGAACGACCGTCGAACAGGATCGACTGCCCCGAAGTGTCGAACCCGGCGTTTCGCAGCGCGGCGTTGACGTCGGCTTCCTTGGCACCGTCGAAGACCGGCGTGGCAATCGGAACACCGGTTGTGGCGTTCTGGGCCATTTCGACGATACGATCGTCATCCTGGCCTTCGATGCCTTCGGCATAGACGTCATCACCATAGGCGATCCGCATCGCTTCCTTGACCGGGGTCAGATCGCCCGACCGGCGGTAGTCGCCCAGGGCTTCGTCGATCTGAATACCCAGACCGCGTGACGCCCAACCCATGTGGGTTTCCAGGATCTGACCGACGTTCATACGCGACGGCACACCCAGCGGGTTCAGACAGAAATCGACCGGGGTCCCATCAGCGAGGAACGGCATGTCCTCGATCGGCACCACTTTCGAAATCACGCCCTTGTTGCCGTGACGCCCAGCCATTTTGTCGCCGGGCTGCAGCTTGCGCTTCACAGCCACGAAGACCTTGACCATCTTCATCACGCCTGGGGGCAGATCGTCGCCGCGGCGAACTTTTTCGACCTTGTCTTCAAAGCGGTGCTCAAGCGCACGCTTCTGGGCCTCAAACTGGGCGTTCAGCGCTTCGACCTGGGCCGCATCGGCTTCGTCTTCCAGCGCCAACTGCCACCACTGACCACGGCTGAGCGTGCCCAGCAGATCTTCGGTGATCTCCGATCCGGGCTTGACGCCCTTGGGGCCTTTGACGGCGGTCTTGCCAAGGATCATCCCCTGCAGACGCGCGTAGATGTTGCGCTCAAGGATGTGCAGCTCGTCGTCGCGGTCACGGGCCAGACGTTCGACTTCTTCACGCTCGATCTGCAGCGCACGTTCGTCTTTTTCCACACCGTGGCGGTTAAAGACGCGCACTTCCACGACCGTACCGAAATCGCCCGGCTTGACGCGCAGCGACGTGTCGCGCACGTCCGACGCCTTTTCACCGAAGATGGCGCGCAGAAGCTTTTCTTCCGGCGTCATCGGGCTTTCGCCCTTCGGGGTGATCTTGCCGACCAGGATATCGCCCGGCTCGACGTCGGCCCCGACATAGACGATGCCCGCTTCGTCAAGGTTGCGCAGGGCTTCTTCGCCAACGTTCGGAATGTCGCGGGTGATTTCTTCCGGCCCAAGCTTGGTGTCGCGGGCGGCAACTTCGAATTCCTCGATGTGGATCGAGGTGAACACGTCATCACGCGCGATGCGTTCGGAAATCAGGATCGAGTCTTCGTAGTTGTAGCCATTCCACGGCATAAAGGCGACGACCACGTTCTTGCCCAGGGCCAGTTCGCCGATCTCGGTCGACGGGCCATCGGCAATCACTTCGCCTTTGGTCACCTTGTCACCCACTTTCACCAGCGGACGCTGGTTGATACAGGTGTTCTGGTTCGACCGCTGGAACTTGCGCAGACGATAGATATCGACGCCGGGATCGCCCGGTTCCAGTTCTTCGGTGGCGCGGACCACGATCCGGGTGGCGTCCACCTGGTCGATGACACCACCACGGCGCGCCTGGATGGCTGCGCCCGAATCGATCGCGACTTTGCCTTCCATGCCGGTGCCGACCAGCGGCGCCTCGGCGCGCAACAGCGGGACCGCCTGACGCTGCATGTTCGAGCCCATCAGCGCACGGTTGGCGTCGTCGTTTTCAAGGAACGGGATCAGCGCCGCAGCAACCGACACCAACTGTTTCGGCGACACGTCGATCAGATCGACATTGGCCGGCGGGTTCAGCATGAAATCGCCCGACTGACGGGTCGAAACCAGATCGTTGATGAACTTGCCATCCGCATCCAGGTTGGCGTTGGCCTGGGCCACGGTGTGGCGCATTTCCTCGGTCGCGGACATGTACTGAACTTCGTCAGTGACCTGACCGTTTTCGACCTTGCGATACGGGGTTTCGATGAAACCGTACTTGTTCACGCGGGCAAATGTGGCCAGCGAGTTGATCAGACCGATGTTCGGGCCTTCCGGTGTCTCAATCGGGCACATCCGGCCGTAGTGTGTCGGGTGCACGTCGCGCACTTCAAAACCTGCGCGTTCGCGGGTCAGACCGCCCGGTCCAAGCGCCGACAGGCGGCGTTTGTGCGTCACTTCGGACAGCGGGTTGGTCTGGTCCATGAACTGCGACAACTGCGACGAGCCGAAGAATTCGCGCACCGCAGCAGCAGCCGGTTTCGCGTTGATCAGATCCTGCGGCATCACCGTGTCGATTTCGACCGACGACATGCGTTCCTTGATCGCGCGCTCCATGCGCAGCAGCCCAACGCGGTACTGGTTTTCCATCAGCTCGCCGACCGAGCGGACCCGGCGGTTGCCAAGGTGGTCGATATCGTCCACCTCGCCGCGCCCATCGCGCAGTTCGACCAGCGCCTTGATACAGGCGACGATGTCTTCGCGATCCAGCGTGCGCTGCGTGTCGGGCTTGCCCAGATCCAGGCGCATGTTCATTTTCACACGGCCAACAGCGGACAGGTCATATCGTTCGCTGTCAAAGAACAGCGTATCGAACAGGGCCTGGGCCGCATCGACGGTCGGCGGCTCGCCCGGGCGCATGACCCGATAGATGTCCATGAGCGCGGTTTCGCGGTTCATGTTCTTGTCCACCGCCAGCGTGTTGCGGATGTACGGGCCGACGTTCACACCATCGATATCCAGAATAGGCAGTTCGGTGATGCCGGCATCAAGCAATTCCTTGAGAGAGCCGCCCGTGACGTCGCCGTCCTTATCGACTTCCCAAGTCAGTTCGTCCCCGGCTTCCACGTAGATGGCGCCGGTTTCTTCGTTGATGATGTCCTTGGCGACGTATTTGCCCACGATCTGGTCGAACGGGATCAGCAGGTCGGTAACCTTGCCTTCGTCCTTCAGTTTCTTGACCGTGCGCGGGGTCACCTTGTCGCCGGCCTTGGCAATCACTTCGCCAGTGGCAGCATCGACCAGATCGAACACCGGGCGGGTACCGCGGACGCGATCGGGGAAGAAGGTGGTGACCCAGCCCTTGTTCTTTTCAAGCTTGTAGTCGACCGTTTCGTAATAGGCATCCATGATGCCTTCCTGGTCCAGGCCCAGGGCATACAGCAGGGTCGTGACCGGCAGTTTGCGCCGACGGTCAATACGCGAAAAGACGATGTCCTTAGCGTCAAATTCAAAGTCGAGCCACGAGCCGCGATAGGGAATGATGCGGCAGGCGAAGAGCAGCTTGCCCGAGCTGTGGGTTTTGCCTTTGTCGTGGTCGAAAAACACACCGGGCGAGCGGTGCATCTGGCTGACGATGACCCGTTCGGTGCCGTTCACAACGAAGGTGCCGTTCGGGGTCATCAAGGGCATGTCGCCCATGAATACGTCTTGTTCCTTGATGTCCTTGACCGACTTGTTGCCGGTATCTTCGTCGATATCAAAGACGATCAGGCGCAGCGTCACCTTCAGCGGGGCACTGTAGGTCATGTCGCGCTGCTGGCATTCCTCGACATCGTACTTGGGGTTTTCCAGCTCGTACTTGACGAATTCAAGCACGGCGGTTTCGTTGAAATCCTTGATGGGGAAGACCGACTGGAACACACCGTTGATGCCTTCGCCCTCTTGGGGGTCGGGCTGATCGCCAGAGTTCAGGAACAGATCGTAAGAGGATTTCTGAACCTCGATGAGGTTCGGCATTTCGAGTACTTCGCGGATTTTACCGAAATATTTGCGGAGCCGCTTCTGGCCGAGGAAAGTCTGAGCCACGTGCATCTACCTTTGCTATTTTCGCGGACGCGGCCGGCCGTCGGGCACCGGCGGACGCGCACTTACGAAACGGGGGTTCGGTCTATTCCTGCGCCCTTCCCACGGGGCGCTCCCGACCATTGAACCAACCCTTGGAAAACACCCTTTTTCGAAAAGGCCCTTTTCAAGACAGGTTCGGCTGGGCCCGGTTTTCCGAGCCCAGCCAGATGATTTCGGCCCTCTTGGGGCCAACGTGGCCTTAGGCCAGCTCGACAGTCGCGCCAGCGGCTTCCAGCTTGCCCTTGATCTCTTCGGCTTCGTCTTTCGAAGCGCCTTCCTTGATCTTGCCGCCTGCTTCGACCAGGTCCTTGGCTTCTTTCAGGCCAAGACCGGTGATGCCGCGAACTTCTTTGATCACGTTGATTTTCGAACCGCCGGCGTCCTTCAGGACAACGTCGAATTCGGTTTTTTCTTCAGCAGCAGCTGCACCGCCGGCATCGCCGCCGCCTGCAACCATCACAGCGCCGCCAGCAGCGGGCTCGATGCCGTATTCGTCTTTCAGGATGGTTTTCAGTTCCTGAGCTTCGAGAAGGGTCAGACCCACGATCTCTTCAGCAAGTTTCTTCAGATCAGCCATTATACTGTTTCCGTTCTATCAGATGTGTTCCAACGAGGGTTCGTTCGACCCCACGCAGGCCAGATTGCTTAAGCAGCCGCCTTGTCCTCGATCGTGGACAAGATGGACGCGATGTTCGAAGCAGGCGCGCCAATGGCACCGGCGATGTTGGAAGCGGGTGCGCCAATGCAACCGGCGATCGAGGCAATGAGTTCCTCGCGCGACGGCAGTTTGGCGACAGCTTTCACACCGTCGACGTCCAATGCTGTGCCGCCCATGGCACCACCCAGGATCACGAGCTTGTCGTTTTCCTTGGCGTAGGTGTCGACGACCTTGGCCGCAGCCACAGGGTCCTCGGAATAGGCGATCACAGTCATGCCATTGAGAAGATCGGCGATCGAAGCGTTCGGCGTTCCCTCAAGGGCGATTTTGGCGAGCTTGTTCTTGGCAACGCGCACCGAACCGCCGGCATCGCGCATTTGCGCCCGCAGTTCCTGCATTTCGGCAACCGTAAGACCTGCGTAGTGTGCAACGACGACCACGCCAGAGCTTTCGAAGATCTGGCCGAGCTCTTCGACCAATTTCTCTTTCTGGGCTCTATCCACAGTTTCACTCCAAGTAAGGAGGGTCAGACCCTCCAGCTCATATTTTGCCGGGCCTGCGCCCGACAATCGGGTCCATACGGGTCCGTCGCAAAATCGCCCGAGGTATAACACCCGGAGAATTTGGTTCTTTCCCGTCTCAGGCAGGAATTATGACACCAGAATCGACGCCACCCACCGTCTTGGACGAAATGCAAAACAGCGCACGACGAATCGCACGCTGGCTTGCAGAGGTGTCTTTAGAGTGAATTAAAAGGCAGGACAACCCGCCATGCCGTGCAATCGTCGGTGTTCACGAAACGGTGCACGGCCAAAATCAAAAAAGGCACCACATTCGGGTGCCTTTTTCGTGTTCTTGCCTGATCGCGCGGATCAGTTGCCGGTCGCGCTGTCGACGTTGATCGACACGCCCGGACCCATGGTCGATGAGATCGAGACCTTTTTCATGTAGGGCCCCTTGGCACCCGACGGCTTGGCCTTTTGGACCGCATCCACGAAAGCGCGGACATTTTCGATCAGCTTGGCTTCGTCGAACGATGCCTTGCCGACACCAGCGTGCACTACACCGGCTTTTTCCGCCTTGAACTGCACCTCGCCGCCCTTGGCAGCCTGAACAGCTTGGGCGACATCCATGGTCACGGTGCCGACCTTGGGGTTCGGCATCAGGTTGCGCGGCCCCAGAACCTTGCCCAGACGGCCAACGATCGGCATCATGTCGGGGGTGGCGATGCAGCGATCAAAATCGATTGTGCCGCCCTGAACGGTTTCCATCAGGTCTTCGGCGCCCACGATATCGGCCCCGGCTTCCTTGGCCTCATCCGCCTTGGCGCCGCGCGCAAAGACAGCAACGCGCACGTCCTTGCCAGTGCCGTTGGGCAGGCTGACAACGCCGCGCACCATCTGGTCAGCGTGACGGGGATCGACGCCCAGGTTCAGGGCAATTTCGACCGTTTCGTCGAATTTGGCCGTTGCATTACCCTTGACCAGGGCAACAGCGTCCTCAACCGACAGGTCTTCCTTGCCGGCAAAAGCTTCGCGAATGGCAGCGGTACGTTTTCCGAGTTTAGCCATGACTTACCCTTTCACCTCGATGCCCATCGACCGGGCCGAACCGATGATGATCAGCATTGCAGCTTCCACATCATTGGCGTTCAGATCCTTCATCTTGGCTTCCGCGATCTCGCGCACCTGCTTGGCGGTGACCGAACCGGCGGTCTCGCGACCGGGGGTGTTGGCGCCCGACTTCAGCTTGGCAGCCTTCTTGAGGTAATAAGACGCAGGCGGCGTCTTGATATCCATCGTGAAGGATTTGTCCTGGTAATAGGTGATCACGGTCGGGCACGGCGCACCGGGCTCCATCTCTTGCGTCTTGGCGTTGAACGCCTTGCAAAATTCCATGATGTTGATCCCGCGCTGACCCAGTGCGGGGCCGACGGGCGGCGACGGGTTTGCCTGACCGGCGGGCACTTGCAGCTTCATCTTGCCTGCGAGCTTCTTGGCCATTGGCCTTCTCCTTTTCCAACACCCGGACAAACGCGTCTGCCGGGCCGTTCATGTTGTGTGGTCTGGTCCGAACGGCGCGCCGCCCTCGCCTCCCACAATCGGGTGCGCCCTGTTGGGCGCGATCACGGGTCAGCTTCGCTTGCTGACCTGCGTGAATTCCAGTTCGACCGGGGTGGCCCGGCCAAAGATCGACACCGTGACCTTGAGGCGCTGGTTGTCATCGTCCACGTCTTCGACCATGCCGTCGAAGCCTTCGAACGGACCGTCGTTGACGGATACGTTTTCGCCGACCTCAAAGGAAATCAGCGTCCGGGGCGCTTCGGCACCTTCTTCGACGCGGTTGAGGATCTGGTTCACCTCTTCGTCGCGCATTGGCATCGGTTTGCCCTGCGCGCCAAGAAAGCCGGTGACGCGGTTGGTCGAATTGATCAGGTGATAGCCCTGGTCGGTCATCTCCATGCGCACCAGCACATAGCCCGGCATAAAGCGGCGCTCGGTCGTGACCTTCTTGCCACGGCGCACTTCGATCACTTCCTCGGTGGGGACCAGAACCTCTTCGATCTGATCCTCAAGGCCGTTTTCTTCGACAGCGTGCTTGATCTGCTCGGCGACTTTCTTCTCGAAATTCGAGAGAACGCTTACCGAATACCAACGCTTCGCCATATGCCCGTCGTCCTTTATCTGCGCCTTTTTCAGGCCCTGTTAGTTTCGGCGGTTTCGCCGCCACGCGCCGAACAAAAAGCGGCGTGCGACCAGAATCGTTGCACGCCTCGCTCGGAAATCCCGCCCGCATTAGCCGCCTGCGCGCGCGAGTTCAACCTTTTTGGCCGCGATTTACTGCGCCGCGAATTCCAGAAGACCCTGAAAGCCGCTGCGGATCAGAAGATCGACCAGAAAAAAGAACACCGACGTCAGTGCGGCCATGATGAAAACCATGACGGTTGTCAGCACCACTTCGCGGCGGGTCGGCCATACGACCTTGGCGATCTCGGCGCGGGTCTGCTGGATGAACTGTAGCGGGTTGGCCATATCGATCCCCTGAAGGCTGGTCGTCGTGTGGAGGGTCAGATACGCGCTCGGCCGCACGAATTCAACCTTGGATTTGGCGGAAACCGGCCTGGCAGGGGCAGCAGGGTTCGAACCCGCGACCTACGGTTTTGGAGACCGTCGCTCTACCAACTGAGCTATACCCCTAAGGCCGATGCGCTGATTACGTCACCGGCTGGCCAAGATCAAGGGCTTTCGATGCGTTCAAGCGTATCGCGCAGTGCCTTTTCGTCATGTCCGGCCAAAAGCGGCACCAGGGCGCGGATATCATCCAGCGGCCGGTCCCACCATGCCAAGCGATCAAGTTGCGCGCACAGGTCTTGATCAAACCGCGCCCGGATCACGCGGGCCGGGTTGCCGGCCACCACGTGCCAATCGGGCACGTCCCGCGTGACAACCGCCCCGGCCCCGACGATCACGCCGTTCCCGATTGTCACGCCCGGCAAGACCATCGCGCCATGCCCGGTCCAGACATCATTGCCGATCACCGTATCGCAGCCGCGCGAAAATTCCTCGGCGAAATGGGGCATCTGATCGTGATCGAATATGGCGAACGGGTAGGTCGTGAACCAGTTTAGCGGATGATTGGCAGACGACGTGATGAACCGCGTGCCATGCGCAAACTGACAAAACCGGCCAATGCGCAAGCGTTCCGGCGCGCCGGGATGCAGATAGGGGGCGATACGGGCCGCATAGTCTGCGACGGGTTCGAAATCATTGTAATATGTGAAGTCACCGACATCGATATTCGGGTGATCGATGACAGCCGACAACCAGACGGTGTCTGGATGGGTTTGCCCATCCGGCAGGGTGATTGGATGACGCAGGCGCGCGTCGAGAAACCCGTGGGGCATGCTGAACTCCTGATTGCGAATTGCGTGTGGATCAGTTCAGCGGCTTGTTCATCGCACCCTCCATTGGATTTCCCCATTCTAGCGGAAAACCGCGTGGTTGCGCAATTGCCGCGGAACTCTGCGCGCCGTACCCCCGTTGATTGGGCAGATGAAAACAGGAGGACCACATGGCACTTCACGATCTGAAAGACGTTTACCACGACATGCTTCAGGACCTGTACAGCGCCTGCAAGCAATCGCTTGATGCGACCACCGAACTGGGCCGCCACGCAAAGAACGACGATGTACAAAAAGCCCTGAAGAACGGCGCAACCGGCATCGCCGACGGCATGGAGGCGCTAACCGGCCTGTGCAACGACCACGGCCTGGATCCCGAAGGCGAGCACTGCAAAGGGATGGAAGGCCTGGTGGCCGAAGCCCGCGCCCACGCGATCAAAGAAGACTTCGGCGATGCAGACGCGCGTGATGCAATGATCATCGCGCAGTACCAACGGATGGTGCACTACGCGCTGGCCGGCTACGGCACCCTGGTGGCCTTTGCCAACCGGCTTGGCCTGGACGGCGACGCGGCGGTGCTGGAAAAATGCCTGGACGAAACCTACGATGGTGACCGGCACATGACCCAGATTGCCACGCACGGGATCAACAAAGCCGCCGCCTGAATAGCCTGATCGTCAGCGATTTTCGCTGTGCGGTGACATCCAAAACAAAAGGGCCGCTGAAACCAGCGGCCCTTTCCTGTTTCTGCCCGTCCCGGCTTACTCGATGATTTTCGAGACGACGCCGGAGCCTACGGTGCGGCCGCCTTCGCGGATGGCGAAGCGCAGGCCGTCTTCCATGGCGATCG
>NZ_JBNFVY010000019.1:0-9574 GCF_049943335.1 Aliiroseovarius sp. PTFE2010
GCCGGCGCGATCACCGCAATCTTGACAAGCAGAGTGTGGTGTTCCATTTCGGATGGCGTGGGGCCGTAGCTCAGTTGGGAGAGCGCGTCGTTCGCAATGACGAGGTCGTCGGTTCGATCCCGATCGGCTCCACCAACTACGCTTAGTAGTCCTGCTCGAAAAACACGCCGATGCCGGTTGTCCCGTCTGATCCCAATGACCCGCGTGCGGTGATATCTTCGGTGATATCCAGGTTCAGTTCGATGGTGGAATTGCCTTCGCTGTCGACGGTGACATCCGAATAGATGTTATCCGACAGGTACTTGCCCACGCGAAGTTCAGCTGTGCCTTCGTCTGACGTGGTTACATCCAAATCGTCCAGTCCGAAGTTGCGGCGAAGGTTCCCAACCACGCCTTCACCGCCCTTGCCCGCCAGCGTGACGACGGCTGAAGCAAGCTGCGCGGCTTGCACTGCGGAAATTTCGGTGACGCCTTTGCCGAACAACAACCGGGCCAGAATTTCGTCGTCGGGCAGTTCGGGACTGGACGCAAATGAAACGTCAAGATCATCGGCCGGCCCTTCCAGTGTGATGGTGACCGTGGCGTCGTCTGCCTCGGTCGAGGCCACGAGATACAGGCGGGGATTGAGTGTACCACGCAGCGACAAACTGCCTTCATCCAGTTCGACACGTTTGCCCAGAATATCCAGCCGCCCGCGGACCAGATCGAATTGACCGATCGGAATGACGTCAGCTGTCGTGCCCGTGACGCGCAGGCCGCCACCCAGTTCGGCGTCCAGCCCACGGCCGCGCACGAAAATCTGGTTCGGGGCGTCAATGCGGATGTTCAGACCAATCGGTCTTGAAGCCCCCCCACCGTTGCCCGTCTCGATCAGGCCGGCTCGGCTGCGGCTGCGCGTCACCGCGTCGGGCGCACCGACATGGGTTATTTCGGGAATGTCCGAACCGCTGGAACTCATCGTGCCGGATGGCACGGCGATTTCCGTTGCATCAAGCGTGAGCGTGCCTGCCAGAGTTGCACCGCCTTGCAGCGGACCTGTCAGATTCAACTGTCCGTCCACGCGGGTGCTATAGAGTTTGCCGTCTTCGAACCGGGCGCCGATCAGGTCGATGCGCAGGTCGGTAGGCATGGGCGCTTCCAGCCCCAATGTGCCGTTTGCCGAAATTCGCCCGCCACGGCTCGGTTTGGCCGACAATGTGGTCTGGGCCGCGCCGTTCGCAATCTGGACAGTCGCGTCAATTTCCGTCAGGGATTGCCCGAGCGACGCCTGGGCCAGGCGCGCGCCCGACGTTTCGATCGTGCCTGTCACGGCGTTCAAGGATGGTGCGCCGGCGATGGTCAAATCATATCGCGCAGTGCCCTGAATGGACATCTCTGACAAATAGTTGTTCGCCAGCGCCAGGGGGGCGGTGCCCGCTGCGCTGAGGTCCAGAACAAGGGACGGCGACACGATCACGTTGCCGCTCAGCGCTGCGGTGGTGTCGCCCGGGCCGGTTGCATCGGCGTCGATCTGCCAGCGCTCCAGTCCCGATGCGGCCGAAGCGGTCCCGTTGATCGAAGCCGGTCCGCTGATCCCGTCGGCGATCCGTCCCAGATTGTCGATCTGCGCGCGATAGTCAAAGGTGCCGCCGGTGGCGTCGATCCGGCCAGACACGTTGGCCGCGCTCGCAACACTGTCGAGCGATAGCGCGCGCAGAACTGTACCTTGGTTGTCGCGCGCCGCATCCAAAGCGACCGTCGTCTGCGCGCCCGTCACGGCATCAACCTGCGCGATGCCGGTGCGAAGGCTTTGTGCCTCTAGCGCGACCTGGGCATCGAAGGCACCGGTCAGCGCCGCATAATCACCCACAGCGCTTGCCGTGCCGCTGCCGGACAGCCCCGGCAGGGCCACAACGCCAGACAGGCGCGCAAGGTCATTGACGCGCAGCTGAACGTCGAATGTGGTCTGGAAGTTATCGTCGAACCCGTCGATTGCCGCCGTGCCGGTCACCCCGATATCGCCCGCATCAAGCGCCAGGTCCTCGAACCGGATCGGCTGGCCCGATTGCCAGCGCGCCCCGAATTCCAGTGTCGCCCCCGAGCCAAGCGCCTGTTGCAGCGCCGCGTCCTCATGGGTCAGGCCAACCAGGTCCAGCCCGGCCTGCGCACTGACGCGGGTTGCGTTGTCTGCCGTCTCGAACAGCTCGGAGATCGTGCCACTTGCGGACAGAACTGCCAGGTCGACCGCGATATCATCGCGAGAAAAGCCCGAAACCACCCCGTCAACGGAAAACTCGTCGCCTTGAGCGGCATCGTAATGGGCCTCTAGTCTGGCAAGAGTCACGTATGCTTTGGGGCCCGACAGCGGCAACAGAACCGGGCCTTCGCCGCCCATGTCAATGGTCAGGACAAAAGCGCGGGGCAGCCCGCTTGCCGCCAGGTCCGCCCGGCCGGCAACCTGAAGTGCGTCGGTCGTAATGGATAGGTTGGATAGGGAAATATCGCCGTCCGTTGTCTGTTCACCGATGACGCGGAACTGCGTGTCCGGGCCGAAGAAGCGGGCGTAATCCGCCTGGAACAGGGGCTGGATGTCCCCAGAGATATCTGCGGCGAACCGGCGGGCCTTGGGCGCGGGTTCGCCGGTGCTGTCGGATGTGCTCTGGGTGGGATCCGTGGGCACATCCGCCACGCGGACCGTGCCGCCCAGACGTTCGACGCCGTCGGTGGCCAGCGCGATATCCGCAGCAAAGTCGCCCAGCGGTCCCTGACCATCGGCAATGAATTCAATCGCCGGTTTGCCCGGCAGGCTGACTGCATTGGCAAAGAGCCCGTCCGGGCCCTCGGTCATGTTCAGCTGCACCTGCAGCACCTCGGTGGCATTATCAAAGGCGCCGGACAGGGCGATGGTGCCCTGCTCGCCATCTGTGCGCTCCATCGTCAGCGCGGCCTGGCCTTCGCCGCCGGCCAATTGTGCACTGCCTTCGATCGCCAACTGGACGTCTTCGCCCAGGAATGCGGGGCCAAGGTTGGCCTGACGGATATTCAACGAATCCAGTTTCAGGCTGACCGGTAGGTCGGGCAATTCGAAATCCTGCGCGGCGGGGGCGGGCCCGGTGTCTTGCGCTACAGGCAGACGCGGCAGGTCGACCTGTCCGACGGTAATTTCGCTGATGTCAATCGCACCGGCCAAAAGCGCGCTTCGGTCCCACTGCAATGTGCCATCGGTCACGGTAATCCAGACGCCTTCGTCGTCGGCCACGGTCAGGCTGTCAAACCGCGCGGTCGAGCTGAGCGCGCCGCGAAACCCGTCGATCCGCACCTCACGCCCTACGCCGGAAAGGGCATCTTCGATCAGCCCGGTCAGGTACGAGCGGTCCCGTTCTGTCGTGTCTTGCGCCAATACCGGTGCCGCGGCAAAAACGGTGGCGTAAATCCATAGTCTGCGCATCAGAATGCCTGCCCGATCCCCACGTAAATCTGGTAGCCGTTGCCGGTATCCCCGGCGACCGGTTTGGCCATGTCCAGTCGGATCGGCCCGATGCCCGTGGCATAGCGCACCCCGATCCCGGCGCCCGCGTGCATCGACCCGTCGCCGGGCACAGACGTTTCTGCGATCCAGCCGACATCGTAAAACGCCACGGCCGAGACGTTGTCCCAAACCTCTGCACGCACTTCGCCCGAGGCGCCTAGAAAGCTACGCCCGCCGACGCGGTCGCCGCCGCCCAGATCAACGCCGAGCGACTGATAGGGCTGACCACGAACCGTGCCCCCGCCCCCCGAATGGAACAGCAGGTCAGGTGGCGTGTCGGCCAAGCCTGCCCCGAATACCGATCCGACCTGCAACCGGCCCGCCAGAACAAACCGGTCATCTGTTCCAAAACCCCGGTAGGCGCGCGCATCTGCATAGGCGCGGGTGCCTGTCGCCGAACCGCTCATCCCGACAAAGGGCAGCCCGTCTGCCTGTACATAGGTGCCATTCTTGGCGTCGACCTCGCTATCGCGCCGATCCCAAGCCAGGGACAATGGGAAAACGATATGCGAAAATGTGCGTTCGCCCAGATCGTCGCGCACGTCAGAATAGCGATACCCCAAGCCCGCGCTTGCGGTCAGATCATCCGTGATGATCGCCTCTAATCCGAATTCAAACCCGGCTTGCCTTGAATAATAGTCCGGCTCGTCCAACAGCGCGATGTTCGCTTCGATGTAGGCGGTCGTATCCGTCCAAAAGGTCGCCGGGCGGGCGATGCGGGTCGTTATCGCGTAGTCTATTCCGGTGTTTGACCCCAACCCAGACACCTCGCCATCGACGCGAAATCGTTCGGCGCCACCAAACAGGTTTCGGTGCAGCCAATAGGCGGACAGGGTGCCGCCCTCGAACGAGGATATCTCGGCGCCAAAGCCAAATCGGCGCGGTTTGTATTCCACAAGTTGCGCGGAAATGTCCAACGTGCCGTCGGCGTTTGGCGTGTCTGCCTCGCGAAGGGCGACCGAGCGGAACACACCGGACCGGCGCAGCCGCGTTGCCGCGGTTTCCAGATCTTGGGGGGAAAACGGCTGGCCGATGGGCAGGCCCGCGATCTGGGCCAGGCGTTCGTTACGCACGGTATCGCTGCCGGAAAATTCGATCTGGCCGAACGCCAGTGCCGGGCCAGGAACAATCCGCAGATCGACATCGAGCTGCGCTGAGGGATGGCGCGCGACGATGCGCTGTGCGCCGACGCTGGCTTTGGCGTGTGACGCGGCGCGCCATCCATCGATGGCGATACTGGATGCCTGTTTGATGGCCGTCAATTCGGCCGCTTGGCCCGGCGCGAACCCGTCGGGCAGGTCGGTGCCTGGGGCCAATGGGGTGACGCTGGCGCGGCCGAACGCAAAGCGCGCGCCGGCATCGACCGTAAGCGTGACTGTCGAAACCTGGGCGGGGACGTTCAAGGGGGATATGGCCGCCGCTTCGACCCCATCGACCTGGATATTGACGGTTCCGCCGTAGTAGCCCGCATCATAGAGCGCGGCGGTGATCTGACGATAATCCGACTGGGCGGCAGTAATGATGTCCTGCGGACTGGTCACATTTTCGCGCCGCGCTGCCAAAACGCGCGAACTGGCGCGCACCGAGGCTTCGACACTATCGGTCATGGCCCCGCGCAACTGCGATTCGAATCCCAAGGTTGGGCCTGCAAGAGTTGCGAATGCGGCGATCAGGCCGGTGACTTGGATCGGGCGGGTCAAGTTGGGTCAATCCATGCTTACAAAAGATCAAGGGCTGCGGGTATCGCAACATATTGAAAGCTTAACGCACTGCCACCATCAAAGTTGCGTTCAAATCGCATCCAGCGCCTTTTTTAGCATTTCGCCCACTTGCGCGGTGACAGCGGGCAGCGCGTCGTTGTCAACGGCCTGCATGGATGCAGCAGGATCGACTGCAGATACCTCGACGCCGGTGTCGGTCTGGCGCAGGATCACGTTGCAGGGCAGCATCGCACCGATGCACGGTTCCAGTTCAATCGCTTGCCAAGCCATGCCGGGATTGCAGGCGCCCAGGATGCGATAGGCAGGCATCTCGCGGTCCAGCTTCTTTTTCATGGTGGCGGCCACGTCGATTTCGGTCAGCACGCCAAAGCCATGGTCGGCCAGCGCTGCGCGAGTTCGCGCGTCAACATCTTCGAAACTGCCGTCGATGGTGCGTGTGAATGTGTAGGACATGGTGCTCCCCGTCTTTCATCTGGTGTGTCATGATGAAGCGCTGGGGGCAGGAAGTTCAAGCCACGTTTGCGTGGGATGGTCGGTGCGCGCGGGTGTCCGCGCGCCCCTTTCGTATCCGGCTGGCTTAGGCCAGGGCCAGGTTCACAGCGCTTTCGCGGCCGTCACGGCCTGCTTCCAGGTCAAAAGTGACTTTCTGACCGTCGTTCAGGCCTGTCAGACCCGAGCGTTCCACGGCCGAGATGTGCACGAACACATCTTTGCTGCCGCCTTCGGGCTCAATAAAGCCGAAACCTTTAGTTGCGTTGAACCATTTCACGGTGCCATTGGCCATCGTGTTTACTCCTGTTTGGTGCTGCCCACGAGATTGTGGCAGCCCGGCTCAGTCAGCGATCGATCGAGGACTGTGGCCGAAAAGGAGAACAGTAGGGTCGAAAGAGGTAACGTAGCACGGCCCATATGAGCCCTATTGGATCAAATAGCAAGCTTATTCGGAAAGGGTCTCGGCGGCGATCCATGCTTCGTAGTCGGCATTGGCACAAAAGGTATCGCGCAAAATCGGAGGGGTTTCATAGGGATGCAGGGCGCGCACGGCCCGCTCGACTTTGTCGCCAAGTTCTTCGCTGGTTTTGAGCACAAGCGGAAACTCGCGCGTTCGCTCGATCCTACCCTTCCAATGATACCGGCTTTCAATCGCGGGCAGAATGTTGGCGCAAGCGACCAAGTGCTGACCAAGCAGCGCATCGGCGATCTCTGACGCGGTTTCATGGTCGGGGCAGTTTATGGTGAAAGACAGGGGCATGGGAACACGGTAACGGCGCGGAGGCGATCTGTCACGTTTTCCGCACCTTTGCGCTGGCGGAATTTGACCCGTGCGCGACCCGGCCAACTATGGGCCGGGTGTAACAAAGGCGCCCGTAGGCGTCTGAATGGCTGTTACCGCGTGAACTTCCTGTATTTCATCCGCTTTGGCTCCAGCGCGTCGGCGCCCAGGCGGCGTTTCTTGTCTTCTTCGTAGTCTTCGAAGTTGCCTTCGAACCATTCCACATGCGCATCGCCCTCAAAGGCCAGAATGTGGGTACAAATCCGGTCAAGGAAGAAACGGTCGTGCGAGATGACCACGGCGCAGCCGGCGAAATCGACCAGCGCGTCCTCAAGTGCCCGCAGGGTTTCAACGTCGAGATCGTTTGTCGGTTCGTCAAGCAGCAGCACATTGCCGCCCTCGCGCAGAAGACGGGCCATATGGACGCGGTTGCGTTCACCACCTGACAGCAGCGACACCTTTTTCTGTTGATCGCCGCCCTTGAAGTTGAACGCCCCGCAATAGGCGCGCGCGTTCACCTCGGCGTCACCCAGTTTGATGATGTCCTGACCGTCGGCAATCGCTTCCCACACAGTTTCGTTGTCTTTCAGATCGTCGCGCGTCTGATCGACATAGGACAACTTGACCGTGTCGCCGTATTCGATTGTGCCTTCGTCGGGCTGTTCCTGCCCGGTCAGCATGCGAAACAGCGTGGTTTTACCTGCACCGTTGGGGCCGATCACGCCGACAATTCCACCTGGCGGCAGCGAAAAGCTCAGGTCTTCGACCAGCAGTTTGTCGCCCATATGCTTTTTCAGGCCGTCGACCTCGATCACCTTGCTGCCCAGGCGCGGCCCGTTGGGAATGACGATTTGGGCGCGGGAAATCTTTTCGCGCTCGGACTGGTTGGCCAATTCGTTGTAGCGGTCGATCCGGGCTTTCTGTTTCGACTGGCGCGCCTTGGCACCCTGGCGCATCCATTCCAGTTCGCGCTCGAGCGTTTTTTGCTTGGAGTTGTCCTCGCGCGCTTCCTGTTCCAGCCGCTTTGCTTTCTGCTCCAACCAGCTGGAATAATTGCCTTCGTAGGGCACGCCCCGGCCACGGTCCAATTCCAGAATCCAGCCGGTGATATCATCCAGGAAGTAGCGGTCGTGGGTGACGATCAGAATGGTGCCTTTGTAGTCGATCAGGTGCTGTTGCAGCCAGGCGATGGTTTCGGCGTCCAGGTGGTTGGTCGGTTCGTCCAACAGCAGCATGTCAGGCGCTTCCAGCAGCAGCTTGCACAGTGCCACCCGCCGTTTTTCCCCACCTGACAGGGTGGTGACATCTGCTTCGTCTGGTGGGCAGCGCAGTGCTTCCATCGAAATGTCGACCTGTGCGTCCAGATCCCACAGGTTTTGCGCGTCGATCTCGTCCTGCAGCTTGGCCATCTCTTCGGCGGTCTCGTCCGAATAGTTCATGGCCAGTTCGTTGTACCGGTCCAGGATCGCCTTTTTCGGAGCAACACCCAGCATGACATTGCCGCGCACATCCAGCGACGGGTCCAATTCCGGCTCTTGCGGCAGATAGCCGACCTTGGCGCCCTCGGCCGCCCAGGCTTCCCCGGTGAAATCCTTGTCCAGCCCCGCCATCACCTTGAGCAGCGTCGATTTACCGGCGCCGTTCACGCCGACGACACCGATCTTGACCCCGGGCAGGAAGTTCAGGCGGATGTTTTCAAACACCTTCTTGCCGCCGGGATATGTCTTGGACACGCCATCCATGAAGTAAACGAACTTGTTGTCGGCCATAGAACACCTGTGAAGCTTCTGTTTGGGCCGGTGTACCCAATGGGCGCGCCAAGGGAAAGGGGCGCTGACATCCAGCTGATCGGGCAGCCAGTTCCAATGGGCACGCACCTATCGTTTTTTGGCACGCTTTGCACAGGTGCCTTTGGTCAATCGGCCCCGGCCTGCCAGCGCCTTGACCGCGTACATGATGGGCTGGACCGCCCGAAATGGCGCTTCGTTGGTGTCGAGGTCACAGGTTTAACAGCAAACCGGCTCTGCCTTGACCGCGACGCAGATCTGGCTTGGTATGTTCGGAAAAGGGGACACAAATGCCACATGGACCGACCATATCCATGACCAACGACGCCATGGCGCTAAAGCGCGGCGAAGCGCAGGTTATCGACTGGTTGAGCGAACATGCCGCCGCGGCCGGTCATCACTTTCAGAATGACAAGGTGCTCTTTGAGCATCGCGAAGGGGACAAGGTGACTGGCGCCTTGGTTGCGGTCTTTGGGGTGGCATGGTGTTTTGTCGAACTCCTTGCGACAGACCCCGGGTCCCGGCGGTCCGGGGTGGGGCGCGCGCTCATGGCGCGTGTCGAAGAGCAGGCCCGCCAACGCAACATGACGGGCATTTGGCTGGACACCTACACATTTCAGGCCCCCGCCTTCTACGAAGCGCTCGGGTATCAGCGCGTCGGCCGGATCGACGATTACCCGCCCGGCGAGGCGCGTGTCTTCTATGCCAAACGGATGGATGGACGGCCGGACAACGTGCCCGGCGACTGCGGCACGTCTCGGGCCTAGGACGGGTGCCCATCTGATTGCCGAGCGTTGTCGCAGATCATCAGCCAGTCCGGCTTTTCCGATACGAATTCGTGGAACTGGTTCTGGATCGGTAGCGGGGTATCAAGGACGTTGGCGGCGATCGGGAAACTGTCGTCGTCGGACAGAATTTCACCCAGAGATGTCCCGCAGATCTTGCAAAAGCACCGACCATATTTGTAGGGCGCGTCCGGACTGTAGAGCGTGACCTGCTCTTGACCTTTCACCCATACAAGATCGGCTTTTTTGACAAAGACGATCGTGCTTGCCCCGACCTTGCGGCAGCGCGAGCAATGGCACGTTCCCATCATCGACGGCTCTGATTTCAACTGAAACTCAACCGCCCCGCAGCAGCAACTTCCTGTAATCATTGGTGCCCCCCTTCGTGCCTGGCGTGAGGGGAACATTAAGCGAACATTTTGCCGTTGGCTACTATTTTCGATCCCGGGAATCGCCGCCCATGGGGAATCTGTTCCACAAAAAAGCGGCGCGGGTTGTCC